>NZ_CP106754.1:1307750-1961625 GCF_025642095.1 Kosakonia sp. ML.JS2a
CGGAATCGGGCAGTAAATCCGGGTAGTCCAGCGTGTAATGCAGTCCACGGCTCTCTTTGCGTTCCATTGCGCAGCGCACAATCAGCTCTGCTACCTGCACCAGGTTGCGTAATTCAAGCAGATTATTGGAAACGCGGAAATTGGCGTAGTACTCGTCAATTTCCTGCTGTAACAATGTGATACGACGCAGTGCGCGTTCCAGTCGCTTGGTAGTACGGACGATGCCAACATAATCCCACATAAACAGGCGTAGCTCGTGCCAGTTATGTTGCAGGATCACGCGCTCGTCAGCGTCGTCAACGCGGCTCTCATCCCATGCTGGTAATTCAGGTGCAGCGTGAATATCCGGCATCCTGTGGGAAATATCTTCCGCTGCTGACCAGCCATAGACCAGACATTCAAGCAGTGAGTTTGATGCCATGCGGTTTGCACCGTGCAGCCCGGAATAACTCACTTCCCCGACGGCGTATAACCCGTCCACATCGGTACGCCCGCGATCGTCGATCATCACCCCGCCGCAGGTATAGTGCGCGGCAGGTACGATCGGTATCGGTTCTTTCGTCAGGTCGAGCCCCAGACCGAGCAGCTTTTCATAAATCATCGGGAAATGCTGACGGACAAACGCTTCCGGCTTATGGCTGATGTCGAGATACATGCAGTCCACACCAAGGCGCTTCATTTCATGATCGATGGCGCGCGCCACGATATCACGTGGCGCCAGCTCGCCTCGCGCATCAAAATCCGGCATAAAGCGGGAGCCATCCGGGCGTTTCAGATACGCGCCTTCGCCGCGCAGCGCTTCCGTTAGCAGGAAATTGCGCGCTTGTGGGTGGAACAGCGCCGTGGGGTGAAACTGGTTAAACTCCAGGTTTGCGACCCGACAACCGGCGCGCCAGGCCATGGCGATGCCATCGCCGGAAGCAATATCCGGATTGGTGGTGTACTGGTACACCTTGGATGCGCCGCCGGTCGCCAGTACGACGGCTTTAGCCTGACAGGTTTCGACTTGTTCTTTATTCCGGTTCCACACCCATGCCCCGACGACGCGGCGGGCGCCAGGCAGACCGATTTTGTCCGAAATAATCAGGTCTACGGCGTTACAGCGTTCCAGTATGCGAATATTGGGGTGATTGATGGCCTGATTGACCAGTGTGTTTTCGACTTCTTTTCCGGTGGCGTCGGCGGCGTGAAGGATCCTGCGGTGACTATGCCCGCCTTCGCGGGTCAGGTGATAACCCGGCTCGCCGTTGGCCGTCATCTCGGTATCAAATAACACACCCTGATCGATAAGCCACTGTACACACTGGCGCGCATTCCCGGCGACAAACTCTGCCGCATGGCGATCGACAATGCCGGCACCGGCAATCAACGTGTCTTCGACATGGGATTCAATGCTGTCCGTTTCATCGAAGACCGCGGCAATGCCCCCTTGCGCATAGAAGGTGGAGCCTTCGCTGATCGGTCCTTTGCTGAGGACGATAACGCGATGCTGCGCGGCAAGACGCAATGCCACAGAGAGACCTGCCGCACCGCTGCCAATGACCAGTACATCACAAGAGAATTCAGGCGTCGTTTTCATAGCTTGTGTTTAATTTACTAAACAATGTCCGGTCAGCATAGCACTATGAGAGGCGAGCAGGCACTGTTTTTTTGGTTTTTGTATTAAGCACTAAACAATGTATAACGAGGCATGATGAGAGGCTGGGAAGGGCAAACCAAGATCTGATTGTTAGTAAGCGCTTATTAGTGATGAAAAAAAAGCGATTTTGCGATACTCTCTGGCGATCTTAAGGTCTTTTCTTTGAGAAAATACAGTGTGCAGGGTTTGTAGACTTATAATGAGTGATAATGAAAAGTCTGTAGAACGATGCACAAAAACAAAGGCGTAACGGAACTTTATCACGAACCTGCTCTCTAATTGGCTGCTTGCTCATAGATTGCAGTATTGGAGTGGCGTTTCTGGATACGCGTGGAAATTGGTTTTGGGGAGATTTTACCTCGGATGAGCGAGCAGTTAACGGATCAGGTCCTTGTCGAAAGGGTACAGAAAGGAGAACAGAAAGCGTTCAACTTACTGGTGGTGCGCTACCAGCATAAAGTGGCGAGTCTGGTTTCCCGTTATGTTCCTTCCGGAGATGTGCCTGATGTCGTACAAGAGTCATTTATAAAGGCCTATCGCGCGCTTGATTCGTTCAGGGGAGATAGTGCTTTTTATACCTGGCTGTACCGTATTGCCGTTAACACGGCCAAAAACTACCTGGTTGCCCAAGGGCGCAGGCCGCCATCCAGCGATGTGGATGCCATTGATGCAGAAAACTTCGAAAGTGGCGGTGCACTGAAAGAAATTTCGAACCCTGAGAACTTAATGTTGTCAGAAGAACTGAGACAAATAGTTTTCCGTACTATTGAGTCGCTCCCGGAAGATTTACGCATGGCAATTACGTTGCGGGAGCTGGATGGCATGAGCTATGAAGAAATTGCGGCCATCATGGATTGCCCGGTAGGTACCGTTCGTTCACGTATCTTCCGTGCGCGGGAAGCTATTGATAATAAAGTTCAACCGCTTATCAGGCGTTGACGATAGCGGGATACTGAAAAAGGTATTAGGCATGCAGAAAGAAAAACTTTCCGCTTTAATGGATGGTGAAACGCTGGATAATGAGCTGCTCGCGGAGCTGTCTCAGGATCCACAATTGCAGCAAACATGGGCAAGCTATCACCTTATCCGCGATGCAATGCGCGGTGATACCGCCGATGTCATCCATTTCGATATCTCAGCCCGAGTCATGGCCGCGATTGAGAATGACGCCGTTCAACCGACCGCGCCATTGATTCCCGAAGCGCAACCCGCCCCGCACCAGTGGCAGAAAATGCCGTTCTGGCATAAGGTTCGCCCGTGGGCAAGCCAGCTTACCCAAATGGGCGTGGCTGCATGCGTATCGCTTGCTGTAATTGTTGGCGTTCAGCACTATAATGGTTCGGCTGAATCAACCCAGCAGCCCGAAGGCCCGGTGTTTAACACACTGCCGATGATGGGCAAAGCCAGTCCGGTCAGTCTGGGTGTTCCGTCTGATGCGACCGCAACCGCCGGTCAGCAACAGCAAGCGCAGGAGCAGCGCCGTCGTATCAATGCAATGCTGCAGGACTACGAACTGCAACGCCGCCTGCATGCAGAACAACTTCAGTTTGAGCAGGCGCAAACGCAGCAGGCTGCTGTGCAGGTGCCAGGAAATCAAACTTTAGGAACGCAATCGCAGTAATGAAGCAACTTTGGTGTGCCATGTCTTTTGTGGCTGCTGGTCTGTTCTTCTCTGCTAACGCCTCGGCTGATGTATCGTCCGGGGCGTTGTTGCAGCAAATGAACGTGGCGAGTCAGTCGCTCAACTACGAACTGTCTTTTATCAGCATCAATAAGCAGGGAGTGGAGTCGTTACGCTACCGCCATGCGCGTCTGAACGACCAGCCTCTGGCTCAAATGCTGCAAATGGACGGCCCACGCCGCGAAGTGGTGCAGCGCGGTAATGAGATCAGCTACTTTGAGCCGGGTCTTGAGCCGTTTACGCTGAACGGCAACTACATTGTCGATTCACTACCCACGCTGGTTTATACCGATTTTAAACGTCTCTCTTCCTACTATGATTTCATTTCCGTAGGACGTACGCGCATTGCCGACAGACTGTGTGAGGTCATCCGCGTCGTGGCGCGTGACGGCACCCGTTACAGTTACATCGTCTGGATGGATTCGGAAACGCGCCTGCCAATGCGCGTCGACTTGCTCGATCGTGATGGCGAAACCCTCGAACAGTTCCGTGTGATCGCGTTTTCCGTGAATGCTCAGGTTGCAAACAACATGCAAACGCTGGCGAAAGCCAGTTTACCGCCTCTGCTTTCGGTTCCTGCGGGAGATAAAGTCGACTTTAACTGGGCGCCATCCTGGTTACCTGAAGGGTTTAACGAGGTGGCCAGCAGCCGTCGCCAGTTACCAACGGTGGATGTTCCCGTCGAATCACGCCTTTATTCCGACGGTTTATTTAGCTTCTCGATTAACGTAAACCGCGCAAACCAGAACAGTACCGATCAGGTTCTGCGCACCGGTCGCCGCACGGTTAGCACCACGGTTCGCGACAATGCCGAAATTACCATCGTAGGCGAACTCCCTCCGCAAACCGCAAAACGTATTGCGGATAGCCTCAAATTCAAGGCTGCACAATGATCAAAGAGTGGGCTACCGTCGTTTCATGGCGTAACGGTGAAGCATTAGTTGAATGCGACGTCAAAGCCTCCTGCAGCAGCTGCGCCTCCCGCGCGGGCTGCGGTAGCCGCGTGTTGAATAAGTTAGGCCCGCAGACCAGCCATACCATCGCCGTTCCCAGCGCCGAGCCGCTGGTGGCCGGGCAAAAAGTTGAACTTGGCATTGCTGAAGCCAGTTTGCTGGGATCGGCGGTGTTGGTGTATATGTCGCCGCTGGTTGGGTTGTTTGTCATGGGCGCCATTTTCCAGGCACTGTTTGGTCACGATCTTGCGGCGCTGTGCGGCGCGGTGCTCGGCGGGGTGGGCGGCTTTTTACTGGCGCGAGGACTTTCACCCAAACTGGCTTCCCGCAGCGAATGGCAACCCATCATCATTAGCGTAGGTTTACCTCCGAACCTCGTTCGCGTCGACGATGCTTCCACGGAAAGCCGCCCGTAATTTCACTGTTGCAACGGTGAAAAAAGCGGCTTTTTTCTTGCTGGTATGAGCATTTCCCCGCATTGCGGTTGTAGTGTAGAATGCGGCGTTTAAGTACATTTGACGTCAGGCGCGAACAGGCCTCTTAGTTACTCGTAAGGCATAAAATCTCACTATATGAAGAATATTCGTAACTTTTCGATCATCGCTCACATCGACCACGGTAAGTCGACGCTGTCTGACCGTATTATCCAGATTTGCGGTGGTCTTTCCGATCGCGAAATGGAAGCCCAGGTGCTGGACTCCATGGACCTTGAGCGCGAACGCGGTATTACCATCAAAGCCCAGAGTGTAACGCTGGACTACAAAGCCCTTAATGGCGAAACCTACCAACTGAACTTTATCGACACCCCTGGGCACGTTGACTTCTCCTATGAGGTCTCCCGCTCGCTGGCCGCGTGTGAAGGCGCGCTGCTGGTGGTGGATGCGGGTCAGGGCGTGGAAGCGCAGACGCTGGCGAACTGCTATACCGCCATCGAGATGGATCTGGAAGTGGTGCCGGTACTGAACAAAATCGACCTGCCAGCCGCCGATCCTGAGCGCGTCGCAGAAGAGATTGAAGATATCGTCGGCATCGACGCGACAGACGCAGTGCGCTGTTCGGCGAAAACCGGTGTTGGCGTGCCGGATGTGCTGGAGCGTCTGGTGCGGGACATTCCGCCGCCGGAAGGCGATCCGGACGCGCCGCTGCAGGCGCTGATCATCGACTCCTGGTTCGATAACTACCTGGGCGTGGTATCACTGGTGCGTATCAAAAACGGCACCATGCGCAAAGGCGACAAAATTAAGGTTATGAGCACCGGCCAGGTATACAACGCTGACCGTCTCGGCATCTTTACGCCGAAACAGGTTGATCGTACTGAGCTTAAGTGTGGCGAAGTGGGTTGGTTGGTCTGTGCGATTAAAGACATTCTCGGCGCACCCGTCGGGGATACGCTGACCTCTGCACGTAACCCGGCGGACAAAGCTCTGCCAGGGTTCAAAAAGGTGAAACCGCAGGTGTATGCGGGTCTGTTCCCGGTCAGCTCTGACGACTACGAAAACTTCCGTGATGCGCTCGGCAAACTGAGCCTGAACGATGCATCCCTGTTCTACGAACCGGAAAGCTCTACTGCGCTGGGCTTCGGCTTCCGCTGCGGCTTCCTCGGTCTGTTGCATATGGAGATCATTCAGGAACGCCTGGAGCGTGAATACGATCTGGATCTGATCACCACTGCGCCGACCGTCGTGTATGAAGTGCAAACCACGAACAAAGAAGTGGTGTACGTCGACAGTCCGTCCAAGCTGCCGCCGCTGAACAATATTGAAGAGCTGCGCGAACCGATTGCTGAATGCCACATGCTGCTGCCGCAGGAGTATCTGGGTAACGTTATTACGCTGTGCGTGGAAAAACGCGGTGTGCAAACCAACATGGTTTATCACGGCAACCAGGTGGCGCTGACTTATGAAATCCCAATGGCGGAAGTGGTGCTGGACTTCTTCGACCGTCTGAAATCAACCTCGCGTGGCTATGCGTCGCTGGATTACAACTTCAAACGTTTCCAGGCGTCTAACATGGTGCGCGTGGATGTGCTGATCAACGGCGAGCGTGTCGATGCGCTGGCGCTGATCACCCATAATGAAAATGCACCGTACCGTGGCCGTGAGCTGGTGGAGAAGATGAAAGATCTGATCCCTCGCCAGCAGTTTGATATCGCGATTCAGGCGGCTATCGGCAACCACATTATTGCCCGCTCGACGGTAAAACAGCTGCGTAAAAACGTACTGGCGAAATGCTATGGCGGTGACGTCAGCCGTAAGAAAAAGCTGCTGCAGAAACAGAAAGAAGGTAAGAAACGCATGAAGCAGGTCGGCAACGTCGAACTGCCGCAGGAAGCGTTCCTCGCCATTCTGCACGTAGGCAAAGAGAGCAAATAACCTTAAGGAGTTGGCATGGCGAACATGTTTGCCCTGATCCTGGTGATCGCGACGCTGGTGACGGGACTTTTATGGTGCCTGGATAAGTTTATTTTTGCACCAAAACGCCGGGAACGTCAGGCCACCGCGCAAATTGCGACAGGTGATGCCCTTGATAAAAAAACGCTGAAGAAAATCGGTCCGAAGCCAGGCTGGCTGGAGACCGGTGCTTCTGTTTTCCCGGTGCTGGCGATTGTACTGATCGTGCGTTCGTTTATTTTTGAGCCGTTCCAGATCCCCTCAGGTTCAATGATGCCGACGCTGCTGATTGGCGATTTTATCCTTGTGGAGAAATTCGCTTATGGTATTAAAGATCCGATCTACCAGAAAACGCTGATCGCGACCGGTCATCCGAAACGCGGTGATATTGCGGTGTTTAAATACCCGGACGATCCGCGCCTGGATTACATCAAGCGTGTGGTTGGCGTACCTGGCGACAAAGTCAGTTACGATCCGGTCAGCAAGCAGGTTACCGTGCAGCCAAATTGCAGCTCCGGCCAGGCGTGCGACAACGCGCTGCCGATCACCTACAGCAATGTGGAAGCCAGTGACTTTGTGCAGACCTTTGGTCGCCGCTCCGGCGGTGAAGCAAGCAGCGGGTTCTTCCAGTTGCCTAAAAGCGAAACCATGGCGGACGGCATTCGTCTGACGGAGCGCAAAGAGACCCTGGGTGAGGTGACGCACCGTATTCTGACTGTGCCGATCGCTCAGGATCAGCTTGGCATTTATTACCGTCAGCCGGGGCAGCAACTGGCAACGTGGATTGTGCCGCCAGGTCACTATTTCATGATGGGCGATAACCGCGATAACAGTGCTGACAGCCGTTATTGGGGCTTCGTACCGGAAGCGAATCTTGTTGGCCGTGCGACGGCAATCTGGATGAGTTTCGAAAAACAAGAAGGTGAATGGCCGACAGGCGTACGACTGAATCGTATCGGCGGAATTCATTAATTAACCAGGGCGCAATTATTCCCGTTGCGCCCTGAATTATTTCCGCGATTATTCCCCTCAGACTAACGACAACCCCCCTCGTTGCGTATAGAATATTCCCCCGAAGTTTAAGGCTGGCTCCTCCGGGCGCCACAGCACACGAAACCGCGTTGGTTTTTCTCAGGTCGGTTTCGTGTGCTGCATTGTTGACGCATTTATTTATTGGTATCGCATGAATCCCATCGTAATTAATCGGCTTCAACGGAAGCTGGGCTACACTTTTCATCATCAGGATCTGTTGCAGCAGGCATTAACCCACCGCAGTGCCAGTAGCAAACACAATGAGCGTCTGGAGTTTCTTGGCGACTCGATTTTAAGCTTTGTGATTGCTAACGCGCTCTATCACCGTTTTCCCCGCGTGGATGAAGGTGATATGAGCCGTATGCGCGCCACGCTGGTTCGCGGTAATACGCTGGCGGAAATCGCCCGCGAATTCGAATTAGGCGAATGTCTGCGTTTAGGGCCGGGTGAATTGAAGAGCGGCGGTTTTCGCCGTGAATCCATTCTCGCGGACACCGTTGAAGCATTAATTGGCGGGGTATTTCTCGATAGCGATATCCAGACCGTCGAACAATTAATCCTGAGCTGGTATCAAACGCGCCTGGACGAAATCAGCCCGGGCGATAAGCAAAAAGATCCGAAAACGCGCCTGCAGGAGTTTTTGCAGGGTCGCCATTTGCCGCTGCCGTCTTATCTGGTGGTGCAGGTGCGCGGCGAAGCGCACGATCAGGAATTTACTATCCACTGCCAGGTCAGCGGCCTGAGCGAACCGGTGGTCGGCACAGGTTCCAGCCGCCGTAAGGCGGAGCAGGCTGCCGCCGAACAGGCGCTGAAAAAACTGGAGCTGGAATGAGCACTGAAACTGAAAAAAGCTATTGTGGGTTTATCGCCATCGTTGGACGTCCTAACGTCGGCAAATCCACGCTGTTAAACAAACTGCTTGGGCAGAAGATTTCGATTACTTCCCGTAAAGCACAGACCACGCGCCACCGTATTGTCGGCATCCATACCGAAGGGGAGTATCAGGCGATTTACGTCGACACCCCGGGCCTGCATATGGAAGAGAAGCGCGCCATCAACCGTCTGATGAACAAAGCGGCCAGTAGTTCAATCGGCGACGTTGAGCTGGTGATTTTCGTGGTGGAAGGCACGCGCTGGACGCCAGACGACGAAATGGTGCTTAACAAACTGCGCGACGGCAAAACGCCGGTGATCCTCGCGGTCAATAAAGTGGACAACGTGCAGGAAAAAGCCGATCTGCTGCCGCACTTGCAGTTCCTGGCCAGCCAGATGAATTTCCTCGACATCGTACCGCTCTCTGCGGAAACCGGCACCAATGTCGATACCATCGCCAGCATCGTGCGCAAGCACCTGCCGGAAGCCATTCATCACTTCCCGGAAGATTACGTGACCGACCGTTCTCAGCGCTTTATGGCTTCTGAGATCATTCGTGAGAAGCTGATGCGTTTCCTCGGCGCAGAGCTGCCGTATTCGGTGACAGTGGAAATCGAACGTTTCATCACGAACGATCGTGGCGGTTATGACATCAACGGCTTGATCCTCGTTGAGCGCGAAGGGCAGAAGAAGATGGTGATTGGCAACAAAGGCGCCAAAATCAAAACCATCGGCATTGAAGCCCGTAAAGATATGGAAGAGATGTTTGAAGCCAAAGTTCACCTTGAACTGTGGGTGAAAGTGAAATCCGGCTGGGCCGATGACGAACGCGCGCTGCGTAGTCTCGGTTATGTCGACGATCTTTAAGCGCTAATGGCCTGACAGACGGCGAGAACATGATGGAAGGATGGCAGCGCGCATTCGTCCTCCATTCCCGTCCGTGGAGCGAAACCAGCCTGATGCTGGACGTCTTCACGGAAGAGTCGGGCCGCGTGCGCCTTGTTGCGAAAGGCGCACGTTCTAAACGTTCAAACCTTAAAGGCGCATTACAGCCTTTTACCCCTCTGCTGGTGCGCTTTGGCGGGCGTGGCGAAGTCAAAACGCTGCGCAGTGCTGAAGCGGTTTCGCTGGCGCTGCCGCTCAGCGGCATCACGCTCTACAGCGGCCTCTATGTTAATGAACTTATTGCCCGCGTGCTGGAGCATGAAACTCGCTTCTCCGAACTCTTCTTCGACTATTTACACTGTATCCAGGCACTGGCGGGCGTAACCGGCACGCCGGAACCTGTGCTGCGTCGCTTTGAGCTGGCGCTGCTCGGGCATCTGGGGTATGGCGTTGATTTCCTGCACTGCGCGGGAAGCGGCGAACCGGTAGATGACCTGATGACCTATCGCTACCGGGAAGAGAAAGGGTTTATTGCCAGCGTAGTGATGGATAACAGCACCTTCACCGGCCGGCACCTGCGTGCGCTGGCGGAGCGTGAATTCCCGGATGCTGATACGTTGCGTGCTGCAAAGCGCTTTACCCGTATTGCGTTAAAGCCGTATCTTGGAGGCAAGCCGTTAAAAAGCCGGGAACTGTTCCGGCAGTTTATGCCGAAGCGATAACGGAAAAAGATCAGGCCAGGCGAGGCGAAGACCGCGCCGGAACCAATGAAAACACTGAGGATTGTCATGGCTGAATTACTGTTGGGCGTCAATATCGATCATATCGCAACACTGCGTAATGCACGCGGCACGGCTTATCCGGATCCGGTGCAGGCGGCATTTATTGCTGAACAGGCGGGAGCCGATGGTATTACCGTGCATTTGCGTGAAGATCGCCGCCATATCACCGACAGAGACGTGCGTATTTTGCGCCAGACGCTGGATACGCGCATGAACCTGGAAATGGCAGTCACCGAAGAGATGCTGGCCATCGCCTGTGAAACCAAACCGCATTTCTGCTGCCTGGTGCCGGAAAAACGCCAGGAAGTCACCACCGAAGGCGGCCTCGATGTGGCCGGTCAGCGCGAGAAAATGCGTGACGCCTGCCAGCGCCTGGCGGCTGCCGGTATTCTGGTCTCGCTGTTTATCGACGCCGATGCGGAGCAAATCAAAGCCGCTGCGGACGTTGGCGCGCCGTACATCGAAATCCACACCGGTTGCTACGCTGATGCAGAAAACGATGCCGCACAGGCGAAAGAGCTGGAGCGTATTGCCAAAGCCGCGACCTACGCTGCCAGCCTTGGCCTGAAAGTGAATGCGGGTCACGGGTTGACCTATCACAATGTGAAGGCGATTGCCGCACTGCCGGAAATGCACGAGCTGAACATCGGTCACGCCATTATTGGTCGTGCGGTGATGAGCGGTTTGAAAGAGGCCGTCGCCGAGATGAAACGCCTGATGCAGGAAGCGCGCGCGTAATGGCAATCCTCGGGCTGGGTACGGATATCGTCGAGATAGACCGCATCGCAGCGGTGATCGCCCGTAGCGGCGATCGCCTGGCGAAGCGGGTGCTGAGCGCTAACGAATGGGCGCTATACCAGGCGCATCAGCAACCGGTGCGCTTCCTGGCAAAACGTTTTGCGGTAAAAGAAGCGGCGGCGAAGGCGTTTGGCACCGGTATTCGTAACGGTCTGGCATTTAATCAGTTCGAAGTGTTCAACGACGAACTGGGTAAGCCATGCTTGCGTTTGTGGGATGAGGCGCTGCGGCTGGCGGAGCAGATGGGCGTGAAATCCACTCACGTGACGCTGGCGGATGAGCGGCACTACGCCTGTGCGACGGTGATTATTGAGCGTTAAATCTTGTCGGCGTGGTGCATCTGGACGAATTTGTCCCAGAGCTGCTCTTCTGTTTCTACGTGCGCCGGATCTTTCAGGATGGTATTGGGGATCGGGCACACTTTCTGGCAGGTCGGCGTTTCGTAGTGCCCGATGCACTCGGTGCAACGATCGCTGTTAATCTCATAGATGCTGTCACCCATCGAAATCGCCTCGTTCGGGCATTCCGGTTCGCACATATCGCAATTGATGCATTTTTTGGTGATTAACAGCGCCATCAGGAAAATCTCAGAAACATCACTAACAGGGCGGGCATTATACGATGATTCCCTGCTCAAACCAGTTTTTTTACCAGCTCCTCACTGTGGCGAATGCGTTCCGGCGCATGCTCCAGATCCTGCTGCACCAGCGCCATAAACAGTAAGTCTGTCAGCATCATTTGCGCGCTGGTGGAGGAGATGGCCGCGCTGCGTGTCGCCTGCTCTTCGGCGATGGTGTAAAGGCAATGCGTCGCCCGTTGTTGCAGGGCGTTGGGGGTAAAGCCGGTAATGGCGAGGATTTTACCGCCCACGCGCAGGGTTTCATCGGCTGCCATATTGATTTCACGCCGTTCGCCGGAATAAGAAACCGGTAACAGCAGATCGCCAGGATCCATTGCCTGCACGGTCGCCAGCAGGGCGTGCATATCCTGTTCCACCACGGCGTTAAGACCAATTTTCATCAACTTCCAGCCGAAATTACGGGCAACCAACCCGGAAGCGCCAATACCGGTCAGGATAATGCGCCGCGCCTCGCGCAGCAGCCGCACGCTTTCCAGCAGCTTCTCTTCACTGTTGACATCCAGTGAGGCGTGCATGGCGCTCTGGTACTCTTTGATCAGTTTTTCACCCACCACACGCAGCGGATCGTCGCCACGTATCTGGTTATGCACGGGCACAGACCAGGGATTGGTGTTGCTGGCCAGCGCTTCGCTGATGGCCAGTTTCATCGCCGGAAATCCTTTGAAATCCATTTTCTGGGCGAATTTCACGACGCTCGACTGGCTAACGCCCGCCTCGGCAGCCAACTGTTGCGAACTTAAATGGCGCGCGCGATCGGGGTTTTCCAGCAGAAATTCCGCCAGCTTTTTATCGCTCTGCGCCAGGCCAGAATAGCGCTGACGGATGCGAATTAAACAGTTCATAGGATCTCCGGAGGCAATCACAACTCATACAAAAGACAGAATTTAATATTCCATTCATTGATTGTTATTATGAATTAAAAATTCTTTCACGACAAAGTATCACAACCCGGCATTTGATAGCGATCAAGTGGATCCTTCGGCGCTGTGTCTTTTCACCTTGGCCGAGTTATCGAGCTGACGAATGGCCGGGATCAGGCTGGCTGCAAACGTCGCGATGGCCACCGCCCCCGCTGACGCCATTAATACATTGCTGCTGCCGTAATGCATGGCCAGCGGCCCGGCGGCCAGTTCGCCAACCGGAATCGCAATAAACGATCCCATTGCGTCGTACGCATAGACGCGCGCCAGTTTTTCTGGCGGTATATGGGTTTGCAGCGACTGCGCCCAGGCCACGCCGAACAGACCGAAAGTGACGCCCGCGATAAAAAATGCTGCGATAAGCCACGGTGTGGGCACAATCTGCCCCAGCAGGAAAATGGGCAGCGCGCACAACGACACCAGCATCACGCCAATAAACAGGTCGCGACGCGGACGCCAGCGCAATGCCAGGAATGAACCCGCAATTAACCCGACGCTTTGTGCCGCCACCATGATCCCCCACTGGGTACGACCAAATGAGGCATCGGCAATAATCGGGCCGAGAACCATCACCACGCCACTAAATGCGGCATTGATAATGGTGAACTGAACGACAATGGACCAGACCCACGTGCGGCTGGCGAACTCTTTCCAGCCGTCGCGCAGATCCTGCAAAATGTTAGTTTGCGCGGCGGCGATTTGCGTGACGCCGGTACGGATCCAGTAATAGAGCGGCGCCGAAGCGGCGAAGCCCAGCGCATCAATCGCCAGCCCCCAGCCAGGTCCGACGGCGCTGGTCAGGATCCCGCCCAGCGAAGCGCCAACCACTGTCCCACTGTAAATACCTAATTGGATTAACGCATTCGCTTCGCGCAGGTTATGGGCCGGCACCGTCTGGGGCACTAACGCGGAGGAAGCCGGTAGCGCAATACCTGCGGCGGCGCCATTCAGGGTACCTAACAGGGCAAGGCTGATGACCGATGCGCTGCCGTCCAGCACGGACCAGGCGACAACCGCTTGCGATATCGCCGCAACAACCGAGGACGAAACCAGCACCAGGCTGCGGGAATAGCGATCTGCCAGCACACCGCCGACCAACAAGAAGGCGACATTAAAAACAGAGCGCGCCGCCACGACGATGCCCAAATCGGCGGCGGAACCGCCGATGTCCAGTACCGCAAAGGCCAGTGCGATCGGTGCGATACCGTTACCCAGTACGGTGAACAGGCGGGCAAAGAACAGATGTCGAAAAGGGGCAGAGCTAAAGGCGCGCATCGTTTTGGTATGCGAATTCATGGTCACAACGGTTCCTGGAAAGATAAGGCAGTGTAGAGCATCTGTGGCGTAACGAAATAGCTGCTTTTTATTGCAGGTGCCTTGTTAACGGAAAAGTCAGGTTCTATCTGTTAGGCTATCTCTAATAGCGATCGCCAGAAGAGGACAAATGGCGGTCGGCGTTTAACCAGGCAGAGGGGCAACATTTGGCTACCAGCGAGCGCCGCGTCGTATTTTTTGATCTTGACGGAACACTGCACCAGCAGGATATGTTCGGTACGTTTTTACGTTATCTGTTGCGCCACCAGCCGTTGAATGCCTTGCTGGTGCTACCGCTGTTGCCGGTGATTGCTGGCGCGTTATTGATTAAAGGGCGCGCAGCCCGCTGGCCAATGAGTCTGCTACTGTGGGGCTGCACCTTTGGTCACAGCGAGCGCCAACTGAAAAAGCGTGAGCAGCAGTTTGTCCGCTGGTTTCGCGAGCACGTGACGGCGTTTCCGGTGGTGCAGTCGCGGCTGACCCAGTACCTTACCGCTTCTGATGCGGATATCTGGCTGATCACGGGCTCGCCGCAACCGCTGGTGGAGCAAGTCTATTTCGATACACCCTGGTTGCCGCAGGTGAATGTGATTGCCAGTCAAATCAACCGTCGTTATGGCGGCTGGGTGCTAACGATGCGCTGTCTGGGGCACGAGAAAGTGGCGCAACTGGAGCGAAAAATCGGTACGCCGCTGCGTCTGTATAGCGGTTACAGCGACAGCAAGCAGGACAACCCGTTGCTCTATTTTTGCCAGCACCGCTGGCGCGTGACGCCGCGCGGTGAGTTACAGCAACTGGAATAAACAGCGAAGGGCTGTATAATGCGCCCGCCTGAATCACTGGAGTTTTCCCCTTTGTCCAATCCTGAACTGAACCATGACTACTGGATGCGCTATGCGCTGACGCTGGCGAAACGTGCATGGGAAGAAGGCGAAGTGCCCGTTGGCGCGGTACTGGTGCATAACGACCGGGTGATTGGCGAAGGCTGGAACCGGCCGATTGGTCGTCACGATCCCACGGCGCATGCGGAGATCATGGCATTGCGTCAGGGGGGGCTGGTGCTGCAAAACTACCGCCTGATCGACACCACGCTCTATGTCACGCTGGAGCCCTGCGTGATGTGCGCCGGAGCCATGGTGCATAGCCGCATTGGTCATCTGGTATTTGGTGCGCGGGATGCGAAAACCGGCGCGGCAGGTTCGCTGATGGATGTGCTGCATCACCCGGGAATGAACCACCGGGTGGAGATCACCGAAGGGGTGCTGCGCGATGAGTGTGCGGCAATGCTGAGCGACTTTTTCCGCCAGCGTCGCCAGGAGAAAAAAGCGCTGAAAAAAACGCCCTCTGATTCACCCGAACAGTAGGGCGGGTAAATCGCCTTACCGGTTCACTTTTAGCGGGTTTTTTACCAGCGTATCCGGCGTCAGCAGTGGGTTGCGCGGGAAAGGATCGCTGGTGGTAAAGGCGCTAAAGGGCAATATGCCGTAGGAAGGGCGGTTCAGTTCATCCGTTGAAACCGCCGGGTAACTCTGCGCCAGCTTTAGCGCTTTGGCCGCTTCTTTCTCTTTCTCCAGCAGGTAGCCCACCAGGCTGATTTCATACTTACGGATGTTTTCCACATAAGCATAAGCCTCATGCCCGCGGGCGTAGCCGTAGGTCAACTTACTGTACCAGGGTTTCTGGCTCAGTAGCGGCAGGCGCTGTTTGACATCGGCCCAGCTATCGGGATTGCCTTTGGTTTTCGCCGTCAGCGCACGGGCATCCAGCATATGCGCATAGCCCATATTATAGGCCGCCAGCGCAAACCAGATTTTCTCATCCTGCGGTACGCTGTCCGGCACTTTGCTCATCATATCCAGCAAGTAGCGCGCGCCGCCGCTAATGCTCTGTTCCGCATCGGTACGATCGCTTAAGCCTAAGCTCTGCGCCGTATTTTTTGTCAGCATCATCAGGCCGCGCACCCCGGTTGGCGAGGTGGCCTGGGAGTCCCAGTGTGACTCCTGGTAGGAGATGGCCGCCAGCAGACGCCAGTCGATCTGCTGGGCATATTTCTCAAACATTGGTTGCAGGTCGGGCAGTACGCTATCGACGGCGCGCAGGAAAGTGCGCGTATCCACGTAGTCAAAATCTTCGCCGTGCCCGAGATATTTCTCTTCCAGCCGTGCGAGCGTGCCGTCTTCATTCATATTATTGAAGAAATCCAGTATGGCGGCTGACAGGGTGTTGTCATCATCGCGTTTGCTGAACCAGGTGACCGGCTGTTCATCGGTCACATCCAGTGCGACAGCCAGCTCAGGGTGCACCCGTTGGAACAGGCTTATCGCCACCGAGTCGGCAATGGTGTAACTCACTTTGCCTTCCAGCACCTGTTCCATCAACGCATTGGTGCCGAGCTTCTCATCCACCGTCCAGCTTAAATCCGGGTACTTTTTCTCTTTTAAGGTGCGGAGATCGTCGATCACCACATGTCCTGGTGCGACGGTCAATTGGCTGGCGTTAACGGATTGCAGCGTGCGCGGGCGAGGGCTGCCAACCCGGTAAACCAGTTGCTGAGAAACGGAGTAGTAAACCGGGCCGGTCTGGTAGTTTTTGATGCGTTCGCTGTTGTACACCAGTCCCGCAGCGAGCATATCTGCATCATCATGGTCGAGATCGTCAAATAGCTGGCTGATATTCTGGCGGACGGTGACTTTGAGCTTCACGCCCAGATAGTCGGCGAAATGCTGCGCCAGGTCGTAATCCAGGCCGTAGGATTTACCGTCCACACGGGAATAGGTGAGCGGTGAGGCAATGGTGCTGACGCGCAACTCCCCGCGGGCTTTGATCGCCGCGATGCGGTTATCGGCTTTGCCGAACCAGGGAATAGAGGGCCACAGGGCCGCTGCCAGCAGCAGGGTGACAATGCCGATGAGCAGATAATTAATCTTAAATTTTTTCAATCAGTTAATTCTCTGCGCCGTACTTTGCCTCAGCAGATGGCCGTCATGATAACAACAAGGTTTGTCTGTGATTGAGCGGCATTTTGCGCAACAAAACGCCAGTTGGCAACTAATTAGAGTGGTCGGCGGCAGCTATTGTCAAAAAACCGGGCTGATTTTATTTCGACGCAAACGGTTTCGTAGGCGCTCAGGATTCTCTATAATGACGCCCGTTTTCCCCTGGTGCACACTTAAAGCGTCCCCGACGCTTCGTAATCGAAGACGAGAGACTTATGATGGAAATTCTGCGTGGTTCGCCTGCATTGTCCGCTTTTCGTATCAACAAACTGCTGGCGCGTTTTCAGGCGGCCAACCTCCCGGTCAGTAATATTTACGCCGAGTATGCTCACTTCGCCGATCTGAACGACACACTGACCGAAGAAGAGTACGCCCGGCTCCAGCGCCTGTTGAAATATGGCCCTAGCCTGAGCAGCCATACCCCAACCGGAACCTTACTGCTCGTCACTCCTCGTCCTGGCACCATCTCTCCCTGGTCTTCCAAAGCCACCGATATCGCGCACAACTGCGGTCTTAATAAGATCAACCGCCTTGAACGTGGCGTTGCGTACTATGTTGATGCAGCCGGTCTGACGGACGCCCAGTGGGCTGAGGTCGCGGCAGAACTGCACGACCGCATGATGGAGAGCGTATTCACGTCGCAGGCGGACGCTGAACGCCTGTTTGAACACCATCAGCCGGCGCCGGTACAAAGCGTCGACTTACTGGGCGAAGGCCGCCAGGCGCTGATCGACGCCAACCTGCGTCTTGGCCTGGCATTGGCAGACGATGAAATCGACTATCTGCAAGACGCCTTTACCCGTCTGGGGCGCAACCCGAACGATATCGAACTCTATATGTTCGCCCAGGCGAACTCCGAGCACTGCCGCCACAAAATCTTCAACGCCGACTGGGTGATTGATGGCAAGCAGCAGCCGAAGTCACTGTTTAAAATGATTAAAAATACCTTCGAGAAAACGCCGGATTTCGTCCTGTCTGCTTATAAAGACAACGCCGCCGTGATGGAAGGTTCCGCTGTTGGCCGTTTCTTCGCCGATCGCGGGGAAGGCCGTTACGATTACCACCAGGAACCGGCACATATTCTGATGAAGGTGGAAACCCATAACCACCCGACGGCGATCTCTCCGTGGCCAGGTGCCGCGACCGGATCTGGCGGTGAAATCCGTGACGAAGGGGCAACCGGTCGCGGTGCGAAGCCGAAAGCAGGCCTGGTGGGTTTCTCCGTTTCCAACCTGCGTATTCCGGGTTTTGAACAGCCCTGGGAAGAAGATTTTGGTAAGCCGGAGCGTATTGTTACCGCACTGGATATCATGACCGATGGCCCACTGGGCGGCGCGGCGTTTAACAACGAATTTGGTCGCCCGGCGCTGAACGGTTATTTCCGTACCTATGAAGAGAAAGTGAACAGCCACAACGGCGAAGAGCTGCGCGGCTACCACAAACCGATCATGCTGGCGGGCGGGATCGGTAACATTCGTGCCGATCATGTACAAAAAGGCGAGATCACCGTTGGTGCGAAACTGATCGTCCTCGGTGGCCCGGCGATGAATATCGGTCTGGGCGGCGGCGCGGCGTCCTCTATGGCGTCTGGCCAGTCTGATGCGGATCTGGATTTTGCCTCTGTTCAGCGCGACAACCCGGAAATGGAGCGTCGTTGCCAGGAAGTGATTGACCGTTGCTGGCAACTGGGCGATGCCAACCCGATCCTCTTTATTCATGACGTGGGCGCGGGCGGTCTGTCCAATGCCATGCCAGAGCTGGTCAGCGACGGTGGTCGCGGCGGTCGTTTTGAACTGCGTGACATTCTCAGCGATGAGCCGGGTATGAGCCCGCTGGAGATCTGGTGTAACGAATCACAGGAACGCTATGTGCTGGCGGTTGCCGCCGATCAACTGGCACTGTTTGATGAGCTGTGTCGCCGCGAACGTGCGCCGTATGCGGTGATCGGCGAAGCCACCGAAGCGCAGCACCTGACGCTGAACGACAACCACTTTAACGATCAACCGATCGACATGCCGCTGGATGTGCTGTTGGGCAAAACGCCGAAGATGACCCGCAATGTTGAGACCCGTCAGGCGACCGGCGATGCATTTACGACACAGGGCATTTCGGTTGCAGACGCCGTGAACCGCGTGCTGCATTTGCCGACCGTGGCGGAAAAAACCTTCCTTGTGACCATTGGTGACCGCACGGTAACCGGTATGGTCGCCCGCGATCAGATGGTCGGGCCGTGGCAGATCCCGGTGGCGAACTGTGCGGTGACCACCGCCAGCCTTGATAGCTACTATGGCGAAGCGATGGCGCTGGGCGAACGTGCGCCGGTTGCGTTGCTGGATTTCGCCGCTTCCGCGCGTCTGGCTGTGGGGGAGGCATTGACCAATATCGCGGCAACGCAGATTGGCAACATCAAACGCATTAAGCTGTCTGCAAACTGGATGGCGGCGGCAGGGCACCCTGGCGAAGACGCGGGCCTGTACGCCGCAGTGAAAGCGGTGGGCGAAGAGCTTTGCCCGGCGCTGGGGCTGACCATTCCGGTGGGCAAAGACTCCATGTCGATGAAAACCCGCTGGCAGGAAGGAAATGAACAGCGTGAGATGACCTCGCCGCTGTCGCTGGTGATCACTGCCTTTGCCCGCGTGGAAGATGTACGCCATACGGTAACGCCGCAGCTCTCCACCGAAGATAACGCCCTGTTGCTTATCGATCTGGGCAACGGCAACAATGCGTTGGGCGCAACGGCGCTGGCGCAGGTTTATCGTCAACTGGGCGACAAGCCCGCCGATGTGCGTAACGTTGAGCAACTGAAAGGCTTCTATGATGCCATTCAGGCACTGGTTGCCGCGGGCAAACTGCTGGCTTACCACGATCGTTCCGACGGCGGTCTGCTGGTGACGCTGGCGGAAATGGCCTTTACGGGTCACTGCGGTGTGAATGTGAACATCGCTTCCCTGGGCGGCGATCGTCTGGCTGCGCTGTTTAATGAAGAACTGGGCGCGGTGATCCAGGTGCGCGCGGGCGACCGCGAAGCGGTGGAAAGCGTGCTGGCGACATACGGTCTGGGCGATTGCGTTCATTACCTGGGCAATGCCGTATCCGGCGATCGCTTTGTCATTGAAGCCGATGGTCAGGCGGTGTTCAGCGAGAGCCGCACTACGCTTCGTATGTGGTGGGCGGAAACCACCTGGCAGATGCAGCGCCTGCGTGATAACCCGGAGTGTGCGGATCAGGAGCATGACGCGAAAGCCAATGACAACGATCCAGGCCTGAATGTAAAACTGTCGTTCGATATTAACGAAGATATCGCCGCACCGTTTATTGCCACTGGCGCGCGCCCGAAAGTGGCGGTGCTGCGTGAGCAGGGCGTGAACTCGCATGTTGAGATGGCGGCAGCGTTCCACCGCGCGGGTTTTGATGCTATCGATGTGCATATGAGCGACCTGCTGGCCGGGCGCACCGGGCTGGAAAACGTCCATGCGCTGGTCGCGTGTGGCGGCTTCTCTTACGGTGACGTACTGGGCGCGGGCGAAGGCTGGGCGAAATCGATCCTGTTTAACGACCGCGTACGCGACGAGTTCGAAACCTTCTTCCACCGTCCGCAGACGCTGGCACTGGGTGTATGTAACGGTTGCCAGATGATGTCCAACCTGCGCGAGTTAATCCCGGGCAGTGAACTGTGGCCACGCTTTGTACGTAACCACTCCGATCGTTTCGAAGCGCGTTTCAGCCTGGTGGAAGTGACGCAGAGCCCGTCATTGTTGCTCGGCGGCATGGTGGGATCGCACATGCCCATCGCCGTGTCTCACGGTGAAGGTCGTGTGGAAGTGCGTGACGACGCGCATCTTGCGGCGCTTGAAAGCAAAGGGTTGGTGGCACTGCGCTACGTCGATAACTTCGGCAAGGTAACGCAGACTTACCCGGCGAACCCGAACGGCTCCCCGAACGGTATTACGGCGGTCACGAATGAAAGCGGTCGCGTGACGATTATGATGCCGCATCCGGAGCGTGTATTCCGTACGGTGTCTAACTCCTGGCATCCGGAAAACTGGGGTGAAGATAGCCCGTGGATGCGTATTTTCCGTAACGCCCGTAAACAGTTGGGCTAAGTTCGCGCGAAGCGTAAAGCCTCCGGCCTTTGTGGCGGAGGCTTTTTTATTGCCTGTTGAAAAGTGTCGGCATTTCCCGACAATGGCTTTTCCTGGGTGTCTCCAAATGGAGACATTTAATTGTATGAATAATAAGAAATTATTTTTAACGCTATTCGGGTGTTGTTAAACAGCGACAGTGCGCTGAAAAGATAAACATCTTACCGTTGCGTGTGATAAACATAAAATGATTAAAAATCAATTGGTTAAATTATATGTTTGTGCATTGGCATAATACGTGCATAATATTAAGCAGTGGCTCATTCAGCTTCCTTATGTCAGCCCCTTCGGGACGTGCTACATAAACTTCGAATGACGCACTCAAAGGTGCCTGCCGTCCACCTGCTGATAATTGCTTTGCTTTATCAGGCTTCGGGCGAAACGTCGAGTTAGGCACCGCCTAATTTCATAACAGAGCCGGGCTTATGCCCGGCTTTGTTGTTTCTGGCTTTCCCCCGGCGCGTTACTCAGCTAGCATCCCTGTATCTTTTCTTGCGAGAGCATTGCGTTGAAACGTTGGCTTATTTTCCCCCGCTCGCTGCGCCAGTTGGTGATGATGGCGTTTCTGTTGATTTTATTGCCGCTGCTGGTGCTGGCCTGGCAGGCGTGGCAAAGCCTGAATGCCCTCAGCGCCCAGGCATTGCAAACCAACCGCACAACACTTATTGACGCGCGTCGCAGCGAAGCCATGACCAACGCGGCGCTGGAAATGGAGCGCAGTTACCGCCAGTATTGCGTGCTCGACGACGCCACGCTGGCGCGGGTGTATCAAAATCAGCGTAAACGCTACAGCGAAATGCTGGATGCCCATGCGGGCGTGCTGCCGGATGATAAGCTCTACCAGGCGCTACGCCAGGATCTGAACGATCTCGCCCAATTGCAGTGTAAAAACAGCGGTCCTTCCGCTTCAGCCTCCGAGCGGCTGGAAGCCTTTGCCGCCGCAAACACCGAAATGGTGCAATCCACCCGCGCGGTGGTGTTCTCCCGGGGTCAGCAATTACAGCTGGAAATCGCCGAGCGCGGCCAGTTTTTTGGCTGGCAGGCGCTGGTGTTGTTTATGGTCAGTCTCGGGCTGGTGCTGCTGTTTACCCGTATGATCATCGGCCCGGTGAAGGGGATTGAACGGATGATCAACCGGCTGGGGGAAGGGCGATCGCTTGGTCATACTGTGGTGTTTAAAGGCCCACGCGAGCTGCGCTATGTGGGTGAACGCATTATCTGGCTCAGTGAAAGGCTGGCGTGGCTGGAGTCTCAGCGTCATCAGTTTTTACGCCATCTGTCGCATGAGCTTAAAACCCCGCTCGCCAGTATGCGCGAAGGCACGGAGCTGCTTGCCGATGAAGTGGTGGGGCCGCTGACGGTGGAACAGAAAGAGGTGGTTGAGATCCTCGATGCCAGCAGCCGCAATCTGCAAAAACTCATTGAGCAATTACTGGACTATAACCGCAAGCTTGCCGACGGTGCGGTTGAGCTGGAAGAGGTGGAGATCGCGCCGCTGGTGGACATGGTTCTCTCTGCTCACAGTTTGCCGGCGCGAGCTAAAATGATGCATACCGGGGTCACGCTCGATGTCGCGACCTGCCAGGCTGAACCGATGTTACTGATGAGCGTGCTGGATAATCTCTACTCTAACGCGGTGCACTATGGCGCTGAATCCGGTAACATTTATCTGCACAGCTATACTGCCGGCGCGCGGCTCTTTATTGACGTGGCAAATACCGGTACGCCTATCCCTGAAGCAGAACGCAGCATGATCTTCGAGCCCTTTTTTCAGGGCAGCCATCAACGAAAAGGGGCGGTAAAAGGCAGCGGGTTAGGGCTTAGCATTGCCAGAGATTGTATTCGTCGTATGAAGGGCGAATTGTATCTGGCAACCGATAGCGAAGCCGATGTCTGTTTCCGTATTGAGTTACCGCTCAATGTGCCGGTAAAAATAGATTAAATGAACCTGGACCTGGTAAGTATGTCGCATGTTTTTTCCCGCGTAATGAACGCGGTGTCACCGCACAATAAATGGCTTCGTGCGTTTCCTTGCCTGTTGCTGGCCGGATGCGTGGCGCAAAAGCCACAAAGCGCTATCCAGGATGGCCAGGAAGAACGACTCCCTGAGCACCAACTGGCGGATTTTCTCTCAACAGACTGTGATGACATCTGGCTGTTGTCAGGCCCGCACGTCGACACCAACCCGCTTTACTGGCTGCGCGCGATGGACTGCGCACAGCGTCTGGCCCCGGCGGCGGCCCGTGCTGAAGCGCGTTCCTGGACGGACGATAACTGGTCCGCCACGTTCCGCCGTGGCATTTTGCTCTCCAGCGCTAAAATCACACCGCTTGAACGGCGTGATTACACCACCCGGCTGGATGCTGTAAGTCCGACTATCCCGGCGCAGGTTCGCCCGCTGTTCCAGCTCTGGCGCGATAGCGAAATGTTGCAGTTACAACTGTCAGAAGAGCGCAGTCGCTACAGCAAACTGCAACAATCCACCGATAGCGAGCTGGATACGTTACGCCAGCAGCAGCAATTTTTACGTGAGCAACTGGAAACCACCACGCGCAAGCTGGAGACGCTGACCGATATCGAACGGCGGCTTTCCACGCGTAAGCCCGCACCAGCCGATCTGCCGGATAGCTCGCGCCCGTCGAAAAGCGATGGGAATCAGGAGGATGTAAAACCATGACAAGTCGCAAACCTGCCCATTTACTGCTGGTGGATGACGACCCGGGCCTGCTGAAGCTGCTGGGGTTGCGCCTGACCAGCGAGGGGTACAGCATTGTCACCGCCGAGAGCGGGCAGGAAGGATTGCGCATTCTGGCGCGGGAAAAGGTCGATCTGGTGATAAGCGATCTGCGCATGGATGAGATGGATGGCATGCAACTGTTTGCTGAGATCCAGCGCGTTCAGCCTGGCATGCCGGTGATTATCCTGACGGCGCATGGCTCAATACCGGATGCGGTAGCGGCTACGCAGCAGGGCGTCTTTAGCTTTCTCACCAAACCGGTGGATAAAGACGCGTTGTATAAAGCCATTGATGAGGCGCTGGAGCACAGCGGTCCGGCGGCTGACGATCAGTGGCGCGAAAGCATTGTTACCCGTAGCCCGGTGATGCTGCGCTTGCTGGAGCAGGCGCGAATGGTGGCGCAGTCCGATGTCAGCGTGCTGATCAACGGGCAAAGCGGGACCGGTAAGGAGATCCTCGCGCAGGCGATCCACAACGCCAGTCCTCGCAGTAAACGCGCATTTATCGCCATCAACTGCGGCGCGTTACCTGAACAACTGCTGGAGTCGGAGCTGTTTGGTCATGCGCGTGGGGCGTTTACCGGCGCGGTCAGTAGCCGCGAAGGGCTGTTTCAGGCGGCGGAAGGCGGCACGCTGTTTCTTGATGAAATTGGCGATATGCCGATTCCGTTGCAGGTGAAATTGCTGCGTGTGTTGCAGGAGCGCAAAGTCCGCCCGCTGGGCAGCAATCGCGATATTGATATTAATGTGCGTATTATTTCCGCCACCCACCGTGACCTGCCGAAAGCGATGGAGCGCGGTGAGTTTCGCGAAGACTTGTTTTACCGTCTGAATGTTGTGAACCTCAAAATCCCGGCACTGGCGGAGCGCGCGGAAGATATTCCGCTACTGGCGAACCATCTGCTGCGCCAGTCGGCGGATCGTCACAAACCCTTTGTTCGCGCTTTCTCCACCGATGCCATGAAACGGCTGATGACCGCGAGCTGGCCGGGCAATGTGCGTCAACTGGTTAACGTGATTGAGCAGTGCGTGGCGCTGACATCCTCACCGGTGATCAGCGATGCGCTGGTTGAACAGGCGCTGGAAGGGGAAAACACGGCGTTGCCCACCTTTGTTGAAGCGCGTAACCAGTTTGAACTTAACTACCTGCGTAAACTGTTGCAAATCACCAAAGGTAATGTGACCCACGCCGCGCGGATGGCGGGGCGCAACCGTACTGAATTTTACAAATTACTCTCGCGACATGAGCTGGACGCCAACGACTTTAAGGAGTAATGGCGCGGTGAGTATGATACTGTGAGCAACCGATTACGATGCAGCAGACTGGCAAGAGCGTTTAAGGACCGACCATGAAAAAGATTGATGCGATTATTAAACCTTTCAAACTGGATGATGTGCGTGAAGCACTGGCGGAAGTCGGCATCACCGGGATGACGGTGACCGAAGTGAAAGGTTTTGGTCGCCAGAAAGGCCACACAGAACTTTACCGCGGCGCGGAATACATGGTGGACTTTCTGCCGAAAGTGAAAATTGAAATTGTGGTCACCGATGACATCGTTGATACCTGCGTGGATACCATTATCCGCACGGCGCAGACTGGCAAGATCGGCGACGGCAAAATCTTTGTCTTTGACGTTGCGCGCGTGGTGCGTATCCGTACCGGCGAAGAAGACGACGCGGCAATCTGATGTTGCTCCCTCACCCTGCCGGGTGAGGGAATGCCCGCTTACAGCACCTTATGCGGCCCAAAGCATTCGTAGTGGATATTCGTTTTGTCTACGCCGAGCGTCACCAGTTGCTGAGCGGCAAACTGCATAAATCCAACCGGTCCGCAGAGGTAAAACTGCATCATCGGGTCGCTGAACTTCCCTTCCAGTTGCGTTAAATCCATTAAACCTTCGCTGTTAAAACGACCCGCACTCCGATCTGCCGCTTCCGGTTGGCGATACCAGATATGTTGGCAGAAGCGATCCAGTGATGAACCCAGTTTGCTGACTTCATCGGCGAAAGCGTGAACCTGGCCATTGTCCGCGGCATGGAACCAGTTTACCTGTGCGCTGTGTTGAGAGGCGGCAAGGCTGTTCAGCATTGCCAGCATCGGGGTTTGCCCTACACCTGCGGAGATCAACGTGACCGGGGTCTCAGCAGACACATCCATAAAGAAATCCCCCGCTGGTGCGGCCAGGTGCACCACATCACCCGGTTGGGCTTTATCATGCAGCCACTCTGAAACCTGCCCGCCGCTTTCGCGTTTCACGGCGATACGGTAGCTCGTCCCGTTCGGCTGGCGGGTCAGTGAGTACTGACGGATCTCCTGATGAGCAAAACCTTCCGGTTTCAGCCAGAGGCCAAGATATTGCCCCGGCTGGTAAGCCGCGACCGGCTGATCGTCTAGCGGTGCGAATTCAAAGCTGGTGATCAATGCGCTCTGCGGGGTTTTCTCCAGCAAGCGGAACGCGCGTGTTCCTTGCCAACCGCCCTGTTTTTCCGCGTGCTCATGGTAAATCTGCGCTTCGCGATGAATAAACACCCCAGCCAGCACGCCATAGGCTTTACCCCAGGCATCCAGTACCTCTTGTCCTGGGCTGAACATTTCATCCAGCGTTGCCAGAAGGTGCGCGCCGACAATGTTGTACTGCTCCGGCTGGATCTGAAAACTGGTGTGTTTCTGCGCGATCTTTTCGACGGCAGGCAGCAATGCCGCGAGGTTATCGATATTGCTGGCATAAGCGGCAATCGCGTTGAACAGCGCTTCACGCTGGTCGCCATTGCGCTGATTGCTCATATTAAAGATCTCTTTCAGTTCCGGGTTGTGGCTGAACATCCGGTCGTAAAAATGTGCGGTGAGTTTAGGTCCGGTGGCGGCCAGCAGGGGAAGGGTGGCTTTGACCGTGGCGATGGTTTGAGCGTCGAGCATTATGGCTTCCTTTAGCGATGACTATTTAAAGTTGTATCTTAAATGCATCTTATGGCGCGGCGCACAGCCTTGTAAAGAGCGGGCCATGTAAAGGGATTTGCATCGTGAATAAGTTGCATCACAAACCTGAAAAGAAATCCGCTTAAATGGGGAAGTCCGTTATCGCTCAAACCCTTGCCTGGCGCGGAGCCAATCGTTTGCGTAAAAACCTTTGTCAAGACCTGTTATCAGGATATTAATCAGTTATACTGTGAGCCGTTCCCCAAATTGGGCCCTCATTTAGAGTTGTTTTTGTTAGCTGAGTCAGGAGATGCGGATGTTAAAGCGTGAAATGAACATTGCCGATTATGATGCCGAACTGTGGCAGGCTATGGAGCAGGAAAAAGTACGTCAGGAAGAACACATTGAACTGATCGCCTCCGAAAACTACACCAGCCCGCGTGTAATGCAGGCTCAGGGTTCTCAGCTGACGAACAAATACGCCGAAGGTTACCCGGGCAAACGCTACTACGGCGGTTGCGAATATGTCGACATCGTTGAGCAACTGGCGATCGACCGTGCAAAAGAGCTGTTCGGTGCTGATTATGCCAACGTCCAGCCGCATTCAGGTTCACAGGCGAACTTCGCGGTGTACACCTCTCTGCTGGAGCCGGGCGATACCGTACTGGGTATGAACCTGGCGCACGGTGGTCACCTGACTCACGGTTCCCCGGTTAACTTCTCCGGTAAACTGTATAACATCGTGCCTTACGGCATCGATGAAACCGGTCATATTGATTACAACGACCTGAACGCGCAGGCGCAGAAACACAAACCGAAAATGATCATCGGTGGTTTCTCGGCTTATTCCGGCGTGGTTGACTGGGCAAAAATGCGTGAAATCGCTGACAGCATCGGTGCATACCTGTTTGTGGATATGGCGCACGTTGCCGGTCTGGTGGCCGCCGGCGTTTACCCGAACCCGGTTCCGCATGCGCACGTGGTGACCACCACGACCCACAAAACGCTGGCTGGCCCGCGCGGTGGTTTGATCCTGGCGAAAGGCGGCAGCGAAGAGCTGTACAAAAAACTGAACTCCGCTGTGTTCCCTGGCGGCCAGGGCGGCCCGCTGATGCACGTGATTGCCGGTAAAGCGGTGGCGCTGAAAGAAGCGATGGAGCCGGAGTTCAAAACCTACCAGCAGCAGGTCGCGAAAAACGCCAAAGCGATGGTGGAAGTGTTCCTGAACCGTGGTTACAAAGTGGTGTCCGGCGGTACGGATAACCACCTGTTCCTGCTGGATCTGGTGGATAAAAACCTGACCGGTAAAGAAGCGGATGCTGCGCTGGGCCGCGCTAACATCACCGTTAACAAAAACAGCGTACCGAACGATCCGAAAAGCCCGTTTGTCACCTCCGGTATCCGTATCGGTAGCCCGGCGGTAACCCGTCGCGGCTTTAAAGAAGCGGAAGTGAAAGAGCTGGCAGGCTGGATGTGCGACGTGCTGGATAGCATCAATGACGAAGCGGTGATTGAACGCACGAAACAGAAAGTGCTGGATATCTGCGCCCGCTTCCCGGTTTACGCGTAAGTTTCAGTTGAGTCAAACGAAAGCCCCGAAAGGGGCTTTTTTACGTCTTATTGCAGCCCGGCGTAACCGTGGATGCCCATATAAATCCCTACGGCTGCGATCAATGCACTGGAAAAGTAGGGGGCTTTACGCGCCAGCGTATTAAAGCCGGACCAGCGTTTTGCCGCCTGCTGTACGCTGACTGCCGCGCCGACGCCGACGGCGACCAGCGTCAATGCCAGGCCAATACTGAAACAGACCACCATCGTGGCGCCTAACGTCAGCGCTTTAAGCTGAATACAGATAAGCAGAATGGTGATGGCCGCCGGGCACGGGATCAAGCCTCCGGTCAGGCCGAACAGCAGAATCTGTCCGTTGGTGACTTCCCCACCGTTGAAACGCCGCTCAATATCCCGGGCGTGCGCCCGTTCATGCGCATCCTGATACTCCTCTTCCTGTTTTGCTACGCTTCGCATGGCGAGGATCGTTGGCTGTGCACGCACCGCAGACAGTTGTGGCTGGAAGATTAACCCACGCGGCTGAGGAGTGTGGTCGTGATGGTCATGATGATGGTGATGTTCGTCATGATGATCGTGGTGGTGGTGCCCTGCGCGTCGGGCGTTTTCCCCTTGCCATGTCCGCCAGAACATCCACGTTGCAGTACCGAGGATCACCACGGCGGAGATCATTTGCAGCCAGGGCTCCACCGACTGCGCGGTAAATTTCTGGCTGATAAACATTCCGCCCAATGCGATCAGCCAGACTACCGCGGTATGAGAGACCGTGGCCGCCAGCCCTAACATGATGGCCTGTTTAACCGTGCCTTTGATAGCGATAATAAACGCCGCCATCATGGTCTTTGAATGCCCTGGCTCCAGGCCATGCAGGGCGCCGAGCAGAATAGCGCTGGGAATAAAAAACCAGGCGTTCCCTTGCTGAAAAAGTGTGGTGAAGTCATTCATGAGAATAATTCTCGGTAACATTTTGTGCGTTTAAATCTACTCCCCCCCAGTAAAAAATACTACCCCCCAGTAGAAATAAACTCCCCCCCAGTTGATGCATGGTATGCTATCGTCAGTTACGTACGATGAAACTGAGGTCGGTATGTCGCACACCATTCGGGATAAACGAAAGCTAAAAGCGCGGGCGAGCAAAATAGAAGGGCAGGTGGTTGCGCTGAAAAAAATGCTCGACGAACCGCATGAATGCGCGCAGGTTTTGCAGCAAATCGCGGCTATCCGCGGTGCGGTCAATGGCTTAATGCGCGAAGTGATCAAAGGGCACCTGACCGATCATATTGTCCATGAAAGCGATGAAATTAAGCGCGAAGCAGACCTGGATGTCGTGTTAAGCGTGCTGGATTCTTACATCCGCTAGTCCGCCACGCCTTGTTATCTGATTGTTACTTGCCAGCCCGGCTATTTGCCGCCAGACTATCGCCTCCATTCAGGAGGAAATCATGGTTCTGCAGTCCACGCGCTGGCTGGCGCTCGCTTATTTCACCTACTTTTTCAGCTACGGCATTTTCTTACCTTTCTGGAGCGTCTGGCTCAAAGGCGTCGGGTTAACCCCGGAAATCATCGGTATGTTGCTGGGCGCAGGCCTGGTGGCGCGTTTTCTGGGTAGTCTGCTTATTGCGCCACGCGTTAGCGATCCGTCCCGTCTGATTACTGCGTTGCGTGTGCTGGCGCTGATGACATGCCTGTTTGCGCTTGCCTTTTATGCGGGCAGCCACGTGGCCTGGCTGACGGTGGTGATTGTGGGCTTTAACCTCTTCTTCTCGCCGCTGGTGCCGCTGACCGACGCACTGGCCGGTACCTGGCAAAAACAATTCCCCATGGACTATGGCCGCGTCAGGGTCTGGGGATCCATTGCCTTTGTGATTGGCTCTGCGCTGACCGGTAAGCTGGTGAGTCTGTATGACTATCGGGCGATTCTGGCGATGCTGACGCTTGGCGTGGCATCCATGCTGCTGGGCATGCTGCTGCGGCCCTCCGTCTTACCGCAGGGTGAACAGCGACATCAGGAAGGCGCTGGCTGGCAGGCATGGCGTCAATTGATTGTCCAGAACTGGCGTTTTCTCGCCTGCGTCTCCCTGCTGCAGGGCGCTCATGCCGCCTATTACGGCTTTAGCGCGATCTACTGGCAATCCGCCGGGTATTCCGCTTCGACGGTGGGTTACCTCTGGTCGTTGGGCGTGGTCGCGGAAGTGATCATCTTCACGCTCAGCAATCGTCTGTTCCGTCGCTTCAGCGCGCGCGACTTGTTGCTGCTTTCCGCGTTTTCCGGGCTGGTGCGTTGGAGCCTGATGGGCTGGACCACCGACTTACCCTGGTTGATTGTCGCGCAGATCCTGCACTGTGGAACATTCACCGTTTGCCACCTGGCGGGCATGCGTTATATCTCGGCGCGCAAGGGCAACGAAGTGATCCGTTTGCAGGCGGTCTACTCCGCCGTTGCGATGGGGGGCAGCATTGCATTGATGACCATGATTGCCGGGTTCTTGTTTGAGCATCTGCATCAGGGGTTGTTCTGGGTGATGGCGCTGCTGGCGATCCCGGCCATCTTCCTGCGACCGAGAGTCTCCGCACAGCAGTCCGTCGCCAGCTAGGTTAGCACTCCAGCATGGCGCGAATATGCTGCTGTTGCTGAGCGCTTAATGGGCCATCGGTGTGGATCAGCGGTGGTGAAAAGAGCGGCAACGGCGTGGTGTACGGCGTGACGATCAATGTGACATCGCGCGGTGCGCCTTGCCGGCGAAACTCAGCCAGTGGCAGATAGTTAATCGTGAGCGGCAGCAGCGTTAATTCACGTAGCTGTTGCTCTATTTCCTGTTCCCGCGCACTGTCTTCGCCGGTAATTAACACCACCTGCTTTTCATGTAAATCGCTCTCCTGCATCAGCCAGGCACCGAAAATCACCGCCACCAGACCGGCTTCTTCATCACTGAAGCGCAGACTGTACTCCTCTTCCAACTCTTGCAACGCGCTGCGGGTCGTGCGCATCAAGCGCGGGTAGAGTTGATGGATCTCCTCCGGCAGACTGTTATCAATGCCGATGCCAAACAGGCTGCGATCCAGCGCCTGCGCCAGATGGATATAGAGCTGTGTGGTGAGTCCTTGCTCATCGCTAAAGCGCAGGCCCGCCAGATCGCGAAAACGGACAATCATCCGGTTGATAGCCTGTTGTAGCCGCCGATCCTGGTGGTGGCTGTCGCGCAGAGGGTCGGGGATCCGCACCATCATAAATAACAGCGACAGGAACAGATGCTCACTCTCCTGCGGATGCGCGATCACACGCCGCCGCCAGTGGCGGACAATATCTTGCGCTACCTGATACTCTTCGCGCATCTGCGTCCAGCTTTGTTGCACCGGGTTGAACTCCGGCGTGTGCCCATGGTGGTTTTGCAATAAGCAATATTGCAGGTAGAGACGCAAAAATTGTATATCCCGGCACTCAAAGGAGCGTTGCAGGCGGCGGGCGCACAGATTAATTAACGCGCGTAAATTGGTATCGTCATACAGGGTTCTGGCGATCCCTTGCTGCCGGAGCGCAGTTTTTAACGCCGGGGTAAAATGCTGTGTGATAAATTGCGGGCAGAGCCGGAGTGCGCGCCGCAGCCAGTGCAGCAGGCATAAACGCTGATCCAGCGTTGCACCTTCAATCCGGTAGCCGCCGTTATGCTGCGACACGATGGAAAGCCGATGGTAGCGGTGGATCTCGTTTTCGGTCTCGGCAAGATCCTGGCGTGCCACATGGTCATCCACGCCATTCATGGCACTGATGTGTTCCATGGTGACATGCTGCCCCGGTAGCGCCAGCATCAGCAGTACCTGGCAGCGTCGCTGCGGACTGGAGAGCGCAGATGGGGGCGTCATTACAATTGTCATCTGTCAGATTCCAGTTAGGGGTGTTTGATAAGCGTAGTTAAAGCTATGCTGTGCGATAGCGCAGCCGCTGCTCTTTCCTTCAGGATTGCCGGAGAGCATCACAGAATTTTTCACGTGAGGAATACATGCAAGCAGTTAAACAGTGCGCCTGGGGCGTTTTTCTCGCGCTTTTATCATTCTCAGTGGCGGCGCACCCCCATAGCTTTATCCGCCTGAAAACAGAAGTGTTAGCCGACAATGGGCAGTTTACTGGCCTGAAAATGCGCTGGACGATGGATGAGATCACCTCGGCGGATTTGCTGTACGACGCGGGGAATGCGAAACCCGGTGAGGAAATCTGGAAAAAACTGGCGGCGGAAGTCATGGCTAACGTATTAGGTCAGCACTATTTTACCGAAGTGTGGCACGGTGGGCAGAAGGTGAAGTTTCTCAACCGACCCACGGAATACGGTATGGAGCGGGAGGGGCATCAGGCGGTATTGACATTTATTCTGCCTCTCGCACAACCGCAGCCTCTTCACGGCCAGACCTACACGCTTGCTACCTTCGATCCCACCTATTATGTGGACATGAGTTACGAGCACGATAGCGATGCCTCGCTGCCCGGCGCGCTGCAAACGTCGTGCAACGTGGCGGTTCATACCCCGAAACCTGGCGAAGAGGTGTTGAATTATGCCCAGTCGCTGGACAAAGAAGATGCCCCAGAGGAAGACATGCAACTGGGTAAACAATTCGCGCAGACGGTGACGCTGGCATGTCAGTAATCCCGGCAAGCACGCTGCGCAAACGGCGCTTGCTGCACTGGTGGCCGCTGGCGCTCTTTGTATTGTGCGCCGTGGCTGGCGCGTTCTGGCTGTGGCAAGCCTGGCCGCAGGTGATGGTAAAAAGCGTGGTCTGGCAGCGCGATGTGAATATGCAGATGAGCGGCCTGCTAAAAAGCGTGGCAGAAAACCCCGGCAAAACGGGCGGCTCGCTGCTGCTGTTCAGTTTTGTCTATGGCGTGCTGCATGCGCTGGGGCCAGGGCATGGCAAAGTGGTGATCACCACCTGGCTGGCGACCTATCCTTCGAAACTGAAATCGGGTATTGCGCTAACGCTGGCGTCTTCTTTATTACAGGGACTGGTGGCGATTGTGCTGGTGGTCGTCGTGTTAAGCATTCTGGCGCTACCTGCACGGCAACTGCACCTTAGTGGTTACTGGCTGGAAAAGGGCAGTTATCTGCTGGTTGGCGCACTGGGTGTGCTGCTGTGCTGGCGGGCCGTAAAGCAACTGCGTGTACTGCTGAAAAAGCCGGTGTTCCGGTCTTTTACCCCGCATCATGTGCATCATGAAGGCTGTGGCTGCGGGCATCACCATCTCCCTTCGCCGTCGCAACTGCAAAGTGGCGAGGACTGGCGTGCACGGCTGGTCATCGTCTTGTCGATGGGCATGCGGCCCTGTTCCGGGGCAATTATGGTGCTGTTATTCAGTAAGGTGATTGGCGTGTTTGCCTGGGGGGTTGCTTCCGCGCTGGCAATGGCGGCGGGTACGTCGCTGACCATCAGTTCGCTGGCGTTGTTGGTGCATGGCTTTCGCCAGTTGGCGGTAAAACTCAGCGGCAATCAGGCTCCATCGCTGTGGCGGCAGGTTGGCTGGACGACACTGGCGCTGGCCGGGGGCGTGCTATTGGTTTGTGCGGCGGGAGTGATGTGGGTCAGTGCATTACCACCGGGCGGCGGTTTACGACCCTTTTGAGGTTGATAGCCCGATACGCGTAGCGCTGTCGGGCTATCAATCAATGCGTTAGCGTTTCAGCGCGTCGCTCAGTTCGTCGCGCATATTCGCCAGCATGGATTTCACCACACGCGGGTTACCGGCGACGATGTTGCCGGTCATCATATAGTTATGACCGCCAGTGAAATCACACACCAGACCGCCCGCTTCACGCACCAGCAGTTCGCCGGCAGCAAAATCCCACGGCTTCAGCGCGATCTCAAAGAAACCATCAACGCGACCTGCGGCAACGTAGGCCAGATCCAGCGCAGCGGAACCGGTGCGGCGGAAATCGGCGCATTCGGTGAACAGTTTGCCAACGATATTCATATAGGTAGTGGCGTGCTGTTTGGCTTTGAACGGGAAACCGGTCGCCAGGATGGTGCCATCCAGATCGCGGGCAGTGCTGCCACGCAGACGGTAACCATTGAGCTGAGCGCCCTGACCGCGAGTGGCGGTGAACAGTTCGTTACGCATCGGATCGTAAACCACCGCGACTTCAGTGCGGCCTTTAATACGAACGGCGATAGATACCGCGAAGTGCGGCAGACGTTTGATGAAGTTGGTGGTGCCATCCAGTGGATCGATAACCCATTGTACATCCTGGTCAGCGCCTTCGTGCTCACCACTCTCTTCGGTGATGATGGTGTGTTGCGGGTAAGATTTGCGGATGGTGTCAATAATCACCGCTTCGGCGGCTTTATCAACGTTAGTCACGAAATCATTGCTGCCTTTCTGGCTGGTTTCTACGGTGTCAGGGGTTTCGTAGTTTTTGGCAATTAAATTACCCGCCTTGCGCGCAGCACGCACGGCGATGTTCAGCATCGGATGCATCGGTCTCTCTCACTGGATGTTAAAGAACGGAAAACGGCGCGTATGATAGCAGCGAATTCGGATTATGTCTTCGCTTTATGGTAATATGCGCAAATATTCTTTAGCCGTTGAAAATCTATGCTGCAAAATATTCGAATTGTGCTGGTGGAGACCTCTCACACTGGCAATATGGGCTCCGTTGCCCGCGCGATGAAAACAATGGGATTAACCAATCTGTGGCTGGTTAATCCGCTGGTTAAACCGGACTCTCAGGCTATTGCGCTCGCCGCAGGCGCCAGCGATGTGATTGGCAACGCACAGATTGTCGATACGCTGGATGAAGCACTGGCCGGTTGCAGTCTGGTGGTGGGTACCAGCGCGCGCTCGCGTACGTTGCCGTGGCCGATGCTGGATCCGCGTGAATGCGGTCTGAAGAGCGTTGCCGAGGCGGAACATGCGCCGGTTGCGCTGGTCTTTGGCCGTGAACGCGTAGGTCTGACCAACGATGAACTGCAAAAATGCCACTACCACGTCGCCATTGCCGCTAACCCGGAATACAGTTCGCTGAACCTGGCGATGGCGGTGCAGGTGATTGCTTATGAAGTGCGCATGGCCTGGCTGGCAACGCAGGAAAGCGATGCCCCGGCCGCTCATCATGAAGAGACGCCGTACCCGCTGGTGGACGATCTTGAGCGCTTTTATGGGCACCTGGAACAAACGCTGCTGGCAACCGGCTTTATCCGTGAAAGCCATCCAGGCCAGGTGATGAATAAACTGCGCCGTCTGTTCACGCGCGCGCGTCCGGAAAGCCAGGAACTGAATATCCTGCGCGGCATTCTGGCGTCCATTGAGCAGAACCAAAAGCAATAGCGCCGGACGGCGGCTTTGCTTTATCTGACTCGTAGACCAGAAAAGCAGGCGCGCCATCGGGTCATAAACACCACAGCACGAAACGACAAATACCTGACTAAAACAGTCAACTAAATAGTTGACCAATTTAGTCAGGAATGTCAGACTTGCGACTGCTATGCAACATTAACATTTTAATAATAATCCCCGGGCAGGGGCGAGTCTGAGGCTAGTAAGACATGAGACTGACATCTAAAGGGCGTTATGCCGTGACCGCAATGCTGGACGTTGCACTCAACTCTGAATCAGGCCCGGTTCCGTTGGCCGATATTTCAGAGCGTCAGGGAATTTCACTCTCCTATCTGGAGCAGTTGTTCTCCCGTCTGCGTAAAAATGGCCTGGTGGCCAGCGTACGTGGCCCGGGCGGCGGTTACCTGCTGGGTAAAGAAGCGGGCAGCATTGCCGTCGGCGAAGTGATTAGCGCCGTTGACGAATCCGTGGACGCGACCCGTTGCCAGGGTAAAAGCGGCTGCCAGGGCGGCGATAAGTGCCTGACCCATGCGCTGTGGCGCGATCTGAGTGACCGTCTGACCGACTTTTTAAATAACATTACGCTGGGCGAACTGGTGAATAACCAGGAAATCCTCGACGTCTCCGGCAGACAGCACTCCCACGAATCTCATCGCACGACCCGCGCACAAGACGCTATCGACGTTAAACTGCGCGCATAATAAAAAACAGTATTCAGAATCGGGCCAGGGCACAGTTATGTGCCCTGTTAACACGGTCGTACATCCAGCCGGTTGCCTGATTCCTTGCATTTGAGCGATGTACGGAGTTTAAAGAGCAATGAAATTACCGATTTATCTCGACTACTCCGCAACCACGCCGGTGGATCCGCGTGTTGCCGAGAAAATGATGCAGTTTCTGACCCTGGACGGGACCTTTGGTAACCCTGCTTCCCGTTCACACCGTTTTGGCTGGCAAGCTGAAGAGGCAGTAGACATTGCCCGTAATCAGATTGCTGAGCTGGTTGGCGCCGATCCGCGTGAGATCGTCTTCACTTCCGGTGCAACCGAATCCGATAACCTGGCGATTAAAGGTGCGGCCAACTTTTATCAGAAAAAAGGCAAGCACATCATCACCAGCAAAACCGAACATAAAGCCGTGCTGGATACCTGTCGCCAGTTAGAGCGCGAAGGTTTTGAAGTGACTTACCTGGCACCGCAGAGCAACGGCATTATCGACCTGAAAGAGCTGGAAGCGGCGATGCGTGAAGACACCATCCTCGTATCCATTATGCATGTGAATAACGAAATCGGCGTCGTGCAGGACATCGCAACCATCGGCGAAATGTGCCGTGCGCGCGGTATTATCTACCACGTTGATGCGACGCAGAGCGTCGGTAAACTGCCTATCGACCTGAGCCAGTTGAAAGTGGATTTGATGTCCTTCTCCGGCCATAAAATCTACGGACCGAAAGGCATTGGCGCGCTGTACGTACAACGTAAACCGCGTGTACGCATTGAAGCGCAAATGCACGGTGGCGGTCATGAGCGCGGTATGCGTTCCGGTACGCTGCCTGTTCACCAGATCGTCGGCATGGGTGAAGCCTACCGCATCGCCAAAGAAGAGATGGCGACGGAAATGGAACGTCTGCGCGGGCTGCGTAGCCGTCTGTGGAACGGCATCAACGATATCGAAGAAGTTTACCTGAACGGTGACCTGGAGCACGGCGCGCCGAATATTCTCAACGTCAGCTTTAACTACGTTGAAGGCGAGTCGCTGATCATGGCGCTGAAAGACCTGGCTGTTTCTTCTGGTTCTGCCTGTACGTCTGCAAGCCTGGAACCGTCCTACGTGCTGCGCGCGCTGGGCATGAATGATGAGCTGGCGCACAGCTCCATCCGTTTCTCTTTAGGGCGTTTTACCACCGAAGAAGAGATCGACTACACCATCGCTCTGGTGCGTAAATCCATTGGTCGTCTGCGCGAACTCTCCCCGCTGTGGGAAATGTTCAAACAGGGCGTGGATTTAACCACTATCGAATGGGCTCATCATTAATAACGGTTGCGCAAACAGGAGAATTTAGAATGGCTTATAGCGAAAAAGTAATCGATCACTACGAAAATCCGCGCAACGTGGGCTCTTTTGACAACGGCGACGACAGCGTCGGCAGCGGTATGGTTGGCGCACCGGCGTGCGGCGACGTGATGAAGCTGCAGATCAAAGTGAACGATAAAGGCATTATCGAAGACGCACGTTTCAAAACCTACGGTTGCGGTTCCGCCATCGCCTCCAGCTCGCTGGTGACCGAGTGGGTGAAGGGCAAATCTCTGGACGAAGCGCAGGCGATCAAAAACACCGATATCGCCGAAGAGCTGGAACTGCCGCCAGTGAAAATTCACTGCTCCATCCTGGCGGAAGATGCGATTAAAGCCGCTATCGCGGATTACAAAAGCAAACAAGAAGCGAAATAAGGCAGGAGGTTGTTGTCATGTCCATTAGCCTGAGCGACAGTGCTGCCGCGCGAGTCAATACCTTCCTGGCCAACCGTGGTAAAGGGTTTGGTCTGCGTCTGGGGGTCAGAACCTCCGGTTGTTCTGGTATGGCCTATGTACTGGAATTTGTCGATGCGCCGAACGAAGAAGATACGGTGTTTGAAGACAAAGGCGTGAAGGTCGTGGTCGACGGCAAAAGCCTGCAATTCCTCGACGGTACTCAACTGGACTTCGTCAAAGAAGGCCTGAACGAAGGGTTCAAATTTACCAACCCGAACGTGAAAGATGAGTGCGGTTGCGGCGAAAGCTTCAACGTTTAACCGCCATCACTGATGACCCCACCGCAGGCCTCTGTGCGTGGGGTTTGTTTCGATTGCACACCCGGAACTGTTATGGATTACTTCACCCTCTTTGGGTTGCCAGCCCATTACCCACTCGACACGCAGGCGCTGGCGACACGTTTCCAGGATCTACAGCGTCAGTTTCATCCTGACCGCTTTGCCAGTCAGCCGCAGGCTGAGCAACTTGCCGCCGTGCAGCAATCTGCCACCATTAATCAGGCCTGGCAAACATTACGCAACCCGCTGACGCGCGCCGAATACCTGTTGTCCTTACATGGGTTTGATTTAGCCTCTGAGCAGCACACGGTGCGGGATACCGCCTTTTTGATGGAACAGTTGGAGCTGCGCGAAGAGCTGGATGAGATTGAGCGTGCGGAAGATGCAACGCGACTGGAAGCCTTCCAGACGCGCGTGAAAGGGATGTACGACGCGCGCCACCAGGTAATGGTAGAACAGTTAGATACTCAAACGTGGGACGCGGCGGCGGATACCGTGCGTAAACTGCGTTTTCTCGATAAACTGCGCAGCGCAACAGAACAACTCGAAGAAAAACTGCTCGGTTTTTAATTTTTGGAAGCAAACAATGGCCTTATTACAAATCAGTGAGCCCGGCCTGAGCGCCGCACCGCATCAGCGTCGCCTGGGGGCGGGCATCGACCTTGGCACCACCAATTCGCTGGTTGCCACCGTGCGCAGCGGTCAGGCGGAAACGCTGGCCGACAGCGAAGGTCGCCATTTACTCCCTTCCGTGGTGAACTACCAGGCGGACAGCCACAGTGTGGGTTATGACGCCCGCCGCAACGCCGCGCTGGATCCGCTCAACACCATCAGCTCGGTAAAACGCCTGATGGGCCGCAGCATCGCGGACATCCAGGCGCGTTACCCGCATTTGCCGTGGCAGTTCCAGCCCAGCGAAAACGGCCTGCCGATGATTGTCACCGAGGCCGGTCTGGTTAACCCGATTCGTGTCTCTGCCGATATCCTCAAAACCCTTGCTGAACGCGCGCAACAGACGCTGTCTGGCGATCTCGACGGCGTGGTGATCACGGTACCTGCCTATTTTGATGACGCACAACGTCAGGGCACAAAAGACGCCGCACGTCTGGCGGGTCTGCACGTGCTGCGCCTGCTGAACGAACCGACCGCGGCAGCCATTGCTTACGGTCTGGATTCGGGCAAAGAGGGGGTGATCGCCGTGTACGATCTCGGTGGCGGCACCTTTGATATCTCCATCCTGCGCCTTAGCCGTGGGGTGTTTGAAGTACTGGCCACAGGCGGTGATTCTGCTCTGGGTGGCGATGATTTTGACCACCTGTTGGCGGACTTTATTCGCGAGCAGGCGGGGCTTGACGATCGCAGCGATGCGCGCCTGCAGCGTGAACTGCTGGATGCGGCCATTGCCGCGAAAATTACGCTGAGCGATGCCGACAGCGCCGCTGTCGATGTGGCGGGCTGGCAGGGCGTGATCACGCGCGCACAGTTCGACGATCTGATCGCAACGCTGGTGAAACGTACGCTGCTCTCTTGCCGCCGCGCGCTGAAAGATGCGGGCGTGGAAGCGCATGAGGTGCTGGAAGTGGTGATGGTCGGCGGCTCAACCCGCGTGCCGCTGGTGCGCGAACGTGTGGGCGAATTTTTTGGCCGCACGCCGTTGACGTCGATCGATCCGGATAAAGTTGTCGCCATTGGCGCAGCGATTCAGGCGGACATTCTGGTCGGCAACAAGCCGGACAGCGAAATGCTGCTGCTGGATGTGATCCCGCTGTCGCTCGGGCTTGAAACCATGGGCGGCTTGGTGGAGAAAGTGATCCCGCGTAATACCACTATTCCGGTCGCGCGCGCACAGGAGTTCACCACCTTTAAAGATGGTCAAACTGCGATGTCCATCCATGTGATGCAGGGGGAGCGTGAACTGGTGCAGGACTGCCGCTCTCTGGCGCGTTTCGCGCTGCGGGGCATTCCGGCGCTGCCTGCGGGTGGGGCGCATATTCGCGTCACCTTCCAGGTGGATGCCGACGGTTTGCTGAGCGTGACCGCCATGGAGAAATCCACCGGGGTGGAAGCCTCTATTCAGGTGAAACCGTCATACGGTCTGACCGATGGCGAAATCGCCGACATGATCAAAGACTCCATGAGTTTTGCCGGGCAGGACGTGAAAGCACGTATGCTGGCAGAACAGAAAGTGGAAGCCGCGCGTGTACTGGAAAGTTTGTCCGGTGCGCTCGCCGCTGACGCCGCGCTGTTAAGCGCCGCAGAGCGTGCGGTTATCGACGAGGCGGTGGCGCAATTGCGCGCCGTTGCCGAGGGCGATGATACCGGCGCGATAGAACAAGCCATTAAAAATGTAGATAAACAAACCCAGGAATTCGCCGCCCGCCGCATGGACCAATCCGTGCGTACCGCGCTGAAAGGCCATTCCGTCGACGAGGTTTAATATGCCTAAAATTGTTTTTCTGCCTCATCAGGACCTCTGTCCGGATGGCGCAGTTCTGGAAGCGAAGAGCGGTGAAACCATTCTTGATGTCGCCCTGCGCGGCGGCATTGAGATTGAACACGCCTGCGAAAAATCCTGCGCCTGCACCACCTGCCACTGTGTTGTGCGCGAGGGCTTCGACTCTCTGCCGGAAAGCAGTGAAGACGAAGACGACATGCTGGATAAAGCCTGGGGTCTGGAGCCGGAAAGCCGTTTAGGCTGCCAGGCGCGCGTCACCGATGAAGATCTGGTGGTTGAGATCCCGCGTTACACCATCAACCACGCGCGGGAGCACTGATATGGGGCTGAAGTGGACCGACAGCCGTGAAATCGGCGAGGCGCTGTATGACAGTCGCCCGGATCTGGATCCGAAGACCGTTCGTTTCACCGATATGCATCAGTGGATCTGCGAACTGGAAGAGTTTGATGATGATCCGAATGCATCGAATGAAAAAATTCTCGAAGCGATTCTGCTAGTCTGGTTAGACGAAGCATCGTAATCATCTAACGGGCTGCCTTCGGGCGGCCCGTTTTCACGAATGCGCTAATAAGGATAAATACAATGACAGAAGCCATGAAAATTACGTTAACCACGCAACCTGCTGATGCGCGCTGGGGTGAAAAAGCGACGTACAGCATCAATAATGACGGCATCGCTCTGCACCTGAACGGGAAAGATGATTTGGGGCTTATCCAGCGTGCGGCGCGTAAAGTCGACGGCCTGGGCATTAAGCACGTTGCACTGAGCGGTGAGGGCTGGAATGCCGATCGTAGCTGGGCGTTCTGGGCGGGTTACAAAGGGCCGAAAGGCACGCGCAAAGTGGAGTGGGCGGCGCTTGATGAGGCTGAGCAGAAAGAGCTGGATAGCCGCCTGAAAGTCATTGACTGGGTACGCGACACCATCAATGCCCCGGCGGAAGAGCTGGGTCCGGAACAACTGGCGCAGCGCGCGGTGGATCTGCTGCACAGTGTCGGCGGCGACCACGTTTCTTACCGCATCACCAAAGGTGAAGATCTGCGTGAGCAGAACTACCTTGGCTTGCATACCGTTGGTCGGGGTTCCGAACGTCCGCCCGTTTTGCTGGCGCTGGACTATAACCCAACCGGTAACCCGGACGCGCCGGTGTTTGCCGCGCTGGTCGGTAAAGGCATTACCTTCGATTCCGGCGGTTACAGCATTAAACAGAGCGCGTTTATGGATTCAATGAAATCCGATATGGGCGGCGCGGCACTGGTCACCGGTGCGCTGGCTTTCGCCATTAATCGCGGCCTGAACAAACGCGTCAAACTGTGGCTCTGCTGCGCCGACAACCTGATCAGCGGCAACGCCTTCAAACTGGGCGATATTATCCACTACCGCAACGGTAAAACCGTTGAGATCATGAATACCGATGCGGAAGGGCGCCTGGTACTGGCCGATGGCCTGATCGACGCTTCCGCGCAGAAACCGGAACTGATCATTGATGCGGCAACGCTGACAGGCGCGGCGAAAACCGCACTGGGCAACGATTACCACGCGCTGTTCAGCTTTGACGATGCGCTGGCTGGCCGCTTGCTGAACAGTGCTACCGCCGAGAATGAACCGTTCTGGCGTTTGCCGCTGGCGGAGTTCCACCGTAGCCAGCTGCCGTCGAACTTTGCCGAGCTGAACAATACCGCCAGTGCGGCCTTCCCGGCTGGTGCGAGCACCGCTGCCGGTTTCCTGTCGCATTTTGTGGAAAACTATCAGCAGGGTTGGTTGCATATCGACTGTTCCGCAACCTACCGGAAAGCAGCGGTAGAACAGTGGGCGGCAGGGGCAACGGGCCTGGGTGTGCGCACGCTCGCGAATCTGTTAACGGCTGAGTAATATTTTACTTTTACCCTCGCCCTGATTCTCTCCCTTCCTGGGAGAGGGCCGGGGTGAGGGTTAATTTTTCGGAACTTGTATGTCGGAAACCAAAAACGAATTAGAAACCCTGCTGGAGCAGGCGGCGACCGAGCCGGCGTATCGTCCGGCGTTTTTCCGCACGCTGCTGGACTCCACCGTGTGGGTACCAGGAACCGCGGCGGAAGGTGAAGCGATTGCTGAAGATAGCGCGCTGGATTTGCAGCACTGGGAAAAAGATGACGGAACATCGGTGATCCCGTTCTTTACCTCACTGGAAGCGCTGCAACAGGCTGTTGAAGATGAACAAGGGTTTGTGGTGATGCCTGCCCGCACGCTGTTTGAGATGACGCTGGGGGAAACGTTGTTCCTCAACGCCAAACTGCCGACAGGCAAAGAGTTTACCCCACGCGAAATCAGTCACCTGGTCGGTGAAAAGGGTAGCCCGTTAAGCCAGCAGGAAGTGCTGGAGGGCGGTAGCGCGTTGCTACTGTCTGAAGTGGCGGAACCGCCAGCGCAGATGGTGGACTCCCTGACCACGCTGTTTAAAAGCATCAAAACCGTGAAACGCGCTTTTCTTTGCTCAATAAAAGAGAAAGCCGATGAGCAGGCGAACCTGTTGATCGGTATTGAAGCGGAAGGGGATATCGAAGAGATTATTCACGCGGCGGGCAGCGTAGCGACGGATACCTTGCCGGGCGATGAACCTATCGATATTTGCCAGGTGGTAGAAGGTGAAAAGGGGATTAGCCACTTTATGCTGGCACACATTACCCCTTTCTATGAACGCCGCTGGGGCAGCTTCCTGCGCGATTTTAAAAATAACCGCATTATTTAATGATCAGGTGGCGCCGCGTGCGCCGCTTATTCTCTTTGCTGGCTAAGGGTTATTGTTACTCTTCATTATGCACCCTGACTTCTTTTTACTGATAAACACATTTATGGCCGGAAAGCGGGTGCTATCGTTTACGCTACGTTGATTTGTGGTTCATTTTTATGGATAAAAAAAGCCTGCTGTATTGTTTCGGCATTCCGCTGCTGTTATTCATCTGGTCCTGTTGGCAATATTCCAGAATCAGCGACAGCGATGCCTGGGTTGTTATTGAGTGGGGCACCGCTTCGCACAACATTCTGATGCCACTTTCCCGCCGCTATGTTGCTGGCGTATCCGTCGCTCTCTCCGTCATCGCACTGTTTGCAAGCACCTGCGCTGTGGTATTAAGCCTTTATAGCGTACGCAAAGCCCGAATATCGACCGGGCAGTTAATTCGCGCCTTCACTCTCTGCCGGAAAATGTTGCCGCTGATTATGGCTGTGCTGATGACGGCAATGGGTTTCGCGCTGGTGTCTGTTTTGCTGTATGAATTATTGTGGTTGTTAACGATTAAACAAACCACCCCGCTGAATATTAAGCTGTTCGGCGTGCTGTTACTGGTTACCGGCTGGTTGATTTTTATGGTGCTCAGTAGTCTGTTTCTGCTGAAAAGATGCTATGCGAAAATTCAACCGCAAGACCGGAACGTTTTTGGCATTGCCATGACGGAGCAGGATGCACCCGCACTCTGGCGGTGGGTCAGAGAGCTGGCGCAGCGTGGTCAGGCAAGAATGCCGGATAATATTGTCGTGGGATTGTTTCAGGGATTTTATGTCACGACGTTGCCAGTACAACTGGAAAAAGGCGAACGCCTGACAGGTAACACACTCTATTTTCCCGTGACGCTTGCCGCCTTTCTGGATAAAGACGAAATTGCGGCTGTTATTGGTCACGAGTTGGGGCATTTTTCCGGCCAGGACACCGCATACACACTGCATTTTGCCGGGCTTTATTCCGGCATGAAAAGTAGCCTCGACCATTTTTATCAAAACCTGAAATTCTGTGGCTGGTTCGAGCGGATTGCGCTGTCTCCCCCGGTGCATATTGGCGTCTGGTTTTATCGCCGGTTTGATGTAACGGTCAGTGGCTGGAGCCGGATGCGAGAGCTGGCGGCGGATGCCGCTGGCGCACGCACCAGCACGCCTCAGGCGCTGGCCTCATCGCTGCTACGCTGCACTACGCTGGATATTGAGTTGGCGGTGCCCATGCAGCGTTTTTTAGATCGCAAACTGAACACCACCAATCTGGTTAACACGCTTTACTCGGGGCTTTATAAGCTTGGGGCGTTGAACGCCGAGGTGGCGTTGGGACGGAAGTTATCGCACCCAACCGATCATCATCCGACGGTACGCGAGCGCCTTAAGCAGTTGAATGTACCGCCAGATAATGTGTTACTGACGCGGGCTTCACGTCAGGTCAATGAAGCCGATTATCTCTGGCTGCATCACCTGTTGCCTGACTTCCCGGCACTTTGCCGGGCGCTCACCGCACAAGTCAGCGATGAACTGAATGCCAACCATCATGCTTACCTGGAGCAGTTGCAAGAGATGGCTGCACAGGCCAGTGATGCCGTCGTGGTGTCGCTGAAAAAAGGCAATGTATGGGGCTACATTGCGCTGGCGATGATAGTGGGTTTCCCGGCATGCGTATTGTTTATCCTGAACAGGCTGTGGGGTTTGACTTTTCTGCAGTTTGATATTGTGGTGGGCGGCCTGGCAGCGATGTCGCTAATTTTGGCGCTGGGTGCCTGGGCGATGTATCAACGCGTACGGCAACCCTTGTTGACTCTGCACCCGCAAGCGATTGAGAGTTATCAGCTCAGTGCGCCGTTGGCGCTGTCGAAGATTGAAGCGACCCATGTCAGCAAGTTTCGCGGGCAGAACTGCATCGAGCTGTACTGGACTGAGGGATATCAGCCGCCGGAATGTATTGTCGGGCGGTTTGTGCATAATTTTATTTTGGATACGCAAAAGCGCAAAGTCATCATCACGATCCCTGGCGGGATGACACAGGGCGAGGCGCGAGAAAACATCACCCTCGGCGAGTTGCATACGCGTATCCGCGAATACATTGGCGCAGCCTGGGCGCGGCAGACGCTCAACGATCTCTAACCGGACTGGCAGACCCGGTGTTTTGCACCCTATGTTGCCTCCAGCAGCAATAAATCCATCAACAGCACCAGGTTGGATTCAAACGAGGTGATCCCCGCCGCTTCTGCCGCGAAATGCACTGCTTCGTCGTAGAGTGCGAAATGGATATCGGCCAGCGCGGCCAGCGAGTTCGCGGACGCGCGGGTAAACGCAACGACCGTCATGCCGACGGTGTGCGCGATCCGCGCTTTATCCAGCACCTGTTCGGTTTCACCACTGCGCGATACGGCGATAAACACCTGATAGCGCGACGCATTGCTGAGAAAGATATTGCGGCTGTCACCCGGACCGGAGATAAACGCCGTCTTGCCCAACACCTGTAGCTTCTTGGTTAAATACTCCGCGAACAAATATGAGAAACCTGCGCCATAGAGAAAGAAACTCTCTTTGTCGCGCAGCAGCGCGGCGAACTGGCTACGCTTTTCTGCCGTCACCCATTGAAACGTTTGTTGGTAATTCGCCAGAAACTGCTGAAACAGCGCCGGTAGTTCAACGGTGCCTTCACTGCGTTGATCCGCAATGTGCGGCGTATCGGATAAAAGCTGTTTGCAGTGCCAGATAAATTCGCTAAAGCCGCTGAAGCCCAGTTTCTGGCACAGACGGATAATGGTGGCGGTGGAGACATACGTGGCCTGCGCCAGTTGCCGCACAGTGATGTTGCCTACCAGCAGCGGGTGCTCCGTCAGGTGCGCCAGTACGCGGTACTCGGCGCGGGTCAGTGACTCCCCGCGCGTCAGCAATGGCGCAAGTCGGTTATCCATTTACGCCGGTTCTACGGGTAAATCGTCGCGTGCGCCCCATTCACTCCAGGAGCCGTCATACAGCGTAACGTTATCCGCGCCCAGGGTTGTCAGCGCGAGAATCACCACCGACGCAGTGACGCCTGAACCGCAGCTGGCGATAATCGGCTTATGCAAATCCACCCCCTGGCGGCGGAAAATGGCGGCCAGTTCATCGGTGGTTTTCAGCTCGCCTTCCGTCACCAGATCGCCCCACGGCACATTCTTCGCACCGGGAATATGACCGCGCTTCAGCCCCGGACGGGGCTCGTCCATTTCGCCATTAAAACGCGGTGCCGGGCGTGCATCGACAATCTGTGCTGTCCCTTCGTGACTGACTAACAGGACATCCGTCAGCTTTTTCACCACGGAAGGGTCAAAGTTGGCGTTAAAATCGGACTCCGGCAACGCCACATCGCCTTTTTGCAGCGGCAGGGCATCGCGCTGCCAGCCCGCCAGGCCGCCGGCAAGAATCGACACCTTTTCCACGCCGTAATTGCGCAGCATCCACCAGGCGCGCGGGGCAGAGAAGAGGTTGCCTTCATCGTAGACCACAAGGTGCTTATCCTGGCTAATGCCCAGTTCGCGCATCGCGACAGCAAACGCTTCCGGGCGGATGAGCATGTGCGGTAAGGAAGAGGTGTGATCGGAGAGGGCTTCAATATCAAAAAATACCGCACCAGGGAGATGCCCGGCGCGGTATTCCGCTTTAAGGTCACGATGCTCCTGTCCCGGCGGCGCCATACGGGCGTCAATCAGCTGGATTTCAGGGTCATCGCTGTGTTCTATCAGCCAGTCGGCCGCGACAAAAAACGAGGTAGACATGGTTGCCTCCGTGTCATCAACAGTAATCTGAATTGTTCACGTTTTTTCCTGACCCGACAAGCCACCTTCGTTCATGTCGCGAGCAACCTCGTTATTTTTGTATGGCTTTGCCGTTTTCCCAGGCTTTTTGCAGCGCAGGCCAGTAATCCCGGTTGGCTTCAATCATCTCATCAAGGATCGCTTTCGCATGCTGCATGGTGGGCACGGTTTTGTTCAGCGTAAAGGCCTGCAACGCTTTTTCGTAGCTGCCCTCAATGGTGGCTTCGACCAGAAGTTGTTCAGAGGCCAGTTGCTGCATCAGCAGGGTCTGGTGGAATAAAGGCACCGCCCCCATACGCACCGGCTCCGGACCTTCGCTGGTAATATAGGCAGGCACTTCGACCATCGCATCGTACGGCAAATTGGCAATCGCGCCTTTGTTTTCCACAATCACCAGATGGCGCTGACGCAGGTCAAACGCCAGTGAACAGGCGACATCAACAATAAACGCGCCATGCACGCCCACGTGGAAGGCATCCGGCAGGATCCCGCTGCGCTTATACTCCTGGGCGGCGGCAAACAGTTTTTTCTCGCGCCCGTCCATCACTTCATTGGCGCGGGTGTAGTCGGGATCCTGATGGGCGACGATCTCGTTTGGCATCAGGTAGTACTGCAAATAGGGGTTTGGCAGATATTCCGGAAAGTGATCCATGATCGGTTTGATATTGCGCCAGGTTTTCACCCATGACGGATCGGCATGCTGCGGGTCCGTTTGGGCGGCATCTTCCGTCAGCAGACCAAAACGGGCAATATGCTCGCGCAACGCCGGCAGACAATCCTCGCCATCTACGCGTACCTGGGTAAACCAGCCAAAGTGATTCAGGCCAAAGTAATCGACCTCCAGTTTATGGCGATCCACGCCGAGGATAGCGCCCATATTGCGCATCGCCGCGACGGGCATATCGCAGATATTCAGTACCCGTGCTTTCGGACGCAAACGGCGCACACCTTCGGCCACGATGGCCGCCGGGTTGGAGTAATTGACGATCCAGGCTTTTTTATCGGCGTAACGCTCCACCAGATCGATCAGTTCTACCATTGGCAGAATCGTGCGTAACCCGTAGGCCAGCCCGCCCGGGCCGCAGGTCTCCTGACCCACCACACCATGGCGCAAGGGAATTTTCTCATCCTGCTCGCGCATTTTGTACTGACCGACGCGCATCTGAGCAAAAACAAAATGTGCACCGCTGAGCGCCGTTTCGGCATTGCTGGTCACGGTAAATTTGATGCTCTGGCTGTGGTCGCGGATCACTTTCTCCACCACTGGCGCAATGGTGTTCTGCCGCGCGTCATCAATGTCATACAGGCGAATTTCCGCCAGCGGGAACGCCTCCAGTCTGACCATCAGGCTTTTCACGATGCCGGGGGTATAGGTGCTGCCGCCACCGGCGATGGATAAAATAAACGGGGGTTTAACCATTTCTGGACTCCTTCAGAGAAACATCTCAACGGCTTCTCGCATTTTTTTGACATGCAGCCCGTAGACCACCTGAACGTTATTACCTTGTTTGATCACGCCTTTTGCGCCGGTTGCTTTCAGTTGCGGTTCATCAATCGCCGCCACATCGATCACCGTCACGCGCAGGCGGGTGTAGCAGTTGTCCACCACGTCAATATTGGCGCGCCCGCCCAGACCTTCGATAATCGCTGCGCCTACGCCAGCATTACTGCCTTTTGCCTGATACTCCTGCTTGCTGTACAGACGCGTCTCCTGCTCATCATCTTCACGGCCAGGTGTCTTCATGCCGAAGTGCAAAATCAGGAAGCGGAAGATAAAGAAGTAGAGGGCGAACATAATGAGCCCAACGAGGATGTACATCGGCCAGTTGGACTTTTCGGTGCCGAGGGGCAGGTTGTAGAGCACAAAATCGATAATGCCGTTCGCACCAATGGCATGAACGCCAAGCAGTGAAAACAGCATCATGCCGATACCGGTGAGCACGGCATGCACCACAAACAGCAGCGGGGCGACAAACAGGAAAGCAAACTCGATAGGTTCGGTGACGCCGACCAAAAATGAGGTGAGCGCAGCAGGGATCAGGATCGCTTTGGCCGCGGCTTTGCGCTCGGGTTTCGCTGTCACATACATCGCCAACGCGGCGGCGGGCAGACCGAACATTTTACTGATGCCGCGCGCATCCCAGACGACGGTACTGCTGAGCTGCGTCACGCTCGGGCAGGCTATTTCGGCAAAGTAGATGTTACGTGCACCCTGATAAGTCGTACCGCAAATATCCGCCGTACCGCCGAGTTCGGTGTACAAAAAGGGCGTATAGACCAGATGGTGCAGCCCGGTCGGCACCAGAATGCGCTCAAGGAAACCGTAGACCGCAACGCCGAACGGCCCCGCGCCTTTGATCGCCATCGCCAGGGCGCTGATGCCATGCTGGGCGAAAGGCCACAGCTCGCTCATGACCACACCCAACACCATCGCCACCGGCAGCATGATAATGGCGACGAAGCAGTGACCCGAGTAGATTGCCATCGCCCCGGAAAACTGTACGCCGGAATATTTATCGTACAGATAACCTGACAGCGCACCGGTGAGGATCCCGGCGAAGACGCCCATCTCCAGTACCTGCACGCCTAACACCATGCCCTGGCCTGCGGCTTTCATCTGCGCAGCAGGCGCCAGCGCCCCCTGAAATTGCAGCATGACATTCATGGCGTTAATAAAAACGATAAAGGTCACCAGACCAATCAGTGCCGCATAGCCTTTATCCCGCGAGGCAAGACCCACCGGAATGCCGACCGCGAAGACCAGGGCAAGGTTAGCCAGTACCGATACGGCGGATTTGGCAATCAACTGACCGATTTGTTGAATAATGGTGTGGCCAAGAAAGGGCAGATACTCGGCCAGGTTGCCGTTGCCGAAGATATTTCCGCAGGCAATAAATAAGCCGACAATCGGCAAAATGAGCACCGGACCAAAGAGGGACTTACCAAAATTTTGTAGGGCATTCACGGCTCTGGACATAATGTTCTCTCTGATTAGAACCGCGCACAAAGGTGCACAGACAGCTTAACGGTAGCAGCATTCTGCGTTGTTTTTCCATCTATCTCATTGTTTTAAAAACAAATGACATGAAAAGTAACATGTTACGTTTCGCGCTGTGATCCGCGTAACAGGGCGAGCGGAAAAGCGAGACGAGACTTTGCGAAGCGCTTTCCAGAACCAAAGACACATTTTGTAATTCCTGTCGTTGCGAACAATAATGTCTGGCAATGTTCAACAGGCTGTACAGGCCAGGGATAAAGAATGAAACCGCTACGCATTGCGGCGCTGACCGTCGCGCTGTTCACTACGCTTACGTTAGCCGGCTGTGATAACAACGATAAACCGCAGGCAGCCAGCTCGCCTGCTGCGGCATCCGCGCCGCAGCAAAGCCAGGCAGCCCCCGCGCAAAGTAAAGAGAAACTGGCGCAGCTTGCCGCGCGTAGCGAAGGTAAGCCGCTCACGCTGCTGGATGCCTCTGAAGTACAACTGGACGGCGCCGCCACGCTGGTGCTGACCTTCTCCGTTCCGCTTAACCCCGATCAGGATTTTGCCTCGACCGTCCATCTGGTGGACAAGAAGAACGGCAAAGTCGATGGTGCCTGGGAACTGGCGCCGAATCTGAAAGAACTGCGCTTGCGCCACCTGGAGCCGAACCGCGAACTGTTGGTGTCGGTGGATCGCGGGCTAACGGCGCTGAACAAAGCCACGTTCGGCATTGATTACGAAAAAGCCATTACCACCCGCGACGTGCAGCCCAGCGTCGGCTTTGCCAGCCGCGGTTCGCTGCTGCCGGGCAAAGTGGTGGAAGGACTGCCGGTGATGGCGCTGAACGTCGATAATGTCGACGTGAATTTCTACCGCGTGAAACCGGAGTCGCTGGCGGCGTTTATCAGCCAGTGGGAATACCGCAACGCCCTGTCAAACTGGGAGTCGGACACGTTACTGAAAATGGCCGACCTGGTGTATACCGGCCGTTTTGACCTCAACCCGGCGCGCAACACCCGTGAGAAGTTACTGTTGCCGCTCAGCAGCATTCAGCCATTGCAACAAACCGGGGTCTACGTCGCCGTAATGAATCAGGCCGGGCATTACAACTACAGCAATGCCGCCACCCTGTTCACACTCAGCAACATTGGTCTGTCTGCGCACCGTTACCATAATCGTCTGGATATCTTTACCCAGGGGCTGGAAAACGGCGCGGCACTCTCCGGCATCGAGGTGATGCTGCTCAATGAGAACGGGCAAACGCTGGCGCAGGCCACCAGTGACAAAGACGGTCACGCAACGTTAACCACCGACAAAGAAGCGGCGCTGATCCTGGCGCGTAAAGACGGTGAAACCACGCTGCTGGATCTGAAATTACCGGCGCTGGATCTGGCGGAATTTGCCATTACCGGCGATCCGGGCTACAGCAAACAGTTCTTTATGTTTGGCCCGCGCGATCTCTATCGTCCGGGGGAAACCGTGATCCTCAACGGTCTGCTACGCGACAGCGACGGTAAGCCGTTGACCGCGCAACCGGTGAAACTGGACGTCGTGAAACCGGACGGGCAGGTGATCCGCACGGTGGTCAGCCAGCCGCAGAACGGGCTGTATCATTTTACCTATCCGCTGGAAGCCAGCGCGCAAACCGGGATGTGGCATATCCGCGCCAATACCGGCGACAACCAGCCGCGCGAGTGGGGCTTCCATGTTGAAGACTTTATGCCGGAGCGCATGGCGCTGAATATCACCCCGCAGACATCGCCGGTTGCACCAGCGGATGACGTGGTGTTTAACGTGAACGGTCACTATCTCTATGGTGCGCCCGCCAGCGGTAACACGTTGCAAGGGCAGCTCTATTTACGCCCGCTGCGCGAAGCCGTCCAGGCGTTGCCAGGGTTCCAGTTTGGCGACATCGCGGAAGAAAACCTCAGCCGCAGTCTGGATGAGGTGCACCTGACGCTGGATGACAACGGTCAGGGCGAAGTCACCACCGCCAGCCAGTGGCAAGAGAGTCACTCGCCGTTAGAAGTCATTTTGCAGGCCAGCCTGCTGGAGTCGGGTGGTCGTCCGGTTACCCGCCGCGCGCAGCAAGCCATTTGGCCTGCGCAGGCGCTGCCGGGTATCCGCCCGCAGTTTGCCTCAAAAGCGGTGTATGGCTATCGCACCGACACCACCGTCAATCAGCCGATTGTGGATGAAGACAGCAACGCGGCGTTCGACATCGTCTATGCCGATGCCGAAGGTAAGAAAATAGCAGTCAGTGATTTGCAGGTGCGATTGATCCGCGAACGTCGCGATTACTTCTGGAACTGGTCAGAAAGCGAAGGCTGGCAGTCGCAGTTCAATCAGAAAGATTTGGTTGAAGGCGAGCAGAGCCTCAACCTGGCGGCGAATGAAACCGGTAAAGTGACCTTCCCGGTGGAGTGGGGCGCCTATCGTCTGGAGGTGAAAGGGCCGGACGATACCCTCAGCAGCGTGCGTTTCTGGGCCGGTTACAGCTGGCAGGATAACAGCGACGGTGCGGGCGCTGTTCGTCCTGATCGCGTCACCATGAAACTGGATAAACCGGCCTACAAACCGGGCGATACCGTCAAGCTGCACGTGATTGCGCCTGCTGCGGGCAAAGGCTATGCGATGATCGAATCGGCAGAAGGCCCGCTGTGGTGGCAGGAAATTGATGTGCCGGCAGACGGCCTCGATCTCTCCATTCCTGTCGATCAGAAATGGCAGCGCCACGATCTGTATATCAGCACGCTGGTGGTCCGCCCTGGCGACAAGTCGAAGTCCGCGACGCCGAAACGCGCCGTCGGTCTGCTGCATCTGCCGATGGGGGATGAAAACCGCCGTCTTGATGTCACGCTGAATACCCCGCAAAAAATGCGCCCGAACCAGCCGTTAACGGTGAAAGTGAAGGCGGCAGTGAAAAATGGCGAAACGCCTAAACAGATCAATGTGTTGCTTTCCGCAGTAGACAGCGGCGTGCTTAACATTACGGATTACGTGACGCCAGATCCGTGGCAGGGCTTCTTCGGCCAAAAACGCTACGGTGCGGATATTTACGATATCTACGGCCAGGTAATTGAAGGACAGGGGCGTCTTGCTGCACTGCGTTTCGGTGGTGACGGCGATGAAATGAACCGTGGCGGTAAACCGCCGGTCAACCATGTCACCATTATTGCCCAGCAGGCGCAGCCGGTCACGCTGGATGAGCACGGTGAAGGCACGGTGACGCTGCCAATTGGTGATTTCAATGGTGAATTGCGCGTGATGGCGCAAGCCTGGACGGCGGAAGATTTTGGCAGCAGCGAAGGCAAAGTGATTGTTGCGGCTCCGGTGATTGCCGACATGAATATGCCGCGCTTCCTCGGTAGCGGCGACACTTCCCGCCTGACGCTGGACGTCACTAACCTTACCGATCAGCCGCAAACCCTGAATGTGGCGCTGGCAGCAAGTGGATTGCTGACGCTGGAAAGTGGTCAGCCTGAAGCGGTAAAACTGGCTGCCGGGCAGCGTAAGACGTTGTTTATTCCGGTGCGTGCGCTGGACGGTTTTGGCGAGGGTGAGATCAGTGCGCAAATCAGCGGGCTGACGCTGCCGGGCGAAACGTTTTCGCCACAGCAGAAACAGTGGAAACTTGGCGTACGTCCGGCATTTGCTGCGCAGACCGTTAACAGCGGCGCGATGCTGAACCCCGGTGAGAGCTGGCATGCCCCTGCGCAGCACCTTGCCGGAATTTCCCCGACAACGCTGCAAGGGCGTGTACTGTTCAGCGGCAAACCCCCGTTGAACCTTGCGCGCTATATTCAGGAACTGAAAGCCTACCCGTACGGGTGCCTGGAACAAACCGCCAGCGGCCTGTTCCCGTCGCTGTACACCAACGCCGCACAGCTTAAAGCGCTGGGCATCAAAGGCGAGAGCGACGAGCAGCGACGTGCTGCGGTGGATCTGGGTATCTCCCGGCTGTTGCAAATGCAGCGTGACGACGGTGGTTTCTCGCTGTGGGATAAGAGCGGTTCAGAAGAGTACTGGTTAACTGCCTACGTCACTGACTTCCTGGTCAGCGCCTCCGCCCAGGGTTACAGCGTACCGACAAATGCGCTGAATAATGCCAACAATCGCTTGCTGCGCTACCTGCAGGATCCGGCGACGATGGCGATCCGTTATAGCGACGATCTACCCGCCACCAGGTTTGCCGTACAAAGCTATGCTGCGCTGGTGCTGGCACGTCAGCAAAAAGCCCCGCTGGGCGCACTGCGTGATGTCTGGCAGCGCCATGAGCAGGCCAAAGCGGCGCTGCCGTTGATGCAACTGGGTGTGGCGTTAAAACTGATGGGCGATGCGCAACGCAGCGAACAGGCGATCAACCTGGCGCTGAAAACGTCACGGGTGCAGAACAACCGCTGGCTCGCGGATTACGGCAGCGATCTGCGTGATAACGCGCTGATGCTGGCGCTGTTGCAGGACAACAACCTGCTGCCGCAAGTGCAAACGCGCCTGCTGACCACCTTGTCTGAACAAGCGTACGGTCAGCGCTGGTTATCGACTCAAGAGAGTAACGCGCTGTTTTTGGCCGGGCGTAACCTGCAAAACGCATCCGGTAGCTGGCAGGCGCAAACCTCGCTCGATGCCGCTGCATTGGGTGGCGATAATGCGCAGAGCCGTAACCTGGATGCCGATCAACTGGCTTCACTGCAGGTAACCAACAGCGGCTCAACCCCGTTATGGTTACGCCTGGACAGCAGCGGTTACCCGGACCATGCGCCGACGCCTTCCGCCAATGTGCTGCGTATTGAACGCAACATTCTGGGTACTGATGGCCGTAGCAAGTCCCTCTCATCGCTGAAAAGCGGCGATTTGGTGCTGGTATGGCTGGAAGTGAGCGCCAGCCAGAACGTACCGGATGCGCTGGTGGTGGATTTACTGCCTGCCGGTCTGGAGCTGGAAAACCAGAATCTGGCCAGCAGCAGCGCCAGCTTGCAGGACAGCGGCAGTGAAGTGCAGGAACTGCTAAACCGTATGCAGCAGGCGGATATCCAGCATATGGAGTTCCGCGACGATCGCTTTGTGGCGGCGGTTCCGGTAAGCGAAGGTCAACCCGTTACGCTGGTCTATCTGGCGCGGGCGGTGACTCCGGGTCATTACCAGATTCCTGCGCCGCAGGTGGAATCCATGTACGTACCGCAGTGGCGGGCGACAGGCGCGACCAGCGGCTCGCTAACTATCGTGCCGTAACGTGAAGATTGTGCGTCTGATGCGCACCCGCTGGCGCTGGCTGGTGGGTGCGCCCCTGTTATTGGTGCTGGCGGTGATCGCTGCGGATAACATCTGGCCGCTACCGCTCAGCGAGGTGGATCCCGCGCGCGTGGTGGTGGCGGAAGATGGCACACCGCTATGGCGTTTTGCCGATGCTGACGGCATCTGGCGCTATCCGGTGACCATCGAAGAGGTTTCGCCGCGTTACTTGCAGGCGCTGATCCAGTATGAAGATCGCTGGTTCTGGGATCATCCTGGCGTTAACCCGTTTTCCATTCTCCGTGCCGCCTGGCAGGATCTCAGCTCCGGGCGCGTGGTGTCGGGCGGCAGCACACTCACTATGCAGGTCGCCCGCCTGCTTGATCCTCACCCCCGGACTTTCGGTGGCAAAGTGCGCCAGCTCTGGCGTGCGCTGCAACTGGAGTGGCACCTTTCCAAACGCGACATTCTCACGCTCTACCTGAACCGTGCGCCCTTTGGCGGCACGTTGCAAGGAGTGGGCGCAGCAAGCTGGGCTTACCTGGGCAAACCACCTGCAAAACTCAGTTATGCCGAAGCCGCGTTGCTGGCTGTCCTGCCGCAAGCGCCAAGTCGTCTGCGCCCTGACCGCTGGCCGGAACGAGCGCAGGCGGCGCGTGACAAAGTGCTTGAGCGCATGGCGTCACAGCAAGTATGGCCTGCAGCGCAGGTGAAAGAGTCACGACAGGAACCGGTCTGGCTGGCACCCCGGCAAATGCCGCAACTGGCGCCGCTGTTTGCCAGACGTATGCTTGGTGAAAGCCGGACGTTAAAAATCACCACCACGCTGGACGCCAGTTTGCAACGGCAGCTTGAAGAGCTGGCGCTGAGTGTCAAAACGCGTCTGCCGCTGCGCAGTTCGCTGGCGATGATCGTGGTTGATCATACCGATATGAAGGTGCGCGGCTGGGTCGGTTCGGTAGACATCAATGATGACAGTCGTTTCAGCCATGTGGATATGGTCAGCGCGGTGCGCTCGCCAGGATCGGTGCTGAAGCCGTTTATCTACGGTATGGCGCTGGATGAAGGATTAATTCACCCGGCGTCGTTACTGCAGGATGTGCCGCGGCGGGTCGGGGATTATCGTCCCGGCAATTTTGACAGTGGGTTTCACGGCCCTGTCAGCATGAGCGAAGCGCTGGTGCGTTCGCTGAATTTACCGGCGGTGCAGGTGCTGGAAGCCTACGGGCCGAAAAAGTTTGCCGGTAATCTGCGTAATGCCGGACTGCCGTTGAGCTTACCGGCCGGGGCTGAACCCAATTTGTCGTTAATCCTCGGCGGCGCAGGGGCGCGGCTGGAAGATATTGCCGCCGCTTACAGTACTTTTGCCCGCGGTGGCAAAGCCGGGCAACTGCGCCTGACGCCGGATGCGCCGCTGGTGGAACGACGGTTAATGTCACCGGGCGCGGCGTGGATCATCCGCCGTATTCTGGCCGGGGAAGCGCAACCGATGCCGGACGCCGTATTGCCGCAGGTCGCGCCGCTGGCCTGGAAGACGGGCACCAGTTATGGCTACCGTGATGCCTGGGCTATCGGTGTCAATGCCCGCTACGTGATCGGGATCTGGACCGGCAGGCCGGATGGCACGCCGGTCGCCGGGCAATTTGGCTTTGCCAGCGCCGTACCGTTGCTTAACCAGGTGAACAACCTGCTGCAGGCGCGTTCGGCGCTTGAGCAGGGGAAATTGCCGCGCGATCCACGCCCGCCATCGGTCAGTCAGGGCGTGATTTGCTGGCCTGGCGGGCAAAGTTTGCCGGAGGGAGACAGCAATTGCCGTCGCCGTCTGGCGACCTGGTTGCTGGAGGACAGTCAGCCCCCCACCTTGCTGATGCCAGAGCAGGAAGGGATGCACGGCATCAATTTCCCGCTGTGGTTAAACCGTGAAGGCCGACGCGTTGCGGCAGACTGCGCGGATGCGCAGCAGAAAACCTGGATTGTCTGGCCGTTGCCGCTGGAGCCCTGGCTACCGCCAGGAGAACGGCGGGTGGCGCGTTTACCCCCGGCAGATAAGCACTGCCCGCCGCGTAATGATAATGCGCCGCCGCCACTACTGCTCAGTGGCGTGCGTGAGGGCGCGGTGATTAAGCGTATTCCGGGGCAAGCTTTTGTACTGCTGCCGGTGCAAAGCAGCGGCGGGGAAGGGGGGCGCTGGTGGTTTCTGAATGGTGAACCCCTGTCGCCGCACGAGAATTTATTGAGCCTGAAACTTGATAAGACCGGTGAGTATCAGTTATTGGTTATGGATGACGCGGGGCAGGTCGCTGCGGTGCAGTTTACTGTGCAATAACCTGTTAAATAGTGAGTTTAGTGAAAGGTGTTGCTGAAACTCGTCTTATTTTAAAAAAATGTTACCTTAATCCATAGGCAACGCCCCCGTTGCTCTTTATAATCCGCGCCAGGTCATACTCATATGTATGTACGACAACAGAACAACTTACAGAGGTAATCATGGCTATTGAACGTACTTTTTCCATCATCAAACCAAACGCGGTGGCAAAAAACGTTATTGGCGGCATCTTCTCTCGCTTTGAAGCGGCAGGATTCAAAATTGTCGGCACCAAAATGCTGCATCTGACCGTTGAACAGGCTCGCGGTTTTTACGCTGAGCACGAAGGTCGCCCGTTCTTTGACGGTCTGGTTGAGTTCATGACTTCCGGCCCGATTGTGGTCTCTGTTCTGGAAGGCGAAAATGCGGTACAGCGTCACCGTGACCTGCTGGGCGCAACCAATCCTGCGAACGCACTGGCGGGCACTCTGCGTGCTGACTACGCTGACAGCTTCACTGAAAACGGTACTCATGGCTCTGATTCCCTTGAATCTGCTGCCCGCGAAATCGCTTACTTCTTCGCTGAAGGCGAAGTGTGCCCGCGCACCCGCTAATCACCCGTTAATCTGTGTAACGAGTTTTACACTTTAATTTGTGAAATGCCGCGTGCAAACGTGGTATCTGTGCGTCAGAATTTGTACAATGCTGCGCCCCAGGATGAGCAGACGCTTACCTGGGGCGCTTCTTTTTAACCCTCCAGGGGCCATAACGTGTAATAACGAGGCCGGAATAAATTATGTCTGAACAAATTGTCATACCTGAGAACGACGCTCTCACGATCCCCAATAAAGATGCAAAAATTAACCTGCTGGATTTAAACCGTCAGCAGATGCGCGAGTTTTTCAAAAATTTAGGTGAGAAACCCTTCCGGGCCGATCAGGTCATGAAGTGGATGTATCACTATTGCAGCGATGACTTTGATGAAATGACCGACATCAACAAAGTCCTGCGCGGCAAGTTAAAAGAAGTCGCCGAGATCCGCGCGCCGGAAGTTGTTGAAGAGCAACGCTCTTCCGACGGCACCATCAAATGGGCGATCGCGGTAGGCGATCAGCGCGTTGAAACCGTCTATATCCCGGAAGAGGATCGCGCCACTTTATGCGTCTCTTCACAGGTCGGTTGTGCGCTGGAGTGTAAATTCTGCTCAACCGCACAGCAGGGCTTTAACCGCAACCTGCGCGTTTCCGAAATCATCGGCCAGGTGTGGCGTGCGGCGAAAATCATTGGTGCGGCAAGAGTCACCGGCAACCGTCCTATTACCAACGTGGTGATGATGGGCATGGGCGAGCCGCTGCTGAACCTGACTAACGTCGTTCCGGCGATGGAAATCATGCTGGATGATTTCGGCTTTGGTCTGTCCAAACGCCGCGTGACGCTCTCTACTTCTGGCGTGGTTCCGGCGCTGGATAAACTGGGCGACATGATCGACGTCGCACTGGCGATTTCCCTACATGCGCCGAACGATGAAATTCGTGACGAAATTGTACCGATCAACAAAAAGTACAATATCGAAACCTTCCTCGCAGCGGTGCGTCGCTACCTGGAAAAATCCAACGCCAACCAGGGGCGCGTGACTATTGAGTACGTCATGCTCGATCATGTGAATGATGGCACTGAGCATGCGCACCAACTGGCGGAGTTGCTGAAAGATACACCGTGCAAGATCAACCTGATCCCCTGGAACCCGTTCCCGGGCGCTCCGTATGGCCGCAGTTCTAACAGCCGTATCGATCGCTTCTGTAAAGTGCTGATGAGCTATGGTTTTACTACAATTGTACGTAAAACTCGCGGCGACGATATCGATGCTGCTTGCGGTCAGCTGGCGGGCGATGTGATCGACCGGACCAAACGTACCCTGCGTAAGCGTATGCAAGGCGAACCGATTGCGGTGAAGTCACTGTAATGTGAAAACGCAGCACGAAGAATGTGCTGCATTTTCTAAAAACGACGAATATTTGGCCTGTACGTATGCAGGTCATCAATAATTACGGTGCGTTTCTCCTGACTTTGAGGCAGTATGTAGTGATGGAACAACGGCTTAGCAAAAAGTGCTGAAAGCTGTTCTGTTATGCAAAGCCTGACAGTCTTATACTATGGGTCCAGGCTTAATTGACCCGGTTTTTTCGCGGCGCGTGTGGGCATTGCGGTCACGCGCGCCTGAATGTTTAATTTCACGTACCAGTAGTTGTAGCGAATGAATACTGAAGCCACTCACGACCAAAATGAAGCACAAACCACTGGCGTACGTCTGCGCAGCGCCCGTGAACAACTTGGACTCAGCCAACAAGCGGTTGCAGAGCGCTTGTGCCTGAAGGTTTCCACGGTACGCGATATCGAAGAAGACAGATCCCCTGCCGATCTGGCCTCTACCTTTGTGCGTGGTTATATCCGCTCTTATGCCCGCTTAGTGCACATTCCGGAAGAAGAATTACTGCCGATGATTGAAAAGCAAGCGCCGGTCAGAGCTGCGAAAGTCGCTCCGATGCAGACGTTCGCTTTGGGCAAACCGCGTAAGAAACGCGACGGCTGGCTGATGAGCTTTACCTGGCTGGTGCTGTTTGTAGTTATTGGCCTGACGGGTGCCTGGTGGTGGCAGAACCATAAAGCGCAACAGGAAGAGATCAGCACCATGGCCGATCAATCTTCTGCTGAACTCAATGCCAACAACAGCAATGAGCAGAGTGTTCCACTGAATACCGACTCCTCTTCCGCGCCGGTAGATAACTCCTCTACGCCAGTTGAACAGCCCGCGCCGACCACAACGGCTCAGGCTGTTACACAGCAAGCCCCGGCAAACACGGCTAACCAGAATGCCGTGGTACCGCCGTCTCAGGCCAATGTTGATTCTGCTCCTGCGACAATGGCGAACAATGGGCAATTGCCGACCGATCAGGCGGGCGTTGCTGGCGCGGTTGCCAACAGCAATGGTCTGGCGATGACCTTTAACGCTGACTGCTGGCTGGAAGTGAGCGACGCGACGGGCAAAAAACTGTTCAGCGGCATGCAGCGTAAAGACGCGACGTTGAATCTGGCGGGCCAGGCGCCGTATAAACTGAAAATCGGCGCGCCGTCAGCTGTTCAGATCCAGTATCAGGGTAAACCTGTCGATCTGAGTCGTTTTATCAGAACTAACCAGGTTGCGCGTCTGACCCTCAATGCCGAACAATCAGCAGTACAGTAACAGACGGGCAACGCGGGAGATTTTTCATGCATAACCAGGCTCCGATTCAGCGTCGGAAATCGAAACGGATTTACGTTGGTAATGTGCCAATCGGCGATGGGGCTCCTATCGCTGTGCAGTCAATGACAAACACCCGCACCACGGATGTTGAAGCCACAGTTAACCAAATCAAAGCCCTTGAGCGCGTCGGCGCGGATATCGTCCGCGTTTCCGTCCCGACCATGGACGCGGCGGAAGCGTTCAAACTGATCAAACAGCAGGTGAGCGTTCCGCTGGTGGCGGACATTCATTTTGACTACCGCATTGCGCTGAAAGTGGCGGAATACGGCGTTGATTGCCTGCGTATCAACCCCGGTAATATCGGCAACGAAGAGCGTATTCGCACCGTTGTTGATTGTGCGCGTGACAAAAACATCCCTATCCGCATCGGCGTTAACGCCGGATCGCTGGAAAAAGATCTGCAGGAAAAATACGGCGAACCGACGCCGCAGGCGCTGCTCGAATCTGCCATGCGCCATGTGGATCATCTCGATCGCCTGAACTTTGATCAGTTCAAAGTCAGCGTCAAAGCCTCTGATGTGTTCCTCGCTGTTGAGTCTTATCGCCTGCTGGCGAAGCAGATCGAACAGCCGCTGCATCTGGGCATCACCGAAGCCGGTGGGGCACGCGCGGGCGCGGTGAAATCGGCGATTGGCCTCGGCCTGCTGCTCTCCGAAGGGATTGGCGACACGCTGCGTATTTCGCTGGCGGCCGATCCGGTAGAAGAGATCAAAGTCGGTTTCGATATCCTGAAATCGCTGCGCATCCGCTCCCGCGGTATTAACTTTATCGCTTGTCCGACCTGTTCCCGTCAGGAGTTCGATGTTATCGGTACGGTTAACGCGCTGGAGCAACGCCTGGAAGATATCATCACGCCAATGGATGTTTCTATTATTGGCTGCGTGGTGAACGGTCCGGGCGAAGCGCTGGTCTCTACGCTGGGCGTGACAGGCGGCAACAAGAAGAGCGGCCTGTATGAAGACGGTGTGCGCAAAGATCGCCTTGATAACAGCGATATGATCAGCCAGCTTGAAGCCCGCATTCGCGCGAAAGCGTCGATTCTGGACGAAGCGCGCCGTATCGACGTGCAACAGGTAGAAAAATAACGTGACTGGGAAGCGGCTGGCTTCCCGTGTATGATGAACCCGCCAGGCGCTCCGGCCCTGAGGGTTCATTTTTTGTATTCATAAAGAGAATAAACGTGGCAAAGAATATTCAAGCCATTCGCGGCATGAACGATTATCTGCCTGGCGAGACCGCCATCTGGCAGCGCATTGAAGGCACCTTAAAAAACGTGCTCGGCAGCTACGGTTACAGTGAAATCCGTTTGCCGATTGTAGAGCAGACCCCGTTATTCAAACGCGCGATCGGTGAAGTGACCGACGTGGTTGAAAAAGAGATGTACACCTTTGACGATCGCAACGGCGATAGCCTGACACTGCGTCCCGAAGGTACGGCGGGCTGTGTACGCGCCGGCATCGAGCATGGTCTTCTGTACAATCAGGAACAGCGCTTATGGTACGTCGGGCCGATGTTCCGCTACGAACGTCCGCAGAAAGGGCGCTACCGCCAGTTCCACCAGTTGGGTGTCGAAGTGTTTGGCCTGCAAGGGCCGGATATTGATGCCGAGCTGATTATGCTGACTGCCCGCTGGTGGCGCGAGCTGGGGATTGCTTCTCACGTTGCGCTTGAACTTAACTCCATCGGTTCGCTGGAAGCACGTGCGACCTACCGTGATGCGCTGGTGGCGTTCCTGGAACAGCATAAAGATAAGCTCGACGAAGATTGCCTGCGTCGCATGTACACCAACCCGCTGCGCGTGCTGGATACCAAAAATCAGGACATCCAGACGCTGCTGAACGATGCGCCGAAACTGGGTGATTACCTGGATGACGAGTCCCGCGAACACTTCGCAGGTCTTTGCGCGTTCCTGGATGCGGCAGGTATTGCCTACACCGTTAACCAGCGCCTGGTGCGCGGTCTGGACTACTACAACCGCACCGTGTTTGAGTGGGTCACCACCAGTCTGGGCGCGCAGGGCACCGTGTGTGCCGGTGGTCGTTATGACGGTCTGGTCGAGCAACTGGGCGGTCGTGCGACCCCTGCGGTGGGCTTCGCAATGGGCCTCGAACGACTTGTTTTGTTAGTTCAGGCAGTTAATCCGGAATTTAAAGCAGAATCCGTTGTCGATATATACCTGGTGGCGTCTGGCGCCGATACGCAATCCGCTGCAATGCAGTTGGGTGAACAGGTGCGTGATGCGTTACCTGGCGTACGGCTGATGATGAACCACGGCGGCGGCAATTTCAAAAAGCAATTTGCACGTGCAGATAAGTGGGGCGCTCGCGTCGCACTGGTGCTCGGCGAATCTGAAATCGCCGACGGTAATGTTGTGGTGAAGGATTTACGCTCTGGTGAGCAGAGTACGGTAACGCAGGACAGCGTTGCGGCGCATTTGCGCACACTACTGGGCTAATCTCCCCGGTGAATTATCGTTAAGGAGAAGGACTGCGTGGAAATTTACGAAAACGAAAACGACCAGGTAGACGCGATTAAGCGCTTCTTTGCCGAGAACGGCAAAGCGCTGGCTGTTGGCGTTGTTTTAGGTATCGGTGCGCTGGTTGGCTGGCGTTACTGGACCAGTCATCAGGCGGATACAGCAAAAGCCTCATCGCAAGCTTATGAAACCGCGGTCTCCGCGCTTCAGGCTGGCAAACCGGAATCGTTCGTAGCGGCGGAGAAGTTCGCTGCTGACAATAAAAACACCTACGGTGCGTTGGCTTCGCTGGAACTTGCACAGCAGTATGTTGAGAAAAACGAGCTGGATAAAGCCGCCGCCCAGTTGCAACAAGGGCTTGCGGCAACCAGCGATGAGAATCTGAAATCGATGATCAACGTGCGTCTGGCCCGTGTTCAGGTACAACTGAAGCAGCAAGATGTGGCGCTGAAAACGCTGGATGCCGTCAAAGGCGACAGCTGGTCGGCTATCGTGGCTGATTTGCGTGGCGAAGCACTGCTGAGCAAAGGCGACAAACAAGGCGCGCGCACCGCATGGGAAAACGGCATTAAAAACAATGCTTCCCCTGCGTTGAGTGAAATGATGCAAATGAAAATTAATAATTTGTCCATCTAAGAGGGACCCGATGCAATTGCGTAAATTACTTCTGCCTGGACTGCTTTCCGTTACGTTATTGAGCGGCTGTTCCCTGTTCAACGGCGAAGAAGATGTTGTCAAAATGTCCCCGCTGCCGGTTGTTGAAAACCAGTTTACGCCGTCAACGGCGTGGAGCACTTCCGTTGGCAACGGTATCGGCGACTTCTATTCCAACCTGCATCCGGCCTTTGCGGATGGCGTGGTGTATGCTGCCGATCGCCATGGTGTGGTGAAAGCCTTGCATGCCGAAGATGGTCGTGAAGTCTGGTCCGTGAATCTGGCCGAAAAAGATGGCTGGTTCTCTACTCGTTCTGCGCAGCTGTCTGGCGGTGTGACCGTTTCCGGCGGTCATGTGTATGTGGGTAGCGAAAAAGCGCGTGTGTATGCGCTGAACACCAGCGACGGTTCCGCAGCCTGGCAAACGAAAGTGGCCGGTGAGGCGCTGTCTCGCCCGGTAGTCAGCGACGGTCTGGTACTGATCCATACCAGCAACGGCCAGTTGCAAGCGCTGAATGAAACTGACGGTGCAGTGAAATGGACCGTTAACCTGGATATGCCCGCGCTCTCCCTGCGCGGTGAGTCTGCGCCGACTGCTGCTTTTGGCGCTGCCATTGTTGGCGGTGACAACGGTCGTGTGAGTGCGGTGTTGATGCAGCAAGGCCAGTTGATTTGGCAGCAGCGCATCTCCCAGGCAAACGGACCGACGGAAATCGATCGTCTGAGCGATGTGGATACCACGCCGGTGGTGGTGAATGGCGTGGTGTACGCGCTGGCCTACAATGGCAACATGACGGCGCTGGATCTGCGCAGCGGTCAGATCATGTGGAAGCGTGAGCTGGGTTCCGTCAGCGACTTTATCGTTGATGGCAACCGTATCTATCTTATCGATCAGAACGACCGTATTCTGGCGCTCACCACTGATGGTGGCGTGACCCTGTGGACACAAAGCGACCTGTTGCACCGTAACCTTACCGCTCCGGCGTTGTATAATGGTTATATCGTGACAGGCGATAGCGAAGGCTATGTGCACTGGATTAATGTCGAGGACGGCCGTTTTGTGGCGCAGCAGAAAGTCGACAGCTCTGGTTTCCTGACCGAGCCGGTCGTTGCCGATGGCAAACTGCTGATCCAGGCAAAAGACGGTACGCTGTACGCCATCACGCGTTAATCGCGCTGAGGTTGTCGTTCCCGAAGACGGCTCCTGTTGCAGGGGCCGTTTTCCTGTTTTTAAAACGCTGCGTAAATCGCACCGTTTTGCTAATGAATTTTCTGTAATGAGGCTTCAAACATGGTACCTGTGGTCGCGCTTGTCGGGCGCCCTAACGTTGGAAAATCCACGCTATTTAACCGTTTAACACGCACCCGTGATGCGCTGGTAGCGGATTTCCCGGGTCTGACTCGTGACCGTAAGTACGGTCGTGCTGAAGTGGAAGGCCGTGAGTTTATCTGCATCGATACCGGCGGTATCGACGGCACGGAAGATGGTGTGGAAACCCGCATGGCGGAACAGTCGCTGCTGGCGATTGAAGAAGCTGATGTGGTGCTGTTTATGGTGGATGCGCGCGCAGGCCTGATGCCTGCAGACTCTGCCATTGCGAAGCATTTGCGTGCGCGTGAAAAACCGACCTTCCTCGTGGCGAACAAAACCGATGGTCTGGACCCGGATCAGGCAACGGCAGATTTCTACTCGCTGGGTCTCGGCGAAATCTACGCCATTGCCGCTTCTCACGGGCGCGGCGTGACCAGCCTGCTGGAACACGTGCTGATGCCGTGGATGGACGAGCTGAATCCACCGGAAGAGGTGGACGAAGACGCGGAGTACTGGGCGCAGTTCGAAGCCCGTGAAAACGGCGAAGAAGAAGAGCCGGAAGACGATTTTAACCCGCAGGATCTGCCGATCAAGCTGGCTATTGTCGGTCGTCCGAACGTCGGTAAGTCCACACTCACTAACCGTATTCTTGGCGAAGATCGCGTGGTGGTGTACGACATGCCGGGCACCACGCGTGACAGTATCTACATTCCGATGCAGCGCGATGAACGTGAGTACGTACTTATCGATACGGCGGGCGTGCGTAAGCGTGGCAAAATCACCGATGTGGTGGAGAAGTTCTCCGTTATCAAAACGTTGCAGGCAATCGAAGACGCTAACGTGGTGCTGCTGGTGATTGATGCCCGCGAAGGCATCTCCGACCAGGATCTGTCGCTGCTGGGCTTTATCCTCAACAGTGGTCGCTCGCTGGTGATTGTGGTCAACAAGTGGGATGGTCTGACCCAGGAAGTGAAAGAGCAGGTTAAAGAGACGCTGGATTACCGCCTCGGCTTTATCGATTTTGCCCGCGTGCACTTTATCTCTGCGTTGCACGGCAGCGGCGTTGGTAACCTGTTTGAGTCGGTTCGCGAAGCCTACGACAGCTCTACCCGCCGCGTTAGCACCGCGATGCTGACTCGCATTATGACCATGGCATCGGAAGATCATCAGCCGCCGCTGGTGCGCGGTCGCCGCGTGAAGCTGAAATACGCGCACGCCGGTGGTTATAACCCGCCGATTGTGGTGATCCACGGTAACCAGGTTAAAGACTTGCCGGATTCCTACAAACGCTATCTGATGAACTACTTCCGTAAATCGCTGGATGTGATGGGCACGCCGATCCGTATTCAGTTCAAGGAAGGGGAAAACCCGTTTGCAGAGAAGCGCAACACCCTGACGCCGAACCAGATGCGTAAACGTAAGCGCCTGATCAAGCACATTAAGAAAAGTAAGTAACCATTCGCTCAAAACCCGCCGGCTGGCGGGTTTTTTGTCTGCGGCGGTGTATGATAAGCCCAGCGAAACATTAAGGAGCACGTTATGGATTTAAAATGCCCGACCTGCCACAACCCGCTGGAACTGATGGGAACGCATGCCCACTGCCACGGCTGCGATGCAGACATTGACGTACAGGCCAACTGCCCGGAGTGCCATCAGCCTCTGGAGGTGTTAAAAGCCTGTGGCGCGGTGGACTTCTTCTGCCAGCACGGCCACGGGCTGATTTCCAAAAAACGCGTTGAATTTACCCTGCGTTAAGACTTGCAGATACACGCTTCACCTTCGCGCCACAGCTCGACAAATGAGGGTGGCGCTTTGCTTTCCGGGATCAGCAACAGCATATCTGTCGGCTGTGAGGTCCAGGTTATCTGCACACGGTAAAAGCGCTGATCGCCGCGTCCTGGTGAGTCTGGCTTCCCGGGCGGTTGCCCGAGCGGCAACGCCTGATGCAGGATCTCAACCAGGCGCTGGCGCTGCTCGGCGCTGAGCCGGGCAATGACTATCCGCCGTTTGCCGCTCAGCGCCGGCATAAAAGCCAGCCCGCCTTCACGGGCTAACTCCACCACCGCATCGTCGGTTAATTCCGGTTCGTTCATCATAATACTCCGACATCTTTCCACGCCCGCTCAATGGCCGCCGACACCTTTTTGCCGGAGCGTTTTTCGCCGTGTTTGATGGTGAGTTTCGCGAAGGCGGCGAAATCCGCGTCTTGCGCCAGTGACTTATCGCAGACGGTATCGTACCAGGCGTACCCTGTTTGCTCCCAGGCATGCCCGCCAACGGCGGTCGCCGCCAGGTAAAACGCGCGGTTAGGAATACCTGAGTTCAGATGTACGCCGCCATTATCTTCCCGGGTTTTGACATAGTCCTTCATATGCGCGGGCTGCGGATCTTTACCCAATAACGGGTCATCATAGGCGGTGCCAGGCTCAGACATCGAACGTAGCCCGCGGCCGTGAATGCCTTTTGCCAGCAAACCTTCGCCAATAATCCAGTCTGCTTCGGCGGCGGTTTGCTGTTTGTGATACTGCTTCACCAGTGATCCAAAAACATCTGATAGCGACTCATTCAGTGCGCCCGCTTGTTCAAAGTAGATTAAGTTCGCTTCTGTTTCTGTGACGCCGTGGCTGAGTTCGTGCGCCACCACATCAATGGCTATCGTAAAGCGGTTAAAAATCTCACCGTCACCATCGCCAAAAACCATCTGCTGACCGTTCCAGAAGGCGTTTTGATACTCTTTGCCGTAATGCACGGTGCCACTGAGGATCATCCCCTGGTTATCCAGCGAGTTGCGTTGGTAAATCTGCCAGAAGAAATCGTGCGTGACGCCAAGGTAATCGTAGGCTTCATCCACGGCGACATCGCCATTCGACGGCTGACCTTCGTAGCGCACCTGCTCACCGGGCAGGGTCTCTTTTTGTTTGGCGTCATAAATATCGCGCACCAGTTCACCGGGCGAGGTCACCAGCGGCGCATCCACTTTACCGTGGCTGTGCGCCATCAGCGTTTGCACGTGCGTTAAGGTCTGCCGGGCGCAACGCTGTTGCAGCTCGGAACCATTATCAATAATGCGGCGAAGGATATAGGGCGGGATAACGCTGTACGGGCGATATGAATGCATGTTGATCTCCTTGATAAAACAAAAAAGAACAACAAAAAGTATAGGACCGCAGGATCCGGGGGGCGGACAAATTAGGAGGATTTACGCTGGCGCGGTTTTTTTACGGGCTTGACGGCGCTGACTTCACTTTCTACCCAGCCATCGTTCAGCCGCGTGGTCAGCTTATCGCCCGCTTTCACCTGTTTAGTCTGTTTCAGCACTTTGCCATCCGTCGCAGTAGTCACGCTGTAGCCACGCGCCAGTGTCGCCAGCGGGCTGACCGCTTCCAGGTGGGTGATTGCCGTACCAAAGCGTTCACGCGTGTGACTTAAGCGGTCGCGAATGGTCTGGCTGAGGCGATACTCCAACTGCTGCACGCGGGTTTGCGCCCGGTGAATTCGCGGCTGCGGGTTTTGCTGGTTCAGGCGCTGCATCACGCGCTGCTGGCGTAACGATGCGCGCTTTAACTGGGTATCCAGTGCGTTGTGCATGCGCTGTTGCAAACGTTCCAGCACGGTTTGCTGACGAACCAGCCTCAATTGCGGGTGCTGCTGTTGCAGGCGATGATTCAGTTGAGCAAAGCGGCGGTTGCGGCCTGCCAGGTAATAATCCATCGCCATTTCGAGACGCTGCTGCATCGCCTGCACCTGGCGCAGCAGTTCCAGTTGATTACGGCTGACGATTTCCGCCGCTGCAGACGGCGTTGGTGCTCGCAGGTCTGCGACAAAATCGGCAATCGTCACATCGGTCTCATGCCCGACGGCGCTAACCACCGGAATGGTGCTTGCAAAAATCGCCCGCGCCACGCGTTCATCGTTAAAGCTCCACAAATCTTCCAGCGAACCGCCGCCGCGCCCGACAATCAGCACATCGCACTCCTGGCGCGCATTCGCCAGTTCGATGGCACGCACAATCTGTGCCGGGGCGTCTTCACCCTGGACTGCCGTCGGGTAAATCACCACTGGCAGCGACGGATCGCGGCGTTTCAACACATGCAGAATATCGTGCAGCGCAGCGCCAGTTTTCGAGGTGATGACGCCAACGCAGTGCGCAGGTGAAGGGAGTGGGTGTTTAAACTGCTGATCAAACAGCCCTTCGGCCGCGAGCTTCGCTTTAAGCTGCTCGTATTTCTGTTGCAGTAAACCTTCGCCCGCCGGTTGCATGCTTTCGACCACGACCTGGTATTCACCGCGTGGTTCATACAGCGTAATATTGGCGCGCACCAGCACTTGCTGGCCGTGTTGTGGGCGGAAGGTGACCCGGCGGTTGCTGTTGCGGAACATTGCGCAGCGCACCTGGGCGGTGTCGTCTTTTAAGGTGAAGTACCAGTGACCGGAAGAAGGCTGGGTAAAGTTGGAGATTTCGCCGCTGATCCACACCTGGCCAAGTTCGCGTTCCAGCAGTAAGCGCACCGACTGATTGAGGCGGCTGACGGTATAAATGGAAGGGGATTGGAACGATGACATGTGAGCCAGATCAAATTCTAAATCAGCAGGTTATTCAGTCGATAGTAACCCGATACGAGGGGATAGCAAGTATTTTTCTTAAAAAAGTGTGGATGCAATCGGTTACGCTCTGTATAATGCCACGGCAATATTTAACCCCCCAGGTCAGAGATATTGCCCATGCTACGTATTGCTAAAGAAGCACTGACGTTTGACGACGTCCTCCTCGTTCCCGCTCATTCCACCGTTCTGCCGAATACTGCCGACTTGAGCACGCAGCTCACCAAAACCATTCGCCTGAACATTCCTATGCTCTCTGCGGCGATGGATACCGTGACTGAAGCGCGCCTGGCAATCGCCCTGGCACAGGAAGGCGGCATTGGCTTTATTCACAAAAACATGTCAATTGAGCGCCAGGCGGAAGAAGTTCGCCGCGTGAAAAAACATGAATCCGGCGTGGTTAAAGATCCACAGACCGTGCTGCCGACCACCACCCTGCGCGAAGTCAAAGAGCTGACCGAACGTAACGGCTTTGCCGGTTACCCGGTTGTCAACGGCGACAACGAACTGGTCGGTATCATCACCGGTCGTGATGTGCGTTTCGTGACCGACCTGACCCAGCCAGTCAGCGTTTATATGACGCCGAAAGAGCGCCTGGTGACCGTTCGCGAAGGGGAATCCCGCGAAGTGGTGTTCGCTAAAATGCACGAAAAACGCGTTGAGAAAGCGCTGGTTGTGGACGACAGTTTCCACCTGCGCGGCATGATCACCGTGAAAGACTTCCAGAAAGCAGAACGTAAACCGAACGCCTGTAAAGATGAGCAGGGTCGCCTGCGTGTTGGCGCGGCAGTCGGTGCCGGCGCGGGCAACGAAGAGCGCGTGGATGCGCTGGTTGCCGCAGGCGTTGACGTACTGCTGATTGACTCCTCTCACGGCCACTCCGAAGGCGTGTTGCAGCGCATTCGCGAAACCCGTGCTAAATACCCGGACCTGCAAATCATTGGCGGTAACGTCGCAACTGGCGCAGGCGCACGTGCGCTGGCGGACGCGGGCGTGAGCGCGGTGAAAGTCGGTATCGGCCCTGGCTCCATCTGTACCACCCGTATCGTTACCGGCGTGGGCGTTCCGCAGATCACCGCCGTTTCCGACGCGGTTGAAGCACTGGAAGGCACTGGCATCCCGGTTATCGCTGACGGCGGGATCCGCTTCTCTGGCGACATCGCCAAAGCAATTGCTGCTGGCGCAGCCGCTGTGATGGTTGGCTCCATGCTGGCGGGTACTGAAGAATCCCCGGGCGAAATCGAACTCTACCAGGGCCGCTCTTACAAATCTTACCGTGGGATGGGCTCTCTGGGCGCGATGTCCAAAGGCTCTTCTGACCGCTACTTCCAGAGCGATAACGCCGCCGACAAACTGGTACCGGAAGGCATCGAAGGCCGCGTGGCTTATAAAGGCCGCCTGAAAGAGATCATTCACCAGCAGATGGGCGGCCTGCGTTCCTGTATGGGTCTGACCGGCTGTGGTACTATCGACGCCCTGCGCACCAAAGCGGAATTTGTGCGCATCAGCGGTGCGGGCATCCAGGAAAGTCACGTTCACGACGTGACCATCACCAAGGAATCCCCGAACTACCGTATGGGTTCTTAATGATTTTCGCGCCCGGTTTTACCGGGCGCTTTCGTAACTTGCCTCGGAAGTAGCGTCAATGACGGACAACATTCATAAACATCGTATTCTGATCCTCGACTTCGGTTCCCAGTACACCCAGCTGGTTGCGCGCCGCGTGCGTGAACTGGGCGTTTACTGCGAACTGTGGGCGTGGGATGTCACCGAAGCGCAGATCCGCGACTTCAATCCAAGCGGCATCATCCTTTCTGGCGGCCCGGAAAGCACCACCGAAGACAACAGCCCGCGCGCCCCGCAGTATGTGTTCGAAGCAGGCGTGCCGGTACTTGGCGTGTGCTACGGCATGCAGACCATGGCGATGCAACTGGGCGGCCACGTTGAAGGCTCCAGCGAACGTGAATTCGGTTATGCGCAGGTAGAAGTTCAGACCGACAGCGCGCTGGTTCGCGGCATTGAAGATTCCCTGACCGCAGAAGGCAAGGTGCTGCTGGACGTGTGGATGAGCCACGGCGACAAAGTAACGGCTATTCCGTCTGACTTTGTGACCGTTGCCAGCACCGAAAGCTGCCCGTTTGCGATTATGGCGAACGAAGAAAAACGCTTCTACGGCGTGCAGTTCCACCCGGAAGTGACCCATACCCGCCAGGGCCTGCGCCTGCTGGAGCGCTTTGTGCGCGACATCTGCGAATGTGAAGCGCTGTGGACGCCGGCAAAAATCATCGATGACGCCGTTGAGCGCATCCGCCAGCAGGTGGGCGAAGACAAAGTGATCCTCGGCCTTTCTGGCGGCGTGGACTCTTCCGTCACCGCAATGCTGCTGCACCGCGCCATCGGTAAAAACCTGACCTGCGTATTTGTGGACAACGGTCTGCTGCGTCTGAACGAAGCCCAGCAGGTGATGGACATGTTCGGTGACCACTTCGGTCTGAACATTGTTCACGTGGAAGGCGAGTCCCGTTTCCTGTCTGCGCTGGCTGGCGAGAACGATCCGGAAGCGAAACGCAAAATCATCGGTCGCGTGTTCGTGGAAGTGTTCGACGAAGAAGCACTGAAGCTGGAAGACGTTAAATGGCTGGCGCAGGGCACCATCTATCCGGACGTGATCGAGTCTGCCGCTTCAGCTACCGGTAAAGCGCACGTTATCAAATCTCACCACAACGTGGGCGGCCTGCCGAAAGAGATGAAGATGGGTTTGGTTGAACCGCTGCGTGAGCTGTTCAAAGACGAAGTGCGTAAAATTGGTCTGGAACTGGGCCTGCCGTACGACATGCTGTACCGCCACCCGTTCCCGGGGCCGGGCCTCGGTGTTCGCGTACTGGGCGAAGTGAAGAAAGAGTACTGCGACCTGCTGCGTCGTGCCGATGCAATCTTTATTGAAGAGCTGCATAAAGCCGATCTCTACAACAAAGTGAGCCAGGCCTTCACCGTGTTCCTGCCGGTACGCTCCGTGGGCGTGATGGGCGACGGTCGTAAATACGACTGGGTTGTCTCTCTGCGTGCAGTCGAAACCATCGACTTTATGACCGCGCACTGGGCGCACCTGCCGTACGATTTCCTCGGCCGCGTCTCCAACCGCATCATCAATGAAGTCAACGGCATCTCCCGCGTGGTGTATGACATCAGCGGCAAACCGCCAGCTACTATTGAGTGGGAATGATATTAGCCCTCCTGATTAAACGTTAAAATCAGAAAAAACCAGCAAGCTTTGCAGTTGCTGGTTTTTTTTTGCGGGAGTATGAATATTTAAATGAGAAAATGTTATGTTCTAACATTCTAATTAAACGTTATTTGAAAACATTATTATTTCTTCTTTAGAATAAGGGTTTAAACTATATAGTATAGATATTAAATATATCTGCGTCCGTGATAAGTATTTCTTTTTGTTTCGTTTTGAATAAAAATAATATTTTATATTAATGCTGAGGATTATACTTAAAATCTTATTGTTGGAGGTCGTAGTGATTGATTGGGAAGGCCCTTTGTTAAACGGTTCTGACTATTTTAAAAAAGGGCGCATGTTATCATTTTGTTATTAATCCTGCTGATACAGCTTCTGCTATTAATTCATTTTCTGAAGATAATTTACTTATTGCAAAAATTACTTTATACCTTGCCCTGGTTATCGATAAGTAAGTTTCTCTGATCATCTGTTGCTCGATCGCTGATTCAAATGCTTGGTTATCTTTAAAGCTAAGTACTCCTTTTTCAAGACCAACAACTATAACAGCATCGAATTCTTGACCTCCAACTTGCGCAGGTCTACATAATACGACAATCGGTTGTTCTGATTTTATTTTTTCACCTCGTTCTCGAAGTACCTGAAAAGGTAAATCTGCTTGAAATAGTTCACTCTCAATTGTCGACCAAAAACTTTCGGTATGGCAAATTACGGCAATTTGTCTAATGTTTTCAGATCTAAAATCTCTAACTCTTTTGAGGATGAATCTCCCAAAATTCTTTGACTCTGGAGACTCTTTCTCAATTGAAGGCTTCCCAAATCGCATACTTTTAACGGGGCAGTTAAAACTTTCAATAGATGTGAAATCCGGGAAGTCGCTACTAAAAAGGTTTGTGCTTCGCTGTATAATAAAAAAAGCAAGTTTTGCTATTTCTAGAGTTGATCGTCGGATAGAGTCAAGATTCTGGCTCGATATGTCTTTAATTCCCAGAGTAGCAAGCCCTGCATTAGACTGACCGTAAAATGATTGTGCTTCATCAAGCGCAAGGGCAATTGGCACATGAGCTTTAGAATCATTAGAAAGCAATGAAAATAGTCTTCGTTCATTCTCGTTAAAAAGTTGAGCTTCATCCACAAAAATATAATCGAAGCCTTCTGATTTCCTCCGTAAGCGCCAGACAGGTGTTCTTATTGAACCATAGAGAGATAATGCTAAATCATCTGGGTCAAGTACCCCATAATTCTCAAAAACTTCACGGTGGTACCATTCGAAGATTGTAAATATAAATTCACGCTCTTCTTTACTTAAAACACCATGAAGACGGCTGAGATTTCGCTCTGATTCAACATACCTTCTTTTGTCTTGTTCCAACCCATGGCCTTTAATTGATATTGATATTTCGGATAAAAGTAATTTTGCAAAGATCTCTCCAAGGTCTGTGTTTTCAAAAACAGATTTTAATAACTCGCTATGCGATATTTTATCTAGATGATTTTTCTTTTCTTGTATCAATCCCTCTTTAATTTGCTGAAGTTGAAATAGTTTTGCATCATCTGCATCACGATCCAATATCGAATCAACAGATAGTTGTAGTTTTTCTCTACAATATTCAGATAGAGTTGATATTTTTATATTTGATAATAGATCTGATTTTTCTCCAGCGAGCAATTGAAAACGTTGCAATACCTTAGATTTCATCGCATCAGAATGAACTATGTACATTATTTTACATTCTTCATTTCGTTCGTGGGCTGATTCAGCCTTTTTTAATGCTAATAGCTGCATTAAAAGCGTTTTGCCCGATCCTCCTGGACCGAGTATGCGCAGGGGATATCTATCTAGTGCTTCAGATGATAATACTTTTCGTTGTGCTTCTGTTAATGGACTGTCTTGTGCTACCCAATCATCATAGTTGAAACTCATTGTGCGATATACATCATCTGCAGCCAAGGATTTGTCACCTGCCACAATTTGGGAGTTGCCGAAATCATTTTTGAGCCCTGCTTCATCCAAATAATTTTTAATAGAAAAAGACAGAGATTCAAGTGTAGGATCGTTCTCAGCAGGTTCGAATTTCACTGCGGATATAATTTTATTTGCAGTTGATGCTAATTCATTTATTAATGGTATATGATCTTCTACGCACTTAACTAACTCTCTGAAACTATCACCTGGGCCAACTGAAAGTAAAGTTCTGCTCGACGATTCCTCTCCCCCATTAATTTGATCATAGTATCCTATGCTGTACTGTCTTGCTTCAGTACCTCTGCCTGCTAATAGGGTGTGGATGTTATCGTCATGCTTTCTATGCATGAATGCGCCTTCAACAAGTAATCCTTGAAGCCTTTGGTTGGCAAGGTATATTGATCTTTCTAACGACTCTTTTTTGATGTTTGGCACGCTTGTAATTGAGTGTTCGCCAGATAGTTTAATAATTGCTAATGATTCTTGTCCAGTGCCAATTAAATAATCGGAGTGCCAAATGCAAAATAATTTATTATCTTGAGATACGGATATTTTAAATGGTCCTTCATTGTATAATTTGCCCGATAAAATATTAGGGGTGGCTGATGTCTTTATCATGACATCTTGGAGTTTATCAATAACTCCAATCTTTGGTAATAACCACTCTGCCATACCCTGGGTTAATGCAATAAACATAGGATTATACTCCTTTGATTTCGGTGACAAAGTTTTCAATTGTGTGTGCTGTAAAATCTCGAGAACCTAGTCGCATAAACATCGACAGGTATCTTGAGATTAAATCGGACAAAAAATCATCTTTTAGACCAGATGCTTTTATAGGCCACTCATCAAAAAAATGGGCTATGGGGGAGCTGGCTGCCAAAGTTATTCGATCATCACCCCACCAAACGGATGAAGAAGATTGTGCGGCATCTAAAACTTCAATTGGTACAGTATATGAGTGGCGAAATAATGCTACTGAGTGCACAGGAACTGCTGAGTACTCCCCTGCATTATTAAATGCAGGTAAAAAATGAACATCTGATTTATATGAGTTTGTAAATATTTTTTTGAGAATATCTTCGTATTTTGTTTTTCCTAGAATAATTTCGAAATTCGGGGAGGGTTTATCATTTCGATGGGCCATTGGTAAATTGACGTAAGATATATAATTACAATATTCTTTTAATTGCTCATATAGTGCTTTTTTCTTTTTGTCCTTTTCCAGGTTTTCCAGAAGAGGATAGAAAATAGTGGTATCAGGATTGGAATATCTCGACGTATGGCTCTTTTCCTCTCCAATATTTTTAATCTTCGAATTGATTTCTTTCCATAGATCAAAATAAAATGCTTTACTGTAGAGATAATCACGTAGTGGTATTATTGGTAATATAAAAGCTGTTTCAGTTTTTTTTTGACTCAAATCACAAGCGGGAGTCAATACTATGCCTGAACATTTATTTAGCTTGGCAATCCCCCAACTTGGCAAATTAAGCCAAATGTCACCTGTCTCATGTTCAATTGATGGAAGGTTTTTGTAAAAATCTTTGGCTTCTATTTTACTGGTTATCGGCATAAATTCTGTCTTCCTATCTGATTTGACGTACCTTTTTCTTTCTGCTTATGACATGTACTTGTTTGCTTAAGTTAAATTTATGGGTGTGAGTCACTTATCTGACAAATGCTATGTAAAATACAATGTTAGCATATTGTAATGGAATGCGACTCTTTGCAATGTAAATTTAATGAATATATTCTTTGTCATCATTCCATTGCATGTTTTGTTAACCGATTTGTTGAGCATTGATTTCAGGAATCTCAATTTTCGTGATTAGCAAGTTATTATTAGTATTTAACATCTGATCAGCTGGTTTAAGTTTCTGCTTAGTATTTCCATGAATATTGAAAAACTTCAAATAAATAATAAAATCAAAGGATTATGAATTATTTGAGTTAATATATTATATTTTGTAGGGTGAATATCCCATTAAAACCTGTTGAAATAATAATTATTAATCTTCAGGATTAATGAATTTAATTGATTGTGTACGGGAGTATTATGAAGGTGATTATTTGTTTCTACTAAATTAACATATGTAAGTCTGATAACAGAGTTGGCTTTTTCGGGGGCAAAATTAATGGAATTATATATGGTTTAGCTATAATTGAATTAGGTAATGTTGCTTCCAGTATTTACCTTTCTGCAGTGTCATCCGAAGGGGGAATAACAATTAATGTGGGGAATTTAGCGTTGCTCAAGAGGTAGAATAATATTATATAACGTTAAAGTGCATGTTTTCGAAACGACTGGGTGTTCACAAGCTATTAATTAAACGATAAATAGTCCCAAACTATGATTGTTTAATCGTCAAAATCTAAATAAACCATCCAACCCCACCCCCAGTCCATCCGCAATGACGGCGATTACCTCTAACGTTGGGTTCCTCACTCCCCGCTCAATCCCGCTGATGTAAGTGCGATCTAATCCGCACTTATCTGCGAATGCTTCCTGAGAAAGCCCGCGCTCTAAGCGGAGGGCTTTTATGCGTTGTCCAAAACGCACGGTGATGTCTTTTGTATTTTCCATGCCCGACAGCATCGTACTTCGTTGCTTATCAGACCACGGACGATGAGTCACATAACAGGCTGCCTGGTTGATCTCATTGGCAAAATCGATCAGCCGGGTTCGTTGAAGATGAACAGAGTAGAGAGTTCGGTATGAAGGGCGATTGCGAGGATATAAAGCACTTCCAGTGTTGGATTACGGGTGCCGCGTTCGATGCCGCTAATATAAGTGCGATCAAGGCCGCACTTCTCAGCAAAACTTTCCTGCGAAAGTCCTGCCTGCATACGCAGCGTTCTAACTCGTTGTCCCAGCAGGACTCTGATATCTTCGGTTTTTTTCATGCCTAAAGCATTGGCATTTGATGACTATAAGTCCACGGACTATTAGTCACAATTCTAAAATGTTGTGCTATTATGTGACTTATAGTCAACATGAAAAGGAGAATCACCATGGAATATCAGGACTGGCATCCGGCAGATATTATTGCGGGTTTACGGAAAAAAGGGACATCGTTGGCGGCACTTTCTCGTGAGTCTGGGCTGGCTTCATCCACGCTCGCCAATGCCTTAACCCGGCACTGGCCGAAAGGGGAGCGGTTAATTGCTGAAGCGTTAGATACCCGACCAGAAGCCATCTGGCCGTCGCGGTATCCGGGGGGTCAATCCGATCAGTGTGCGTATGAAGAGCAGGGCGCATAAACGCTAAAGTGTAAAACGGTAATGCTCCCGTGCCAGGGGCATTACCGCCTTCTCAATACATCCATTTCTCCACAACCTCATCGCCGAGGTGTTCGCGCAGCAGATCTTCATTATCCTCTTCGTCGTGGGCGGCCAGCAGGCATTTGAACATCAGCACGTCGAGATACTGGCCCGTGTCGCTGAAGATCTGCGTCAACATCGGCGAACTGTCGTGATCGAAGTACCACACCTCGCCCGTTTCCCGGTGGAAGCACCACAAATTGCCGTTGCCGAGGTAGTCGCCAAAAGCAACCAACTGATCAACCAGCGCCGACAGCTGTTCTGCGTCCGGCGCATCTTCCAGGATGTCGCTAATGCCGGGGTAAGCATCCAGCAGCGGTTCGATGCTGGCGTATTTCTCGGGCACTACGCTGCACAGCCTTTCCGCAAGGTCTAGTGTGCCAATCTGTTCATGGTAGCGGCGCAGCAGCGGTGGAAGGGCGCAGCCCAGCCGCTGTTCCAGTGCGTCTACATCCAGAGTTTTAACCGGAGTGATGGGCGGCGGGTTATTCCACAGGTCGAGGTAAGCCTGCGCACAGGCGCGCCACCACGCCAGCCGCTCTGCTTCGTCGGTAAATGCTGGCCACGCAAGTGGCGGCAGTGCCTGGTCATCTGAAGTCATTATCGTGTCCCGGTTAATAAGTCTGGCTGTCGACAGTGAAGCGGTAATTCATATCCATATCGGCGGTTGCGTGCTCGCGTTCGGTTTTCTTCAGCACGAACTCAATAGCAGGTTCGTAATCGTCGCCGCGCAGCACTTCCCCGGCAAGGATCTCAACCTCATACATACCGTTGTCGATGTCAATTTGCGGTCGCCCTGGCTGGCGATAACGCTCCTCAAGCGCGCTGATTTGCGCATCGGTGAAGTTTTGCAGAACTCGCCAGGTGAACAGCCGAAGCTGGCGGTTTTCGACCCGCAACACATAGCCGCTGCGCTGGTGCTGTAAGCGGCTCTCTGGCTTGAGCAGTTCTGGTGTCTCATCCGCAAGGTTGAAAATAATGGTGTACGGGTAATTTTCGATGCCCGCTAAGGGGATGACGATGCCCTCCTGCACAGCCTGGTCGCTGCTCTCATTACTGACAAACTCGGATGCCAGATCGTCATCAAGTGCATGCTCTTCCTTCCAGGCCTGCAACAGGCGGATGTCACCCAGCAAAAAGTAATCAATCAGATCGTTGAGTACCTCAACGAATTCATAACGCATCATCAGTTCCTTTGTCAGCCTTGCCGCCATTCGGGAATAAGGTAACGCACTGTAGAGGTCGTGAGAACAGGTTATTGATCTTGCTGGTCGTATTACCCATCGGTTGCGAAATTTTATTCAGCACCTCGGACTCCTTATGGGTATTAAAATTGGCATTTTTAAGCGGCGATTTTGCGTTTATTTCTGCCATTGAGAATTTACCCAATGTATTGCAAACCTGTTTAACCAGTGGCATATCTATTAAAAATACGAAAATAAAGCTACCTGCGGAATGTATATTTCGCGGGTTGTGTTAGCGTCAGGGAAAAGGTTTTATGCGTAAAGGTAAAATTATTGTTGCATCGATGATGTTATTTTGTGTTCTGTGTTTTGCGGTGGTGGCGTTATATTTTCTGGTGCTGAAAAGTGATGATGGGCAATCGGCAGATCAGCCACATGCCGCCGCCATACTTCAGGTCGCCGGGTTAGTGCGTGCTAATAAACCTGACCCGGAAACGATAAAAACGCTTTTCGCGCGCCGGGTTATTGTTCGCCAGGTCAACCTGGACAGCGGCGAATTACTGCCGGTGGCAGCGCATCAGGACGCGCAAAAAACCTGTGTGACGCTGGCGGCCGATCAGGACCCGGCGCAGATACGCCAGCGTTGCAGCATTGCCGATATCTATTTCATTCAAAACAATGAGCATGAAATTCAGCAGGTTATCCTGCCCGTTTCGGGCAAGGGCGCGAAGTCGATGATGCATGCGTTTCTGGCACTGGAGAGCGACGGGCGCACGGTGAAAAACCTGCTGTATTACGATCAGGATGAAACACCGGGCCTGGGCGCGAAGGTGGACGATGCAGACTGGTTGCGCCAGTGGCCGGGCAAAAAAGTGCTGGATGATCGGGCGCAACCGGCGTTGAAAGTGGTTCAGCAGAATAGCGGAAATAGCGATAACTACACGGTGGATGGTATTACCGGCGCAACAATGACCTCGGTTGGCGTGGAGAAAAGCATTAATTTCTGGACGGGCGATCGCGCTTATGGCCATTTCCTGCAACGCCTGATGAAAGATAAGCAAATATTATCGAATCAGTAATCCGTACCGCAGTTATTTACGTTAAGTATAAAAAGCCAGCCATGTTGTTATTGCTGGCTTTTTATTAACGTTTAGCGAATGTTATTTCCCCGAACGCTGTGCGGGAAAATGCACAGCCGTTCTGCACCTTGCCAAAAAATAGACTGCGCTTACTTTCATGGAAAGTAAGGTTATTTCTGCCCGTTCTTCATCATTTATTTACATAACTTGTCACTGTTTGACAGTTTCATGATCCTGGTCATGTACAAAAACCAAAAAAGAATCATGATAATCATTATCATTTGTATTTAACGGGTGTGCGCAGTGGTGACTTTCCGTTCTTTTTTGGTGGCTCTGTTTGGCCTGTTCTTCAGCGCATGCGTATGGGCGGAGACCAACTACGCACCGTTCATTCAGGACATTGAGCAACGCCTTGATAAAACGGCGGAACTCTATCAGCAGCAAAAAACCAATGACGCCCGCCGCGAAGTGCAAATGGCCTATTTTGAGGTGTTCGAAAACCTCGAAGGGCCAATCCGCATTAACTTCTCTGCCAGTAAAAGCTACGAGATGGAAAGCACCTTCGGCGAGATCCGCAAAATGATTGGCGAAGGCAAGCCGCTCAGCGAGGTGCAGGGCAAAATCGACGGGCTGAAAAAAGCGCTGCGTGAGGTGGAACCGGTGCTCGATGGCGGGCATAAACTGGTTGCCGAAGAACAGCATTCAGCGCTCTCCCGCGATGACATTGCCGTGTACTGGCAAAACAGCTTCCGCAGCATCGACGATCTCCTGGCCCAGGCGGTCACCGAATATCAGGCCGGGAACTTCACCGCTGCCAGCCAGCGCGTACAGCAGGCGCATTATCAGGGCTTTAAAAACTCCGAAATGGAGATGTCGGTGCGCCAGAACCGTTCTGCGAAAGACGCCGCCTCCATCAACCAGCAGTTCACCGCGCTGATTGCGCTGACTGCGCAGCCCGATCATCTCAATGATGTCTCGTATCAGGTGACTTCGCTGTTGCAGGACATCGAAGATCTGTTACCTGGCCTGCCGACCACACGTGACGATCAACCCGTGAGCGCGCCGGAAAAAAGCGCGGCCACTGCGCCTGTCGCCAGCGACGCGCCGGAGAATGCTGACTGGGCCAGCATCGCATCCGCGATTAATCACAGCATCAGTAACGCTATCACGCTCTACCAGAACGGCAGCGCGCAAGAGGCGATCCTCGCGTTGCAAGACACTTACTTCGATCGCTTTGAAGCCACCGGCATGGAGAACAAAATCGGTTCCCGTGACTCGGCGTTCAAAACCACGCTGGAAAACCACTTTACCCGCCTGGTGAGCCTGATGAAGGCCGGGCAGCCGGTTGGCGCTCTGCTTACCGAGGCCAGCGCCCTGCAAAACGATCTGCAAAATGCCGTCACCATGCTGGGCGAGGGGGAAGAGACCCAGTGGAGCCTGCTGCTCTACAGCCTGATGATCATTGTTCGTGAAGGGCTGGAAGCCTTGCTGATTGTGGCGGCGATTGTCGCCTACATGGTGAAAAACAATCACCAGGACAAAATGCCGCTGATCCGCCAGTCGGTGATTGTGGCGCTGGTCGCAAGCGTAGTCACGGCGGTTATTTTCCAGATGCTGTTCACCAACTCCGGTGCCAGCCGTGAGTTGCTCGAAGGCTTCACCATGCTGATTGCGGTGGTGATGTTGTTCTTCATGAGCTACTGGCTGCTCTCCAAAGTGGAGGCCCGGCACTGGAAAGCCTGGCTGGAGGGCAAGCTGTCCCACTCGTTAACCCGCGGCTCGCTGGTCGGCTTGTGGCTGACCTGTTTCCTTGCTGTTTACCGCGAAGGGGCGGAAACGGTGCTGTTCTACTTTGCGCTGATTGGTGATGCGAAAGACGTTGCCGGTCATCTCTCCATTGGCGCGGGGTTTGCCATTGGTTGTGTGGTGTTGCTGGTGGCCTGGCTGGTGATGCGCTACTCGGTCGTCCGCTTGCCGCTCAAACCGTTCTTTATGTTTACCGGCAGTTTTATGTACCTGATGGCATTCGTCTTTGCCGGTAAAGGGGTGCTCGAACTGGTGGAAGGCAAGTTGTTCCAGCCAACATTGATTAATGGCATGCCAGAAGTCAGTTGGCTGGGCATTTATCCCTATGTGGAAACGTTGGTGCCGCAGGCGGTGTTGCTGCTTGCCGCATTGGTGGCGCTGTGGGTGATGCGCCGCCGCAACCACCTCCCGGGGGAGATGATTAAAAATAATTGATCGCCAATTTTACGACGAGAGGATAAGTCCAATGACCATGAAGAAAGCGCTTATTGCCGGTGCGGTAATGACCGGCATTTTCACTGCACCAGTAGCCCTGGCATTCCAGGAACACCCGGCGGGCGAGCCGGTAAAAATGAACGAAATGGAGCTGGCTGCCGTTTACTTGCAGCCGATCGATATGGAACCGCGTGGCATGGGGCTGCCTGCCGCTAAATCCGACATCCACCTGGAAGCCGACATTCATGCCACCGAAGGCAACAAAAACGGTTTTGGCGCGGGTGAATGGGTGCCGTATCTCACCATCAGCTACAGCCTGGTCAACACCGACACCGGCGAAAAACAAGACGGCACCTTCATGCCGATGGTCGCCAGCGATGGCCCGCACTACGGCGCGAACATCAAAATGATGGGCGTGGGCAACTACAAAGTGACCTACCACATTGAGCCGCCAGCCAAAGCGGGGATGCACCGCCATACGGACACCGAAACCGGTGTGGGCCGCTGGTGGAAGCCGTTCGACGTGAGCTATGAATTCAAATATGTCGGCCTGAACTGATTAAAGCGCAGGTGTTGATGTCGGTATCGCGGCGTGATTCCGCGATACCGTTACCCGCGCAGAGCCACTCTTTGTTTGCCCTACCCGAGTCGATGTCATGAGTTACTTTTTTGTCACCACACTTCAGGTTTTTTTCTGCGTAGCCCTGCTTTGCGGTCTGCTCTGGAGCCGTGGCCCGTGCCCGGCGGTGCGGCCACTGGTGTGGTCGTCGCTTGGCGGGTTGGCTGCCGGTCTGCTGTGCGGGCTGTTTTTCCATGGCTCGCAGCCGGCTCAGTTGCTGCTGGTTTGCGCCGAAGTGCTGGTGTCGCTGCTGTTCTTGCTGAGCTTTTGGTGGGTGCCGCACCGCGTGCGCTACCTGTTACAGGGCGTGCTGGTGCTGGGTGCCGCGCGTCACTGGGGGCTGGACCCCAACCTTGGCGGTCTCACCAGCACCCACGTTCTGAATACCGACCTGCTGCTTAATCTCACTTCTCTGGTGCTGGCCTTCGCGGTGCTGAGTCTGGCGGCGGTGCTGTGCGGGATGCTGGTCAGCCGCCTGCGCTGGCTTTACTGGCCGCTTACGCTGGTGGTGATGGTGCTGATCTGGTTGCCATTGAGCGGCAACGTGTTGTTACTGCTGATGAAACTGCAGGTCGTGCCGTTGCTCAAGCCGCTGCTGAGTTTTGTCGCGCGGGTAACGAATAACGCTGAGCTGTACAACTGGGCGGGCGCGGGTGTGTTGCTGCTCCTTGCGGTGTGCTGGCTGCCTGCGTTGAGCCGTCGTTTTCGCGCTGTGCGCCTTCAGCAGGATCCGATTGCACACCGTCTTGCCCGCGCGCAACGCCGTAATGCCATACGTCTGTTACTGACCACCATCGCGTGTGCCGCCGTGGTGGTTGCCGGTCAGCTCTGGTGGAACCTGGTCGCGTCGCAGCCGCCGCAGTTATCGCAGGCGCAGCCGGTCACCCTGGCAAGCGACGGCATGGTCCATCTGCCGGTGGCGCAACTGCGCGATGGCAAGCTGCACCGTTTTGTCTGGGTGGCGGATGATGGTAAAGCGGTGCGCTTTTTCATCATCAACCGCTATCCGGACAAGCTGCGCTTTGGCGTGGTGTTCGACGCCTGTCTGCTGTGTGGCGATCAGGGCTATGTGATGGAAGGCAACCAGGTTATCTGCGTGGCCTGCGGTGTGCATATTTTTATTCCGTCTATTGGTAAGGCGGGGGGCTGTAACCCGGTGCCGATCGACAACTGGCGCAACGATGAGAAAGAGCTGACTATCCCGCGCGATGCGCTGGCAGCCGGGGTGAACTACTTCTCGACGGTGATGACCATCAGCGTGACCGACCCGGTGGATAAAACCACGCTGACCAATACCTCTGCCGAGTACAAATACAGCTGGGGCGGTAAAACCTGGTTCTTTGCATCTGAAGCAAACTATAACCGCTTCCGCAGTGCGCCTGAGCAGTTTGCGCCAGGTCTGGCGAAGGAGGAGTAGCTATGTTATGGCGAATGCTACGGCAATCCTGGGGGCGTAATATCCGGCGTAAGGCGCTGGCGATACTGACCGTTTTTCTGGCCTCCAGCCTGATTTCTGCGCTGCTGGCGGTGTCGATCGACATCGGCGACAAGATGTCGCGTGAGCTGAAATCCTACGGCGCGAACATCCTGATTGAACCCGCCGGGCAGGCTGCGCTCCCGGCGATGTTCAGTGAGAAAAGCAACCCGCTCTCCGGCCAGGATTTCCTGGATGAGTCGGAATTACCCAACATTAAAGATATCTTCTGGCGCAATAACATTGTTGGCTTCGCCCCGATGCTTGGCGGCGAAGTGACGGCCAATGGCCGTGAGACTCCGGTGTTAGGCACCTTCTTCAGCCAGCCGGTCGACATCCCGGATGAAGAGGGATATCAGACCGGGCAACGCATGGTCAGCCCTTTCTGGCAGGTGGATGGCGCATGGCCGCAGGAGCCGGTTGGTGAGGTTCCGCAAGTGCTGGTGGGGCATGCGCTGGCGCGTAACAGTGGCTGGAAAGTGGGCGATAAGATTACGCTCCACGCCGGGGATCACGCTCAGAATGTGGTGGTCAGCGGCATCCTCTCCAGCGGTGGTGAAGAAGATAATCAACTGGTGATGCCGCTCGCTACCGTTCAGCAACTGCTGGGGTTGCAGGGCAAGGTGCAGGCGATCCGCGTTTCGGCGCTCACCGTGCCGGAAAACGAACTTTCACGCCGCGCGCGGGAAAACCTCGAAGCGCTGAATGCCGAAGAGTACGACCTCTGGTACTGCACGGCGTATGTCTCCTCGATTGCTCACCAGCTTGAAGAAGCGATTTCCGGGGCGGAAGTGCGCCCGGTCTGGCAGGTTGCCGCGTCAGAAGGCGTGGTGATCGACAAGATCCAGTTGCTGATGGGCGTGGTGACGCTCGCCGCACTGGTGGCTGCCGCGATGGGGATTGCCTCGCTGATGACCAGCACCATTATGGAGCGCGCTAAAGAGATTGGCCTGATGAAAGCGCTGGGTGCGCGGCAGTGGCAAATTCTGCTGCTGTTTTACCTGGAAGCCGCCTCCAGCGGCCTGGCGGGTGGCGCGCTGGGGTGCGTTGCCGGTTGGGGGTTGGCAAAAGCCATCGGGTTAATGTTGTTTGCTGCCCCGCTCAATTTTGCCTGGATTGTGGTGCCTTGCGTGCTGGTGATTGCGGTACTGATTGCGTTGATTGGCACCTGGTTCCCGGCGCGGCGCATTGCCCGTCTTTACCCTGTGGAGGTGCTGTATGGCCGCTAAGTGCGACATGCTCTGGTTGCTGGTGTGGCGTGCGTTGCGCCTGCGTTTACAGCGCGTCAGCGTGGTGTTCGCCGCGCTGACCGTTGGGGCGATGATCGTCACTGCGCTCTCTGCCGTGTGGTTTGATATCAACAGCAAGATGAGTGAAGAACTGCGCACCTTCGGGGCGAATTTCTACATCGGGCCTGCGCACGGTTCGGGCATGCCGCAGCCGGAATTGCAGGCCATTCTGGATAATGCCCCTGCCGGGCTTATCCATGGCGCCAGTCCGTGGCTGTATGGAATGGCGCGCACCGAACTGGAAAAAGTGGTGATCGTCGGGGTGTGGTTTGAATCGATGCAAAAACTGGCGCCGTACTGGCAGGTTACCGGCAACTGGATTGGCGTGAGCTTTGACGATCGCAACGCGATGATCGGCGTCAAGCTGGCTGAGCGTCTCAACGTCCGGCCAGGCGACAGCATCACGCTTGTAGATCATCAGGCGCGTAAAAAGTTGCTGATTAAAGGCGTTGTCGAGGCAGGCGATGCGACCGACAACATGCTGATCGTCAGTCTGGATGTGGCGCAAAGCTGGCTGCATCAGCCGGGCAAAATCAGCCATGCTTTGCTGAGCGTGAGTAACGATGTCGGGCAGGTGGAAAGCTATGCGCAGGGTTTACAGCAGCAATACCCGGATCTTGAGATCCGCCCGGTGCGTAAAGTCTCGGCTTCTGAAGGCCAGGTGCTGGATAAGATCAAAGGGCTGATGGGGCTGGTTTCAATCGTCATCCTGGCGCTCTCATCGCTGTGCGTGAACACCACGCTGATGGCGATTGTGGGTGAGCGTTCGCGTGAATTTGCGCTGCAAAAAGCGCTCGGCTCCAGCAATGGCGACATCATGCGCCAGATACTTCTGGAGACCGGTATTATCGCGCTGGCGGCGGTGGTCTGCGGTTGGGGGCTGGGCTATTTGCTGGCGCAACTGCTGGGGATGACGGTATTTAACGCCACCATTTCCCTGCGCCTGCCGGTATTACCAATCACCCTGGTTCTGTCGTTACTGGTCGCGGTGCTCGCGGCCATTGTTCCGGTGCGGCGTGCGGTTAGCGTTGAACCGGCAAAAGTGCTTAAAGGAGAGTAACGCGATGTCTGTAACGCACATGCCGCAGATGGCTATCGAAACCCGCCATCTGTACAAGCGGTTCGGCGACGTCACCGCGCTGGACGATATCAATCTGCGCATCGAACGCGGTGAGTTCGTGGCGATCATGGGCGCATCCGGCTCCGGTAAAACAACGCTGATGAACATTCTGACCTGCCTGGACACGGCCACCGAAGGGCAGGTGATCCTCGACGGTACCGATGCCGCAGCACTGGATGAAGAGGGGCGTCGGCGTTTTCGTGCAGAGAAAATTGGCCTGGTGTTCCAGCAGTTCCACCTGATCCCGTTTCTCACCGCGCTGGAAAACATCATGCTGGCGCAGCACTACCACAGCGTGGTGGATGAAGCTGCCGCGCGTGCCGTACTGGCGCAGGTGGGGCTGGAGCATCGCATCACCCACCTGCCAAGCCAGCTTTCGGGCGGTGAACAGCAGCGAGTGTGTATTGCCCGTGCGCTGGTGAATGAGCCGCCGGTGATTTTTGCCGATGAACCAACCGGTAATCTGGATGAAGAGAATGAGCAACGGGTACTGGATTTGTTAACCGATTTACACCGCCAGGGGCGCACGATTGTGATGGTGACGCACAACCCGGCACTCGGTCAGTTTGCCGATCGGATCGTGCGCTTACAGCACGGGAAATATCTTGGCGAGGAGAGAACACACCATGCGTTGGCTTAACGGGATGGTACTGCTGCTGGTGGTGTTATTAGGCGGCTGTAAAGAAGATAAACTGGCGCAGGGCGCGCCCGCACCTGCGCTGGCAGCCTTTGATTTGCACGGCAAAGATGCCAGCCTCGAGAGCTGGAAGGGTAAGCGGGTGTATCTCAATTTCTGGTCAGCAAGCTGCGGCGGCTGCCTGGCCGAGATGGATTCCTTGCAGGCGCTGAGCCAGCAGTGGGGCGATAAAATCGTGGTGGTGGCGGTTAACACCGATCCGGATTCCGTGGACATTAATGCGCTGTTGGCGAAGCACCAGATAACCTATCCGGTATTGCGCGATCAACTGAAGATCACCCAGGAGCGTTACCAGGTGATTGGTACGCCAACTTCGGTGTTGATTGATGAGCGGGGAAGGGTGCTCAGCCTGCATCAGGGGGCACGTAATCTGCCGGAATTACAGGAAACATTTACCCAACTTGCCCGTCAGTAAAACAGACGATGAGGGAGTGCGTGTATGGCATTTATCTGGACAGATAAGAAGGTGAGTTTTCTGCGTAAAAGCGCGGGGATACTGACAACACGCCAAATCGCCGACAAGCTAAAGACCAATATCACGGTGGTGCGCAATATGGCCTACCGTCTCGATTTACATCTCCGGGTGCCGAAATATAACGAGAAGCACCTTGAGCGGGTGCTGGCGCTGTATGACTCTGCGGAGAATTTCAGCCTGAAAGAGATTGCGCAAAAAACCGGGCTGACGCTCAGTACGCTGCATTACATTCTCTATGTTAAAAGCAACCTTCCCTTGTGCAGTAAAACGGAATATGTGCTGTTTGATACCGACGATGCCGTGCAATACCGTGTCCCGAAAGAGGTGCTGGATCTTGAAAGTTCAAGCCTGGATGGCCCCAATAGCGACGACAGCGTACGCGATATTTACCTTATTGATGGCACCCGCTATGCTGCCCGCAATATCCGGCAGGAAGTGGTGATCAGTCGCAATCGCGCCTGAACGGCTTGCCGGGAAAAGGGGGAGTGCCATGCAGTCAGTACGGCGAATGGGGGACGGGTATGAACCGCAGGTCTGGCAGGAAGGTGACCGGCTGACTTACTCGCTGCCTGTGGAGTCCGGCTTTGTCAGCTTCGATTTCACCTTCGATGTTCAGCAACGCGATCTGGATGTCCTGCTCGCCGACGACTACCGCCGCGCGGTGCTTGAAATTGTGGCTCACACACTGCTCCAGCGCGCAAGCGTGCGCGCCAGCTTTACGCAGAGCGACTTCGATAAACTGATCGCAGAGACGCTCCACGCTTCGCCCGAGGTTCTCCAGGCGTTAATTTCCCGCATCGCTCAGGAGCATAACATTGCGATTGAGCAGTACGTGCAGGAAGCTATCAAGCAGCGATCGCTGTAGACGCAAATGCAGCGCGACCCGCGACGACATTGTTAGCGGCAACCGGTGCTGGCTGTGCTGTATCAGCGTTGTGTTCCCGGCCATCATCTCGCTGAACGGCTTTAGAAAACATAACCCGCTTTTGTCGACTTCAATTTTTGCCGTATTTCTCCCCTGTTATCCCACCAAATCCGGTAGCCCGGCGCTGTCATCCCGGCGTGAAGACGCTATAGTGCACTTTCGCCAGAGGCCGGTCGTTGGAATGGAAGAAGGGAATCTCGCATGTCAGGCAGTCAGAAATTCGTCTTAATTCTCCTTGCGTTAGCACTGCTGTTCGTGGCGGGGATTGGGTATTACTCAACGTGGTTTAACGCACTGTTCTTTGCCATTTTTATCTGTGTGATGCTGCTCATCGCCCGCCCGCTGTTGATGCCCGCCGGGTATGGCGCAAACAAAATACGCGCGCTGACCGTGGTGCTGGGGATGGGCATTATTGGTAGCGGCTCCAGCGTGCTGAATACGCTGCTGCCCACCATCTGGTCTTTGCCGGTGCTGCAAAATGCCCCGGCCTGGTTGAAGAGTATTCAGTTTATCAGTCAGCCCTCGCCGTGGGTCATTACCTTTGCGGGGCTGGTGGTGATCGGCGTCTTCTACTGCATGCGGGATAAAACGGTCAGCGGCGGTCACCCGAAACCGTTGAAAGACGATTTTCCTGAAGAGAGCTTCCCCAAAAAATTGCAGGCGTTTTGCAATGCGCTGGAGCGGGATTTGATCACCGTCGACCAGGACAGCAACTGGAGCCCGGAATACTATACCGAGCTACAGGCCGAAGTGGAGATCCGTAAAACGAACGGCGTTGCATCGCGCAAAAAAATCATGCGCCTGCAAGATGCCATCCGCAAAGACCGAAAGTCACAATCGTTTCTGATTCTGGGTGTGCCTGGTGCCGGGAAAAGCGTGGCGCTACGCAAACTGGCTAAAGACATGCTGGCGGAAGTCAAAAAAACCAACCGCGTACCTGTCTATGTCAACCTGCGCGAATGGGTGCCGACCAGCGCCGCGGCAGGCAACCGCTCCGGGTTCACCGTTCGCGAACTGGAAGAGTTTGTCATCAACAATGTCTCCCAACGCGGCGACGTGTTCACCAAAGATTTTATGGATAAGTACTTCCGGGATCTCTGGCGTACGGGGCGCTTATTTTTTATTTTCGACTCGTTTGATGAAATCGCCGAACTTCTGGACGCCAATGAAGATTCCGATGTCATTAACTCGCTTTCCAGCGTTATCTCTAAGTTTATGGCCACGCACCCTGCGTCGCGCGGTGTTTTATCGTCGCGGATTTTCAGGCAGCCGACGCGGGCGTTTCTGGCAGATAAAGTGCTGGAGATCCGCCCGCTGTCCGAGACCGGTATTTCAGAAGCATTACGCCGTTACCCGCAGTTTACTGAGCAGGTCAGAAACGAACTGTTCAGTCATCGTCAGGATTTGATGCCGCTGGCGCGTAACCCCTTCATTATGGCGCTGCTGGGGGAGTGGATTGCAGTAAAAGAGCAACTCCCGGCAAACCAGGCGGAGATTTACAAAAACTATATCGATCGCCGCTTGCAGCTTTGCCATCACCGCCTGAGCAACGCGGGGATCACAGCGCAGGAAGTGATTGCGGTCTCGACCGATATCGCCTGGTTTGTCTTTCGCTCATCGAAATTCGGCCTTGAAGCGCCGGTTAAGGTGATCAGTCAACACTTCAACTCCGGCAAAGTGGACGCGGTGTTAGAGGTGCTGCGCTATGCCAGAATTGCCAGAGTCACTTCCGGCGATGAGAAGTCATTCGCATTTGTGCATCGCCGCTTCCTGGAGTACTTCGTCACCGCCCGGCTGTTGCAAACGCCGGAAGAGGTGCCGACTTCGCACATTCCAACGGATTCGCGTGGGCGCGATGCGCTGGTGCTGTATGCACAGTTGTGCGAACCGGCGGAAGCACAACGGTTAGCGGATCTCTGCTGGAGCGAGATCCAGCAGCATTTTGCCGATCCGCGCCAGAGGTTAAGGGCGATCCACTGCCTGCGATTTTTAATTGATGCGTTTGGCTCGCGGCGGGAGGTGATCCTGCCGTTTGAAGATGCGCTGAGCGACTTTGTTATGGAGCACGTCAAAACCGGCGATAGCATTATTCTGGCGAAAATTTGCCTTGAAGCGACCGGCATACTCTCTGAATCGCGCGCTGCGCCGATCCTTGCTGTCGCCATTGTCGGGACGGATGGCTGGCTGCGGGAAACGGCCTTTCGGGCCTGCCGTCACTTGCCGAAAATGGAATCCGGGCTGGAAGAGGGGATTAAGAAATATGTAATGAGCATCTCCGATGTTCATTTCTGGGCGAGCCGTAAAAATATCCTGCTGAGTTTATCCCTGTCGGATGCGCTAAGTGGCGTCTACCGGGTCGCGCAATTGCGCCTGTGGAACATGAAAGTCTCGATGGTCTGTTGCGCACTGCTTTGCGTGGTCATGCCGTTTATTGTGGCTTTCGGCGCGTCTTACGCGGCGGCAGCCAGCGCGTCTCTTTTTTTCGTGACAAAAACAGGAAAGAAAGAGAAACCTGATAACAATCAGGGGAATAAGCCCGCCAGGCGATCTTTATCGTCGTTAACCGAATCCGGCTTTTTCGCCTGTAGCGTGGTGTTGTTCAGGATGCTGGGGTGTCTCATTCTGGCGTTTATGAGCATTATTGGGCTGTTCTCCGGGGTGATGGCCCATACGATCGCACCTTTTGCCGTTTATGGTTGGTTCGGTGGTGCGTATCGCTGGTGGACTGCCGCGCTGATTGTCGTTTCCGGCCTGCTTTTGCTGGACTGGGTGAATATCTGCCAGTTTGTTCGCCGCAATATCAAGGATCTGCTTAATCTGCGGAAATGGCTCTCGAACCTGTCTATTCTGGCCGTGTCGGCATTGATGGTATGGGGCATGTTTACGCTGATCGACTATGTCACCAGGCGTCCGCTGGCGACGAAGGTGTTTGTCGGCATTATCCTCCTGACTTGCGCCGGGTTTGCCGTTGCCGCGGCGGTGAGGGTGTTTGTGGTGTTAAGGGAGTGCTTGCGGGATCGGCGCATGCTCCGGTCGTTAACGTTGTCCCCAACGCTTACCCGCACGGAGATCGCCCGCGTCTTTTCAGCCTGTTTATCCCACTATGGTCGTTTACAGTATGTGCAGAAACTGGAAGCCGCCGGGGTTTCTCCGTCCGGGGAGTGGCCTGCGGAATTCCGTCTGGCTGTCGGCCTTGGCGACGCCTGGACGGCGCTGGCGCGGCTGGAGGAGCGCTGGTTAAAACTGGACAGATAAAAACAGAACAGACGCCCGACCGGTTCAGATAACGGTCGGTTTACTTTTATTCAGATGTGCGCAAACCCACGCGTGAAGCGTGTCGTAAAAGAGCGTTAAATTTTAGCGTTGTGCGGTGGGATCGATAGTCTGGCTAACTTGTTGCGACTGGATTTTATCCTGATGATGATACCAGGCGCCAATAGTGGAATAGACGAAACGGCCGAAGAAAAAGAGAAAGCTGATAAGAAGTACGATACGGGTCATGCGACTGTCAAATCGATGTCGTTTTCGCATACTGGGTGCCTGACTCACAATGGTTCCTTTAGGAAAGCCCGATAAACGGGCGACAATGACATTAAGGCACAGTCTCCGGGGAAGGTCAATTCAGCCTGGCGCAAAAATGCCATGAATAAAAAATAAACAACAATTATATAAGATAAATTAAATATTTATGTGCGGAATATAATTTACGCATAAAAGTAAAAAAGCTGTGAAATAAAATGGCTTGCCGATATTTTCTTGATATATATCAATTATAAGTTATTGTTCAGCACTAAACTTTCGGCTTCTTCGGGCATTTTTACCCCTTGCCCGGCATGGCCAGGTTGGATGCCTGCCTGAAATGCCCACCCGGATCAGGTTTTTTCGTTGAGCATCTATGACATTGATAAAAAAATATAATCATCTGAAAGATCAGTGGTGGGCACTGCCTCTCATCGTCCCCTCTATACTGTTTCCATTATTTAGTCTGGCTAATACATTTGCTTTAGTCTCCGGGCAGCATGTCATTCTTTACTATCTGCCGATGGCGCTGCTGATAAGCCTGATGATGTTTTACGGTTGGGCGGCGTTGCCCGGTATTGTGGTGGCGCTCGTTTTACGTTACGGCGATCTCGAGCCGTTAGTCCTGTTTCTGCAAAGCATGCGTTTACTGGTTCCGGTGATACTGAGCTGGGGCGGTTATCGCGTTTTCGTTACCCGGCGGCATCGCGTGTCGTACGGCACATCGTTGCTGGTTTCCCAGCGCATCTTCTGGCAGGCGCTGTGCCCGGCCACCCTTTATCTGATCATTCTTGAAGTGGGCGTCTGGCTGAACCTGTACGATAAACCGCTCAGTGAGACGAATGCTCTGGCGCTCAATGTGCCCATGCTGATTAATTATCAGGGGTTACTGGTCGGGTTGCTCACCGGCGTCCCCTTCAGCTATCTGGTGATCCGCATTATTCGCCATCCGCGTTATGTCATCACCTGGTTCTCGCAGTTGCGCCATGAGTTCGACCCAAAAGTCACGCGCGTGGAGGTGCTGGTATGGTCCCTTATTGTTGCCGGGATCGTCTTTTTACTGCTGATGCCGCTCAACATCCACAGCTCTATTTTTAGTACCAACTACACATTATCGTTGCTGTTACCGGTCATGCTGTGGGGGGCAATGCGTTACGGCTACCGTTTTATCTCGTTTGTCTGGACGCCATTACTGATCGTCTCCATTCACTATTTTGATCGCTATCTGCCACGGTTTCCCTCATACGATCTGCAACTGGCTATTGTCTCTTCAAGCTACCTGGTGTTCTCGTTCATCATTATCGCCATGGCGGTGATGGCGACCCGGCAGCGTACTGTGAATGACCGCGCCCGCCGCCTGGCGTTTATCGATCCGGTAACGAATATGCCCAACCTGCGGGCGCTTAACCGCGCGCTGGCGGAAACGCCCTGGTCGGTGCTCTGTTTTTTACGCATACCGGAGCTTGAACTGTTAGGGCGCAACTATGGCGTGATGTTACGCATTCAGTACAAACAGCGGATGGCAAACTGGCTACAGCCTCTATTGATGGCGGAGGAGTGCGTCTACCAGCTCTCCGGCCACGATCTGGTGATCCGTCTGAACACACAGTCGCATCAGACGCGCATTGAGGAGCTGGATGCGCGTATCAAAGCGTTCCGCTTTGTCTGGGATGAGATGCCGCTACAACCGCAGGTCGGGCTGAGCTACTGCTATGTGCGCTCACCGGTGAAGCACCTGTCTCTGTTGCTGGGTGAAATGAGCACCATTGCGGATTTGTCGCTGGCGACCAACCATCCGGAAAATCTGCAAAACCGTGGTGCAACGAACCTGCAACGCAGCCTCCGGCTGAAAGTGGACATGATGAATCGCCTGCAACTGGCGCTGGAGCAGAACCAGTTTGTGCTCATGGCGCAGCGGATCCACGGCGTGCGCGGTGACGATTACTACGAGATCCTGCTGCGGCTCGGCGAGGAGGGGGGCGAGAGTATCAGTCCGGATGTGTTTTTGCCGGTGGCGTATGAGTTTGGTTTGTCGTCGCGCATTGATCTGTGGGTTATTGAGCATGTATTGCACTTTATGGCGCAAAACCGCGAGCGCCTGCCTGCGCAGCGTTTCGCCATCAACCTTTCCCCGGCGTCAGTGTGCCGCAAACCGTTCAGTCAGGAAGTCCGCCGTTTACTGCGCAAATACAGTATTGAAGCCTGGCAACTGATTTTTGAAGTCACCGAAAGCAATACGTTGAGCAGCATCATGCAGGCGAACCAGACGCTGGTGCACTTACAGTTGATGGGCTGCCGGGTGGCGATTGATGATTTTGGCACCGGTTATGGCAGTTATGCGCGGCTGAAAACGGTGAATGCCGATATCCTGAAAATCGACGGCAGTTTTATCCGCAATATTGTCTCTAACAGCCTGGACTACCAGATTGTGTCATCCATTTGCACGCTAGCGCGGATGAAGAAAATGCACGTCGTGGCGGAATATGTCGAAAGCGAAGAGATACGCAGCGCGGCCATTGCGCTGGGGATCGATTACTTGCAAGGGTATGTGATTGGTAAACCTGCGCCGCTCGAACAGCTTATTGCGCCGCCAGCGCAGGTTTAATCATGCTGCGTGGCGGATCAGGCCGCCACGTCAGACTGCTCTTCTTCGATTTTCAACCGCCAGCCGGTTACGGCTTCCCAGTATTCCTGCTCTTTTTCCAGATCGAGCAGCACCAGTGCATTCTGGCTGAACCAGTCATACGGGAAACTGAGCGTCCAGTGATTGTCATCGGTTTTCAGGTGCAGCGTCGGCGGTGTAGTGGTCGCCTGGCGCTGGTTATTCAGCAACACGCCCAGACGTAAAATCTGCACCAGCGGCAAATACTGCTTCTTCTTAAACAGCGTAAACCGCGGCAACTCGTCGAGCTTGATCCCTTTACGATGGCAGCGAACCAGTGTCGCCATCATCAGTTGCTGCTCCTGGTTAAAGCCCGGCAAATCGCTGTTTTGCAGAATGTACGCGGAATGGCGGTGCATGCCGCTGTGGTTAATGTTCAGCCCCACCTCGTGCAGCATCGCCGCCCACTTCAGCAGCGCTGCCAGTTGCGGGTTGGCGAGCTTCGGGTTTTGCGCCTGCCACTGATCGTACATCAGGGTCGTGGTTTCCAGCACGCGACGCGCCTGTTCGCGGTCAATATTGTACTGGCTGGCAAGGCTCTGTGCCGTACGGCTGCGAATGTCCTGGTGGCGGAAACGGCCTTCCATCTCATACAGCACGCCTTCACGCAGCGCACCATCGGACAGGCGCAGCTCGCGGATAGCCAGCGCATCGAATACGCCGCACAGAATCGCCAGGCCCGGCACAAACACCGCTTTGCGCTCTTCGGAAAGCCCAGGCAGGCTGAGTTCGGCGAAGTTTTTATACTTCAGCACTTCAGCGACCAGTTTTTCCAGGCGTTCCGGGGTGATAATGCCATCTTTCTCGCCGGAGGCCAGCAGCACTTCATGGGCGGCTTTAATGCTGCCGGATGCGCCAAGCGCCACATTCCAGCCCTGAATACGGAACTGCCACGCCAGCGATTCCAGCTTTTGCGTGGCCGCCATGCGCGCGCGGCGGAAGTTTTCGCCGTTAATACCGCCGCCGGGGAAATACATTTGCGCGAAACTGACACAGCCCATCCGGCGGCTTTCAACCAGTTTGGGTTCGAAATCTTCACCGATCACCAGTTCCGTCGAGCCGCCGCCGATATCGAGCACCAGCTTGCGGCCTTTTTCCGGCTGCGTGTGCTCTACGCCCATAAAAATCAAACGGGCTTCTTCATTGCCCGAAATGATCTCAATCGGGTAGGGGATCACTTTCTCGGCGCGTTTGAGAAAATCGGTGGCGTTCAACGCTTGGCGCAGAGTGTGCGTGCCGACGATGCAAACGCTCGAGGGATCGAAACCCTGCAAGCGTTCGGCAAAAAGCGACAGGCAGGCCAGCCCGCGCTCGATGGCCTCTTCACTCAGCATGTTATTGCTGTCCAGTCCATCCGCCAGATGAACGCGTTGCTTAAGGCGACCAATGATCTGCATGGCGCCGTCCACCACACGCGCTATCACCATGTGGAAACTGTTGGAACCCAAATCGACCGCAGCAAACTCTTCCGGTCGTGGTGTCTTTTCTTGTATCGGCATAGATTAGTCGGGCTGTTCGAGTGATTTGATATAGTCGTAAATCGCCAGTTGTGCGCGTACTTTGCGGCGGTTGCCGCGCGGCACATAGCGATTACTCAGTTCTTTATCGATATACCTGGCTTTCACGGTATCACCTAAAAGCAAATCGATGATATCCAGAACGCGCTGTTTAAGGCGCGGATCGAGCAGCGGCGCCGCCACTTCAATACGGTAATCGATGTTACGCGTCATCCAGTCAGCGGAAGAAAGATAGACTTGCTTATCGCCGCCGTTCTCAAAAATATAGATGCGATCGTGCTCAAGATAACGGTCAACAATGCTGATCACGCGAATATTTTCGCTGATGCCTTCGAGATCCGGGATCAGCGAACACATTCCGCGCACCAGCAGGTTCACCGGCACACCGGAACTGGAGGCGGCATACAGCCTGTCTACCAGTCCTTTGTCCACCAGGTTATTCAGCTTCAGCGTAATCCCCGATGGTTTGCCCGCTTGTGCGTTGGCAATCTCGGTATCGATCATGTCATACAACAGGCGACGAGAGTTCTGCGGCGAGACCAGCAGATACTCGAAGTTAACCGGGCGATACGGGTTTTCAATAAAGTTAAACACCCGGCGTACTTCATTGGTAATGCGTGCATCGGCGGTGATCAGCGAATAGTCGGTATAAAGACGCGCGGTTTTTTCGTTAAAGTTCCCGGTGCCGATGTGGGCATAACGCACCACCTCTTCCCCTTCCATACGGGAGATCAGGAACAGTTTGGCGTGAATTTTTAAGCCCGGCGCTGAGAAGATAACCTGCACACCCGCTTCGGTCAGGCGTTTGGCCCAGTGGATGTTCGCCTCTTCATCAAAACGCGCTTGCAGCTCCACCACCACCGTCACTTTCTTGCCGTTATGGGCGGCGTGGATCATGGAGTCAATAATGCGCGAGTCTTTCGCCACGCGGTAGATATTGATTTTTATCGCCAGCACGCTCGGGTCGAACGACGCCTGACGCAGCAGCTCCAGCACGTGCTCAAACGTGTGATACGGGTAGTAGAGCAGCACATCGCGTTCGCGAATGGCATCAAAACCGTTACGGAATTTATCGAACCAGAGATGACGCAGGCGCGGCAGCGGTTTATTGACCAGGTTGGATTTGCCAACGTTCGGGAAGCCAATAAAGTCTTTAAAGTTGTGGTAACGCCCGCCGGGGATAATCGAGTCATAGCGGGAGATGGTCAGTTTCTCACGCAGCATTTCCACCATCGCATCCGGCATGTCGCGCTGATAAACAAAGCGCACCGGTTCCGCAGTCAGTCGCTGCTTCAGGCTGGAGGACATCAGCTCCATCAGGCTCGATTCCATCTCGTGCACCAGATCGTATTCGGCGTCACGGGTCATCTTCATCGAGTAGGCATTGAGTGTGTCGTAATCAAAGAAGCCTTTGAAAATATCATCCAGGCAGTAGCGCAGGATGTTATCCAGCAGGATCATCGGCTTACGACGGCGCGGCGTTTCCGGCGGCAGGTTAACAAAGCGCGGAACCTTGTCCGACGGGATCTCCAGCAACGCATAACGAATATTGTCGCCACGAATGATCTCCACCGCCAGATAGGTGTAATCATCCTTCAGGAAGCGCACCAGATTGGTTTCGCGGTTGATCAGCGTCGGGGTGATGTGCTGGCGCAGGTACTGTTTAAAGTAGTTACGCAGCCAGCTCTGCTGGTTTTGCGAAAGCTGGCGTTCGTTGATCAGGAAGATCTGATTACGCGCCATTTCCAGCAGCAGATCGTTGTACAGGCTGTCGAACTCCTGGTCGGCTTTCAGTACGCGGGACTGAATTTTCCCCAGCAGATGACGCGAATTAGTCGGAAGGCCTTGTTCTTCACTGATGATCAGCCGGCGTTTCAGTTCCGCAAAACGCACTTTATAGAATTCATCGAGGTTATTGGAATAGATCCCCAAAAAACGCATGCGCTCGATCAGCGGGTTACTCTTGTCTGCGGCTTCCTGGAGAACGCGTTCATTGAAGCACAACCAGCTTAGTTCTTTTTCGAGATATAACTTTTCCTGACCCATTCCTGTTTACACTCCGGTTCAATCTCGGGACACAGCAAGTCCATCTCGCTCTCGCGGCGTCCCGACTTACAGGTGAACGTTGCTGGCGTTCCTTCGTATGACACAACTTATTATGGCGAGCTTTGCCACCAGATGTCCAACTGTGCCAAAAAAGTATGACAGTATTCTTTTTTCTGACTTAAGGTGATGAAAATACAGCGGGGAAGGGATAAACAAGCCGGATAAGACGGAGACGCCATCCGGCATAAGTGATGTAGCAGAGAAATTATTCGTCAGCCGCATAGCCCTGCGGCGGTAAGCAGACACCATCCAGCCAGGCGGCGTTGTTTTCCATCTTCAGGCGACCGTCGACAAACCAGCTCACCACCAGCGGGTAAATGGCATGTTCCTGCGCCTGAACACGCGCGGTGATCTCCTCTTCTGTATCACCATCGAACACCGGCACTTTTGCCTGCAAAATCACCGGGCCGCCGTCCAGCTCATCGGTGACAAAATGCACGGTGGTGCCATGCTCTTCATCGCCGTTTTCCAGTACCTGACGGTGCGTGTGCAGACCGGGATATTTCGGCAGTAGGGAAGGGTGGATATTCAACAGATGCCCGGCGTAGTGGGAGACAAATGCCGGACTGAGGATGCGCATATAACCCGCCAGTACCACCAGATCCGGCGCATAAGCGTCGATTTCCAGCATCAGTTCGCGATCGAACGCATCGCGACTGGCGAACTGGTCAGCAGTGAGGGCATGTGCGGGAATCGCTGCTTCCCGCGCACGTTCAAGGCCGAACGCATCGGCCTTATTACTGAATACCGCCCGCAGGGTGCCGTTGATTTTCTTCTGTTTGCAGGCATCAATAATTGCCTGCAAATTGCTTCCGTTACCGGAAATCAGCACCACGATATTTTTCATTCAATGACCACGCGCTCACTGGAATCGGATGCGTTGATGATACCGATTTTCCACGCGTTTTCACCTTTAGCATTCAGTAATGCGATGGCTTTATCTGCTTCAGCCGCTGGCAGCGCAATCACCATCCCGACGCCGCAGTTAAAGGTGCGATACATTTCATGACGGCTGACGTTGCCCGCGCTCTGCAACCAGTTAAATACCGCCGGCCACTGCCAGGATGACTCGTCGATGACCGCCTGGGTGTTGTCTGGCAGTACGCGCGGGATGTTCTCCCAGAAGCCGCCGCCGGTCAGGTGCGCAATGGCGTGTACATCCACGTTTGCAATCAGCTCCAGCACCGATTTCACATAAATGCGTGTCGGTTCCAGCAGGTGATCGGCCAGCGGTTTGCCTTCAAGCTGCGTCGTTTGCGGATCGCAACCGCTCACTTCGATCACTTTGCGCACCAGCGAGTAACCGTTGGAGTGCGGACCGCTGGAGGCCAGCGCGACCAGCACATCACCGTCGGTCACTTTTGAACCGTCGATGATTTCTGACTTTTCCACCACGCCGACGCAGAAACCGGCCACGTCATAATCTTCGCCGTGATACATGCCCGGCATTTCCGCCGTTTCGCCGCCGACCAGTGCACAACCGGATTGCAGACAACCTTCAGCGATGCCGTTGATCACGCTGGCCGCCGTATCGACATCCAGCTTGCCGGTCGCGTAATAATCCAGGAAGAACAACGGCTCTGCGCCCTGTACCACCAGGTCGTTCACGCACATCGCCACCAGGTCGATGCCAATGGTGTCGTGACGTTTCAGATCCATCGCCAGACGCAGCTTGGTGCCCACGCCGTCAGTGCCGGAAACCAGTACTGGCTCACGATATTTTTGCGGCAGAGCGCACAGCGCGCCGAAGCCGCCCAGACCGCCCATCACTTCCGGACGGCGGGTTTTCTTCACCACGCCTTTGATTCGGTCAACCAGAGCATTGCCCGCGTCGATATCAACACCGGCATCTTTGTAGCTGAGAGAGGTTTTATCGGTCACTGCTTCAGTCCCCACGCGTTTACTTGCGGTAGAAATAAAATTCGGCGCAATTCTAACAGCCAAGGCAAACGTTTGCGAGTCCATTATTTCAGGGCGCTGAGGATTCTTACGATATACTCTTTTCCAGTCTGATTGATCGTGATCAAGCGCCTGCCTGTAGCGCAACGGAAAAAAAGCGGTATAATCCGGCGATTTTTTTTGTGGCTGCCACCTGTCTGGGGAAAGGAGAAGAGTATGAAGATCGTGGAAGTAAAACACCCACTCGTCAAACACAAGCTGGGTCTGATGCGAGAGAACGACATCAGCACCAAACGCTTTCGTGAACTCGCCTCGGAAGTGGGCAGCCTGCTGACCTATGAAGCGACTGCGGACCTCGAAACGGAAAAAGTGACCATCGAAGGCTGGAACGGCCCGGTCCAGGTTGAGCAAATTAAAGGGAAGAAAATCACCGTTGTGCCAATCCTGCGCGCAGGTCTGGGCATGATGGAAGGCGTGCTGGAGCACGTACCGAGCGCGCGCATCAGCGTGGTCGGCATCTACCGTAACGAAGAGACGCTGGAGCCGGTGCCGTACTTCCAGAAACTGGTGTCCAATATCGACGAGCGTATGGCGCTGGTGGTTGACCCGATGCTGGCAACCGGCGGTTCGATGATCGCCACGATTGACCTGCTGAAAAAAGCGGGCTGCCACAGCATCAAAGTGCTGGTGCTGGTTGCCGCGCCGGAAGGTCTGGCGGCGCTGGAAAAAGCGCACCCGGACGTGGAACTGTACACCGCGTCGATCGATAAGGGCCTCAACGAGCACGGATACATTATTCCGGGCCTCGGCGATGCCGGCGATAAAATCTTTGGTACGAAGTAATTGCTTAAAAATCGAAAGCCGACTTTGATAGTCGGCTTTTTTTTGGGATTCAAAACACTGCCCGCCGTTAAGGACGGGGAGATAAACAACAACACTCAGAGGAAAACACTATGACGCGCCGTGCTATCGGGGTAAGTGAAAGACCACCGCTTTTGCAGACCATCCCGCTTAGTCTACAGCACTTGTTCGCCATGTTTGGCGCAACCGTGCTGGTGCCAATCCTGTTTCACATTAACCCGGCCACCGTGCTGCTGTTTAACGGTATCGGGACACTGCTGTACATCTTTATTTGCAAAGGGAAAATTCCGGCGTACTTAGGCTCCAGCTTCGCCTTTATCTCGCCGGTGCTGCTGCTGTTGCCGCTGGGCTACGAAGTGGCGCTTGGCGGTTTTATCATGTGCGGCGTGCTGTTCTGCCTGGTCTCCTTTATTGTGAAAAAAGCAGGCACCGGCTGGCTGGACGTGATGTTCCCACCTGCGGCGATGGGCGCGATCGTTGCGGTCATCGGTCTGGAGCTGGCGGGCGTGGCGGCGAACATGGCCGGTCTGCTGCCAGCAGAAGGGCAGTCTGCGGATTCCAAAACCGTGATCATCTCGCTGGTGACACTGGGCGTGACGGTGTTTGGCTCCGTGCTGTTCCGCGGCTTTATGGCCATTATCCCGATTTTGATCGGCGTGCTGGCGGGCTACGCGCTCTCCTTCGCGATGGGCGTTGTTGATACCACGCCGATTGCGCAGGCACACTGGTTCGCGCTGCCGACCTTCTACACCCCGCGTTTTGAGTGGTTTGCGATTTTCACCATTCTGCCTGCGGCTCTGGTGGTGATTGCCGAGCACGTGGGTCACCTGGTGGTCACGGCGAATATCATCAAAAAAGATCTGATTCGCGACCCGGGTCTGCACCGCTCGATGTTTGCGAACGGTCTGTCTACCATGATCTCCGGATTCTTCGGCTCCACGCCGAACACCACCTATGGTGAGAACATCGGCGTGATGGCCATCACCCGTGTGTACAGTACCTGGGTGATTGGCGGTGCGGCGATTATCGCTATTCTGCTCTCTTGCGTGGGCAAACTGGCGGCGGCTATCCAGATCATCCCGGTACCGGTAATGGGTGGCGTTTCGCTGCTGCTGTACGGGGTTATCGGCGCGTCCGGTATCCGCGTGCTGATCGAATCCAAAGTGGATTACAGCAAAGCGCAAAACCTGATCCTGACGTCCGTGATCCTGATTATCGGTGTGAGCGGGGCGAAAGTGCACATTGGTGCGGCGGAGCTGAAAGGCATGGCGCTGGCGACCATTGTGGGTATCTGTCTGAGCCTGATCTTCAAACTGATTAGCGTGCTGCGCCCGGAAGAAGTGGTGCTGGATGCGCCTGACAGTGACGTAACGAAGTAATTTTTACGTGGGTTTGAGCCGGGTTTCTCGCCCGGTTCAAACCGAACGGGATTTTATGATAAACTCACTGCGTTTTTTGTAAGCCCTGTTGAGGTCCCTCTGAACACACCGGCACAGCTTTCCCTGCCATTATATTTACCCGATGACGAAACCTTCGCGAGTTTCTGGCCGGGTGATAACCCCTCTTTACTGGCGGCGTTGCAAAACGTTCTGCGCCAGGCGCATAGCGGATACATCTACATCTGGTCGCGTGAAGGCGCGGGGCGCAGCCATTTGCTGCATGCCGCCTGTGCCGAACTCTCCCAGCGCGGCGATGCCGTGGGCTACGTGCCGCTGGATAAGCGCACCTGGTTTGTGCCGGACGTGCTGGAAGGGATGGAACAGCTTTCGCTGGTCTGCATCGACAATATCGAATGCGTCGCTGGCGATGAGCTGTGGGAGATGGCGATCTTCAACCTCTATAACCGCATTCTGGAGTCGGGGAAAACCCGGTTGTTGATCACCGGCGATCGTCCTCCGCGCCAGCTTAATCTCGGGCTGCCGGATCTGGCTTCACGGCTGGACTGGGGGCAAATCTACAAGCTGCAACCGCTTTCTGATGAAGATAAATTGCAGGCATTGCAGTTGCGTGCTCGCTTACGCGGTTTTGAACTGCCGGAAGACGTGGGCCGTTTTCTGCTCAAGCGGCTGGATCGGGAAATGCGTACCCTGTTTGATACGCTGAATGAACTGGATCGCGCGTCCATTACCGCGCAGCGCAAGCTGACCATTCCGTTCGTGAAAGAGATCCTCAAGCTGTAATACCAGGCCGGATAAAGGCAACGCCCTCCGGCCTGTGCCTGTTATAAAATCGCCAGAACCTGCTCCGGCGGGCGACCAATGCGCGCTTTGCCGTTGGCAATCACAATCGGGCGTTCAATCAGCTTCGGATTCTCCACCAGCGCCTGCACCAGGGCTTCCTCTGAAAGCGTGCTGTCGCCAAGCTTCAATTCTTTATAAAGATCTTCTTTTGTCCGCATCAGTTCCCGCGCGCTGGACATCCCCAACATCTGCAATAACGTGCGCACGGTTGCCGCATCCGGCGGCGTTTCCAGGTAGAGCACCACGTCCGGCTCCACGCCGTTTTCTTTCAGCAGGTTCAGCGTCTCACGGCTCTTTGAGCAACGCGGGTTATGGTAAATTTGTACGCCGTCTGACATCTTTTCTCCTTATTACATCTTCTGATACGGTTTGAAGCGCTGCTGCATCTGCCGTAGCTGATCAATTCGCGCATCGTAACGCGCCTGTTGCAGGCTGCCGAGTTTCACCTGCGCGCTGGCGTTGCCCAGTAATCTTATCGCCTGATCCAGTTTACCCACCAGCGCCAGACCTTCTGCCCGTGCAGCAAGTTCCTGATCGCGATGATTCAGCGCGGCTTCGGTCTGCGCCAGCAAATCCCAGCCGTTCACATCCTCTTGATTACTGAAGGTATAACGGTTCAGGATGCGCTCCGCTTCTGCGGGTTGACCGCCTTCGAGCCAGGCATTCGCCAGGTTGAGCTGCAATACCGGGTTGGTTTTCAGCTCGCGGACAGCGTTCAGACGCTTGATGGCATCGGCGCTTTTGTGCTGGCCTAAATCGATGTCGGTCGCCAGGTCGAGGAACCAGGCATTGTCAGGATCGGCGCTGAGCAGCGGTTGCAGGTATTTGGCGGCATCAGCGTAGTTTTTCGCATCCATCGCCTGCAACGCCCGGCCATATTGTGCGGCGCGCTGCTCGCGTACGTTGCCTTTCGCCCAGGCGTCAAGCTGGTCGCTGGTCAACTGATTGCGCCCGGAATTGTACATCCCCAGCGCCCTGGCTTTCGCCATATAAAACGCCTCGGAAGATTGCACCACCACCGGACGCATCTGGTTGGCGCGGTTGCGGGCATCCGAGAGACGGCTTTCCGGTAAGGGGTGGGTCAGCAAAATTTCCGGCGGACGGGTGGAGTAACGCGACTGGTCGAGGAGTTTCTCCAGAAAGGTGGGCATCGCCTGCGGATCGAAACCGGCGCGTTGCAGCACCTGAATCCCGATACGGTCCGCTTCCTGTTCGTTTTGCTGAGTAAAGCTGATCATCCCTTGCTGCGTACCCGCCAGCGTACCGGTTAACGCCGCCATCCCGGCTTGCGGGTTGGCCATTGCCAGCAGAATCGAGCCGAGCGCCCCGGCCCACGTCAACGGCGCGCTGCGTTTTTGATCTTCCATCGCGCGCGCCAGGTGGCGTTGCGTAACGTGAGAAATTTCGTGCGCCATCACCGATGCAAGCTGGCTCTCGTTGTCCGCGTAGCGGAACAGGGCGGAGTGCAGCACCACGTTGCCGCCAAAAAAGGCGAAGGCGTTGATTTCGTCGTTATTGACGAGATAAAAATGGAAGGGCGTTTTTACCGAATCCGCATGGGCTACCAGCCGCATTCCCAGTCCGTTGATGTACTGGACCAGCAGCGGGTCGTTAATCAGCGGTGCGCTGCCTCGCAACTGGCGAACATAGTAGTCGCCCATTTGCATCTCCTGACCAATGGAGAGCGTGCTTCCGGCGGACGTTCCCATATCCGGCAGGCTGTCTGCCGAATCCGCAAACGCCATTGTTATCGGGCCTGAGGCGAGCGCAGCAATAAGGGTGGCGACCAGCGTGCGTTTCAACTGCCTGAACATAACCTCTTCCTGTATTTGGGGGGTAGTATTATGACCGGTGTTCGGGGTCTTCGTTCCGGGTTTCCCGCTTTGCGAGTGTAGCCGCGTTGGCGGGTGAAGAAAATCCCATTCAGCAGAATGTTATGTTTCCCCGAAAGGATACGAAAAGCGAAGTCTTTTTTGTGACATTTCGATACAATTCCACTCCTTAACTCCCGCCAAAGAGGCTCAAGAAAAAACGTTATGCTCGAAATGTTGATGCAGTGGTATCGCCGCCGTTTTAGCGATCCGGAGGCGATTGCACTGCTGGTCATTCTCCTTGCGGGTTTCTGTATCCTCTTCTTTTTTAGCGGCCTGCTTGCGCCCCTGCTGATGGCGCTGGTGATAGCGTATCTGCTGGAGTGGCCCACCGCACGTCTGCAACGCATCGGCTGTTCGCGCAGCTTTGCCGCCACCCTAGTGTTGATGATGTTTGTCGGCATTCTGCTGGTGATGGCGTTTGTGGTCATGCCCGTAGCCTGGCAGCAGGGCATCAATCTGATCCGTGACATGCCCGGCATGTTGAACAAACTCTCTGATTTTGCCGCGACCCTGCCGCGTCGTTACCCGGCGTTGATGGATGCCGGCATTATCGATGCGATGGCGGAGAACATGCGTTCGCGCATGCTGACCATGGGTGACTCGGTGGTGAAATACTCCCTTGCCTCACTGGTCGGGCTGCTAACGCTGGCGGTATACCTGGTTCTGGTGCCGTTAATGGTCTTCTTCCTCGTCAAAGACAAAGAGCAGTTACTGAATGCCGTACGCCGCGTTTTACCGCGTAATCGCGGGCTGGCGGGGCAGGTATGGAAGGAGATGAACCAGCAGATCACCAACTATATCCGCGGTAAAGCGCTGGAGATGGTGGTGGTCGGTGTCGCCACCTGGATTGGCTTTATCCTGTTTGGCCTCAACTACTCATTGTTGCTGGCGGTGCTGGTGGGGTTCTCGGTGCTGATCCCTTACATTGGCGCGTTTGTGGTGACCATTCCGGTCGTTGGCGTGGCGCTGTTCCAGTTTGGCCTGGGCACCGAGTTCTGGAGCTGTTTCGCGGTCTATTTAATTATTCAGGGACTGGACGGCAACCTGCTGGTGCCGGTGCTGTTCTCTGAAGCGGTCAACTTGCACCCGCTGGTGATCATCCTGTCGGTGATCATTTTCGGCGGACTGTGGGGATTCTGGGGGGTATTTTTCGCCATTCCTCTCGCCACGCTGATCAAGGCGGTGATCCACGCCTGGCCGGACTCACCGGCTATCGAAGAGTGACGATGCCGGGCGGTGCACGCAGCGCCGCCCGGTCATCGGCTTAATGTGCAGCGTTCTGATTGCGCAGATAGATAATCCAGTAGGTGATGCCCACCAACAGCCCCCCGCCGATAATATTCCCGATAGTCACCGGGATCAGATTGGCGGTAATAAAGTTGCCGACGGTCAGCGCGGGGAAGTTATCCGGCGAGGTATGTACGGCGCTCCAGAAGCCCTCCGGCGCAAAATAGCGAATGATGATCGCCAGCGGGATCAGAAACATATTGGCGATACTGTGCTCAAAACCGCTGGCGACAAACATGCCGATCGGCAACAGCATCGCCATCACTTTATCCGTGAGCGTATGGCCGGAGTAACTCATCCACACCGCCAGGCAGACCATCAAATTGCACAGTGTCCCCAGGCAGACCGCCTCAATAAAGGTGTGGTGCATTTTATGATCGGCGGTTTGCAGCACATTCAGTCCCCATAGCCCGTTGCCGCTCATGGTCTGACCGGCAAACCAAATCAGCGCGACAAAAAACAGTGCCCCTGTCAGGTTGCCAAAATAGACGATGATCCAGTTGGTGATCAGTTGCCGCCAGCTCACCAGCCCACTGGCTTTTGCCATTACCGTCAGCACGGTGGAGGTAAACAGGTCAGCGCCACAGACCACCACCAGAATTAATCCGAGAGAAAAACAGAGTCCGCCCGCCAGTTTTGCCAGCGCACTGGCCGGGGCTGGCCCGCTGGTGACGGTGATATAAAACACAAACGCAATCGAGATAAATACCCCTGCCGTGACCGCGAGAAAAAACGACAGCTCTTTCTTTTTCGTGACTTTATACAGACCAGATTGTTCGGCGACTTTTGCCATTTCCGCAGGAAGTCGCAGGTCAAACGCGTTGCCGGTATCCATTTGATTCTCCTGATTCAATGCACATAAGTGAGATACCCGCGGTCATATGCATAGCGCATACCAGCGGCAATCGGGAGATTGTTAACGGCTTCACATAAAGCAAGAAGGGTTACAGCACTTCGCGCACGGCAATACCGAGGCGCTGCATGCGGGATAACAGGGTAGTGCGTTTCATACCGAGTTTCGAGGCGGCGCCGCGCGGCCCGGCGACAATACCGTTGGTTTCGCGCAGCACCTGGATGATCCGCTGGCGTTCTTCTTCGTCATTTTCCGGTGGCTCCGGGTGCATCATCTCCGCCACTTTCGGCAGGGTAAACGGGAACGGATCGTGCGCTACGGGCTGCACCATGCTGACCGGTTGGGCATGCAGATGCAGGCTCAGGGTATTGTCGCGCGCCAGCAGTACGGCGCGTTCAATCACATTTTCCAGCTCGCGCACGTTGCCCGGCCACTCATAGCGCATCAGCTGGCGCATCGTGTCCGGAGGAATGGTGTCGATGGTGCGGTTTAAGCGGCGCGCCAGTTTTTGTGTGAAGTAGCGCGCCAGCAGGGGAATGTCGTCCGGGCGTTCACGTAAAGGAGGCAGCACCAGTGGGAACACATTCAGACGGTAGAACAGATCGTTGCGAAACTCCCGGTCAATCACCATCTGGCGCAGGTCGCGGTTGGTGGCGGCAATCACCCGTACGTTGACCGGAATGGTGCGGGTGCCGCCAATGCGTTCGATCTCCCGCTCCTGTAAGACGCGCAGCAGCTTCGGTTGCAGTTCGAGGGGCATATCGCCAATTTCATCCAGAAACAGCGTCCCCTCATCGGCCATTTCAAAGCGCCCGCGGTGGGCATTTATCGCGCCGGTAAACGCCCCTTTGTCATGACCAAACAGCTCGCTTTCCAGCAGGCTGGCGGGAATGGCGGCGCAGTTTATTTTCACTAGCGGTTTGTCTTTACGTGGACTCATCTGATGCAGGGCGCGGGCGATGATCTCTTTGCCCGTCCCCGTTTCGCCGAGGATCAATACGGTGCTGTCGCTCAGTGCCACAATGTTGACCTGCTGGAGCACGTCGCGCATCGCATCGCTCTGGTAAATGATGTCGCCGAAGCTCTGGCTGGAGAAGATCTGCTCGTTCAGCTTACGGTTTTCACTGTTCAGATTCTCTTTCAGATGCGTGACCTGGCGATACGCGTCGGCATTATCGACGGCGATGCCAATTCTGTCGGCGATCTGTTGCAGCAATCGACAGTTTTGCTCATTAAAAACGCTGCTATCCCGATGCGACAACAGCAGGACGCCGGTGGATTTATGGCTGAACGCCAGCGGTAAAATCAGCGCAGCGTCCAGTTCCTGAACCGCCAGTTGCTGTAATACCGGATCGTTTTGCCAGAGCGCTTCATCCTGCTCCCGGCGCAGTAATGCGCTGCGATGATCGTTTAATGCCGCCAGCAGCAACGGACTTTCATTGCGCAGCGGGAACTGCTCGGTACCCGGCGGGCAGGTGGGAAAGTGGGTGGCATGGCAGATCAACTGGCGCGCATGCAGGGTGTCGCGCAGGACGATACGGACGTTATCAATGCCGAAAAAACGGTGGATCTCCCGGGAGACATCGGCAACCAGTTCGTCGAGATCAAGATGCGACAACACCGAGTTGGTGATATCCACCAGCACCCGGTCGTGATCGCGCTCCTCCTGGAGTTGTGCAACCGACTGGCTTAGTTGCTCGCGGGCGCACTGCTCTTCCAGCGCCTGGGTCGCCAGCCGCGCCAGCCATGCAAACATGGCGCTGTCGGCGTCATTAAACACGCCGTTGTCGGTGCGCACAAAACGCAGCTCCACCACTTCGCGCTCATTAAGCAGGGCGATATGCACTGAACTGTCGCTGATTTTTCCGCTGTAGGCGTGGTCGCTGCACTCGACGCTGCCATCATCGAAGCAGCGCCAGAAGTGCGTGTTATTGAGACATAATTCGATGTACTGGATGGGGCTGAAGGGGGGCGGCAGCGGGATAAATGCCCGAAGTAGTGAAGCCTGCAAATTATCTTGTAAGATCATGGATACGTCGCCCTTCCAGATTTACCTGCCATCCCTCTAAGTGAGTATGGATAGTACAATATCCCCTATTTTTGTAGTGTTACAAGCTTCACGTATAAGTCATTGTCCTGGCATTAATTGCCTGAATACCCCTAATTGAGCACCCGCACCATCAGATAGAGCGCCGGTTCATGGGCCATATCCTGCAAATGTTGCAGTATTTGCAGGCTCCATCCCCGCCACGGCTCGACGGCGGTTTTCGACAGCGCGGCAAACGCGGGCGCCAGCGTGTCAATGTGGCTGGCGTCTATGATGATTTCGCCAAAGGTCAGCAGCCCCTGCATTTTGCGCCGCGCGGTTCCTTCTTCCAGCAGCGTCAACCACTGCTGGTAGTCGGTGAGCGGGCACTCCAGCACAACATTCAGGCAATCAATCACCCCGACGTGATGGCCAATCGCCAGCGAGTAATACATCACCTGGCGACTCTTCTCTTCCAGCTCTACGCTGTCATCGACAAACTTTTGCCGCAGCGCCCAGAACATCACTTTCGCCGGATTGTCAGACATGGCTGCGCTCCAGTACCTGCATCAGTTGCTGCACAATCGCCGTCAGTCGCGGATCGTCTGCCTGCTGAAGCCAGGCGTTAACGCGCCCCGCGCTCTGGTTCGGATCGCCATTGCTCAGCAGCGTAAACAGGCGATCGGTGATTTCACGCCCCTGACGGTATCCCGCCAGTTGCCGCGCCTCTCGCTCCATGGTCACGCGCAGCGCCAGCGGCAAAGAGGGCCAGCGTACGCTGGCGACTTCATTGACCGCTTGCTGGTGGTCAACCGCGTGCAGTTTCTGCTCCAGCAAACCCAATGCCACCGCAAAACCGTGAATGGTCGCCGCCGGGGTGGGCGGGCAACCGGGGATCCACACGTCAATCGGCACGATGGTGTCGCTGCCGCCCCACACGCAGTAAAGATCGTGAAAAATCCCACCTCCCACGCCGCATGCGCCGTAAGAGATGGCGATTTTGTGATCCGGTGCGGCCTCCCAGGCGCGCAGGGCTGGCATACGCATGGCGCGCGTGACTGCGCCGGTAAACAGCAAAATGTCGGCGTGGCGCGGTGACGCCACCACTTTGATACCAAAGCGCTCCGCATCAAACAGCGGGGTGATGGCGGCGAAAATCTCGATTTCACAGCCGTTACAGCCGCCGCAGTCAACGCGGTAAACATAGGCGGAACGCTGGATGTCGCGCAGCAGCAGTTGTTTGATTTTCTGCGCCGACTCATCAAGCTGAACCGGCTGGCTGACATGCTGGGTCAGCACCTTGAGATCGGAACTCATGCTTGCTCCTCAAGATAATAATGAACGTTGACGCTGCCGCGGTGCTCCAGCGCGTCGCGGCGTCGGCACGCCGGGCAAATGCAGGCCTGAGCGCGTAGCGTGTCGGCCAGTTCAGGGGCATTCTGATTGAGGGTCAGCAGCTCCACCGCCAGCGCAACGGATTTCTCCGGTGCGAAAGGCACGCCGCACCGGCTACAGTGCTGCAAACGGAAGGTGGCCCGCACGTACAAATCCGCTTTGTTGGTGACCGCCAGTTCAAACTCTTCAGACAGGTGGATAGCCCGCGTTGGGCACACTTCTTCGCAGCGCCCGCAATAAATGCAGCGGCCAATAAACAGTTGCCAGACACGGCTGTTCTCATCGGCGAGGGTTTCCATGGTCAGCGCATTCGCCGGGCAGGCGGTCGTGCAGGCACCACAGGCGATGCACTGCTGGGGATCCAGCTCCGGTTTACCGCGAAATCCCGGGCAAACCTCCAGCGGCGCGAACGGGTATTTCACCGTGACTTCGCCCGCCCTGAGGATGGTTTTCAACAATTTCAGCATCGTTTCTTTCCTTACTTCAGCGGCGAATGGCGACGTTCAATGCCGTAACGTTCGATCTCTTTATAGGGCACCGTGGTCGATTTACGTTTGCGCACGTCGACCAGCGTGACCCGGTCGGTACAGGAGTAACAGGGATCGAGACTGCCGATAATCAACGGCGCATCGGAAACGGTATTGCCGCGCAGCATATAGCGCAGCACTGGCCAGTTGGCGTAGGTCGCCGCACGGCAACGCCAGCGATACAGCTTCTGGTTATCGCCCAGCATGCTCCAGTGCACATCTTCGCCACGCGGCGCTTCAACATAGCCGAGGGCGAACTTATGCGGCTGATAGCTGAAGCCTTCCGTTAGCAACGGGGTGTCCGGCAGGTTATCGAGGGCAAACTCAATCATCGAAAGCGAGTCGAACACCTCTTTGACCCGCACCATCACGCGGGAGAAAACGTCGCCATCCGGCCAGGTGAACAGGGTTTTGGGCAGGCTGCCATAATCGGCATACGGATGGTCGAAGCGTAAATCGCGGGCAAAACCGCTACCACGGATCAGCGGGCCGACCGGGCTGTAATCCCGTGCGACCTGGCGGTCAAGCACGCCAACGCCCTGGGTGCGCTGCGCCATGTTGGGCGTGGAGAGCAGCATGTCCACCAGTTGTGCGACTTCCGCGCGCATCTCTTTCACCAATTGAATGGTCTTCACGCGCTGCTCTTTCAGGATGTCGCGACGGATGCCGCCAATCAGGTTAAGGCCGTACGTTTTACGCGAGCCGGTCAGCAACTCCGCCATGGTCATCGATTTTTCGCGGATGCGGAAAAACTGCATAAACCCGGTATCGAAGCCGACAAAGTGGCTGGAAAGGCCGATATTCAGCAGATGGCTGTGCAGGCGCTCCACTTCCAGCAGCACTGAGCGGATGGTGTGCGCACGTTGCGGCACGACGATGCCGAGGGCATTTTCCACCGAGGTGGTATAGGCCACGCTGTGGGCAAACCCGCAAATCCCGCACACCCTGTCCGAGAGGAACGTGACCTCGTTATAGCCCATCCGGGTTTCCGCCAGTTTTTCCATGCCACGGTGCACATAGAACAGGCGGTAGTCGGCATCGACAATCCGTTCCCCGTCAACGAACAGACGAAAGTGACCGGGTTCATCAGAGGTAATGTGCAGCGGACCAATGGGGACAATACGCGCCGAGCTGCCGCCATCGTTAACAAACGAGTAGTTTTCCGTCTCGCTGGTGGGTTCCGGACGCAGGCGGTAATCCATGGTGTCTTTACGCAGCGGATGCAAATCATCCGGCCAGTCATCTGGCAACACCAACCTGCGCTGATCCGGCAGACCCACCGGGATCAGACCATACATATCGCGGATTTCGCGCTCGCCCCATACCGCCGCCGGTACGCGTGGCGTAACCGACGGGAACTCACGGGTTTGCGCATCCACCAAGGCTTTGACGACGATCCAGCACTTTTCCGCCCCTTCCATCGACAGGGCGTAATAGACCGCGTAGTGGCCGTTCAGGGTCCGTTCATCATTACCAAACAGCACCGGAAGCCAGCCATCATGCTGGTAATAAAGGTAGTGCACGATATCCGGCAACAGATTGAGTTTCACCGTAATGGTGACCTGTTCAAAGGTCTGACGCTCTTCATCCAGCACCGCGCCGGGGAACTGTTGTTTTAATGCAGCAAGACAGGCTGTGCCGCGAGGTTGTTGCAGACTCACACTGGCTAAATAACTCACTTTCACTCTCCCTGAACACGCGGTGACGTTACGGGTGCGGCGGTGGTCTCAAACGAGGCCCACAGCCAGCTAAATTGGGTGGATGGTTGATCGTTACCGGACAGAACAATGGTGGAGGCATTGGCCAGCAAACGGCTGACCGGCTGCGGAATATGCGTTCCCATCACCAGCATCATCACCAGTAAAATCACCATTGGCAGGGTGGTCAGCCAGCCGAGCTCACCGGTGACGACCTGCTGCGGCGGCGTCGCGAACAGCGCTTTGGCGACCATGCGCACCAACCCGCCGAGCACCAGCGTAAGTAACAGCAACAGCAGGATGGTGACGAACAGATGCTCTGCCGCCAGGCCTGCGGTGACGGTCATAAACTCGCTAAGAAAGATGTTAAAGGGGGGCATGCCACCCAGCGCCAGCGCGCCGCCGCCAAGCAGTACCGCCGTAAACGGCATCACTTTCAGCATGCCGCACACCACATCCAGGTTGCGGGTGCCGTATTTCAACAGCACGTTGCCTGAACCGCAGAACAGCAACGTTTTGGCCAGGCTGTGGTTCAGCGTATGCAGCAGCGCCGCCAGAATACCGAGTGGTCCGCCAATACCCAGCGCCACCGCCACCAGCCCCATGTTCTCGACGCTGGAGTAGGCCAGCAGGCGTTTCATATCCTGTTGCACGAGGATAAAGAAGGCCGCCACCGCCACCGACAGCATGCCAAATATCAGCAGCAGCCTGTTCGGGAAGGTGTCGCCAATGGCATGGCAGATGATGATGTAATAACGGATCAGCACCAGCAGCGCGCAGTTCAGCAACACCGCCGACAGCAGGGCGCTGACCGGGCTGGGCGCTTCACTGTGCGCATCCGGCAGCCAGGCGTGCATCGGGAACAGGCCGGTTTTAGTACCGAAGCCAATCAGCACAAAGACGAAAGCCAGCACCATTAACGTGGGGTCCAGTTTGCTGCTCTCTTTCAGCACTTCGGTCCAGAAAATCGCATGATCCGGTTGCGCCATAAAACTGGCGGCGTTGGCATAAACCAGCACCGTACCGAACAGGCCAAACGCAACGCCAACGGTACAGATAATGATGTATTTCCATGCGGCTTCCAGCGACGAACGCTGGCCGTAAATCCCCACCAGAAACGCAGAACTGAGGGTGGTGGCTTCAATGGCTGCCCACATCACAATCAGGTTATTGCTGGTGACCACCAGCAACATGGTGAACAGAAACAGATGAAAGAAGCCGTAATAGTTGCACAGCGTGGGAACGGTGATTTCGCCGTGGTCCACCTCATGGCGCATATAACCAATCGAGTAGAGACCGGTAAGAAAACCGATAATGCCCAGCAACGACAGGAATAACCCGCTGAGGCTGTCAATGTGCAGCCAGCGATGCGCCGCGAAAATTTCACCTTCGCCCACCGCTTCCGCCACCGTCCACAGGGCGATAAACAACAGGATGGTGATCCCGAACGTGTGCACCGTGGTCACCAGATTACGGGCTGCTGCGCCGCTCAGGCGACAGGCGAAACAGAGCACGGAGACCACCAGCGGCGTCAGCAGCAACAGCGTGAACATCAAGGCATGACTCATGGCGTTACCCCTTCAGCGCGGTGAGATTGTTAACATCCAGCGTGCCGTGGGTACGCCAGATTTTGCGCGCCAGCAACGCCATCACGATCACGGCAAAAATGGCATCGGTGGCGATGCCAATCTCCACCAGCTCCGGTGCACGCCAGGCCAGCAACGCCAGCACCAGATGCGAGCCGTTTTCCATCAGGCAGTAGCCAAACACCTGACGCAGGATGTTGCGCTGGCTGATGATGCACAGCAGCCCCAGCAGAAAATGACCAAGGGCAACCGCCAGCGCCGGTTTCAGTTGCGCGACCATCGGTAACTGCACCGGGCGTACCACAAACCAGCACAGCAGTACGATGGCAGCGGCCATCAACACCAGCGCGGCCGGGCCGAACAGCCTGCCGCCTTCGCCATCGGGCGCCATTTTGCGAAACGCATACCCCATGATCAGCGGCACCAGCAGCACCTTGGTGAAAAAGGCGCTAAACGACCACATCAGCAACTGCTCGGCATGGAGTAGCTGCGAGAGGGTAAAAAAGAGGGACACCAGCACCAGCGATTGCAGGGCATACAACCAGCAGGAGACGGAATAGCGTCTGGCGCAGGTGACCAGCAGCGAGGTAAACATCATCAGCCCCGCCAGATTGTTGACTATCAATGTTCCGGTCATCATCGACTCCCTTATCCAAGCCACGCCGAAGCAATCACGCTTGAGCACAGCGACATCACAATCAGAACCACCAGCACCAGCTGCATGGCGTACGGCAGCGGCGCGGCCTGCGCCACCTCTTCACTGGGTTCACCCGGCACCACGCGCCCGAACCAGTAAATAAACCAGCCGAAACTGGCGACCGATTCCACCAGCGCCAGTATCATCACCGGCAGCAGGATCGGGTACTGGCTGGAGAGGGAGAACCCGGCGGCAAAGAGCGGGAACTTACTGAAAAAACCGTTGAAGGGCGGAACGCCGGTGATCGCCAGCGCGGCCACGCAAAAGCCGATGCCCGCCAGCGGCAGCGTGCGCATCACACCGCGTAAACGTGGCAACAGACGGGTGCCGCAGCTGTAGCTGAGCGCGCCGGCAACGAGGAAGAACAGGCTTTTGGCGAACGCGTGGTTGAAGATGTAAACAATCCCCGCGTTGAAGGCCATCTTCGAACCGAAAGTAGAAAGCGACAAGGCAAGGAACATCCACGCCAGTTGCGAGATGGTCGACCATGCCAGTAAGCGCTTCATGTCTTTTTGCGGCAGGTACATTAAAAAGCCGTACACCAGCGTCAGGGTCGCCATGCCCACGCCAACCCAGCTTATAACGTGTGGAATTTCACCGCCCTCAGCGATGGCGCGGGCAAAAATATAGACCCCGACCTTCACCATTGACGCGGCATGTAAGTACGCACTGACCGGGGTTGGCGCTTCCATGGCGTCCGGCAGCCAGGCCTGCAACGGCAACTGGGCTGATTTACCCCACGCGGCAAAGAGGATGCCGCCATACACCAGATACGCAGCTGTGCCCTGTAACTGGCTGATGGCGCTCAGTGCAAAGGTGCCGGTATTGAGAAACAGCGTGGCGGCCGCCAGATACAAACCCAGTGACCCGACGTGGGTGATAAGCAGCGCTTTCATTGCCGAACGCTGGGCTTTTTCACTCTGGTAGTAGCTGATCAGCGCCCAGGAACATCCGCCGGTGATTTCGAAAAACAGCAATTGCCCCAGCAGCGTGGAGGAGAGCACCAGGCCGGACATCGCACCGATAAAAATCAGTAAAAACGCGTAGTAGCGGTTGCTGCCATCGTGCGGGTGCTCGCGGTTGCCGCGGGTCAGATAACCGGTGGAGTAGAGCGCCACCAGCAGACCGAGAAACACCACCACAAACAGGATCAACGTGCTGATACGGTCAACCAGCAAACCGAACAGTGCCACCCGTCCTGCCGCCAGCAGCGGGATATCGACGGTTTCGCTGCCCGCAGTGTAAAAATTCAGCGCCAGCGAAAGCGTTGCAACGGTCGCCAGCAGCGCAAACAGGGTCGCCAGCCGCGGGGCGGTTTGCCGGGGAGCCAGAGAGACGACCAGTGCGCCAACAAAGGGCAGCAGCAGCGTCGTCAGAGCGAGAGTTTCCATAATGTTCCAGTGCTCCTTACAAACCGGTTAGCCAGAGAACGTACGACAGCGCAGCCAGACTGAAGCCGAGCCAGGTCAGGTGGTGCGTCAGCAAAAAGCGCCCGCGCGCCAGCGCGTTTTCCACCAGCGACGCCAGCGTGAACACCACCAGCAGTTTGAGCAGCGTGGTGACCAGCGACAGCGCCATCGCCCCGATGCTCAGGGTGGCGGCATTACCAAAGGGGAAAAACAGCGCGAGGAACAGCGAGGCCATCACCACTTGTTTCAGGCCCACGCCCCATTTCACCAGCGCCAGACCCGCGCCGGAGTATTCGGTGAGCGGCCCCTCCTGCAACTCTTGTTCGGCTTCCGCCACATCGAAGGGGATTTTGCCCATCTCGATAAAACAGGCGAATCCACAGGCCAGCAACGCCAGCAACGTCGCCACCGGGGAGATCCAGCCCGCCGCCAGCGTCGTGCTGATGGCGCTGATGTTGGTGGAGCCAGCCAGCAAGGCCAGCACCAGTAGCGAGAGGATCAGCATCGGTTCAACCAGAATGCCCAACGTCAGCTCGCGGCTGGCGCCAAGCCCGGAGAAGGGGCTGCCGGTATCCAGCCCGGAGAGGGCAAAGAAGAAACGGAACAGGGCGAAGAGATAAATTAAGGTGATCAAATCGCCCGCCCCGGCGAAAGGCGAGGTGCGAATAAACAGCGGCAGGGTCATCGCCACCAGCAACATGCTGCTGAGCAGTACCCACGGCATGGCACGGAACATTAACCCGGATGACGCTGGCGCGACCGCCTGGCGCTTCAGCAGTTTTTGTAAGTCGCGGTAATCCTGCAAGATGCCCGGCCCGCGGCGGGAGTGCATGCGCGCGCGGATCTGGCGGGATATCCCGGTAAACAGCGGGGTCAGCGCCAGCAGCAGAATTGCCTGACAAAGGGCGAAGACCCCCATCGACCATGCAGACGTCTGTTCTAACATTGTCTTTTTCTCCTTACAGCGCAATCGTCAGCAACAGGACCACCAGCGCGGCGATCATATACAGGCAGTAGAGCCGGAAATCGCCGCTTTGCAGATGCTGTACGATCTGCGCAATACGCCGGGTGGTACGCACCAGCGGGAGGATAATTTTCTCGTCCCAGAACGGTTCCGTGCGGGTTGCTGCCTGGGTAATGCCGCCAAGGCTTCGCTGGAGCGGTTGCGCCGGATCGAGCTGTTGGCGCAGGCGATAGAGCGGGCCGAACATCACCCGTAACGGTTGGGTGAAACTGCCTGCCGACGGGGCCATGCCTTTTTCCCACGCGTAGCCACAAGCCCAGGCATCACCGCTGCGACGGTATGCCCCGCGCGTCTGGCGATTGACATACCACAACACGGCGGGCAGCAGCGGCAGCACTAACAACAGCAGGAACACCGTCGATGGCGTGAGCATGGCTTGCTGCACATCGCCGGGGATCAGCGTTGCGCCCTGGGCCACCGCCAGCGTGGCGGGAGGGGTTAAGGTAAGGACAATCTGCATCAGATGCGGTGCAACAACGCTCGCACCGACGCCGGTCAGTACGCACAGCAGCGCCAGCGCACACATGGCGACGACCATCGGCCAGGGCACTTCCCGCGCCTGATCGGCTTTTTCGCTGCGGGGGTTGCCGCAAAAACTGACACCGTACACTTTGACAAAGCACATTGCCGCCAGCGCCCCGGTGATCGCCAGCATCACGATGGCAATGGGGCCGGCAAGGCGTGGAATGATGGCGTCAATGCGGGTCAGTGAAAACAGCGACTGATAGGTGTACCACTCGCTGATAAACCCGTTGAGTGGTGGCATGGCGGAAATGGCGAGACACCCCACCAGAAATGCGCCTGCTGTCCACGGCATGCGTTTAGCCAGCGCGCCCATTTTTTCCATGTCACGCGTATGCAGGCGATAGATAATGGCCCCGGAGCCGAGAAACAGCAGTCCTTTGAACAGCGCGTGGTTAAGCAGGTGAAACAGTGCGCCCAGCAAACCGACGGCGGCGATCACCGGCTGGTGCAGTGCAATGCCCGCCATACCGACGCCCACGCCCATCAGGATAATGCCGATGTTCTCAACGGTGTGCCACGCCAGCAGACGTTTGATATCGTGTTCCGCCAGCGCGTACAGCACGCCCAGCACCGAAGAGACCGCGCCAAACGCCAGCACCAGTACGCCCCACCACAGGGGAATGCCGCTATGACCGAGCAGATCGATGCCGACTTTGATGATGCCGAAAATACCGATTTTAACCATCACGCCGGACATCAGCGCTGAGGCATGCGAAGGTGCAGCCGGGTGTGCGCGCGGTAACCAACTGTGTAACGGCAGCATCCCCGCTTTTGCGCCGAAACCAAAGAAGGCCAGCAGGAAGACCGCCGATGCCGTGCCAGGCGTCAGCGATAAGGTGCGGAAGCTGGCGAAATCCAGGCTGGCGCTCTGCCGCCACATCAGGAAGAAGGCGATCATGATCAGCACGGAACCGGCATGAGCAATAAAGAAGTAGAGCAGCCCGGCGTGGATCGACTCTTCATCCTGATCGGTGATCACCAGGAACCATGACGCGAGGGACATCATTTCGAACAGCACGATGAACCAGAAGGCGTTATCCATCACCACCAGCCCGACCATCGAGGCGATAAACAGGTTCATAAAGAACCCCATCGCGCCTGGCCCTTTGCCGAGATACTCACGCACATAAGAGAGGGAGTAGAGCCCGCAGAACGTTACCAGCAGAGAGATAACCAACACCATAAAGGCGCTGAGACTGTCCATGCGCACAACGAAATGCGCAAAGCTGAACGGACCTGCGGCCTGCCAGCTTAGCGGTTCTCCAACGCTGAGCGCTGCCAGCGCGCTGAGTACGCCAAGTGCGCCGCCGATCATCGCGGAAATCCCCGCGACCTTGATCGCCAACGCCTGTTGGCGGGCAAGCAACAGTGAGGCGACCCCGCCGGCAACGTACAGCACAATTGACCACATCAGTAATTGCAGGGCATCCATTAGCGTTGCTCCGACGATGAGGGAAGGGAAGCGAAAGTCAGATCTGTCGAACTGAGGGCGGCCAGCTCTCTGCGTGTTTTGAGCTGTTTATGCAGGGAGACGTCGGTCACCAGATGCAGCGCGTTCGTTGGGCAGGCGCGCACGCAGGAAGGTCCTTCAGGCAGGAAGTGGCACAGATCGCATTTCACCGCGATGGTTTGTACACCTGCGTTCCAGCGTAAAAAGGGGTGATCCGTTTGCGCACTGGCGGGGACATCCCGCAGTTGCTCCTCAGGAATGTGGTGCTCGTAGCGGGCGGGAATATTCAGCGGGCGGCTGCCGGACGGGGTGATGGCGCCGAAAGGGCACACCAGCCCACACAGTTTGCAGCCAATGCACAACGTTTCATTGAGATAAACGGCGTCATCCTGAAACGAAATAGCGTTGACCGGGCACACCTGTTTGCAGGGGGCATCGTCGCAGTGGCGGCAGAGCACCGGTGCGGTTTTGTTTTCCGTTCGCACCAGCGTCAACCGGGGATGCTGCTGCAACCCCTGAATTTTATGCACATCCGAACACGCAGCAAGGCAGGTATTGCATCCTATACACCACTCGGGATTGGCAATCACAAAGCGGTTCATGTCGGCTCCTTGAAAGAAAAGCTAAAACGTTGAGCCTGCTTAAGCATAAGCTGTGCCATGATTGAAATGGCTTAAATTTCATATGGTTGTGATTTATTGCTGCGTGGGGCGAACAAAAGTGATGGTCAGGTCAGAACGAAAAATAACCTGTCGACACGAGTGACGAGCGGGGAAAATAAAGTGTGATGGAGTTCAAATATTGCAGTGGAAGTGGAGGGCGACCCGGTCGGGCAGCCCTCAGAGAAAGGTGTTGCGATCAGGCGTTTTCTTTCAGCCAGGCAACCACGATGTCGTGGTGATTGCTGGTTTTGAAATCATCAAACACATGCTCGACTTGACCGTCAGCATCAATAAGGAAGCTGATACGGTGAATGCCGTCATAGGTTTTGCCCATAAACGACTTTTCGCCCCAGACGCCAAATGCCTCGCAGACCTGATGGTCTTCATCAGAAAGCAGCGTAAAGTTGAGCAGCTCTTTTTCGGCGAAACGGGAGAGTTTTTCTGGCTTGTCAGTGCTGATACCCAGCACTTCCACACCCGCTTTCTTTAACTCATCCATGTTATCGCGCAGGCCGCAAGCCTGGACAGTACAGCCTGGTGTCATGGCTTTCGGGTAGAAATAGACCAGAACACGCTGTCCCTGGAAGTCGGCCAAATTTACTTGTTCTCCGTCTTGATCCGGCAAGCTAAATTTCGGTGCAATATCACCGGCTTTCAGTGGATTCATTACTTAACTCCATCCTGTTCATCATGCTGTGAATAGTTGACGATGTTTATACTGCCTTGTGCGTTCAGTTCTGTACATAGTGCTTTGAACGCCTGGTCAATATTTGATGCGTCTTGCGACGCCGGACTATGAGCCGTTATCTGAATAAACAACTGCGGCGCGCCCGCGTCATTGCCAGGCTGCGTGCGGGAAACCAGCTCCGCGATATTCATCTCGTGTGCATCAAAAAGCGCGGTAAAACGCTCAATCAGATGCGGCGAATCAGGGACTTCAACCTGCACCCAAACGGTGGCTGGCATATCAGGACGCGGGCGGGCCTCGGTGCGTTTCATGACGATCAGCAAATCCAGTTCGGCGCCTTTCAGCGGCAACGTTGATTCAATGAGCGTAATGGCGTTCCACGACCCGGAAAGCAGCATAATGAACGTGAACTCTTCCCCCAGCATGGCCAGACGGCTGTCTTCAATATTACAGCCGCAGCTACTGACGTGGCGTGTGATTGTGTTCACAATGCCAGGCCTGTCGGCCCCCAGCGCAGTGATAACCAAAAAATGTTGTGATGAGGCTGTCAAACCTGTGCTTCCTGTCAAACATGAGGTAATCATAAGGAAAGCATAAAAAAAACCGGCATACAACCGCCACAGAGCCTCAGGTCTCTTGCTTTTCTTACAGCACCGCACGTACCATTGAGAATCTTGTTTGCACAGAGGATGGCCCATGTTCACGGGAAGTATTGTCGCGCTTGTCACGCCGATGGATTCGCAAGGTAAAGTCTGCCGGTCAAGCCTGAAAAAACTGATTGATTATCATGTCGCCAATGGAACCTCGGCGATCGTTTCGGTAGGGACTACCGGTGAATCCGCCACGCTGAGCCACGACGAACACGGCGATGTGGTTATGCTGACGCTGGAGCTGGCTGACGGGCGCATCCCGATTATTGCCGGAACAGGTGCAAATGCAACCGCAGAGGCCATCAGCCTGACGCAACGTTTTAACGACAGCGGCGTAGTGGGCTGCCTGACCGTTACCCCTTATTACAATCGCCCGACTCAGGAAGGCCTGTTCCAGCATTTTAAAGCCATCGCTGAACATACTGACCTGCCGCAAATTCTGTATAATGTGCCGTCGCGCACCGGCTGCGATATGCTGCCGGAAACCGTGGGCCGTCTGGCGAAAATTAAAAATATTATCGGTATTAAAGAAGCGACAGGGAACTTAAGTCGTGTTCACCAGATCAAAGAGCTGGTTTCAGATGACTTTATCCTGCTGAGCGGCGACGATGCCACTGCGATGGACTTTATGCAGCTCGGCGGTCACGGTGTGATTTCCGTTACCAGCAACGTAGCGGCGCGCGATATGGCCGATATGTGCAAACTGGCGGCTCAAGGGCACTATGCCGAAGCGCGCGTGATCAACCAGCGTTTGATGCCGTTACACAACAAACTATTTGTCGAACCCAATCCGATCCCGGTCAAATGGGCATGTATGGAGTTGGGACTTGTAGCAACCGATACGCTGCGTCTGCCGATGACACCTATCACCGACCACGGTCGTGAGGTTGTCCGCGCGGCGCTTAAGCATGCCGGTTTGCTGTAAAGTTTAGGGAGATTTGATGGCTTACTCAGTACAGAAGTCGCGCCTGGCGAAGGTAGCGGGTGTTTCACTTGTGATGTTGCTCGCCGCCTGTAGTTCCGATTCACGTTACAAGCGTCAGGTTAGCGGTGACGAATCCTATCTGGATGCAGCTCCGCTCGCTGAACTTCATGCGCCGGCCGGGATGATCCTTCCGGTGCAGAACGGGGATTACAATGTCCCTGTGACCAATGGCAGCGGCGCCGTTGGCAAACAGTTGGATATCCGCCCACCGGCTCAGCCGCTGGCGCTGGTGAGCGGTGCACGCACCCAGTTTACCGGCGACACTGCAACGCTGATGGTCGAAAAGGGCCGTAACAGCACGCTGTGGCCGCAGGTGGTGAGCGTTCTTCAGGCGAAAAATTACGTCATCGCCAAACGTGACGATGCGTCGCAGACCCTGACAACCGACTGGGTTGACTGGAACCGTCTGGATGAAGATCAGCAGTACCGTGGTCGTTATCAAATCTCGGTAAAACCGCAGGGTTATCAGCAGGCGGTGGTGGTGAAACTGGTGAACCTGGAACAAGCAGGCAAACCGGTAGCGGATGCCGCATCGCTGCAGCGCTACAGCACCGAAATGCTGAACGTGATCTCTTCCGGGCTGGATAAAACCGCGACCGATGCGCAGAACGCCGCAGAAAAACGCAGCGTAACGTCTCTGGATGTTCAGAGCGCGGCAGACGACACCGGTCTGCCGATGCTGGTAGTGCGTGGTCCGTTTAACGTCGTATGGCAGCGTCTGCCTGGCGTGCTGGAAAAAGTGGGCATGAAAGTGACCGACAGCACGCGCTCTACCGGCAGCATGGCAGTGACGTACAAGCCACTGTCTGACAGCGGCTGGCGCGATCTTGGCGCGCGCGATCCGGGCCTCGTTTCCGGCGACTATAAACTGCAGGTCGGCGATTTAGACAACCGCAGCAGCCTCCAGTTTATTGATCCGAAAGGTCATACCCTGACGCAATCGCAGAATGATGCGCTGGTAGCCGCATTCCAGTCTGCTTTTAACCACTAATCCCGAAGGCCGGATCGCATCCGGCCTTTTTTATTATGGTGACGCAAACGTGTGCGTCGGCGTAAAATAGCCAAATTCGATTTATATCATCACACCTGGAGTAACAAAGATGCAAAAGCAAGCTGAGTTGTATCGTGGCAAAGCGAAGACCGTTTACAGTACGGAAAACCCGGATCTGTTGGTGCTCGAATTCCGCAATGATACGTCAGCAGGGGATGGCGCGCGCATCGAACAGTTCGATCGTAAGGGCATGGTGAACAACAAGTTCAACCATTTCATTATGAGTAAACTGCAAGAAGCGGGTATCCCGACCCAGATGGAAGCGCTGCTCTCCGATACCGAATGCCTGGTGAAAAAACTGGAGATGGTGCCGGTCGAGTGTGTCGTCCGCAACCGCGCCGCCGGTTCGCTGGTGAAACGTCTGGGTATTGAGGAAGGCATCGAGCTGAATCCGCCGTTGTTCGATATGTTCCTGAAAAATGACGCCATGCACGATCCCATGGTTAACGAGTCATACTGCGAAACCTTCGGCTGGGTGAACAAAGAAAACCTGGCGCGCATGAAAGAGCTGACTTACAAAGCCAACGACGTACTGAAAAAACTGTTTGATGACGCAGGCCTGATCCTCGTCGACTTCAAACTGGAATTCGGTCTGTTTAAAGGCGAAGTGGTGCTGGGCGACGAGTTCTCTCCGGACGGTAGCCGCCTGTGGGACAAAGAGACGCTGGATAAAATGGACAAAGACCGCTTCCGCCAGAGCCTCGGCGGCCTGATCGAAGCGTATGAAGCCGTTGCGCACCGCCTGGGTGTGAAACTCGACTGATTGCCTGTCTGCGTCATAACCAGAGGGTCATGGCATCCTCTGGTTTTCTGCACCGTTTTTCCTGTGGTAATCCTTCCCTAAGCGCCTACGATCATATATACACTGAGTCCATTATTGGGAGAGTGAGGTTGTTATGCGCTGGCAAGGGCGTCGAGAAAGCAACAATGTAGAAGACCGACGCGATGAGTCGGGCGGTCCGTTCATCCGGGGGCCGGGTTTTCGCCTGCCTGGCGGTAAAGGCGGGATTATTCTGCTGTTTCTGGTGATGGTGGCCAGTTACTACGGTGTCGATTTAACCGGCCTGTTAACCGGTCAACCTGTCAGTTCCCCCTCACAGCAACAGCACATCAGCCCGCAGGAGGATGAGTCCGCGCGTTTTACCAGCGTGATATTCGCCACCACCGAAGAGACCTGGGGGCAACTGTTTGAAAAAATGGGGCGTCACTACCAGCAGCCGAAACTGGTGCTGTACCGTAACCGTTTCAATACGGGGTGCGGTACCGGGCAAGCCATTATGGGGCCGTTCTACTGCCCGGCGGACAGCAAGATCTATATCGATCTCTCTTTTTACGACGAAATGAAAACCAGGCTGGGTGCGAATGGCGATTTTGCGCAGGGCTATGTCATTGCCCATGAAGTCGGCCACCACGTACAAAAATTGCTTGGCACCGAAGAGAAAGTTCGCCGCCTGCAACAGAATGCCTCGCCGACGCAGGTTAATGCGCTTTCCGTGCGGTTGGAGCTACAGGCGGATTGCTATGCCGGTGTCTGGGGCCACAGCATGCAGCAACAGGGCGTGCTGGAGCCGGGCGATTTGGAAGAGGCGCTGAATGCCGCGCGGGCCATTGGTGACGACCGTTTGCAACAGCGCAGCCAGGGGCAGGTGTTCCCGGACAGCTTCACTCATGGTACGTCGGAGCAGCGCTATAACTGGTTCAAACGCGGCATGGACAGCGGCGATCCGGCGCAGTGCGACACCTTTAGCGGGCAGTTATAATCCCTTGTGATGCAGGCATTTATTCAACACAGCGCGCGGATGGCGCAGGAAGGCATTCGTCGGTTACTGGTGGTGAGCGGCCAGGATGCGTGGTGCGAACAGCAGGCTGAGGCGTTACGCGCAACCTTGCCGGGAGACTGGCTGTGGGTTGGTGAGCCAGCAGGCTGGTCGCCGCACTGTTCGCCGCGCGCGCTGGCAACCCTGCTCGGGCGCGAATTCCGTCATGCGGTTTTTGATGCGCGTCAGGGCTTTGATGTCGCGGCCTTTGCCGCACTGGGCGGAACGTTAAAAGCCGGTAGCTGGCTGGTGCTGTTAACGCCGCCGCAGGCGCAGTGGCCGCACTTGCCGGACGCAGACAGTTGCCGCTGGAGCGACACGGTCGATCCCATCCCCGTCCCCACGTTTGTTCGACATTTCTGCCAGACCGCCGCCGCAGACGGTGAGACGGTGCAGTGGCATGAAAACCAGCCTTTCATTCTTCCTCATTGTGATGTCCGCCCGACCTGGCATCCGGCGACGGGAGAACCTGAACAAGAGCAGGCGCATATTCTTGCCGCACTGCATACCATGCCGCCTGGCGTGATGGTGGTGACGGCCCCGCGCGGTCGCGGCAAATCGGCGCTGGCGGGGATGCATATCGCGCAGTTATCCGATCCGGTGGTGATCACCGCTCCGGCGCGTGCGGCAACCGATGTGCTGGCGCGCTACGCCGGAGAACGCTTTACCTTTATCGCCCCGGATGCGCTATTGCAGCAGATTGAGCGCACCGGCACGCAGCCCGGCTGGCTGGTGGTGGATGAAGCCGCGGCGATCCCTGGCCCGTTGCTGCATGCCCTGACGGCAGCCTTCAGCCATGTGTTACTGACCACCACGGTTCAGGGGTATGAAGGTACCGGTCAGGGATTCCTGCTCAAATTCTGCGCGGGTTTCCCGCACTTGCGTCATTCCACGTTGAGCACGCCGCTGCGCTGGGCGAAAGGCTGCCCGCTGGAGCGCTTTATCAGTACGCTGCTGCTGTTTGACGACATGCCCCCCGCAGATGTTCCGGAAGGCGAATGCATAATGCAGCCGCTGGCGCAGAGTGCGTGGCAGCACAATCCCGCGCAGCCTGCTGCGCTCTATCGCCTGTTGGCGAGTGCGCATTACCGGACTTCTCCGCTCGATTTGCGGCGCATGATGGATGCCCCCGGGCAGCATTTCTGGCTCGCAGAAAAAGCGCGGACCATCGTGGCGGCGTTGTGGCTGGTGGAGGAGGGGGGACTCAGCGAGGCGTTAAGCCAGGCGGTGTGGGCTGGTTTTCGTCGACCACGCGGCAACCTGGTGGCGCAATCGCTGGCGGCGCATGGTGGCAGTCCACTGGCGGCAACCCTGCGCGGGTTGCGGGTTAGCCGTATTGCGGTCCATCCCTACAGCCAGCGTGAAGGTATTGGTTCGGCGTTAATCACCCGGGCGCAGGCGAACAGTGGTGGTGTTGATTATCTCTCTGTCAGTTTTGGTTACACGCCCACGCTGTGGCGTTTCTGGCAGCGCTGCGGTTTTTTGTTGGTGCGCCTGGGCAGTCACCGGGAAGCCAGCAGCGGCTGTTACACCGCCATGGCGCTGTTGCCATTAACGACGGCCGGGCACGAATTAGCGGCGCGTGAGCAAGTGCGGCTGGGCCGCGACCTGCCCTGGCTTTCCCACTGGCAACAGGAAGCGTTGCCCCTCCCGTCGGGACAAACGACTACGCTTAATGATGATGACTGGCTTGAGCTGGCCGGGTTTGCTTTCGCCCATCGCCCGCTATCCACGTCGATGGGCGCATTACACCGTTTGTTGAACCGTAGCGCGTTGCCGCTGGCGGCGTTGCGCGGCCAGATTACCGCTGGCGAGTGCGAGCAAACGCTGTGCGAGCGGTTATCCCTTTCCGGGCGTAAAGCCTTGCTGGCGCAGCAACGTGCGGATGCCGGACAGGCTCTGTATGCGCTTGATACGCAACGCACAGTGACGCTGAAAGAACAGGTGCAGAAACTGCAATTTTTTTAACTAACTCATTCAGTTAAATGGCATGGTCATTCTTGCTCCCCGGCGTAAACTGCACCCAACGAGTTAAGGAGACAACCATGAAACATGACCATTTTGTCGTGCAAAACCCCCAATCCCCGGCGAAACAATTGCTGCTGCTGTTTCATGGCGTCGGCGATAACCCTGTTGCGATGGGCAAAATCGGTAGCCGGTTCGCCGTGCAATTTCCGGACGCGCTGGTGGTCAGCATCGGCGGCGCCGAAGCCAGCGGCCCTGCGCCAGGGCGTCAATGGTTTTCCGTGGCTGGCGTAACGGAAGAGAACCGGCAACAGCGTGTGGATGCCATTATGCCGGTGTTTATCGACACCGTGCGCTACTGGCAGAAACAGAGCGGGCTTGGTGCCCGGGCGACGGCACTGATCGGTTTTTCTCAGGGCGCGATCATGGCGCTGGAAGGGGGAAAAGCGCAGCCGGATCTGGCCTCGCGGGTGATCGCCTTTAATGGTCGCTATGCCACGCTGCCGCAGGCGGTTTCTGCTGCACAGACCATTCACCTGATCCACGGTGGGGAAGACCGGGTTATCGATCTGGCCTGGGCCGTTGCTGCACAGGAAGCCTTGCAGAACCTGGGAGGGGATGTGACGCTGGATATCGTGGAGGATCTGGGTCACGCCATTGACGACCGCAGCATGGCGCTGGCGTTGAACCATCTGTGTTACACCGTGCCGAAGCACTATTTTGATGAGGCGTTAAGCGGTGGCAAACCTGATGACGACGATATCATTGAACTGATATAAAACAGCCACTCCCGGGCGGGAGTGGCGTGCAGTGTGTTACGGTTTCGGCTGATCTTTTTTCGGCCAGTCGTCTTCATCATCCCACTTGTCGTTAAAATCACGATGGGGGGGAAGCTCCGGTTTGTTGGCGAGGAATTTTTTATGATCGACGCGATTGAGATCCTTAATCACATTCAGGATCACGCCGAGTAAAAACACCAGCACCAGGATCCACCAGTATTTAGCAAGCCAGTCCATGCAATCCTCCAGGCCCGTCAGGCGATGAGTTGTTCCATAATGCGTTGATACATACGGGCAAGCATCTGCAAATCTGCCGCGTTCACGCATTCGTTAATCTTGTGAATGGTGGCGTTGACCGGCCCAAGTTCAACCACTTGCGCGCCCATCCGCGCGATGAAACGACCATCCGAGGTGCCGCCAGTGGTTAACAACTGCGGTTTAATCTCATTATAGTGCTCAATAGCGTTCACGACCGCATCCACCAGCTTGCCGCGCCCGGTCAAAAACGGTTGCCCGGAGATCCACCACTCAACGGTATAACGCAGCTGATGTTTTTCCAGCAGGGCAATGACTTTCGCTTTGATCATCTCATCCGTCAGTTCGGTACTGAAGCGGAAGTTAAACTGCACAAACAGATCGCCAGGAATCACGTTGTTGCTGCCCGTACCGGCTTTGATATTGGCAATCTGCATGCTGGTCGGCGGGAAATAGTCGTTGCCTTTATCCCATTCAATGCCCACCAGTTCGCTGATCATGGGGGCGGCGCGGTGCACCGGATTGTCGGCGAGATGCGGGTACGCCACGTGGCCCTGTACGCCGTGGATAGTCAGGTTGCAGGTCATCGAACCGCGGCGGCCATTTTTTACCACGTCGCCCACTACTTCGGTGCTGGACGGTTCGCCCACCAGGCAGTAATCCAGACGTTCGTTACGCGCCATCAGCGCTTCCACCACTTTGACCGTGCCGTTCGCGGCGCTGGCTTCTTCATCGGAGGTGATCAGAAATGCAAGGCGGCCTTTATGCTGCGGGTGCTGAGCGACGAAACGCTCGGCGGCGACAACCATGGCCGCCAGTGACCCTTTCATGTCCGCCGCGCCGCGGCCAAACAGCATGCCATCGCGGATGGTGGGTTCAAACGGGGGGTTGATCCAGCGATCCGCATCCCCGGCCGGGACCACGTCGGTATGACCGGCGAAGGCCAGCGTTTCCCCTTGGCCACGCCATGCCCAGAAGTTTTGCGTGTCGCCAAAATCCATCGGCTCAACGGTGAAACCGATAGTACGCAGGCGCGCAATCATTAACGCCTGACATCCCGCGTCATCGGGACTGAGAGAAGGGCGACGAATAAGCTGCTGTGTCAGCTCAATAACCGGGCACGACATAAACTACACCTCGTTGATAAACTTCTCATAACTGGATTCATTGAAACCCAGCAGCATAGGCTTACCGGGCGCACAGAGCAATGGGCGTTTGATAATTGCCGGCATTTCCAGCATCAGTGCCACGGCGGCATCGGCGTGGGTGATGGTGTCGCGCAGGGAGGCATCCAGCTTGCGCCAGGTGGTGCCCCGGGTGTTCAGCAGCGCTTCCCAACCCAGTTCGGCGATAAAGGTATGCAGCAGTTGTGCATCAATACCGTCTGCCCGGTAATCATGAAAGCGATACTCCACCTGGTTTCCCTCCAGCCAGCGACGGGCTTTTTTGATGGTGTCGCAGTTTTTGATACCGTACATTGTGAACATGGTGAATCCTTTTGTCTCATCTTTGGTTATTTGCACAAGAAATTAGAATAACGGAATTTAAAAAGAATATCATTCGCCTGTTAATGATAATTCAGCGAATATAGCCACTCTGCTCCAGCTTGAATAAACTCTCAGATGTTGCGCATACCATTCCTGTTGTTAAAAAGCGAAAACCATATTGTTGATAAAATCCCGTTTTTTCCGGCACCGAATAAATAAAGGTTTTACCGTAAGGTAATAATGTTTTAACGATGTCCATCATTAATTGTTTACCATAACCGCGCCCCTGCATTTGCGGTGCTACAACTATATCAGCCACATAGCTTGCCCACGTCAAATCGCTGATGGCGCGGGCAGTGGCGACCAGCTTGCCGTCATGGTAACCGAACCAGCAAAATGTGCTGTTACGCCACGCCTGCTCTACGAGTGCAGGCGGGCGCTGGTTGAGTCCGCCCGCGTCGAGCAGGGCGCTTAATTCCACCCAGTCAACCTCATTAATGGAATGTTTATCACACAATGTGAATGTCATTTCATTTGGCCCTAAAGTTTTTACGGAATATTGCCGTTACTCACATTAAATGACAGGTGAACGGCGCATAGTGAAACCAGTTATTAAACATACCCTGCTAACAACGATTAAAGCAATTGGTTGAAGTATCTTCACAGTGGTCACCGTTTTTAGTAGAATGACCGCAATAATAAGAGAGGTAGTTATGATTGAACATGAACTGGGGAACTGGAAAGATTTTATCGAAGGCATGCTTCGTAAATAACATCCAGAAGAATGATTAAGCAGTGAGAGCTTATAGCTAAACATGTGAAAGTAACCACATGAAAAAAGGCGACCCGCAGGTCGCCTTTTTTGTTTTCCATCGCTTAACTCTCCCCTTTCGGGGAGAGGGGATTATCTTACTGCGCACGTTCTTTCAGCGGGAAGCGGCGACGCACCAGCACAAAGAACAGCGGCACAAAGAAGATGGCGAGTAATGTTGCGGAAATCATGCCGCCCATCACGCCGGTGCCTACCGCGTGCTGGCTACCGGAGCCCGCGCCGGTGCTGGTGGCCATCGGCAGCACCCCGAAGACAAACGCCAGCGAGGTCATCAGGATCGGACGTAAACGCTGGCGGCAGGCATGCAGGGTCGATACCAGCAGATCTTCACCTTTCGCGTTCATATCATTGGCGAACTCGACGATCAAAATGGCGTTCTTCGCCGACAACCCGATCACTGTCAACAGGCCGACCTGGAAATAGACATCGTTTTCCAGCCCGCGCATCCAGGTCGCTAACAGTGCGCCGATCACCCCAAGCGGTACGACCAGCATCACCGAGAAGGGCACAGACCAGCTCTCATACAGCGCGGCCAGACACAGGAACACCACCAGCAGGGAAACCGCATACAACGCAGGTGCCTGTGCGCCGGAGAGGCGTTCCTGATAGGACATGGCGGTCCATTCCAGACCAAACCCGCCTGGTAACTGGCTGACCAGTTTTTCCATCACATCCATGGCTGTACCGGTACTGACGCCAGGGGCAGACTCGCCTACAATCTCGACCGCAGCATAGCCGTTGTAGCGCTCCAGACGGGGCGATCCGGTTTCCCAGTGCGACGTGGCGAAAGCCGAGAACGGCACCATGCCGCCGCTGCTGTTACGCACATACCACAGATTAATATCATCCGGCAGCATGCGGTATTTTGCCGCTGCCTGTACGTAGACCTTCTTCACGCGACCGCGATCCATAAAGTCGTTTACGTAGCTGGAACCCCAGGCGGTTTGCAGCGTGTCGTTAATATCATCAATGGAGACCCCCAGCGCTTGCGCTTTGCGCTGATCGATATCGATCTGCAACTGCGCGCTGTCATCAAGGCCATTATGGCGGACGCGGGTTAACGTGGGCTCTTTGGCCGCAAGCTCAAGCAGGCGATCGCGCGCATTCATCAGCGCATCGTGACCCGCTCCGGCGTGATCCTGTAGCTCCATGTCGAAACCGGCGGAGCTCCCCATCCCGCTGATAGCCGGAGGGCTACTGGCGAAAACACGGGCTTCTTTAATACGGTTAAAGGCTTTGGTGGCGCGTTCAATAATAGCGAAGGCACTGCCGCTATTCGGATCGCGCTCCTCCCAATCTTTCAGACGAATAAACAAACGCGCGACGTTTTGCCCGTTACCGCCAGGGCCGGAGCCGACAGTGGCAAATACCGACGCGACATTCTCTTTTTCATGGGTGAAGAAATAGTCTTCGACCTTCTGGACCACTTTCAGTGTCTGCTGTTGCGTTGCGCCGCTGGGCAGTTGCACGGAGGTGGTGAACATCCCGCGATCTTCCTGTGGCAAAAATGATGTAGGCAGACGCAGGAACAGCAACACCATGGCGCCAATCAGCAACACATAGAGCAAAATCCAGCGCAGGCTGCGGTGCAGAATCCGACCCACCGCCGTTTCATAACGGTCGGCGTTACGGTTGAAAATGCGGTTAAAGGCCCCGAAGACCCCTTTCTGCCCGTGCAACTCACCTTTGTGCAGCGGCTTCAGCAGCGTGGCGCACAGTGCGGGCGTGAGGATCATCGCCACCAGCACCGACAGCACCATCGCCGACACAATGGTGATGGAGAACTGGCGGTAAATTGCACCGGTGGTGCCGCCGAAAAACGCCATTGGGACAAATACTGCCGACAGCACCATGGCAATCCCGACTAACGCTCCCTGGATCTGCCCCATTGATTTACGCGTTGCTTCCCGTGGCGACAGACCCTCCTCGGTCATTATGCGCTCGACGTTTTCCACAACGACGATGGCATCATCCACCAGCAAACCGATCGCCAGTACCACCGCGAACATGGTCAGCGTGTTAATGCTGTAGCCAAAGGCGTACAGCACAGCGAATGTCCCGAGCAGCACCACCGGCACGGCAATGGTGGGGATAAGCGTGGCGCGGAAATTTTGCAGAAACAGATACATCACGAGGAAAACCAGCGCGATGGCTTCAAGCAGGGTTTTCACCACGTCGATGATGGAGGCTTTAACGAAGGACGTGGTTTCGTAAGCGACTTTATACTCCAGACCATGCGGGAAAAAGGGCGCCAGCTCATCAAGGCGTTTTAGCACCAGTTCCGCTGTCTCCATTTCGTTAGCCCCGGAGGCCAGTTTGACCCCAAGGCCCGATGCGGCCTTACCGTTAAAACGGCTGAGGTTGTCGTATTTTTCCGCGCCCAGTTCCACCATTGCGACATCGCCAAGCTTGACTTCCGAACCGTCCTGGTTGACGCGCAACGTAATATTGCGGAACTGTTCCGGGGTTTGTAATAACGATTGGGCATTGATGGTGGCGTTCAGCGCCTGGCGATCGACCGATGGCGTTCCGCCAAGCTGACCCACGGCAATCTGCGCATTCTGCGAAGAGATAGCGCTTGTCACGTCGGAAGCGGTCATCTGATAGCTGTTGAGCTTCGCCGGATCGAGCCAGATACGCATTGAGTATTGCGTGCCGTAGGCATCAATATCCCCCACACCATTCACACGGCTGATAGGATCCTGAATATTACTGGCGACATAATCGGCGATATCCTGTTTATCCATCGAGCCGTCGGTTGAGACAAAGGCGAGGGTCAGGATGTTGGTGTCACCGGTTTTACGCACGGTGACGCCCTGATTTTGCACCTTTTGCGGCAGCTTACGCAGCGCTGATTGTAACTGGTTCTGTACTTGCTGGACGGCTTCGTCAGGATCGGTCCCGGCTTTAAAGTTGAGCGTGATTGTGGCCTGGCCCGTTGCGCTACTTTGTGAGGACATGTACATCAGGTTATCGAGCCCGGTCATATTTTGTTCGATAACCTGCGTCACGGTGTTTTCCAGCGTTTGCGCAGATGCGCCTGGATAATTCGCGGTGATACGGACGTTCGGTGGGGCTAAATCAGGATATTGTTCGACCGGTAACGAAATAATGGCAAGTGTTCCCGTGAGACAGATCAGGATCGCCAGCACCCACGCAAAAATGGGGCGATCAATAAAAAAATTCGCCATCAGAAGCCAGACCTCTATTGCTGCGTATCGTTATAGTGACATTGCTTGCATCAATGTAGCGGCAATGCAGAAATCAATCGTGGAGAAAATAAGGAGAAAATGTAAATTATCATGCTTAGTTAAGGCATAACTATGCAAAGCGCGACTTAAGCAAAATTCCTCCCGCCAGATCATGTAATTTTATGCTTTTCTTTACATTTATTGACGTTTTGATTGCCCGGCTTGTGGAAAGCGAAGCTGTACCTGCGTTCCGCCGCCCGATGGCGAAACAATGTCCAGCGTGCCATTCAGTCGTTCTGCCCGCTCGTGCATGATGCTCAACCCATAATGCCCGTCCGGCTCTGCCGTGGTGCTCATACCTATGCCATTATCGCGAATATAGATGGAGTGCAACCCATCGGGATCGGTGACGCAAGTGACGTTAATGTCGCTGGCGCCGGAATGCTTGATGGCGTTGATAACCGCTTCGCGGATAATCTGCAGCACATTGATTTGCTGCTGGGCGTCCAGCGTCTGGGTCGGCAGGCGGCAATCCAGGCTTAACTTCGCTTGGGTCTGGCCCTGCAACAGATCCAGCGCTTCGCGCAACGCCGCCGTCAAATCACTCTGCTGTAGCGACAGACGGAAGGTGGTCAACAGCTCGCGCAACTGGCGGTATGCGTTATTCAGCCCACGAGAAAAGTCATCAATGATGGCGTGCGCCGGTACGTTTTCGTCCGGCACGGCACGCTTCAGTAATGTTAACTGGATGCGTAAATACGAGAGCATCTGCGCCAGCGAATCGTGTAGCTCGCGGGCAATCGTGGCGCGCTCCTCCATCAGTATCAGTTGCTGATACTGTTTTTGCGCCTGATTGATATACAGCCCACGCCCGAGAATGGTGGCGATATTGCGCATTAACGGTATGGATGCCTGCTGCTGCGTACTCTGCCAGCGCAGCTCACCCAGGACGTTATCCTGCATATTCACCGGCAAACTGCCCAGAGGACGTTGCGGATCCTGCTTTCCCTGTTGCAGACACCAGTTATCATCCGCCGTCAGTTCCAGATAACTGGCCGCCTCATGTTCATAGACAATACGCAGTACATGGCGCAGTGAGTGCACATCAAGCTGGCTGGTGTTAAGCGCCTGCGAACACTGGTACATCACCTCCAGGCGGCGATGAGCGTCATGCAGGTCGCGGGTTTTTTCCTCAACGGAGGCTTCCAGCGAGCGATACAGCTTTAACAGCTCGCCGGACATCCGGTCGAATGTCGAGGCCAGCTGGCCCAGTTCATTATCGAGTTGAATGTTGAGCAGCGGGTAAGAAAAGTGCCCTTGCTGGATTTGTTGACTGGCGGTCATCAACTGGCGGAGCGGTTTCACCACTTGCTGGCGGATGCGGTGCAGGGTGAAAAATACGAGGATGAAAATCCCTGCGGCTCCCAGCAGCGAAATGATCACCACCAGGATCATTTTGCGTTCGGCATAGTGCTGAAGCGCCAGCACAAACAGATCGATATTGCCGACGTAACCCTGAATATTCTGCTGATACCACTGTGCATCATGCTGCGCCAGACGCGCATCCATCTGTTGCCAGCTCTCGTGCAATTGCCCATAACGCTGTTGGACGTCCTGCGGAATATACCAGCGATGAAGATGTTGCAGCACCGGCGAGTTCAGCGTCTGCTGATAGCGCTGGCGGTGCTCGACCAGCTTGTCGGGATCGGTGCGCAGATCGTAGCCGAGGCGATAGCTTTGCATACGCAATGATCCGGCAATGTTAATGGCTTCCGCATCGCGCAGGCTGCTGGCAAGGGTAATCAATGCGATACCTGTTGAGAGTAACGACAACAGGACAATATAGAAAAAGGCTTTGGCGAGACTGGATGACACAGGTCTTTTTACTGACACAGTCGCTGTTCCCGATTCCTGATGTTACGTGCGGCAGACGGCAGCGCGAACGCCCATCGAATGAAATTAGTGTTCAGAAATCCTGAAATAAATTGATCTGCTACAAGTTCGTGACAAATAGATAACCTTTCTGGGCAATTGTACATTGCCAGCGTGAAATTGCCCCGGTAAATACAATGCTCATATAAAAAATAGGGTTTATTAAACCAGAAAAGAAGGGTGCCATGAATCGTTTTATTATGGCGAATAGCCAGCAATGTATAGGATGTCGTGCCTGTGAAGTGGCGTGCGTAATGGCTCACAATGAGGAGCAGCATGTCTTAAGTCCGGCGCATTTTCATCCGCGCATTACGGTGATTAAACATCAGCAGCAACGCAGCGCGGTGACCTGCCGCCACTGTGAAGCTGCACCCTGTGCCCGCAGTTGCCCGAACGGTGCGATCAGTCGTGTCGATGATGCCGTGCAGGTCAACCAGCAGAAGTGTATCGGCTGTAAGTCCTGCGTTGTTGCGTGCCCGTTCGGCACCATGCAGGTGCTGGTAACACCCATAGGCGAAGGGATGGTGAAAGCCACCGCACACAAATGCGATCTGTGCCGCGATCGGGCGGAAGGCCCGGCCTGTGCGCAAAACTGCCCGGCTGATGCATTGCAGCTGGTAAACGGCGATGCGTTGTCGGGGATGTCGAAAGCGCGTCGTCTGCGTGCGGCCAGCCATGAAGCACAGCCGTGGCACAGCGTTGCGGCGCTGACGCCAGCATTTGACGATCGCAAAGTGCGACAAATGCGTAAAACACCGCCGCGCGGCGAGCCGGACAAACTGCCGCTGGCGGCGCGTAAAACCGGTTTCGACGAAATCTATCTGCCGTTTCGTGCCGACCAGGCGCACCGCGAAGCGGAACGTTGCCTGACGTGCGGCGAACACAGCGTATGCGAATGGACCTGCCCGTTGCATAACCATATTCCGCAGTGGATTGAGCGGGTAAAAGCGGGCGATATCGCCGCGGCGGTCGAGCTTTCCCATCAGACCAACTGCCTGCCGGAAATCACCGGTCGCGTCTGCCCGCAGGATCGTCTGTGCGAAGGGGCCTGCACGGTGCGTGACGAATACGGCGCGGTCACCATTGGCAACATCGAACGCTATATTTCCGATCAGGCATTGGCGCAGGGCTGGCGACCGGATTTACAGCAGGTGCAGGCGGTGAACAAGCGCGTGGCGATCATCGGGGCCGGACCGGCGGGACTGGCCTGCGCCGATGTGCTGGCGCGTCATGGCGTGAGCGCGACGGTTTTTGATCGCCATCCGGAAATCGGTGGGTTGCTGACCTTCGGTATTCCCTCCTTTAAGCTGGATAAATCACTGCTGGCGCGTCGCCGGGAGATCTTCAGCGCCATGGGCATCCGCTTTGAACTGAACTGCGAAATTGGCAAAGACATCTCCCTCGATACGCTGCTGGGTGAGTATGACGCCGTGTTTGTGGGCGTAGGAACCTACCGTTCAATGAAAGCCGGTTTGCCGAATGAAGATGCGCCGGGGGTTTACGATGCGCTGCCCTTCCTGATTGCTAACACCAAACACGTAATGGGGCTGCCGGACAGCGCCGAAGAGCCGTTTATCAACACTGAAGGGTTGAATGTGGTGGTGTTGGGCGGCGGCGATACGGCGATGGATTGCGTGCGTACCTCGCTGCGTCATGGCGCCAGCAAAGTCACTTGCGCCTATCGCCGCGACGAAGCCAATATGCCGGGCTCGAAGAAAGAGGTGAAAAACGCCCGCGATGAAGGGGCTGAGTTTGAATTCAACGTGCAGCCGGTGGACCTGGAACTGGATAGCGAAGGTAAGGTGTGCGGCATCCGTTTACTGCGTACGCAACTCGGTGAACCGGACGCCAAAGGCCGTCGCCGCCCGGTGCCGATTGCCGGCAGTGAGTTTGTGATGCCTGCTGATGCGGTGATCATGGCGTTTGGTTTTAACCCGCACGCCATGCCGTGGCTGGAGCATCAGGGCGTTCGTGTGGACGACTGGGGGCGGATTTCCGCCGGTGTTGACAGCGTTTATCGTTATCAGACCAGTAACCCGAAAATCTTCGCCGGTGGCGATGCGGTGCGCGGTGCCGATCTGGTGGTGACAGCGATGGCGGAAGGTCGCCACGCGGCGCAGGGCATGATGGACTGGCTGGGAGTAAAAGCACCGGGTAAACATTAACGCTCTTCGCGACAAAACAGGCTCCACGGCGTAGTATGACGCCAGATTGTTAGCGCTTTGGAGCCTGTATGTCGCTGAAAATTGAAGTTATCAAAGATAAACTCCTCTCTGAAAATTACTTTATCCTGCGCAATATCACCTACGATCTGACCCGCCAGAACGGTGAAGTCGTGCGTCATAAGCGCGAAGTCTACGATCGGGGCAATGGCGCCACGATCCTGCTGTATAACCGCGAAAAACAGAGCGTGGTGCTGATTCGTCAGTTCCGTATTGCCACATGGGTGAACGGCAATGAAGATGGGCGCTTAATTGAGTCCTGCGCGGGTTTACTGGATGACGATGAACCGGAAGTCTGCATTCGCAAAGAGGCCATCGAAGAGACCGGTTACCAGGTCGGCGAGGTGCGTAAGGTCTTCGAACTCTATATGTCGCCAGGCGGCGTAACGGAAATTGTGCACTTTTTTATTGCGGAATACAGTGATGCGCAACGCGCCAATAACGGCGGTGGCGTGGAAGATGAAGACATTGAAGTGCTGGAGCTGCCTTTCCATCAGGCGTTATCCATGATGGCAAACGGTGAGATACGCGACGGCAAGGCGGTGATTTTACTGCAATACTTACAATTATCAGGGATAATGAACTGAATTTTAAGGTTTTTTGTTCCATCTTTCGGATGAAGCTATCCGACAAATCCGATTGAGCCAGCGCCCCCGGAAACCGAAGATACGCACGTCGCGCTTCTCTTCATCCGGGGTTTGTACCATTCATGCGTTATCGCAGCTTATTCACGTTGCTCTGCGGTCTGTTTACCGCACCATTACTGCAGGCTGCGCCCGCACAGCAGACGTTCTCCGACTGGCAGGTCACCTGCAATAACCAAAACTTTTGTGTTGCCCGTAACACCGGAATGCATGGCGGCCTGGTGATGACGCTCGGGCGCAGCGCCGGGGCGCGCACCGATGCCACATTGCGTATCGATCTTGGCGGTAAAGACGCGCCGCCGGTAAAAGAGCCGCCGATTGCCGATCGCTTGTTACTGGATGAACAGCCCCTGAAACTGACGGCGACACACTGGCAGCTCTCACCCTGGCATTTGATGACCGATAACGCCGTTGGTATTACTGACTTCCTGAAAACGATTCAGGAAGGGCAGACCATCACGCTTGCGGGCAGTAAAGGCAAGATTTCACTGTTGGGTCTTAAAGCCGCGCTGCTGTTTATCGACACACAGCAAAAGCGTGTGGGTAGCGAAACCGCCTGGATCAAAAAAGGCGATGAGCCGCCGTTGAGTGTACCGCCCGCGCCTGCGCTAAAAGAGGTGGCGCTGGTGACGGCGATGCCCGTACCGCTCACCCACCAGGAGCTGAACGATCTGCTGGATTATGCCAACTGGCGTATGAACAACACCCAGTGTTCGCTGGATCCCATGCGCCGCGAGGTGCGTGTCACCGCGCTGACGGACGATAAAGCCTTGCTGATGATTGATTGTGAAGCGGGCGCGTACAACACCGTTGAGCTGGCATGGCTGGTTTCGCGAGAAAAGCCCTTTGCCTCGCGCCCTGTGCGTTTGCATCTGCCATTCACGCCGGATAACGGTAATGACGAAATGGAGCTGATGAACGCCGTGTTTGATGAGAAAACCCGTGAACTGACCACCTTGTCAAAAGGGCGCGGCCTGGTGGACTGCGGCGTAGCGAGCCGCTGGCGTTTTGATGGGCAGCGTTTTCGCCTGGTGCGTTACGCTCAGGAACCCACCTGCGATAACTGGCACGGCCCCGATGCCTGGCCGACGCTGTGGGTGACGCGATAAGCGTAAGTTATTTATAATCCTCCCGAATATTTTATCCGGGAAAGAGAGAATGAAGCACATATACGCCCAATGGATTGCCGCCTGTCTGCTGTTCATCGCCGCCCTGCCTGCGCAGGCAGAGCTTAGTACTGCCGACCGGCAGGAGATCACCCGGCAGGTTGAACGGTGGAATCACTATCTTAATGGCGAACAGAATGCCACCGGCAGCGATCTCTACGCCGCGCAAGTGCAGTGGTTTGGTCAACCGCTTGCCAGCGACGCGGTACTGAACAAACAGCACGATTTTCAAACCCGTACGCCGCAATTTTCCCAGCGCATTATCAGTACCCTCGATATCGCCGAAGATGAGGTGGGGCAGGTGTGGGTGGAGTTTGTCAAACAGGCGGGCACTGATGGCAAACAGGTCAAAAACTATCCCGCACAGTTGATGTTCAAAAAAGAGGCGGGCGGCTGGCGCATTAGCGGTGAAACGGATTTACTCACCCGGCTGAATCAAAAAGACACCGCCGTGGAAGGCCGCGTCGCCAAGGGCAAGTTTGACGGCGTCAATAAAGATATCGTCTGGCTTAGCGCCCGCGATCCGCAAAATGGCGGCAGCTGCGATATGGATGGCGACTGCCAGTGTTCTGTCTGGAGCAGCAACCCGGCCATTCAACCGGCCATTCTGCCGCAGTGTATTGGCGGCGGGGTGCAGGTGCTTTCGCAACTGGATGACAGCGGGCGCGACAGGGTGGTTATCTTCCCGGAGTGGTGGACCAGCGCCTGGCGGGTGGTGTATGTCTACGACATTCAGCAAGGGCAGTGGATTAAAGCCATTCCGTCGTTTCCGATGAACACCAATATGCAGGAAGAGGATGATGCCGCTACGCTGGTGAAGCGCGACCCGCAGCACAGCGGCAATGTGCTGGTGAAAAAAGCGCTCTGGGATGAGAAGCAGGAAGATATCATCACCCCGCAAAACAGCGAGGCATTGCAGGTGCTGAAATAGCGATGACGCGCCAGCGAACAGTCAACGCTGGCGCGCCTTTGCGCTTATTTTTTCACAACCGATTTGGCTTTCGCCACCACGTTTTCCACGGTAAAGCCGAAGTACGGGAACAGCTTATCCGCCGGGGCGGACTCTCCGTAACCGGTCATGCCGACAATCGCGCCTTTCAGGCCAACATATTTGTACCAGTAATCGGCGATCCCTGCTTCTACTGCCACGCGTGCGCTGACGTTTGATGGCAATACCGATTCGCGCCAGGCTTCATCCTGCGCATCGAAAATATCGGTTGAAGGCAGGGACACCACCTGCACCTGATGGCCTTCCGCGCTGAGCTGTTCGGCCGCTTTCATGGTGATCTCCACCTCGGACCCGGTGGCGATCAGGATAAGATCCGGTGTGCCCTGGCACGCTTTCAGGATATAACCGCCACGGCTGATCGCCTCCACCTGCTCCGGCGTTCTCTCCATTTGCGCCAGGTTCTGGCGTGACAGGATCAACGCAGTCGGGCCGCTATGCCGTTCTATTGCCAGCTTCCAGCCGACGGCGGCTTCGACCTGGTCGCAGGGACGCCAAGTGCTGAAGTTGGGCGTCAGGCGCAGGCTGGCCAGTTGCTCCACCGCCTGGTGAGTCGGGCCATCTTCCCCAAGCCCGATGGAGTCATGGGTATAGACCATAATTTGCCGCGCTTTCATCAGCGCTGCCATACGCGCTGCGTTACGGGCATATTCCACAAACATCAGGAATGTGGCGGTGTAGGGTACAAAACCACCGTGATGGGCAATGCCGTTAGCAATCGCCGTCATACCAAACTCACGCACGCCGTAATGGATATAGTTACCGGCGGGATCCTCTTTCAGCGAGGTGGAACCCGACCAGATGGTAAGGTTACTGGGCGCGAGATCCGCTGAACCGCCGAGCAGTTCCGGCAACAACGGGCCATAGGTGTTGAGGGCATTTTGCGAGGCTTTACGGGTGGCGATTTTCGCCGGATTGGCCTGCAGCTCGTTAATCCACTGCCGGGTGGTTTTTTCCCACGTTTCCGGCAGTTCGCCGCGCATCCGGCGCGTAAACTCAGCGGCCAGTTCCGGGTAGGCTTTCGCCCAGGCCTCGCGTTTTTCATTCCAGACCTGCTGGGTTTTCGCACCTCGCTCGCGTGCATCCCACGCCTGATAAATCTCTTTCGGGATCTCAAACGCTGGGTAGTGCCAGCCCAGTTTCTGCCGGGTCAGCGCTACTTCCTCTTCCCCGAGCGCCGCACCGTGCGACTCCTCTTTCCCGGCTTTATTCGGTGAACCAAAGCCGATAACCGTACGGCAGATAATCAGCGACGGTTTATCTTTCACGCTTTGCGCTTCCAGAATGGCTTTTTTCACCGCTTCCGCTGAATGACCGTCGATATCGCCAATCACATGCCAGTTATAGGCTTCAAAGCGTTTGGCGGTGTCGTCGGTAAACCAGCCTTCGGTTTCGCCATCAATGGAGATGCCATTGTGATCGTAAAAACCGATCAGTTTCCCGAGGCCCAAAGTGCCCGCCAGCGAGCTGACTTCATGGGAGATCCCTTCCATCAGGCAGCCATCGCCCATAAACACATAGGTGTAGTGGTCGACAATGTCGTAGCCGGGGCGGTTAAACTGCGCCGCCAGCGTGCGTTCGGCAATTGCCAGCCCGACCGCATTCGCCAGCCCCTGACCCAGTGGGCCAGTGGTGGTTTCCACCCCAGGTGTATAGCCGATTTCCGGGTGTCCCGGCGTTTTAGAGTGCAACTGGCGGAAGTTTTTCAACTCATCAAGCGATAAATCGTAACCACTCAGATGCAGCAGGCTATACAGCAGCATCGAGGCGTGGCCGTTGGAGAGAATAAAACGGTCGCGATCGTACCAGGTGGGATCCGCCGGGTTATGGTGCAGAAAGTCGTTCCACAGCACTTCAGCGATATCCGCCATCCCCATTGGCGCACCAGGGTGGCCGGAATTGGCTTTTTGCACTGCATCCATACTCAGGGCGCGAATGGCGTTAGCTAGCTCTCTACGGGACATAGTTCACTCCGTGGCAAAGGGTTAAAGTTTGGCGGCGATCAGATCTTCCAGTTTGCGTTGGTCCACGGCGAACTGGCGGATGCCATCCGCCAGTTTTTCCACTGCCATCGGATCCTGGTTGTGCTCCCAGCGGAACTCCGCTTCCGTAAGCGGTTCCGGGCGATGGAAGGTTTGCCGCGACGGCACCAGCTTGCGTTCAACCGTGCCTTCCTGCGCCTGCAACTCTTTCAGCAGCCCCGGGGAGATGGTCAGGCGGTCGCAGCCTGCCAGCGCAAGGATCTGCTCGGTGCGGCGGAAACTGGCGCCCATCACAATGGTGGTATAGCGATGTTGTTTGAAGTAGTCGTAGATGTTGCGCACCGACTTCACGCCGGGATCTTCATCCACCACATACGGGTCAAGCGGTTTGCGGTCGTTATACCAGTCATAAATACGCCCCACGAAGGGGGAAATAAGAAACACGCCCGCTTCTGCGCAGGCGCGCGCCTGAGCAAACGAAAACAGCAGCGTCAGGTTGCAGTGGATACCCTCTTTTTCCAGCTCTTCTGCCGCGCGGATCCCTTCCCACGTGGATGCCAGTTTGATCAGGATGCGTGACTTATCGATACCCTGATCGTGATAGAGCTCCACCAGGCGGCGCGCTTTGGCGATGCTTTTTTCTTTATCGTAGGAGAGACGGGCATCGACTTCCGTGGATACGCGTCCCGGTATGCTTTTCAGAATTTCCGCACCGAAATTAACCGCCAGTTTGTCGCTGGCTTCCGCCACTTGCTGCTCCTGGGTTTTACCGCGCGCTTTACCGTAGGCAATGGCGTCGTCAATCAGGTGGGAGAAGTGTGCCAGCCCGGCTGCCTTCAGGAGCAGGGAGGGGTTGGTGGTGGCGTCTTCCGGCTGGTAGTGGCGAATGGATTCGATGTCGCCGCTGTCTGCCACCACGGTGGTGAATTGTTTCAGGCCGTCTAAGTGATTCATGAAAATAACTCCTTTAAAAGCAATGTATTACTGGAGTGCTTTCGCTCGCACTTTTGTGAGGATGAGAGGTGCATAACAAAAAAGCATAGCAGACAGGCACCTGACCTGCCGTTAGTGACCGGTAACAAAAATGTGATGAATTGATAGCAACTTTGTTTATGGAATGACGAGATTTTGGCTATGTTCAAAGTTTGCCGCTGCTTCAGGGGCCATACTAGGCGGCGCATCGGGATCGTAATCACGCTTTATCACACTGAAAGCAACGTGAAAGGAACCTCAAATGGATGACCAGTTAAAACAAAGTGCCCTCGATTTCCACGAATTTCCTCGTCCGGGGAAAATTCAGGTTTCCCCGACCAAGCCTCTGGCCACCCAGCGCGATCTGGCGCTGGCGTATTCGCCGGGTGTTGCGGCGCCGTGCCTTGAGATCGAAAAAGATCCGCTGGCAGCCTACAAATACACCGCGCGCGGTAACCTGGTGGCAGTGGTGTCCAACGGTACCGCTGTGCTGGGGCTTGGCAACATTGGCGCGCTGGCCGGTAAACCGGTGATGGAAGGAAAAGGGGTGCTGTTCAAGAAATTCGCCGGTATCGACGTGTTTGATATCGAAGTCGACGAGCAGGATCCGGACAAACTTATCGATGTGGTCGCCGCGCTGGAACCGACGTTCGGCGGCATTAACCTGGAAGATATTAAAGCGCCGGAGTGCTTCTATATTGAAGCCAAATTACGCGAGCGCATGAACATCCCCGTGTTTCATGACGATCAGCACGGTACGGCGATTATCAGCACTGCCGCCATTCTGAATGGCCTGCGCGTGGTCGAGAAAAACCTCTCTGATGTCCGTATGGTCGTTTCTGGCGCGGGAGCGGCTGCGATTGCTTGTATGAACCTGCTGGTGGCGCTCGGTATGCAGAAGCACAACATTGTGGTCTGCGACTCGAAAGGGGTGATTTATAAAGGGCGTGAGCCGAATATGGTGGAAACCAAAGCCGCCTACGCGGTGGAGGATGACGGCAAACGCACGCTGGCGGATGTAGTGGCCGGTGCGGACATTTTCCTTGGCTGTTCCGGGCCGAAAGTGCTGACGCCGGAAATGGTGAAAGAGATGGCGCGCCAACCCCTGATCCTCGCACTGGCTAACCCGGAGCCGGAAATTCTGCCGGACCTGGCGAAAGCGGTGCGTCCGGACGCCATTATCTGCACCGGGCGTTCTGACTATCCCAACCAGGTGAATAACGTGCTGTGCTTCCCGTTTATCTTCCGCGGCGCGCTGGATGTGGGCGCGACGGCGATTAACGAGGAGATGAAACTGGCCGCAGTCAAGGCTATCGCGGAGCTGGCCCATGCCGAGCAAAGCGAAGTGGTGGCGTCTGCCTATGGCGATCAGGATCTGAGCTTTGGCCCGGATTACCTGATCCCGAAACCGTTCGATCCGCGCCTGATTGTGAAAATCGCGCCGGCAGTGGCGAAAGCTGCGATGGCGTCCGGCGTGGCAACAAGACCGATTGCTGATTTCGATGCCTATGTCGATAAACTCACCGAGTTTGTCTACAAAACCAATCTGTTCATGAAACCGATCTTCTCCCAGGCCCGCAATGCGCCTAAACGTGTGGTGCTGGCGGAAGGGGAAGAGCCGCGCGTACTGCATGCCACTCAGGAACTGGTGACGCTGGGGCTGGCAAAACCGATCCTTGTCGGGCGACCGGGGGTGATCGAGATGCGGATCCAGAAGCTGGGTTTGCAAATCCGCCCGGGTGTTGATTTTGAAATTGTGAACAACGAATCCGATCCGCGTTTTAAAGAGTACTGGATGGAGTACTTCGCGATCATGAAACGCCGGGGGATCACCCAGGAGCAGGCGCAACGTGCGGTGATTAGCAATACCACCGTGATTGGCGCCATCATGGTCCATCGTGGGGAAGCGGATGCGCTGATTTGCGGCACCATTGGTGATTACCTCGAGCACTTTAGCGTCGTGCAGGAGATCTTCGGCTATCGCGATAGCGTGCATACTGCGGGTGCGATGAACGCGTTGCTGCTGCCAAGCGGCAACACCTTTATTACGGATACCTACGTCAATGAAGATCCGAGCGCGGAACAACTGGCGGAGATCACCTTGTTGGCGGCAGAAACAGTGCGCCGATTCGGGATTGAACCGCGCGTGGCGCTGCTGTCTCACTCGCAGTTTGGTTCCTCCAATGCCCCGGCGGCGGTGAAAATGCGCGACACGCTCACTCTGGTGCGTGAACGTGCGCCGGAGCTGATGATCGACGGGGAAATGCACGGCGATGCCGCGCTGGATGAGGCTATCCGCCATGAACGTATGCCGGACAGCCCGCTGAAAGGGGCGGCGAATATCCTGATTATGCCGAACGTTGAGGCGGCGCGTATCAGCTATAACCTGTTGCGCGTCTCCAGTTCGGAAGGGGTCACCGTCGGGCCGGTGTTGATGGGGGTGGCGAAACCGGTGCATGTGCTGACGCCCATTGCTTCCGTACGCCGTATCGTCAATATGGTCGCGCTGGCGGTGGTCGAAGCACAAACGCAGCCGCTGTGATGCGTTACGCCATCAGGTCAACCGTGCCTGATGGCGGTTTGGTCTTATCAGTGCGGTAAAATTAAACCCACTCTCTGACTTTAATAAACTCACTGAGGGCGGCCTCCGGGCTGCCTTCTGCGGGGTGATAGTTGTATTCCCAGCGCACCAGCGGCGGCATTGACATCAGGATCGACTCGGTGCGCCCGCCGGTTTGCAAACCGAACAACGTTCCGCGATCCCACACCAGATTAAACTCCACATAGCGCCCGCGGCGATAGAGCTGGAAATCCCGCTCGCGATCGCCATAAGGGATGGCTTTGCGACGTTCAACAATCGGCAAATAGGCGTCGGTGTAGCCGTTGCCAACAGCCTGCATAAACGCGAAGCAGCGATCAAAATCCGGCGTGTTCAGATCGTCAAAAAAGAGCCCGCCAATACCGCGCTGTTCATTGCGGTGTTTGAGGTGGAAATAGTCGTCACACCATTTTTTGTAACGCGGGTAGACCTCGTCGCCAAACGGCAGGCAGAGATCCCGCGCGGTGCGATGCCAGTGCTGCGCATCTTCCTCAAAACCGTAATAGGGGGTGAGATCGAAACCGCCGCCAAACCACCATACCGGTTCCGCGCCGGGTTTCTCGGCAATAAAAAAGCGCACATTGGCATGGCTGGTGGGAACGTACGGGTTACGCGGGTGCACGACCAGCGAGACGCCCATCGCTTCGAAACTGCGCCCGGCCAGTTCAGGGCGGTGTGCGGTGGCGGAAGCGGGCATGGCATCGCCGTGCACATGGGAGAAGTTAACCCCGGCTTGTTCAAATACGCCGCCGTCGCGCAATACGCGGCTGCGCCCGCCGCCCCCTTCCGCGCGCTGCCAGGCGTCTTCGACAAACGCTGCGCCATCCATCGCCGAGAGCTGGCGGCAGATCTCATCCTGCAAGCTGAGCAGGGCGGTTTTTACCGGGTGTACGTCGGGTGTGGTCATCAGCGTTTCTTCGTATGGGTTTTATGGTTATCAAACCAGTTAAAGTAACTGAGTACCCCGTCGGCGATCGCGTTGGCGATCTTCTGACGAAACGCGGCGGTACCCAGCAGTTTCTCTTCCGCCGGGTTGGTGATAAACGACGTTTCCACCAGCACGGAGGGGATCGACGGTGATTTTAGCACCACAAATGCCGCCTGCTCTGTATTGCGGCTGTGCAAGCGGTGCACGGGTTTAATCTGTTTAAGAATGTGCGAACCCAGCGTCAGGCTGTTTTTAATGGTGTCGGTCTGCACCAAATCGAACAGCACCTGTTGCAGCAGATGATCTTTATCCGTCGCTTTTTTCCCGGCGACTTCATCCGCGGCGTTCTCTTTGTCCGACAGGTATTTCGCCATCGCGCTACTGGCGCCGCGATTAGAGAGAGCAAAAACGGATGCGCCCGCCGCGCTGGGGTTGGTAAAGCCGTCGGCGTGGATCGACATAAACAGATCCGCGCCATGCTGGTGGGCGATCTCGACACGATCGTACAACGGGATAAAGGTATCGCCGGTGCGCGTCAGTCTTGCGTCAATGCCCTGGGCGCGAAGCTGGGCGCGGACATTTTTGGCGATCGCCAGCACAACATGTTTCTCTTTTGAGCCATTATGACCAATGGCGCCGGTATCAATCCCACCGTGACCTGGGTCAAGCATCACAATGCGCCTGGCGCCTGCTTTCTTTGCTTTTGGCTTGCTGTGGCCGGTGGTGGTTTTTAGCGGCGTCTCGTCCTTTGCGATGGCGCGGGACATGCCCGACAATGTCAGGGCGGCCAGACCTGCTTTCAGCAGTTGGCGACGCGAGGTGAGTGTTTTTAAAGGTTTAAAAGTGCTCATACAGCCTGAGTTGTATTATCCGTGGTCCCTGGTGTTATATCGTATCGTGTTTACCGTTACGACAGTCCGTAAGAACTATTGTTTTACTTTTCATTTCAATACGTGACAGAGTGACATTATGCCATTTTTCAACAGCGAACTCGCTGGATATTGGCTACGGCGGCGCTTAGGGCCATAATCGCTATTTTCACAGTTGAAAAAGATGGGGAATACCATGGAGATACGCGTTTTTCGCCAGGAAGATTTCGAAGAAGTGATCACCTTGTGGGAGCGCTGTGGTCTGCTGCGGCCCTGGAACGATCCGGAAATGGATATTGAGCGCAAAGTGAATCACGACGTCAGCCTGTTTCTGGTGGCTGAAGTGGGCGGCGAAGTCGTCGGGACGGTAATGGGCGGCTATGACGGTCATCGCGGTTCTGCGTATTATCTGGGCGTGCATCCTGAGTTTCGCGGGCGTGGGATTGCCAACGCGCTGCTCAACCGGCTGGAGAAAAAATTGATTGCCCGTGGCTGCCCGAAAATTAACCTGATGGTGCGTGAAGAGAACGAGATGGTGATCGGCATGTATGAACGGTTGGGCTATGAACATATGGACTCTGTGAGCCTGGGCAAGCGTTTGATTGAAGATGAAGAGTACTGAGATCAATCCCGCCGATTACGACAGTCACGGTCGTCTTAAGCTGCCTTTTCTGTTCTGGTTTGTGCTGTTATTACAGGCCCGCACCTGGGTGCTGTTTCTCATGGCCGGCGCGTCACGCGGGCAGGGAGATGCACTGCTGGCATTGTTCTACCCCGACCACGATGATTTTTGGCTGGGATTGCTCCCCGGCGCGCCTGCGGCGTTGGCCTTTGTCCTGAGCGGTCGCCGCGAACAGTTTCCCCGTCTCTGGCGCACGATCTATCCCTTATTATTGCTGGCGCAACTGGCGTTGTTGTTATGGCAACCCTGGCGCTGGTTAACCGGCGAGGCGTTATCCGGCCCGGCGATAGCGCTGGTGATTGCCGACGTTGTCTCGCTGTTATGGTTGGTGACAAACCGTCGCCTGCGCGCCTGTTTTTATGCCGATCCACATTGAACGGCACTTTTTGCCCTTCCCGGACTCCAACAGGCGTTAAATGAACAAGAAAGGAATGTGTATGAAATCCCTGCGTATGGTTGTTTGCGTCCTGCCGCTGGCGTTGGCGGGCTGTTCGACCCTCTCCTCCGTAAACTGGTCAGCGGCGTATCCGTGGAACTGGTTTGGTTCCTCCGTTGACATTAGCGATAACGGTGTGGGTAAGATCACGGCAGCAACACCGCTGACTGAACAGGCGATCAGCGATGCATTAAGCGGCGATTACCGTCTGCGCAGCGGTATGAAAACGGAGAATGGCGCGGTCGTGCGTTATTTCGAAGCGCTGAAAGATAACCAGCTGGCGCTGGTGGTCAACGGTGAAAATGGCGCAGTCAGTCGTATTGACGTGCTGGACCACGATATTGCCAGCGACAAAGGGGTGAAAATCGGGACGCCTTTCACTGAGCTGTATGACAAAGCCTTCGGCAACTGCGTGAAAGCAACCGGCGATGACAGCAATGGCGTGGAGTGTAAAGCGCCGGGTAGCCAGCATATTAGCTATGTGTTCACCGGTGGGTGGAGCGGCCCGGAAGGGTTGATGCCAGCGGATGACGTCCTGAAAAACTGGAAAGTCAGCAAGCTTATCTGGCGCCGTTAATTTGATCGAATCGCGCCGATCAGCGCTAAAAAACAGGTACAATGCTGCTATCAATGCCACGGATGCGTGGCATTATTTTTTCAGGAGGAGTGATGTCTCAGGTTCAGAGTGGCATTTTGCCAGAGCATTGCCGTGCGGCAATATGGATTGAAGCCAGCGTGAAAGGGGACATAGATGCCCTGCGCGCGGGCAGTAAAGCGTTCGCCGATAAGCTGGCGACATTTCAGACGACATTCCCGGACGCCAACCTCGGTGCGGTGGTTGCCTTCGGCAACACGGTGTGGCGCGCGCTGAGTGGCGGGGAAGGGGCAGCAGAGCTGAAAGACTATCCCTCGTACGGTAAAGGTCTCGCACCGGCAACGCAGCACGATGTGTTGATCCATATTCTTTCCCTGCGTCATGACGTGAACTTCTCGGTGGCACAGGCTGCGCTGGACGCGTTTGGCGATGCGCTGGAAGTGAAAGAAGAGACGCACGGTTTCCGCTGGGTGGAAGATCGCGACTTGAGCGGTTTTGTCGACGGCACGGAAAACCCGTCAGGGGCGGAGAAACGCCGTGACGTGGCGATTATTCAGGATGGCGTCGACGCTGGCGGCAGCTATGTGATGGTGCAACGCTGGGAGCATAATCTTAAGCAGCTCAACCGCATGAGCGTAGGCGATCAGGAAATGATGATCGGCCGCACCAAAGAAGCCAATGAGGAGATCGACGGCGATGCGCGTCCGGTGACCTCTCATTTGACCCGTGTCGATCTGAAAGAAGACGGTAAAGGGTTGAAAATTGTCCGTCAGAGCCTGCCTTACGGTACGGCCAGCGGCACGCACGGTCTTTATTTTTGCAGCTACTGCGCCCGTCTTTATAACATCGAACAGCAACTGCTGAGCATGTTCGGCGATGCCGATGGCAAACGCGATGCGATGCTGCGCTTTACCCGCCCGGTAACCGGGGGGTATTACTTCGCACCGTCTCTCGACAGATTGCTGGCGCTGTAAGCGCAACACGTGCGATAGCAAGGCCGGGCAGGGATATTTGCGCCCGGCATACTCCCTTCTGCTTATACTCTTTTCTGATTCCAAATCACCAATTGGTATATAAAACCGTTACTGCTTTCACACTCGTTATAAATAAACTGAAGGCCGGAGAGTCATCAGCTTATAAGGGTGCGCAATGGTCGTTAACTTACTCAAAAAAGGATATCTGACGCTGACAGCGTTGACGCTGTTTGCTGCACAGGCGCAGGCGACGGAATTGCTTAACAGCTCATACGACGTGTCGCGTGAGCTTTTTGCGGCCCTTAATACGCCGTTTGAACAGCAATGGGCGAAAGAGAATGCCGGCGATAAGCTGACGATCAAACAGTCGCACGCCGGGTCGTCCAAACAGGCGCTGGCTATTTTGCAAGGCCTGAAAGCCGATGTCGTGACCTACAATCAGGTCACCGATGTGCAAATCCTACATGACAAAGGCAATCTGATCCCGGCGAACTGGCAGAGCCGTTTGCCGAATAACAGCTCACCGTTCTACTCCACCATGGCGTTCCTGGTGCGTAAAGGTAACCCGAAGAATATCCACGACTGGAACGATCTGGTGCGTGATGATGTGAAACTGATTTTCCCGAATCCGAAAACTTCCGGTAATGCGCGTTATACCTATCTGGCGGCCTGGGGGGCAGCAGATCAGGCTGACGGCGGCGATAACGCCAAAACGCAGCAGTTTATGACCCGTTTTTTGAAAAACGTCGAAGTGTTTGATACCGGCGGTCGCGGCGCGACCACCACCTTTGTTGAGCGCGGTCTGGGTGATGTGCTTATCTCATTTGAGTCGGAAGTGAATAACATCAGCAAACAGTACGCGGCGCAGGGTTTTGAAGTGGTGGTGCCGAAAGTGAATATCCTCGCCGAATTCCCGGTGGCCTGGGTGGACAAAAACGTGCAGGCCAACGGCACCGAAAAAGCGGCGAAAGCCTATCTGAACTGGCTCTACAGCCCGCAGGCGCAAACCATCATCACGGACTACTACTACCGCGTGAACAACCCGGAAGTGATGGCAAAACTGAGTGATAAATTCCCGCAGACGGCGCTGTTCCGCGTCGAAGACAAGTTCGGCAACTGGCCGGAAGTCATGAAAACCCATTTTGCCAGCGGCGGCGAGCTGGATAAGTTACTGGCGGCGGGGCGTAAGTGATGTTCGCAGGATCGGCTAAGCGTGTGTTGCCGGGCTTTGGTTTGAGCCTTGGCAGCAGCCTGTTTTTTGTTTGTCTGGTATTGCTGTTGCCGTTGAGCGCGCTGGTCATGCAACTGGCGCAAATGAGCTGGGCGCAATACTGGCAGGTGGTCACTAACCCGCAAGTCGTGGCGGCGTACAAAGTGACGTTGCTGGCGGCGTTTGTCGCCTCGGCGTTTAACGGTGTGTTTGGACTGCTGATGGCATGGATCCTTACCCGCTACCGTTTTCCAGGGCGCACGCTGCTGGATGCGCTCATCGACCTGCCTTTTGCATTGCCGACCGCGGTAGCCGGCCTGACGCTGGCGTCGCTGTTTTCGGTAAACGGTTTTTACGGCGAATGGCTGGCGACATTTGATATCAAAGTGACCTACACCTGGCTGGGTATTGCGGTGGCAATGGCGTTCACCAGCATTCCGTTTGTGGTGCGCACCATCCAGCCGGTGCTGGAAGAGCTTGGTCCGGAGTATGAAGAAGCGGCGGAAACCCTCGGCGCAACGCCCTGGCAGAGCTTTCGCAAAGTGGTGTTGCCGGAGCTGTCTCCGGCGCTGATGGCCGGTGTGGCGCTCTCTTTTACCCGTAGCCTGGGCGAGTTCGGCGCGGTGATTTTTATCGCCGGGAATATCGCCTGGAAGACGGAAGTGACCTCGCTGATGATTTTTGTCCGTTTGCAGGAGTTTGATTACCCGGCTGCCAGCGCGATTGCTTCCGTGATCCTCGCGGCTTCACTGCTGTTGCTGTTTTCCATCAATACCTTGCAAAGTCGCTTTGGCCAGCGTGTGGTAGGTCACTAATGGCGGAAATAACCGAATTGAAACGCTATGACAAACCTCAGGTGAACTGGGGGAAATGGTTGTTGATTGGCGCGGGCGTTCTGCTTTCGGCGTTCATTCTCGTCGTGCCGATGCTGTACATCTTCGTGAGGGCGTTCAGTCAAGGTCTGGTTCCGGTGTTGGAAAACCTGGCCAACGCTGACATGCTGCACGCGATCTGGCTGACCGTGCTGATTGCCTTAATCACCGTGCCGGTGAATCTGGTGTTCGGCACGCTGCTGGCCTGGCTGGTTACCCGTTTTAACTTCCCTGGCCGTCAGTTGCTGCTGACGTTGCTGGATATTCCCTTTGCGGTTTCGCCGGTGGTGGCGGGGCTGATGTATCTGCTGTTTTATGGCTCCAACGGCCCGCTTGGTGGCTGGCTGGATGCGCATAATCTGCAAATTATGTTCGCCTGGCCGGGCATGGTGCTGGTCTCCGTGTTTGTCACCTGTCCGTTTGTGGTGCGTGAACTGGTGCCGGTGATGCTCAGTCAGGGCAGCCAGGAAGATGAGGCAGCGATTCTGCTGGGCGCGTCTGGCTGGCAGATGTTTAAGCGCGTGACGCTGCCAAATATTCGCTGGGCGCTGCTGTACGGTGTGGTGCTGACCAACGCCCGTGCGATTGGCGAGTTTGGCGCGGTGTCGGTGGTATCGGGCTCCATTCGTGGGGAAACGCTGTCGCTGCCGCTGCAAATTGAATTACTGGAGCAGGATTACAACACGGTGGGCTCTTTTACCGCCGCCGCCCTGCTGACACTGATGGCTATTTTGACGTTGTTTTTGAAGAGTGCGTTGCAGTGGCGTTTGAACAACCAGGAAAAACGCCAGCAACAGGAGGGAAATCATGAGCATTGAGATTGCCAATATTAAGAAATCTTTTGGTCGCACCCAGGTGCTGAATGATATCTCTCTGGATATCCCTTCCGGGCAAATGGTTGCGCTGCTGGGGCCATCCGGTTCCGGTAAGACCACTCTGCTGCGCATTATCGCCGGGCTGGAGCACCAGACCAGTGGCCGCATTCGCTTCCACGGGACAGACGTGAGTCGTCTGCACGCCCGCGAGCGTCGCGTCGGGTTTGTGTTTCAGCACTATGCGCTGTTCCGCCATATGACGGTGTTCGACAATATCGCGTTTGGCCTGACGGTGTTGCCTAAACGCGAGCGTCCAAATACAGCGGCGATCAAAGCCAAAGTGACGCAACTGCTGGAAATGGTGCAACTGGCGCATCTGGCGGATCGTTACCCGGCGCAGCTCTCCGGTGGGCAAAAACAGCGCGTCGCGCTGGCCCGCGCACTGGCGGTGGAGCCGCAAATTCTGCTGCTGGATGAACCCTTCGGCGCGCTTGATGCCCAGGTGCGTAAAGAGTTGCGCCGCTGGCTGCGTCAGTTGCATGAAGAGCTGAAATTCACCAGCGTGTTTGTTACCCATGACCAGGAAGAGGCGACAGAAGTGGCCGATCGCGTAGTGGTGATGAGCCAGGGGAACATTGAGCAGGCGGATGCGCCGGATCAGGTATGGCGTGAACCGGCGACCCGCTTTGTACTGGAATTTATGGGGGAAGTGAACCGCCTGCGAGGAACCGTTCGCGGTGGGCAGTTCCATGTCGGCGCGCATCGCTGGCCGTTGGGTTATACGCCCGCTTATCAGGGGGATGTCGACCTGTTCCTGCGCCCGTGGGAAGTGGACGTCAGCCGTCGAACCAGTCTGGATTCCCCGTTGCCGGTACAGGTGCTGGAAGCCAGCCCGAAAGGTCACTATACGCAACTGGTTGTGCAGCCATTAGGCTGGAATCCGGAGCCGCTGACCGTGGTAATGCGTGATGAGCAGCCGCCGCACCGGGGTGAACGCCTGTTCGTGGGGTTACAACATGCCCGCCTGTATAACGGTAATGAACGGATTGAAGCCCCGCAGGCGCTTGCTCTGGCGGAGTCCGCCTGATAGGTTAAACAGACGTGGTTTCTGCCGGATGGCGCTATGCTTATCCGGCCTACAAACCCGGTATGCATAATGCGACCGGGTTTTTTATTGGACAGCGCTCGTGAACACATTAGAACATACCATCGGCAACACGCCGCTGGTCAAACTGCAACGTCTGACGGCGGACAACGGCAGTGAAATCTGGGTCAAACTCGAAGGTAATAACCCCGCAGGTTCGGTCAAAGATCGCGCCGCATTGTCGATGATTGTGCAGGCGGAAAAGCGCGGGGAAATTAAGCCCGGCGATGTGCTGATTGAAGCGACCAGCGGAAATACCGGGATTGCGCTGGCGATGATTGCGGCGTTAAAGGGTTACCGCATGAAATTGCTGATGCCGGACAATATGAGCCAGGAGCGCCGTGCCGCAATGCGCGCTTACGGTGCTGAGCTGATTCTGGTCAGCAAAGAGCAGGGGATGGAAGGCGCACGCGACCTGGCCCTTGAAATGACAGCGCGCGGTGAAGGCACGTTGCTCGATCAGTTCAATAATCCTGATAACCCGTACGCACATTACACCACGACCGGCCCGGAAATCTGGCAGCAGACGGCCGGGCGTCTTACCCATTTTGTCTCCAGTATGGGCACCACCGGCACCATCACCGGCGTTTCGCGCTTTTTACGTGAACAACAGAAAAAGGTCACCATTGTTGGTCTGCAACCGGAGGAGGGCAGCAGTATTCCCGGTATTCGCCGCTGGCCTGCTGAGTATATGCCGGGCATTTTCAACGCCGAACTGGTCGATGAGGTGCTGGATATCCACCAGCGCGAGGCGGAAAATACCATGCGGGCGCTGGCCGTGCAGGAGGGGATCTTCTGCGGTGTCAGTTCCGGCGGTGCGGTAGCCGGGGCATTACGCGTTGCAAAAGCAAACCCTGGCGCGATCGTGGTGGCCATTATTTGCGATCGCGGCGATCGCTATCTGTCCACCGGCGTGTTTGGTGAAGAGAGTTATTCGCAGGGTGCGGGGATTTAACCCCTTAAGGAGACAGAATGGAGATGATCCTGTTCAGGGATAAAACCCGGGCGCAGCAGGCCGATATTGTCGCAGTTCAGTCACAGGTGGTGTACGGCAGCGTGGGTAACAGTATTGCTGTGCCCAATATCCGCCAGCACCAGTTGAATGTGCTGGCAGTACCTACGGTGCTGTTCAGTAATACGCCGCACTATGACACCTTTTACGGTGGCGTGATCCCTGATGAGTGGTTTAGCGGCTATTTGCAGGCGCTGGAAGAGCGCGATGTCCTGCGCGAAGTGAAAGCGGTGACCACCGGGTATATGGGCAGCGCCAGCCAGATAAAGCTGCTGGCGCAGTGGCTCACGACGCTACGGGAAAAACATCCGCAGCTGGTGATCCTCGTCGATCCGGTGATTGGCGATACCGACAGCGGTATCTATGTAAAACCGGAAATTCCTCAGGCGTATTGTGAGCATCTGCTACCGCTGGCACAGGGGATCACGCCGAATGTGTTTGAGCTGGAAGTGTTAAGCGGTAAACCGTGCCGGGATCTGCAAAGCGCCATTGAGGCGGCGCAGGGGCTGCTCTCTGACTCGCTGCACTGGGTTGCCATCACCAGTGCGCCCGTGGAGGTGGATGACGGGCAAATCCATGTGGTGCTGGTCACGGCTGATGAGGTGACAGTGAGCGGTTATCCGCGTGTCGCGACGGATCTGAAAGGGACCGGTGATCTGTTCTGTTCCGAGCTGGTGAGCGGCATTATTCAGGGTAAAACGCTGGACACTGCAGTGCGTGCTGCGGGCGACAGGGTGGTGGACGTGATGGGCTATACCCTGGACAAGGGTTATGACGAGCTGATTTTACCGCCGTGTTAAAACAAAAATGGCGCCTTGCGGCGCCATTTTTATATGCGGTGAGCTTACTTCTTGATACGGATAACCGGGGTTTCGCCCACGGTCACGCTACCAGACAGTTTGATCAGCTCTTTGATTTCGTCCATGTTGGAGATAACCACCGGCGTCAGGGTTGACTTGGCTTTTTCTTCCAGCAGCGGCAGATCAAATTCGATTACCGGGTCGCCAACTTTCACGCGCTGGCCTTCTTCCGCGATGCGTTTGAAACCTTCGCCTTTCAGTTCAACGGTGTCGATACCGAAGTGAACGAACAGCTCAATGCCGCTATCGGATTCGATAGAGAAGGCATGGTTGGTTTCAAAGATTTTGCCGATAGTACCGTCAACCGGAGCTACCATTTTGTTGCCGGTTGGTTTGATTGCAATGCCATCACCAACGATTTTCTCAGCGAAAACGACATCAGGTACATCTTCAATGTTGACGATTTCGCCAGAAAGCGGGGCAACAATCTCAATGGTTCCGGTGTCTTTTTTATCATCAGAAACCAGAGATTTCAGTTTATCGAACAAACCCATGATCTTCTCCTAAGCAGTAATTTGGGCCGCATCTCGTGGATTAGCAGATTGTTTTTTCTTCAATGAACTTGTTAACCAGCGTCATTAACTCGTCCGTTGTCGGTTGAGCAAGAGCCTGCTCTGCTAACACCTTCGCATCTTCGAAGTTCGTGTTACGAATAATCTTCTTAATGCGCGGGATAGAAATGGCACTCATACTGAATTCATCCAGACCCATCCCCAGCAACAGAAGTGTAGCACGTTCGTCGCCAGCAAGCTCACCACACATGCCAGTCCATTTGCCTTCAGCATGAGAAGCATCAATAACTTGCTTGATCAAAGTGAGTACGGACGGTGACATCGGCTGGTAAAGATGTGAAATCATATCATTACCACGGTCAACTGCCAGGGTGTACTGCGTTAAATCATTGGTACCGATACTAAAGAAATCAACTTCTTTGGCCAGGTGACGAGCGATAGTCGCCGCGGCAGGGGTTTCCACCATGACGCCAATTTCAATGCTCTCGTCGAAGGCTTTACCTTCACTACGCAGTTCCTGTTTGTAGATTTCGATCTCTTTTTTCAGCGCACGCACTTCTTCAACAGAGATGATCATCGGGAACATAATGCGCAGTTTGCCGAAAGCAGAAGCGCGCAGGATAGCGCGAACCTGATCGCGAAGGATCTCTTTACGATCCATGGCGATACGCACAGCACGCCAGCCAAGGAACGGGTTCTCTTCTTTCGGGAAATTCATGTACGGCAGTTCTTTGTCGCCGCCAATGTCCATGGTGCGAACGATAACGGCCTGAGAGCCACAGGCTTCAGCAACCGCTTTGTACGCTTCGAACTGCTCTTCTTCGGTCGGCAGCGCGTCGCGATCCATAAACAGGAATTCGGTACGGTACAGGCCTACACCTTCAGCGCCATTGCGCTCTGCGCCCGCGATATCGCGAACGGTGCCGATGTTGGCGCAGACTTCTACCTGGTGACCATCAAGGGTGATCGCCGGCAGGTCTTTCAGTTTCGCCAGTTCCGCTTTCTCTTCTGCAACCTGAGCCTGCGCAGCACGCAGGGTTTCGATCTCGTCGTCGCTCGGATTAACGTAAACTTTGTTGTTCACCGCGTCGAGGATCAGGTAGTCGCCGTTTTTCACTTGCGTCGTGACGCTGCCGGTACCCACAATCGCTGGCAGTTCCAGAGAACGGGCCATGATGGACGTGTGAGATGTGCGGCCACCGATATCAGTGATAAAACCGAGTACCTTTTTCAGGTTCAACTGTGCGGTTTCTGACGGGGTCAGATCCGCCGCAACCAGGATGACTTCTTCCTGAATTGCGCTCAGGTCGATAATCGGCATACCCAGAATGTTGCGCAGCAGACGTTTACCGATGTCACGCACGTCAGCCGCGCGCTCTTTCAGGTATTCGTCGTCCAGCTCTTCCAGGGCCGTAGCCTGGCCTTCGATAACTTCATGCGCCGCAGCATCGGCAGTCATGCTCTTATCTTTAATCAGGGCTATGATTTCCTGCTCCAGCTCCTCATCTTCAAGCAGCATGATGTGCCCTTCGAAGATGGCTTCTTTTTCTTCACCGAAAGTTTCACCCGCTTTCGTTTTGATCGCTTCCAGCTGTGCCGATGCTTTGGCACGACCGCTCAGGAAACGCTCAACTTCCTGGTCAACCTTGTCGGCAGAAATTTTCTTCCGGTCGATGACGATCTCGTCTTCTTTCAGCAGCAGTGCTTTGCCGAAAGCGATACCCGGGGATGCTAAAATGCCTGAAATCATAACCCTACCTTTACTTGTGACTGATCTTGAAAAGAACCCGAAAAAACTTACTCGAGTTCAGCCATCAGTTTAACCAGATGTTCAACTGCTTTTTGCTCGTCTTCGCCTTCTGCGGTCAGAGTCACAACAGTACCTTGAGTCAGGCCCAGAGTTTGCAGTTTGAACAGGCTTTTCGCGCTGGCGCTTTTGCCGTTGGAAGTCACAGTGATCTCAGAAGAGAAGCCTTTCGCTTCTTTAACAAACTGAGCAGCAGGGCGGGTGTGCAGACCGTTCGGAGCGGTAATGGTAACTTCTTGCTGGAACATTGTATTTCCCCAACTTATAGGTTTAGTGTTGTGGAACTAAAGTCTAGCCTGGCGGTTAGACTTTAGCCTGTATAGTTAGCGCCGGCGTAACGGAACAAGAGACAGAGGTCGTGCCGATAAAATCCGCTACAGACGCATCCGATCGCTGACGTTTCGTCCGTCATTAAACATTATGCCGCGAAAGCCAGAATTGAACCAAATCATAAAATCGATTCAGCAAGATGAAATCTGACTCCGATTAATTTCGCGCTTCAAAATAAATGTGATGGTTAAATACCAGACCCGGAGGATCCAGGCAATGCCAGGAGGGGTAAAAATTTGATGTACGCCACAAAAAAGCACCTCGACGGGTGCTTTTTTGCGCTAATTTAACAATCTGGCATCACTGTTGCAGTTCTTTCTCAGTGAACAGATCCGCAAACAAAGCGGTGCTCAAATAACGCTCGCCGGAAGACGGAAGGATAACCACAATATTCTTATTGGTAAAGGTTTCATCTTCCTGCAGCTTCAATGCAGCTGCCACCGCCGCACCGGAAGAAATACCCGCCAGGATACCTTCTTCTTCCATCAGACGACGTGCCGTGCTGATGGCTTCTTCGTTGGTGATTTTGACAACTTTGTCGATCAGTTTCAAATCCAGGTTGCCCGGAATAAACCCGGCGCCGATGCCCTGTATTTTATGCGGACCTGGTTTCAGTTCTTCACCCGCCAGTGCCTGAGAAATGACCGGCGAATCGGTCGGCTCTACCGCCACGGTGATCAGATCGGTTTTGCCTTTGGTGTTCTTGATATAGCGCGTCACGCCGGTCAGAGTACCGCCGGTACCCACGCCAGAGATAAACACGTCCACCTGACCATCGGTATCTTCCCAGATCTCCGGACCGGTAGTTTTTTCGTGGATTTCCGGGTTCGCCGGGTTGCTGAACTGCTGCAGCAGCAGATACTTAGCTGGATCGCTGGCCACAATCTCTTCTGCTTTTTGAATCGCGCCTTTCATGCCTTTCGCGCCTTCGGTCAACACCAGGTTGGCACCCAGGGCTTTCAGCAGCTTACGGCGTTCGATGCTCATGGTTTCCGGCATGGTCAGCGTCAGTTTGTAACCGCGCGCTGCCGCCACATAGGCCAGAGCAATACCGGTGTTACCGCTGGTTGGCTCGACCAACTCGACGCCCGGCTTCAGTACACCGCGTTTTTCGGCATCCCAAATCATATTGGCACCGATACGGCATTTCACGCTGAAGCTTGGGTTGCGGGACTCGACCTTCGCCAGGATACGTCCGTTACCGATGCGGTTCAGTCGAACCAGCGGCGTATGACCAATAGTCAACGAGTTGTCTTCAAAAATCTTACTCATAGCCCGTCCTTAACTGTATGAAATTTGGGAACCCCATCAGCATACGCACTTACTGTTGATGCGGAAGTAAGGAATTCGCATATCTATATGCTGCACCGAAATAATGCTAAGCAGTATGGAATAAGAAACGGAATAATTCCTTAACGCCAGGCGGCATGTTTATCACGGTAGCAATCGACCCACATCGCCGTCGCGCCGCACACCGCCACCGGCATCACCACCAGGTTCAGCACCGGAATCAGCGTAAACAAGCTGGTCAGCGCGCCAAACTGCATATTCATGGACTTACGTGAACGCAGCGCGAGGCGCATCTCTTTGAACGGGACTTTATGGTTGTCGAACGGATAATCGCAATACTGGATCGCCAGCATCCACGCGCTGAACAGAAACCACAGCACTGGCGCGACGGTTTGCCCAATCCCCGGAATAAAATAGAGGATCAGCAACAGCGCGGCGCGTGGGAGATACCAGGCCAGTTTCTGCCATTCACGCTTCATAATGCGCGGCACATCTTTCATCACGCCCATGATACCGGCATCGGGTGGCGTGGCGCGGGTCAACCGCGCTTCCAGTTGCTCAGCCAGCAGGCCGTTAAACGGCGCGGCGATCCAGTTGGCGATAGTTGAAAAGAAATAACCAAACACCAGCAGAACTGAGATAACCACAATTGGCCATAACAGATAGCTCAGCCACTGTAACCAGTCCGGCACGTGGCTCATCAACGACGGGATCCAGCTATCAAGGCGGGTAAACAGCCACCAGAATGCGCCGCCCATCAGGATAATGTTCACCAGCAAAGGCAAAATCACGAAACGACGAATGCCTGGCAGCGTGACCAGTTTCCAGCCCTGGGAAAAGTAAAAGACGCCACTGCGTACCGTACTTGGGGACGATGAAATCATAATCTGCCTGTACTCCTTTTATGACAGCAGGAAAAATTGAAGCTTATAATATTCACCTGACGGGGGAAACCCGTTCAGAAATGTTCGAAAAAACAGCAAAAAGCACAATTTAGCGTATCTTTCTGCGGCGAAAGCCCCCCGCACACTTGCACTTGAGGTAAGGGGCAAATACTCTTAGTGAGTAAAGGTTTGCCGTGGTGGCAAGGTGTTAGAACAACAGAGAATATAATGATGCAGGATTTGCGTCTGATATTAATCATTGTTGGCGCGATCGCCATAATTGCTTTACTGGTTCATGGGTTCTGGACCAGCCGCAAAGAACGTTCTTCAATGTTCCGCGATCGCCCATTAAAACGCATGAAGTCGCGACGTGACGACGAAGAGTTGTATGACGAGGATGTCGAAGACGACGACGAAGGCGTGGGTGAAGTTCGTGTTCATAAAGTGAACACTGCGCCAAAAGCTACAAATGAGCAGGATGCACCGCGTCAGCATCCGCAGCATCAATATCAGCCGCCTTACGCGTCGGCCCAACCGCGCCCGTCTGCACCTGTGCAGCAACCGCCGGAAGAACCCGCGCACCACGCACCGCAGCCTTCTGTTCAGCCGTCGCAACCGGAACGCCGTCCTGTTCAGGCGCCCGTGTTTGAACCCCAACCGGTTCAGCACCAGCACTCTCCACAGCCTGCTGCTCCGCAATATCAACAACCTGCTGCACCGCAACATCAGCCGCAGCAACAGGTTCACACACCTGTGCCGCAGCCTGAGCCCGAGCCGGTTGTGGAAGCGCCGGTGGAAAAACCGCAGCGCAAAGAAACGGTCATTATTATGAACGTTGCCGCGCATCACGGCAGCACCCTCAACGGCGATGTGCTGTTGAACAGCATTCTGCAGGCGGGCTTTAAATTTGGCGATATGAGCATTTTCCATCGTCATCTTAGCCCGGACGGCAGCGGCCCGGCGCTTTTCAGTCTGGCGAATATGGTCAATCCAGGGACGTTTGACGTCGAGATGATGGGCGAAATGACCACACCGGGTGTGACTATCTTTATGCAGGTGCCTTCTTACGGCGATGAGCTGCAAAACTTTAAACTGATGCTGCAATCTGCACAGCATATCGCCGATGAAGTGGGCGGTGTGGTGCTGGACGATCAGCGTCGGATGATGACGCCGCAAAAACTGCGTGAATATCAGGACCGTATTCGCGAGGTCAAAGACGCCAACGCGTAACGGGTCCGCTCAGATACTTTCCTTCCAGAACCCCCGCCAGTCGGGGGTTTTTTATCATTGATGGTGCGATATGGAATCAATAGAACAACAACTGACAGAACTGCGAACCACTCTTCGCCATCATGAATACCTGTACCATGTTATGGATGCGCCGGAGATCCCGGATGCGGAATACGATCGCCTGATGCGTGAGCTGCGTGAGCTGGAAGCGCAACATCCTGATCTGATCACGCCAGACTCGCCCACACAGCGTGTTGGCGCCGCGCCGTTGACCGCGTTCAGCCAGGTGCGTCACGAAGTCCCGATGTTGTCGCTCGACAACGTTTTTGACGAAGAGAGCTTTCTGGCGTTTAACAAGCGCGTGCAGGATCGGTTGAAAAGCACCGACGCGTTGACTTACTGCTGCGAGCTGAAACTCGATGGCCTGGCGGTCAGCATTCTGTACGAAAATGGCGTGCTGGTCCGTGCCGCAACGCGTGGCGATGGTACGACCGGGGAAGACATCACGACGAACGTCCGCACCATCCGCGCGATCCCATTAAAGCTGCATGGCGACAACATTCCTGCACGCCTTGAAGTGCGCGGTGAGGTGTTTCTGCCGCAGACCGGTTTTGAAAAAATCAATGACGATGCGCGCCGCACCGGGGCAAAAGTGTTTGCCAACCCGCGTAACGCGGCGGCAGGGTCGTTGCGCCAGCTCGATCCGCGTATTACCGCAAAACGCCCGCTCACCTTCTTCTGCTATGGTGTCGGCATTCTTGAAGGCGGAGCACTGCCGCGCAGCCATCTGGCGCGTCTGCAACAGTTTAAAGCCTGGGGTCTGCCGGTGAGTGAGCGCATACGTCTGTGCGACAGCCCGGACGCGGTGCTGGCTTTCTACCATAAAGTTGAAGACGATCGCCCGACGCTGGGCTTTGATATCGATGGCGTGGTGATCAAGGTTGATTCCCTCGATTTGCAGGAGCAACTTGGCTTTGTTGCCCGTGCACCTCGTTGGGCGGTGGCATTTAAATTCCCGGCGCAGGAGCAAATGACCTTTGTGCGCGACGTGGAGTTCCAGGTTGGACGTACGGGGGCCATTACGCCTGTTGCGCGCCTTGAGCCGGTACACGTTGCCGGTGTGCTGGTGAGTAACGCCACACTGCACAATGCCGATGAGATTGATCGCCTGGGGTTACGGATTGGCGATAAGGTGGTGATTCGCCGTGCTGGCGATGTTATCCCGCAGGTGGTGAATGTGGTGCTCTCTGAACGCCCGGCAGAGACGCAAGAAGTGGTCTTCCCGGCGCACTGCCCGGTGTGCGGCTCTGATGTGGAGCGTGTGGAAGGCGAAGCGGTTGCCCGCTGTACGGGCGGGCTCATTTGCGGTGCACAACGTAAAGAAGCCCTGAAGCATTTTGTCTCCCGCCGCGCGATGGACGTGGACGGCATGGGCGATAAGATAATCGACCAGTTGGTGGAAAAAGAGTATGTGCTCACTCCCGCTGACTTATTCCGCCTGACGGCCGGAAAATTGACCGGTCTCGATCGCATGGGGCCAAAATCGGCGCAAAACGTGGTCAACGCGCTGGAAAAAGCCAAAGAGACGACGTTTGCCCGTTTCCTCTATGCGCTGGGAATTCGTGAAGTCGGCGAAGCCACGGCAGCCGGTCTGGCGGCCTATTTCGGTACGCTGGAGGCGCTTATGGCTGCCTCCGTCGATGAACTGCAAAAAGTCCCGGATGTGGGCGTGGTGGTGGCGAAGCACGTCGATAACTTCTTCAACGAAGAGAGCAACCGTGAGGTTATCCGCCAGCTTGTCGGCGAGGTGGGGATCCACTGGCCTGCACCTGTGGTGGTCAATGCCGAAGAGATCGACAGCCCGTTCGCCGGGAAAACGGTTGTGCTGACCGGCAGTCTGAGCCAGCTCTCCCGCGATGATGCCAAAGCACGTTTAACGGCGCTTGGCGCGAAAGTGGCGGGGAGCGTATCGAAGAAAACCGATCTGGTGATTGCAGGCGAAGCGGCGGGTTCAAAATTAGCGAAGGCGCAGGAACTGGGCATTGCGGTGATTGATGAGGCGGAAATGATCCGGCGACTGGGAGAGTAAATGGAAAAAGAGCAGCTCGTTGAGATCGCCAATACCGTGATGCCTTTCGGGAAATATCAGGGGCGACGGTTAATTGATCTGCCGGAAGAGTATCTGCTGTGGTTCGCCCGCAAAGAGGCGTTTCCCGCCGGGCGACTGGGTGAGTTACTGCAGATTACGTTGCTGATTAAAACGGAAGGGCTGAGCCATCTGGTTCAGCCCCTGAAACGCCGCTAAGCTTTCGCCGCTTCCTGCGCCTGGTTTTTCTCCGCCTGACGTTTGTAGCGGCGCGCCAGCACGGCGCAGACCATCAACTGGATCTGGTGGAAAATCATCAACGGCAGCACCATCATGCCAATGGCCGATGTCGGGAACAGGATGTTGGCCATCGGAATACCATTGGCAAGGCTCTTCTTCGAGCCGCAGAAGACAATGGTAATCTCATCCGCTTTGTTAAAGCCGCATTTACGCGCGACCACCACATTCACCACGATCACGATAGCCAGTAATACCAGGCTCGCTACCACGATAAACAGCAGTGAACCGACGCCGACTTTATGCCAGATGCCGTTAACCACCGCTTCACTGAATGCGGAGTACACCACCAGCAAAATCGACGTCTGGTCGGTTTTGGAAATCCACTTTTTATGTTTTGCCACCCATGCGCCGGTCCACGGGCGTGAGAGGTGCCCCAACACAAAAGGCAGCAGTAGTTGCAGCATGATTTTGCCAACCTGTTCGAGACTGCCTTCCGCGCCGTGCAGGTTCATCAGCAGGCCGACCAGCAGCGGCGAGAGGAAAATCCCAAGCAGGCTGGATGCCGATGCTGAACAGACGGCGGCCGCAACGTTGCCGCCCGCCAGTGACGTAAAGGCGATCGCCGACTGTACGGTAGCGGGCAAAATGCACAGGTAGAGGAACCCGGTATACAGCTCCTGGCTGACATTGACCGGTGACCACCAGACAAACAGCACGCCGAGCACCGGGAAGAGGACAAAGGTGCTGCACATGACCCACAGGTGTAAGCGCCAGTGGCTGCCGCCAGCGATGATGGCCTCGCGGGAGAGTTTTGCGCCATGCATAAAAAACAGCAGCGCAATGGCGGCGGTCGTCAGCCATTCAAAAAAGGGCACAAAGCTGCCGCGGGCAGGGAAGAACGAGGCCAGCAGAACCGTACAGACCAGCGTGAGGGTGAAGGGATCAAGAACACGAAACAGTTTCATAGGCACTCCTGAAAAACGATGTCGCTATTGTGCTTTTTCTGCTTTGAGAAATAAAATTGATTTATTGCATCCATTCATGAATTTAACAGATGAATTATTCACTCCGTCAGTTGCGCGTCTTCGTCACCGTTGCCCAGGCCAGAAGTTTTAGCCGGGCAGGGGACATCATTGGGCTCAGTCAGTCCGCCGTCAGTCACAGCGTTAAAGAGCTGGAGCGCCAGACCGGTGTTCGCTTGCTGGATCGCACTACCCGTGAAGTGGTGTTAACGGAAGCCGGGCAACAACTGGCGATACGTCTCGAACGGTTGTTAGATGAGCTTAGCAGCACGCTGCGCGAGGCCGGGCGGGTAGGGCAGCAATTAACCGGTACGGTACGTGTTGCCGCCAGCCAGACCATTTCTGCCCATCTGATCCCGCAATGCATAGCCAGCAGTAATCATCGCTATCCGGAAATCGATTTTGTGCTGCACGATCGACCACAACAGTGGGTGCTGGAGAGTATTCGCCAGGGAGAGGTGGATTTTGGCATTGTTATCGATCCGGGGCCGGTCAGCGATCTGCAAAGTGAGGAGATCCTTGAGGAACCCTTTTTTCTGTTGTGCCGTCACGATCATCCGTGGGCGCAACGCGCTGCTGTGCCGTGGTCAGCGTTAGAGGGGGCGCGGCTGGTGGTGCAGGATTATGCATCGGGGAGCCGTCCGCTGATTGATTCCGCACTGCTTCACTTTGGGATACAGGCAATGATTGTGCAGGAGATTGGTCACCCGGCGACGCTTTTTCCGATGGTGGAAGCGGGGATTGGCATCAGTGTGCTGCCTGCGTTGGCGCTGCCATTGCCACAAGGGAGCCAACTGGTAGTAAAACGTTTGGTGCCAGATGTACAACGGAAAATTATGCTGGTTTGCCGTAAAAACCGTTCGTTGTCGGGGGCTGCGCAGGCGTTATGGGAGGTGGTAAAAGAACAGGCCCGGTGTTTAAACCAGGCCCGTGAGGACGATCCGTTATTTACTCAGACGTAGATATCAATCTGATGATCGTCGGAAGGGTTGTTGACGCCTTCCACTTTTGCTTGCGGTTGTTGCTGAACTTGTTTCTGCTCAGCTTCTTCCGCTTGCTTGCGTTGCAACTGCGCCAGTTGTGCCTGCAGTTGCTGGATTTGAGCCTGAATCAGCTCTTGTTGTTTCTTTTTCTCTTCGGCGCTACCGCTGCCGTTGGACACATCTTTCAGCTGCTGAGTCAGCTTGGTGATCTGCTGAGTGATGCGGCTGATCTGCGCAGCGGTATCGCTGCTGGCAGACGATGAACTACCGGTGCTGCTGCTACTGCCTTGTACTGACGGAGTTGTTGCTGAGATAGTTGTCATTGAGCTCCCCTTCTTTGCCATAAAACATCATTATCGGCGTAATCAAATAGTTCTTGAGTCGCGGTCACGGAAAGGCCGCAATGTGAGCATCATATCCGGACATTAAGGATAAATTATGGATAAAGGTTACCGTGTTTACCTGTTGAAAAACATATAGTTTTATTGTTTTTGTCATTGCTGATAGGGTGTTTTAAAGCGCTGCTTTAAGTAAAATGTGAAAATTTATATCTGGCTAAAAACGCCATTCTACGCTGCAAAAATGCCGGTAATTATTTAGAAAATAAAGCGTTAGTCCTGGTCGGGTAAGGCACCGTTGATAATGCAGGCAGGAATGAAAGCGGGTACTGCGCGTAGCAGGGCTGGAATGAGATTCTGTGAGAGTTGGCAAATGCCGGAAAGCAAAAAAGCGCCTTTAGGGCGCTTTTTTACATTGGTGGGTCGTGCAGGATTCGAACCTGCGACCAATTGATTAAAAGTCAACTGCTCTACCAACTGAGCTAACGACCCGAAGTGGTGGGTGATGACGGGATCGAACCGCCGACCCCCTCCTTGTAAGGGAGGTGCTCTCCCAGCTGAGCTAATCACCCACTTCGGTACTTCACTGATAAGAATTCGCTGGCAAGAAAGTGGTGGGTGATGACGGGATCGAACCGCCGACCCCCTCCTTGTAAGGGAGGTGCTCTCCCAGCTGAGCTAATCACCCACTTCTCATTCTTATCTACACTGCGGGAACCACAAAAATCGTGGTGGGTGATGACGGGATCGAACCGCCGACCCCCTCCTTGTAAGGGAGGTGCTCTCCCAGCTGAGCTAATCACCCCCGCTGTGTGGAGTCGCATTATAGGGAGAGTTGAAAATGAGTCAACGCATTTTCAAAAGAAATTGTTCGTTCGTCGTAAAATTAGACAAACCGCTGCGTAATCCGTCGCGAGAGCATGATTTCTAAACAAAATAGCCCGATACACTGCCGATCGCGGCAACAACATTGAGGAATCAGCCCACAGTGATAGAATATTGCCCACTTTCATTTTAGGTAGTGCCGACGGTCGGCATCTTTATCAACGTAAGGCCAATTCATGAAAATCAAAACTCGCTTCGCGCCAAGCCCCACTGGCTATCTGCACGTTGGCGGCGCGCGTACAGCTCTCTATTCCTGGCTATTTGCTCGTCATCACGGCGGTGAGTTTGTACTGCGTATCGAAGACACCGATCTTGAACGCTCCACCCCGGAAGCAATTGAAGCCATTATGGATGGCATGAACTGGCTGAACCTGGAGTGGGACGAAGGCCCGTACTTCCAGACCAAACGTTTTGATCGCTATAACGCCGTGATTGACGAGATGCTGGAAGCCGGCACCGCATATAAATGCTACTGCTCCAAAGAGCGCCTTGAGCAGCTGCGTGAAACGCAGATGGCAAACAATGAAAAACCGCGTTACGACGGTCGCTGCCGCCACGACCACTCCCATCACGCAGATGATGAGCCTTGCGTGGTGCGTTTTGCCAACCCGCAGGACGGTTCCGTGGTGTTCGATGATCAAATCCGTGGCCCGATCGAGTTCAGCAACCTGGAACTCGACGATCTGATCATCCGCCGTACCGATGGATCCCCAACCTACAACTTCTGCGTTGTGGTGGATGACTGGGACATGGAGATCACTCACGTGATCCGTGGCGAAGACCATATCAACAACACGCCGCGCCAGATCAACATCCTGAAAGCGCTGAACGCACCGGTTCCGGTGTACGCGCACGTGTCGATGATCAACGGCGACGACGGTAAAAAACTCTCCAAACGCCATGGCGCTGTCAGCGTGATGCAGTACCGTGACGACGGCTATCTGCCAGAAGCGCTGCTGAACTATCTGGTGCGCCTGGGCTGGTCCAGCGGCGATCAGGAAATCTTCACCCGTGAAGAGATGATCAAACTGTTTTCGCTGGGCGCGGTCAGCAAATCGGCGAGTGCGTTTAACACCGACAAATTGCTGTGGCTGAACCATCACTACATCAATACGCTGGATCCGGAATATGTCGCGACCCATCTGCAATGGCATATTGAGCAGGAAAACATCGACACGCATACCGGTCCGCAACTGTTTGAGCTGGTGAAACTGCTGGGTGAACGTTGCAAAACCCTGAAAGAGATGGCGGCAAGCTGCCGTTACTTCTATGAAGAGTTTGACGCATTCGATGCCGATGCGGCGAAAAAACACCTGCGTCCGGTTGCCCGTCAGCCGCTGGAAGTGGTGCGAGACAAACTCGCGGCCATTACCGAATGGACCGCAGAAAATGTGCACCACGCCATTCAGGCCACTGCCGACGAACTGGAAGTGGGCATGGGCAAAGTGGGTATGCCGCTGCGTGTTGCGGTGACCGGCGCGGGCCAGTCTCCGGCGCTGGACGTGACCGTTCACGCGATTGGTCAGTCCCGCAGCGTGGCGCGTATCAACAACGCGCTGGCGTTTATTGCTGAGCGCGAAAACCAGCAGTAATAAATAGCGCCGTATGAACAAAAGCCGCCCTCCCTGAAGGCGGCTTTTTTACTACCAGCTGTAGCTGACGGTTGCCGTCATCGTCCGGCCAATGCCATAGAAACAGGCACTGCTGCCGCTACAGGCTGCCACATACTTGGTATTGGCAATGTTGTTGACGTTAAATTGCACGTTCGCCCCTTTCATGTTGCTGCTCAGTTCACCGAGATCGTAACCGAGCATTACGTCATACAGATCCACCGCCGGGACTTTAAACGTATTCTGCGCATCGCCATAGCTGGTACCGATGTAACGGACTCCCACGCCTGCGGTCAGGCTTTTCAACGGGCCACCCGGCAGGGTGTAGCTGGTGAAAGCCGACGCTATATGCGTTGGAATACGCGCTGGCGTTTTGCCTTTGGTGCTGGCGACGGTAGTTTCGGCGTTTTCCGCATCGGTGTAGGTATAAGAGGCGATCAGGTTCAGGCTATTAAACAACGTGGCGTGCAGTTCCGCTTCCAGCCCTTTCGAACGGATTTCGCCCGCGTTTTCATACCAGCCTTCACTGCTGTTGTAGGTCGGTACATTATCCTGACGCAGATCGTACACCGCCAGCGACATCAGCGTGTTTTCCAGCGGCTGATATTTCACACCCACTTCCGTCTGTTTGCCGGTGGTCGGTTTAAACGGTGCCACGCCCGGCGCGCGGTTCGTTTGCTGGTTTGGCTCAAACGAGGTGCTGTAGCTGATATACGGCGACAGACCAACATCGAACGCGTACAGCAGGCCAGTGCGCCAGGTGAATTTGCTGTCGTTTTGCTGCACCGTCGGGTCGCTGGAGGTGAAGTCCGTGGTACGAACTTCCGACCAGTCATAACGCCCGGAAAGCAGTAACTCCCAGTTATTCCAGCTCAGTTGATCCTGCAGATAAAGCCCCATCTGGTCGAGGTTTTGCTGCTCGTTAGTACGGGTACTGAAGGTGCTTTCATCCACATTCACGCCGTACACCGGGTGGGTCCAGTCAAAATCATATTGTGAGCCGGTCCCGCGTTGCAGTAACTGGTGATCCCGGCTTGATTTGTAATCCAGCCCGCCCAACAGCGTATGGTTAACTTCTGCGGTGGCAAACTGCGCTTCAACCTGGTTATCGAGGCCGAACTCATCGGTCTGGCGCGTTTCATGCTGGGCATTACGCGTTAATACTGTGCTGTTTGCCGCATTGTTGGCATACACCAGGTAGCGGTATTTCTGTTTGATCGTGGCGTAGCGGGCGTTCTGGCGCAGCGTGATCATATCGTTAAGCTGGTGCTCAAACTCATACCCGATCATCGTCTGCTCGCGCCAGGATTGATCATAATTGGGATCGCTGACGTTCATATCGCGCGGCAGATAACGCCCGTTGGCGCTGACCACCGTGCCGTAATAGGGCAGGAAATTGCGATAACCGGCGTCCGGATCTTTCTGGTAGCTGGTCAGCAGGGTAAAACGGGTCTGATCGTTAGGATACCAGGTGATCGATGGCGCAATCGCCATGCGCGTCTCTTTGTAATCATCCACCTGATTATTCTGCGTGCGAGCAATACCGTTCACGCGATACAACACGCGCCCGTCATCGCTGAGTTTACCGCCAAAATCAAACGCGCCTTCCGCCAGATTATTGTTGCCGGTGCGGAACTGTACGCTATGAATCGCCTCACTGGTCGGGCGCTTGCTGGTCATGCTGATAAGCCCGCCTGGGTTGACCTGGCCAAACAGCACCGATGCCGGGCCGCGCACCAGTTCGACCCGCTCCAGCAGCCACGGATCGAGCGTACCGGTTTGAGAGGAGGCGGTTGCGCCGTAACTCAGGCCATCAAGGAATTTCGGCACATAGCTGAAACCGCGCACAAACACTTCATCATTCCGGTTGGAGGAGCCGCGGTACTCGGTGAACACGCCCGCGCTGTAACGCAGTGCCTGGGATACCGAGCTGACATCCAGCGCTTTCATTTGATCGCGGGTGATCACCGACACCGATTGCGGTGTTTTGACTAAATCCTCCGCCGTTTTGGTGGCCGCCAGCGTTTTGGTCGCCACCATGCCTTTCACCGGTGCGGTGGGATCTTCCGCAGCACCTGGTGTGACCAGCAGCGTTTCTTCGCCCGCGTTTTTTGCCAGCGCCGGAGAGCTGGCGGTGCCAACTGTCAGGCTCAGCAGCCAGAGTTGCATGATTTTGTTATTTTTAAACATGAGTTAAAACGTCCCGTTTTAAAAACAGCCATTCAAATAACCCCCTTATTTCTTAAGCAAATAAGGGGGCCAGACACCATTAACGGCATGGATGATATTGCAAATAATTACCATTTGCATTAGCGTTGTGTGGAATTTCATAAACGGAAACATTGCCGATGAAAATGGCGTTGAGTGGTTTACTGATTGGGCTAAGCGCACTGCCGGCAATGGCTACACAGTGTGAAGCGCCCTCAGTCCAGGGCGAGCAGCACGGGAAATTTGATGCCAGCGGGGAGGTCTGTTTTCAGCTTCCGCTGCTGGGGGAAAATTATGTTGCCGCCACGCTGTCTGGTGTGACCGACGCTCATTTGCTGGACAGGCAAAACCACCCTTTACGTGCGTTACTGGAAGGCGGACCGAGTGATGGCGAGCAGTCATTGCTGTTTTCGTTACCGATACAACAACCTTCATCACTGGTGCTGCATGGCCAGGAAGGCACGCGCTGGCGCTTCTCGTGGCGAATGAAAGAGACCACGCCGCTTCCGCGCCCGCAGACGCTTGCGCCAGTGAGCCCGCGTTTGCAGCAACTGGCCAGCGAGCTCGCTGCTGGCGGTACAACAGAGGCCTTCTGGCAGGAGCGAAAACAAGCAGGGACGCCCTTAGTTGAACCGGTTGACGCCAGCCACAAGCGGGTCACGTTTTTATGGCGCGGCGCACGTGCGAATGTCTTTATTCTCGGATCACCAGCAGGCGATCACGATCCCCTGTTTCGTCTCGCACATTCGGATGTCTGGTTCCGCAGTTATGTCGTCCCGGCGGATACCCGCATGCAGTATCAGCTCGCGCCGGATGTACCGCAGGTCGACGGTAGCACACGGGATCAACGTCGGGCGATCCTCGTTAGCGCGCAAGCTGACCCGCTTAATCCACACACCCTGAACACCGGGCAGACCGATCGCTGGAACCGCGCGTCACTGCTTGATTTAGCGCCTGCGCGCTATTTCTCCAGCGAAGCCATGGCGCAACCGGTGCGTCACGGTGTTCTGTCGCGTCAGTCATTTTACAGTGAACGCCTGGGCAACCGCCGTGAGATCGTGATTTACCGGCCGCGTGCATCGCAGCCCGCGCGCTGGACGGTGATCCTCTTCGATGGACAAACCTGGCAAGGGGAGTACCGCACCGCCAATGTGCTGGATGGTCTGATTGCCCGCCACGCGCTGCCGCCGGTCAATATTGTCTTTATCAACAGCCTCGATCACGCGCGGCGTGCCAAAGAGCTGCCGCCGAATACGGATTTTGCCGACGTTATGGCCTGGGAACTGATGCCATGGCTACGTCGGCAGGGGATCCCGCTAACGCGTAATAAAACCGTGCTGGCCGGAGCAAGCTATGGTGGCCTGGCCGCGTCGTGGGTGGCGTTACGTTACCCGCGCCTGTTCGGTAATGTGCTGAGCCTTTCCGGTTCGTACTGGTGGGCGCCAGAGGGGGAAACGCCGGGCTGGTTGACGCGTCAGTACCAACATGCGCCGCGCTATCCGGTGCGATTCTGGGTACAGGCAGGGCGGTTTGAGTCACAAGGGGCTGACGGCGGCATCTACGCGAACAGTCGTGAGTTTGCGCAGGCACTGCGCGAAAAAGGCTACACCGCGAGTTTTCACCCCTGGTCAAGTGGCCATGATTACGCGGCGTGGGTCGAAGCGCTGGTGGCAGGCATGCGGGATTTTACCGGGCTGAAGTAACGGGCCGCCAGGCAAACAAAACGCCCGGCAGCGCTAACGCGTACCGGGCTTGTGCAGGTTGCGAAGGCTTAACGTACAACCACAAAACGTTTGTCATCGTCCATAAAGGCTTTTTCGCCTGCTGGTGCAACAATTGAACCGAAGTTCATATGGCCGCGCAGCTTCCAGTTTTCCGGGATATTCCAGGTACGCTGTACATCGGCATCCACCAGCGGATTGTAGTGCTGTAAGTTCGCACCAATCCCTTTTTCGGTCAGCGCCAGCCAGACGGCATACTGGGCAATACCGGTGCTGTGTTCAGACCAGACCGGGAAGTTATCGGCATAGGCGGCAAACTGCTCCTGCAACCCTTTCACCACGTTCTGATCTTCGAAAAACAGCACCGAACCGGCCGCTGCGGCAAAGCCGTCGATTTTTTCCGAGGTGGCGTGGAAGTTCTCTGCCGGCACGATCTTTCTCAGCTGTTCGCGCGTCAGTTCCCAGAACTGTACGTGTTCTTTACCCAGCAGGATCAGCGCGCGAGAACTTTGCGAGTTAAATGCAGACGGTGCCTGGCGAATCGCTTCTTTGATGGTTTCAATCACAACATTTTCTGCCACCGGCAAGTTTTTACCGAGGGCGTAAATGGTTCTGCGTTGTTTCGCCAACGCGATAAAGTTGTCTGACATGACGGCTCCTGAAGTTGACTGTTCAACCGCGGCCGGGGTGGCCTGCGGAAACAAAGCGCTAAAAATTTTCTGCAACGGGTTCATGTTCGCCTGATCCTGGTTGTGATATCGCCCCTTTACGGGGCGATGTTTTTATTTGCTCAGTACTGCGGTCATATACACGCCGTTGTCGCTACGGGCGCTGGTGATTTTGTAAGAGGCATTTGCCTGTTCTGCCTGAGCGGCAATTTTTGCTTCAGCCGCGCTGAGGGTGGAAGCGCTGGCGCTGATGCTTTGTGCAAAAGAACCGAAAGAGAGAGTAGAAAGTGCAGCAACAGCAACGAAAGTTTTGATGAATTTCATGGTCGTAATCCTGTTCAGTTTTGTTTGAGAAGGGCTGTGTTGCCCTGATGTGATAAATCATAAGCCTGCAAATCGCTGATAAAAAGCGGAACAATTTGCGGATAACGTTCAAAAAAATAGAACAAGAGTGGCGAGGGAGATGCAATTAAAAGTGGGGGAGTTAACCCTGCCGCTAACCGGAGAGGGCAGGGTAAATGTTCTCAGACAGCGAGCCAGCGCCGCCAGATAAAGCGCAACACAAAGAACTCAATGCAACCGAGCAGCAAAAACCACAGGCAGTAGATCAGGGTATAAAGCTGATTTAAATCCAGCAGATGGAAGTGCTGCACCAGGCTTTGCGCCAGTTGCAGCCCCGGTGTGGGCGCGGGAAGCAGCAACACAGAGATAAACGCCATCAGCAGGATGCCAGCAAGGGTAACCAGAGATTCTAAGGGGTGTTTCATAAGCGTCTGTCGGTGGTGAAAAGCCGCATTGTCGGGGAAAGCTGGCCTGAGCGCAACGTTCCCCGACGGGCAATCAGGCCACCACGAAGCGGTCAACCAGTGTTGCCATGGTTTCGGACTGATGATCCAGCATCTGGCTGGCGCTGGCGGCACTCGCCACCAGACCGGCGTTTTGCTGCGTGACCTGCTCCAGCTGGTTCAGCGCCTGATGCACCTGCGAAACGCCCAGCGACTGCTCACTGGCCGCGCGGGCAATATCGCTGATAAATGCCAGCATCTGGCCGGTATTGGCCTTCGCCGCTTGCAATGCGCGATCGGAGGACTGCACCAGCGTTACTCCTTGCTGGATCTGCTCCATATTTTTCGTGACCAGTTCGCGGATCTGATGCGCGTCGTTGGCGCAACGTTGGGACAGATTGCGCACTTCGCTTGCCACCACCGCAAAGCCTTTGCCCATCTCTCCGGCACGCGCGGCTTCAACTGCGGCGTTCAACGCCAGCAGGTTGGTCTGGAAGGAGATTTCGTCAATCGAGCTGACAATGCTGGAGATCTGTTCGCTGGAGGCGCGGATAGCGCTCATGCTCAGGTTCGCTTCGCCCGCCACGCGGCTCGCTTCCTGCACCTGTTTCTCCATCTCTTCGGTCAGTTTTTTCGCTTCGTTGGCGTTATCCGCTGTCTGGTTCACTGCCGTGGCGATTTGCTCCATGCTGGCTGCGGTTTCCACCAGCGACGCGGCTTGCTCATCCGTGCGGGACGCTAAATCCTGATTGCCGCCAGCAATCTCAGAACTGGCGCCGCGCAGTACATTCGCCCCGTGCTTAATTTCACTCACAATATGCTGAATGTTCTCTATCGCCTGGTTGTAAGCGCGGTTAAGCAGAGAGAGCTCATCGGTGCCGGGAACCTCCAGCCGCTGGGTCAGATCGCCGTTCATCCCTTCAATGGTGGAGAGCGAGGTATGTAACTGGCGGTGAATGCTGCTGGCGACCAGCAAGGCGAAAAACAGCGCCACAACCAGTGCCGCAACGCTGATAACAGCAAAGATCGTCACGTCGCGCCAGGCTTTATCCGCCAGCGTTTGCGCCGTGTGCAGCAGTGTATTGGCAGAGGCATCTTCAACGGATTTCAGCACCGTAATGCGCTCTGTCTGGGCTTTGAACCAGTCGGCAGGCGCAATGCCAAAGCCGCCCTCTGTCGCACGATCAATCGCATGCTGGCGAAGTTCCAGCGCATGTGTTGCCTGCGGCGTTTGCAGTTGCGCCGCCAGCTTCGCGTTGACGTCCGCCGTACTGAAAACACGCGTTGCCGCCAGCCATGCCTGCTGTTTACCCACCACTTCATTAAGCAAGCGGAACTGCCCGTCGTTAAAACGATCGGCAGAGAAAACGTTCGACATCAGGGCACGTTCAACGCCAGTCTGTTCTTTGGCGTTGAGCAGGCTGTAGTAAGCCGCCAGTTGGTTGACGATATCGCCATTGTCGGTGAGCTGGCTAATGCCTCCCACCACATTGAGTAAATCGTTGATGATCGTGCTGTACCACACCAGCGACTCGCTGCCGCTTACGCTCTGGCTTCGCACCTGCTGGCGGAATGCCTCCAGTCCTTGCTGGTGTTGCCGGAATTGGTCCAGTGCGCGTTGGATATCGCTATTGGCATCTTGTACCTGCGACTGTTTAAGCGCCTCCGCAAACTGGCTAAGCGTCTGTGCCGACAAGGGATATTGTGCTGATAATTCAGTGGAAAATTGCTGACCTTTACTGCCTAAATAACCGGCGCTCATGCCACGCTCTTTTTGCAACTCCTGAATCACGTTACCGGCGTTTTTTGCAAGCTCCGTCAACGAGATAATGGTGCGCATTTGCTGACCCGTTTCCACGCGGGACAGGATGCCGCTGGTTGCCAGCCAGATCAACGCAAACAATAGCGGTAGCAGCGCCAGTAATAATTTTGCTTTCATCGAAAAACGGTAAATCCAACTCATAAATATGCCTCATGTTTGCGGGTGCTCATATTTGTTATCGGAATAGAGGCTGACGCCTTTATTTTAACGTAAGGCTTGTTGATATTTATCAATTCTTCTAATGTGTTCTTACTCCTTTGTGGGTATTATTTGTGGCAAAAGAAAAGCTTATTAAAAATAAGCTTTTTTTATCTGTCTGATTAATCACAGGGAATAATCTGGCGGTAAAAATTTAACGCGTTATTATCCCGCCGCCCAGATTTCCGCATGTTTTTGCACTAAACCCATCAACGATCCCCCGCCTGCGACAAACTCACGCATCTGCTGCGCTTCGCTCTTGCCACGCTTTACCACATTAGCCAGTTCATCCAGTGCGCTACCGGCATTGAGCTTATCGGCCCAGGGCGCAAGCTTATCCAGCAACGGCGTCAGTGAGTCAGCAATGGTGCACTGTTCGCCGGTATGTACATCGGTCAGGATGCCGTCCAGACCAAAGCGGCAGGCCTGAAAACGGTTGAATTTATACAATAAGTAATCCCGCTCCTGATGTTTAAACGGGCGCTCGGCCAACAGCCAGTGCGCCAGCGCCTGAATAAACCCGGCGACATTGATCGCATGGGAGAGCGTGAGCGGGGTATCCATCACCCGCACTTCGACCGTGCCAAAGTGCGGGCTGGGGCGGATGTCCCAATGCAGGTCTTTAATGCTCTCAATCATTGAAGTGTAGCTTAAGCGGCGAAACAGTCCTGCAAACTCCTGCCAGTTGCTGACCCACGGTGCATGGCCGTTATCCGGGAAGGCGGAAAAGATATTCAGCCGTGATGACGCAAAGCGGGTATCCGTGCCCTGCATATACGGCGAGGCGGCGCCAAGCGCAATAAAGTGCGGCACGAAGCGGGAAAGGCCATGCAATAAATAGATGGCGTCATCGCCACTCGGGCAACCGATATGCACATGCTGACCAAAGACCGTGGCCTGCTGTACCAGATAACCGAACATCTCCAGCGTATGGTGATAACGCTCGTCGTTGCACACCTCCTGGCGCTGCCATTTCTGGAAAGGGTGCGTCCCGCCGCCGCAAATTTGCAGATGGTGCTCCGCCGCCGCCTGCAAAATCACCGACTGCATGGCGGAGAATTGATGTGCCGCCTGGTTGATATCCCGGCATACGCCAGTGGCGATTTCCAGCATGCTTTCGGTAATATCGTGCTTCACTTCGCCGGCGGTTATCTGGTCTTTTACCGCTGCGATAAGCCGGGAAGAGTCCTGGCTTAAATCGTAGCCCGGCGGGTTAACCACCTGTAATTCCAGTTCAATACCCAGCGTAAATGCGTCAGAAACATGAAAATCGGGTAATGGCATAACACTCCCTTACGCAATGTGTTTTCTTTATTATGGAAGTGAATATCCATTCCTTCCTCCTGCCATTGCCGGTGATTTTTTACCTGTTCGGGCCAGAGCAGATTGCGAATTCTTTTTGTATATCCACGAAAAGCCGTAATAAAAAACACGCTGCTAAAATATATCGGCGGGAAATAAGTCTCCGGCCAATATAACGGTGTCACATTGCCATGAAAGATAAGCAACATTAATAAAGAGGGCGATGAAACGTCTGCCCGGTGGTTAGCCGGGCTCCCTCAGCAAAATTGCTCCAGTTGCCCGCGAAGGACTTCCACGCCAGGGGCAATGGCATCCGGGTTGATGGCATGGAATCCCATACGGAAGAAGTTATCCGGTGGCGCATCTTGCAGGAAATGGCGCGCGCCAGGTTCAATCAATACACCAGCATGAGCCGCGCGCCAGGTTAACTGCTGGGTGCTTATCTGCTCCGGCGTGCGGAGCCAGAAGGCGTTGGCATGTTCACTGCCAGGCATCATCTCACAGGCGGGCAGGAAGGTGCGCAACGCATTATGCAGGCAGTCCCAGCGCCGGGCGGAGTCTTCATGGTAGCGCCGCAGATGGGTTTCGTAATGGCCCTGCGCCAGAAAATGGGCCATCTGATACTGAATGTTGGTCGGTGGGTGGCGATAGACCAACCGGCGCAGGGCGCGCGCCTCATCAATGATTTCCGGGGCGGCAACCATATACCCCAGCCGCAAACCCGGCGACAGCGCTTTTGACAGGCTGCTGACATAAATCACCCGCCCGCTGCGATCGCTGGCTTTTAACGCGGGCAGCGGGTTTTGCATAAAGTTACTCTCTGAGTCGTAATCATCCTCAATCACCACCGCATCGTGGCGGGTAGCGTAATCGAGCAATTCAGTGCGACGCGCTTTACTCATGGTCACGCCGGTCGGCACCTGGTGCCCTGGCGTGACGTAGTAGTAGTCGCACGGTGTTTCATTGAGCACCAGCCCTTCGCTGTCTACCGGGTGTGGCACGATCTGCGTATCGCTTAATAAGAAGGTGTTAATCGCTTCGCGAAAGCTGGGGTTCTCCACCGCAACGCGGGTGGTGCGCGACATTAACAGGCGCGTCAGCAGATAGAGCGCATTTTGCGAGCCCAGCGTAATCAGGATCTCATCCGGTGCAGCGACAATGCCGCGTTTGGGCAGCACGCGGGTGCGGATCTGCTCAATCAACATCGGCACATCCTGGTCAATATGATCAATCACCCATGCCGGGTCGCGCACACCGCCGTGCAGCCAGTTTGCCGCTGCGCGCCAGGTGGCGAGCGGAAACTGCTGGGTATAGGGCTGACCGTAGATAAACGGGTAACGGTAGTGCATCCAGCCAGCGGGTTTGAGGATCGATTCCTGCTGACTGGGGGTAATTTTCAGGCGGCTGCCCCAATGTGGTGCACTGCTTTCGCATTCAGGTGCAGGCTGTGCAGTATTTTGCCCACAGCTGTAGTAATCCGGGTGCAGGTAGTACCCGCTGCGTGGGCGGCTGACGAGGTAACCTTCGTTCACCAGGCTTTCAAACACCAGCGCGGTGGTATTACGCGATACATTGAGCTGGCTGGCGAGCTGGCGGCATGAAGGCAGCGGGGTATCCGCCGGGAAAATACCGCTCAGAATCGCATTAATCAGCGATTCGCGAACCTGCTCTTGCAACCCTCGTTGGCCGTCAAAATTTACGTTCAGTAGATGACGAATCATGCTGTGCTCCTCCGGATATATCGCTATACAGGGTTGAGCAAATTCCATACCAGCTTCGGTGCATCTGACACAACCATTCACAAAAACTGGCTCTATTCAGAAAAGCGCAAGCCTCCCTATTGTAAAAACGCAGTCACAAAAACCGGACGGCTCACTGTTTCGGCATATATCTTGCAACGCTTCCAGCACACCCGGGATATACCGGTCTGGCACATTTAATAAGGGTGGAAAGATGAAAAAAGTATTCGGCAAATATTGTCTTGCAGCCATGATGACCCTGGCATTTTCTTTACACGCAGTGGCAGCAGATTTACCCGAAATCGAAAAGTCCGGCACCATGAAAGTCGCGACTGAAGATGATTATGCTCCGTTTAACTTTATGAATAATGGCCAGACGGATGGTTTTAACAAGGACATGCTTGAAGAGTTACGCAAATACGCGAAATTCAATATCAACCAAAGTATTTTACCGTGGACTGGCTTACTCGCCGCGGTTTCTACTGGCCAGTATGATATGGCATTAACCGGTGCGGTAATTACCGATGAACGCCTCAATGTGTTTAATTTCACACCGCCGTGGGCCTCTGCTCAGCATTATTTCGTGAAACGCGCCGACGATAAAACATTAAATACCATTGCCGATTTGAGCGGTAAAAAAGTGGGCGTACAGGCGGGCAGTGCTTTGCTGGCGCGTTTGCCGGAACTGAAAGCGATGCTGGAAAAAGTCGGCGGCAAATTGGGGCCGGTAGTGGAGTATCAATCCTACCCTGAAGCCTACGCCGATCTGGCGAATAAACGCGTCGACTACGTGATCAACGTGGTTATCTCGGTTAACGACCTGGTGAAAGCCAAGCCGAAGGTCTTTGCCAAAGGACTGGCGGTATCCGGCCCTGGTTATATGGCATGGCCTATCCCGAAAAACTCCCCGGAATTGCTGAAGTTTATGACCGGGTTTATGAACCATATGACCGAAACCGGCAAGCTGACCGAGTTGCAGAAAAAATGGTTCGGCGAGACCTATGAACTGCCGAAAGAGCCGATCACCAGCGCCGATCAGTTCCACAAGTTAGCCGGTCTGTAAGTGTCATGCGGCGGGCGACCGCCGCTCGTTTTAAACAGGAGGGAACATGGACTTAATTTCATGGCAACTGTTGATTGAAGGCGCATGGACGACCCTCTGGATCTCTGGCGTGGCGATTGCGTTTGGGGTGGTTATCGGTCTGGTTATTGCGTTTATCCGCATGATGAAGATCCCGTTCGTTGACCAGTTGCTGGTGGTTTACATCAGTCTGGCGCGCGCCACGCCGCTGGTTACGCTGGTGCTGTTTCTGTTTTTATCCCTGCCGACGCTCGGCATCAATCTGGATAAAACGCTGGCGGCGATTGTCGCCCTGACGCTGAACACCTCGGCGTTTAACGCCGAAATCTGGCGTAACGCCTTCCGCAATTTCCCCCGCGAGCAGCGAGAGGCGGCGGAGTCGGTGGGCATGCGGCGTTGGACCTACTTCCGGCAAATTATGCTGCCGCAGATGTGGATTGAGAGCCTGCCTGCGCTGGTCAACGAGATGTCATTTTTGATCAAAGGCAGCCCGGCGATTGCTGTTATTGGCGTGGTGGATCTGACGCGTGTCACCAACCGTATCTCATCGGTGACGTACGAACCGTTATCTCCGATCCTCGCCGCCGGTCTGTTGTACGTCATTATTATCGGCCTGCTGCTGAAGTTGCAGGGGATGGCGGAACGTAAAGCGAAGCGCCTGGCGCGATAAGAGACGGAGGAGTTATGAATCAGTGGGGAATTATCTGGGCAGCGCGGGAAAGCTTTTTTAATGGCCTGCTATCAACACTTGAACTGTTTATTATTGCCGCCGTTGTGGGGTTATTGATTGGCGTATTAATGTGTTACGTCATGGAATATCAAAACCGCTTTATTAATCGCGTGATTATCGCTTTTGTCAGCCTGATGCGCGCCGTGCCTTTTTTGATTCTGGCCTATTTGCTTTATTACGGTTTGCCGCAGCTGGGGATCAGCATGGAGGCCTGGACAGCGGGTCTGTTGTCACTGGTGATTTATCATGGCGCTTATTTCTTCGAAATATTGCGTAGCCAGCGGCGGATCTTCTCCGCAGGCTATATTGAGGCGGCCGTATCACAGGGGTTCTCGCGTTATAAAATATTCCGCCGCATTGTATTGCCGAATATTTTTTCCTCTGCGCTGCCGCTGATGGGAAACCAGCTGATTATTTGCCTGAAAGACACTGCATTTCTGTGCATTATTACCGTGCAGGAGATTACCGCCGCCGCGAATAGTGTGCAGTCGACTTACTTTATTCCGTTTAACGCCTTTATTGTCGCCATTGCGCTGTACTGGGGGATCAGCATTTTGCTGGAGTTGCTGATTAAGCGGTTAAGCCATTACGGAGCGAAAAGAGGAATGACCCATGCCTGAAGCAAGCGCGGTTAGCATTAAAAACCTGTCCAAACAGTTTGATAACGTCGAAGTACTGCGCGATATCAACCTGACGGTGGAAAAGGGTACGGTGGTCAGCATCCTCGGGTCGTCCGGTTCCGGTAAATCTACGCTGTTGCGCTGCATGAACTGGCTGGAACAACCGGATCGCGGGGAAGTGCGCATCAGCGGTCTGCGCATCGGGGTGGATGAAAAAACCGGCAAAGCGATGTCGCACAAAGATCTCTCTCACATTCGAGAACGGGTAGGGATGGTGTTCCAGAGCTTTAACCTGTGGCCGCATTTAACGGTGTTGCAAAACGTCACCGAAGCGCTGGTGCACGTCAAGGGAATGAAGCGCGAGATGGCGAACGAAATTGCTCACCGGCAACTGGAAAAGGTCGGCATGAGCCATAAAGAAGCGGTCTACCCGATTACGCTTTCCGGCGGGCAGAAGCAGCGCGTGGCGATTGCCCGCTCGCTGGCCATGTCGCCGGAGGTGATCCTGTTTGATGAACCCACGTCAGCGCTGGATCCGGAACTGGTGAATGAAGTGCTGGGCGTGATGAAGGATCTGGCCGCGGAAGGCTACACCATGGTGGTGGTCACCCATGAAATGGATTTTGCCCGCCAGGTATCGGATGAAGTGGTATTTCTGGAGAAAGGCCTGCTGATTGAAAAAGCCCCGCCGGAAAAATTTTTCACTGACCCGGATTCCGACAGGGTGCGCAAGTTTTTACAGTCCAGCCGCTAGCGCAATGTACCGGACGCAGCAGCCCGTTTACCCGTGATGAGAGCAGTAACGGGCGGCTGTCGTCAGCATGCTCAGTGAAGCGGGCGTTCCCTGTTTTGCAACTTGCTCATAATGAATTTTATCCGTTCCCCTTCGCTCATAAAGGCGGCGTTTAATCCATTACGCTGCAATTGACAGATATGCTCTTTCGTCAGACCCACATCGTTGACCGCGCGTTCATATTCTGAATGGAGGGTTACGCCTTCGACAAAAGGATCATCTGTGTTAAGCGTGGCGATAATTCCGCTATCAAGGAACGTTTTCACCGGGTGGTTAGCGAGATCGCTAACGGTATTGGTTTGCAGGTTTGACGTCAGGCAGCATTCCACCACAATGCCCCAATTCGCCATATATTCCAGCAACCAGGGATCGTTAACTGCCTGCACGCCATGACCGATCCGTTCGGCTCCCAACAGTTTGATGGCATCCCGTATGCTTTCGGGACCTGCTGCTTCTCCGGCATGTATCGTCACCCGGAAGCCTTTATCCCGGGCTTTGGTAAAATGTTCGGTGAATAAGCGGCAGGGATAGTTGCGTTCATCTCCCGCCAAATCCACACCGCTAATGTCGTCTCTGCAAGTCAGTAGAGCGTTCAGCTCCGCCATACAGCTATCGGCTCCCCAGGTGCGACTTAAAATGCCGATAAGGCTGATGCCAACAGGAAATTCGGCCATGCCTTCACGTACGCCATCAATGACAGAACGCACCACGCCTTCCAGCGGTAAATCAAACGCTTTCGCCATATAGTAAGGCGAAAAGCGCAGCTCTGCGTAATCCAGACCTTCAGCAAAGGCGCTGTAAACGTTTTGCCTGGCGATAAAATGGCAGGCCTCAAGTGACCCTAACACACTGACGCCGATATCGAGTTTCGCCAAAAAGGAGAGCAGGTCGGGTTGATTATCTGTCACCTGTACATAGGGGCGAAGTTCTTCAGGATCGTAGGCGGGGAGCTCCACACCATATTTTTGAGCCAGCATAATGATCGTATTGATGTCGATATTGCCATCAAGATGCCGGTGCAGATCCACTAAGGGGAATTTTTTTAGCAACATCCGAACGCCTTTTTAGAATTATCGTATGCAACAAAAGTGGCAGGTTTAGTACTGCCACCTCCGGGAGAATTAACGTAAAAATGTCATAACATAATGGCCCAGGTGACCACCAAGATAGACACCAACAACACCCATAACGCCGGGTAAATACGGCGGTGCCGGGATCGGTAATTTTATCAGCGTAAAAATAGTCCCCACAATGATACCGGCAATGGTGGCCAGTAAAGCATCCATGATTACTCCTTAACTAACTGTTCACGAATTGTTTGATAATAGTCATCATCAATAATGAATTTCCGCATAAGCAATGCGACCACTAAATGAAATACCCCTGGAATAATGGTCATCATTAAAGAAATAGCCGCCAGGGAAGAGTCCGGTTGTGTTTCGCCTGGGGTGTAGCTTGCATAACTCAGAATATAACCGACCAGACCGCCAGCCAGACCCATCCCCAGTTTTTGGAAGAATAAGATCCCGCCAAACGCCAGCCCTGATACACGTTCTTTATTTTTAACCTCACCGTAATCTACAGCTTCAGCAATAGACGCCCAATATACCGGAAGTTGCATGTCGGCCAGGAAGGTAATAATAAAGTAGAAGACAAACGCCAGAATAATCGCGTCTCTGCCGACGACCATAAACATAATGGCGCTAAAGACGAACGTCGCCGCTTGTGAGAGCCTGAACATGGTGAGCTTATTCATCCGCTTTGCTGCGAAATTTGCGCCGAACATAGAAAGCACCGAAGCAATGACGCCAGTGGTCAGGAACCAGGGGATTAGCGCATCGCCGCCATTCAGGAAATACTTGGCGTAGTAGGCGGCAACAGCACTACGCACGGAGCCTCCAAGCATAATCACCAGAATAACAACGCCAAGGATTATCCACTGATCATTTTTCATCAATGAGCGAAATTGTTGGAAATAAGGGATGCGACTTGGTGTATGAATGATTCTTTCTTTGATGGTGAAGAAACAATAAAGACATAACAATGCGCCAAGTGCTCCCATTGCTCCCATTGCGATTTGGTACCCGTTTGCCAGGTTCCCCTGGCCCAGTTTTACCGCCGCCACTGGCACAATAATCGAGACGAGGAACATCCCAATTTTGGTCATCACAAATCGGTAAGTGTTGGCGCTGAGCCGTTCCCGACTGTCGTCGGTAATGACGCCAATGACCGAAATGTACGGAATAGCAATAAACGTATAAGCCAGCGTGAGCAGGATATAGGTGGCATAAGCCCAGATCAGCTTTCCGAGATAGCTGAAATCCGGCGTAATAAACATTAACAGGATCGTTATGCCGAACGGAATGGCGAAAATCAGGAGATAAGGTCGGTAACGACCCCACCGGCTTTGCGTTTTATCGGTAATGATGCCAATCATCGGGTCGATAACCGCGTCCAGAACTCTCACTGCCAGCAACAGCAGGCCAACGTCTGCTGCTTTAAGCTGAAAAATATCCGTATAGAAATAGGCAACAATCAATTGCATGGACATCATAACAATTGAAATCGCCATATCACCGGCACCAAACCCAATTTTTTCTTGAATGGTGAGTTTCATGAAAACCTCGGTGGTAATGAAGTGGGTACATCTGTACATCAGTACCCACGTTTCAGGTTGGTTTGCTTCAGAATGAGTAAGTTACGCCGGTACGGTAGAGCGCCTGACGGTTACTGGAGGTTTTATCCGGGCCTTTCTCATCAGCAATGCTGAAATAAGGGAACCAGGAGCCCCACTGATAACCAACACGGGCGGTCACACGGTAGTTTTTGTTGCCGTTATTCCAGGTCAGATACTCGTTATCGTTGTAGGTTACGTTCAATTGGTACTGGAAATTGGTGCCTTCCGGGCGATAATCCAGCCACCAGTCATAACGGATGTTATTGCGATCGGTGTTACCGTAAGAGCGGGATTTAGCCGTCGCTTTATCCATGTCATAGCGGAAACGGAATGATGTACGCCATACTTTGCTAAAGTTATAACCCGCTGTTACGCCATACTCGTAGGTGCTCCAGTATTCGCTGGAATCCAGCCAGAACATAGGTTCGAGCCAGAACTTTTTATCTTCCAGCGGGTTAAATCGATACATCACAGAAAAACCGTGACCATTATTATTAAATTGTGATGGATCCCAGGTATTTTTAGCACCTTCTTTCGAGTTATAACGCAGCTCGCCAATCATGCCGAAGCCATTTTTGAAGAACATACCCATTTGTACACGGTCATTATAATTATGTGATTTGGCATAATATTCATTCTGCCAGTTGATATACCCATGGGGCATCTCAGCATGTACAAGTGGAGCCATCAGTACGATAGATGATAATAAATAGATGTTTTTCATGTTCATAATAAATATCCTGTTTTATGCTGTGATGTCTGAAATGAAAAGACATTGCGCAATGCTGCGCTTATTCCAGACAAAACAAATCCTTCAAAAAATGTAGGCATCATTTTTTGTCTTTAATTTGGAGACGAGTGATAGACATTCTCAATATACTTTTTCTGTATTTTCTCCTTGGCCACTGATTTTATTGTCGGTTATCTAAAAATACTTACTGGGTGACGACTAAATTTATTTCTGATTTCAAGCTAACAAACATCTGGTGTAGACCAAAGAGGGAATTGACGAATTTGTGAACATGATCATGTTATCAACTTGACACGCCAGTGATATTTGTATATCCGTTTGAATTTAAAGGAATGTAAGGAATTAAGTGTGACATTGGTTACACTTTTAAACTCCATGGATTGTTACTATTTCCTTCAGGTAGTATTCATTGGTGTAGACCAGAAAGGTAAAAAAAATGAAAAACGAAAAACAGACCGAAAATCTCAGCGCAGATGGACAAAGCAAATACAAGCAAATCATCGACATAATGATAGAAAAGATTGTTTCGGGGCAGTGGGCGGCTGAGTTTGTCATCCCCTCGGAACGCGAATTAGCAGACGTGTTTGGCGTGAACCGGATCACCGTTCGTAAGGCTATCGCACATTTGAAGCAGCGTGGTTATCTGCACAGCGCGGCGAAACAAGGGAACTATGTTTTGCCTCCACGCAGTCATGATTCGCATCTGCTTTATAGCTTTAGCGACGACATTAAGCGTAACGGGGGATGTCCCGGACAGGTAGTGCTTGAGTTTGGCTACGTTCCCGTCAGCGAAGTCACAAGGACAAACCTGCAAATGCCGCTTTCAACACAAACGGTGTTGAAAATTAAAAGAATACGTTTTTCAGATACCACCCCAATGGGGATACAGACGTCCTATCTCAAGCTCAAACCCGGCCAGGTAATTGAGCAGCAAGAACTGGAAGAAAGGGGGTCTCTCTATCATTTACTGGAAGAGAAATACGGTATCGAAATGGTAGAGGCGTATGAGTCGATCGGTGCCCGATTACCGTCAGTCGCCGAACGGCAGCATCTGGAGATAGGGAGCAACGAAGTGGTGCTCACCTCTTCACGCATTACCTACTCCAGTGACAGAAAGCCCATTGAATATGTAGAAATGATTTATCCGACCAGTCGTTACGTTTACCAGTTGAAGGTGAGTAAGGACACATTTGAATATTAAAGGAGCATTTAATGCGTCAGAACGGGCAAAACTATGAGCAAAAGGTCTTAGGAGCACTGGCTTGTGCGGGTATGGGAGATGCGCTTGGCGCGGCGACAGAACTGTACAGCATCGATGAGATAATCCAGCACTATCAGGGGTTTATTTCTGATTTTCAAACACCGCCGGAGGACACTTTTGCCGGTTCTCTGGGCGGGGTTTCGGGGCTGATTACCGATGACGCCAGCCAAATGTACGTTTTTGCTGAAGGGTTAATTAAAACAGGAAAAGCAAACTTTGACACTCAGGCCTGGACCGAATGTCTGTTGCGTTGGGCTTCTATGGAGCCCTATGCAAACTATAAAGGTCCCACAACTGAACAGGTTGTTAAGGCGTTAAAAGAAGGAAAACCCACTAACACCATCGGAAGGATTGGCACATCATCGCGGCAGGCACCTAACGTAGCGACAACGAACGGTGCAGCAATGCGCGTTGCCCCGGCGGGATTGGTTTGGCCGGGTCAGCCAGAGAAAGCGTGTGAGCTGGCGTTTGCTACCTGCCTGCCTTCTCACGATACCAATATTGCTATTGCCAGCGCTTGCGCAATTGCGTCAGGTGTATCCAGCGCCATGATGGCAAATGCGACAGTGGATAGCATTCTTGCCAGTGCACTCCATGGTGCTGAGTATGGCGAGCAGCTGGCAGCAGAACGCGCCAGAGTGGTTGCCGGGCCAAAAATTGGAAAACGTTTACAGCTTGCATTGGACATCGCGCAAAGCAACAGTCAGTTGGAACCTTTCTTGCGCGAACTGGAAGGTTTTGTCGGTAACTCGGTCAATGCTCATGAGTCCGTTCCTTCTGCGATTGCCATCTTTGCGTTCTGTCAGGGGAATCCATGGCAGACGATCCACGCGGCAGCAAACGCAGGAAATGACACGGACAGTATTGCAACAATGGCAGGCGCGATGGCCGGAGCCTATAAAGGCTTTTCTGCTCTTCCGCCCGATAAATATCAATTTTTCTATCAGGTAAATAAAAAAGATTTTGATGTGGAACGTATTGCCAGAGAATTAAGCACCCTCTGTTAATTAAGAGGAGTCATCGGAATGAAAACCAGCGAAACGCAGGACGCGGCATCTGCAATTATGCCGCTGACTGCCACACGAGAAGAAGTATCAGCCATTGCACGCTACATTAAAAATTGTGATATTAAGGTTATTGAAGAAGGTGCTGTTGCGTGTATTAATGAGAAAAAAATCCGTCAGGTATTGTTAATCGGTTCCGGTGACTCCTATGCTCTGGCATTGCTGTATGCTGCACTTATTAACAGAATAACATCGCTGCCTGCTCGTGCTCTTCAGTCATATGAATTTGTCAGCGAACACACCGAATATCTTGATGATTCGTGGTTGGTGGTTGTATTAAGTGCCAGTGGTCGGGCATCGCCTGTTGTCGATGCCTTGATCAAAGCACAACATACAAATGCACAGGTTATTGGTATCACTAACAACAATGAAAGTCTGTTTGCGACGCAAGTAAAAAAACTGTTGGTAACGCAAGCAACAAAGAGAGGTATGCCCACACAAAGCACTCTGGCAATGGCGATTTTTCTTGAAGCGATTATCTGCATATTACAACCAGAATATGATAAGCAATACTGGCCGCAATTTCGTAAGTTCTGCTTCTATGCGAAATATCTTCCCGATATCTCGCGATTTTCAGGAAATGACCAGATGTTATCGCATCTGTTTACGAAACGGGTCACTCTCTTAGGTAGCGGAGGGAACCTGGGCCTGGCGACGATGTTGTCCAACCTGCTGTGGTGTGGCCCGCAACTGGCCAGCCAGGCATTGCCGCTTGAAGAGTATGAGCATGCCTTACGTCTGAATCAGGCAGGGGCGCAAGATCTGGTCATTATTTTTAACTGCACCGGTAGCCCTGGTGTGCTTGCCTGGCATATAAAGCAGCAGTTAATAAAAAAGAATGCCACAGTGCTGCATGTAGATAATCAATTACTCAGTTATATGTTTAGTGGTAATTACGCCGCTTTTTCCAGCCATGAGGATTGCCATTTTTACGCAATGCTTGCCATGTTCAGTTTTATTATCTCTGCGACAGAAAAATATCTGTCATGCGGGGGTGAAAGGATTTCGCAGGAGTAAATTAAATGAAAACGTTTGATGTTGTTGCGGTGGGCAGTGGAACCGTAGATCTTATCTTTCGTGTACCCCGTTTGCCCGGGAATGACGATAAAGTCATTGGGAAAAAAGTAGCGGAACTTATCGGTGGTACAGTTGCAAACTCTGCATGTGTAATGGGGAAACTGGGATTGCGCGTTACGTCATTATCGACAGCGGGTGATGATTATTATGCACAAGCGATTATTAATGATTTTCATAGAAATGGTGTAGATACACGCTTTGTTTTACGTAAACCTGGCGTGGTTGCCAATATGGCCATTATTTTTCTCGACGATTCAGGTGAAAAGGCTCTGGTGTATGCACCGAATGATGAAACGGAAACGTGTATGGTTCAGGCTCCGCAGGCAGTCGACTGCAGTCGACTTGTTTATATTATGCCAGGGCAGCTCGATAAATTCCGTACGCTGGCCAGGTATGCCAGGGAGAAAAACACAAAAGTTGTTATAGATGTCGAATCACATATTAAAAACAGTCAGCAGAATATTAAGGAGATTCTGTCACTAAGCGATGTCGCTATTTTTAACAAAGAAGGATTTCGCACCAGCCTGCAGAAGGAACCGGATGCGGAAGTTTTGCGCAGCCTTGTGGAAGAACACGACCTGGATGCCCTTGTTGTAACCTGCGGCGGAGAGGGGGTTATCGCCTGCGATCGCAAAGGGGTCGCCACCCATCCGGGATATAACGTATCCGTTGTCGATACTACCGGGGCGGGAGATACCTTTAATGGTGCCTTTATTTATTGTTACCTCAACAATCGGGAACTCAATGATGCATTAAGTTTTGCCAGTGCTGCGGCAGCAATCAATATTTCTCATGTTGGTGCACGTGGAAAATTGTCCACGGTGGAAGATGTCAATAAATTCAAAGATCAATATCAATAACTTTTGGGGGCAATTATGAAAAAGCTATTATTAGCAAAATGTGTCGCATTGACCATCGGCATGTCTGCGCTTTCTGTTTCAGCCGCCGGAGCTGAACTGAGTTTTTTAAATGAATATTCTATTCCGACTGCAACAAATTTTCAGAATGTGAAATTTGGTGGACTGTCGGGAATGGCTTATGATCCGGCGAAAGGTGTCTATTATGCCATTACCGATGCCCGAAATACGCCAGCGGAAGGAATGGCGCGTTTTTACACCCTTAACATTAAAACGAACAGCAAAGGTATCCAGCGCGTTGATATCCTGAATATGCAACAGCTTACCGATGCTGATGGGAAAGCATTCAAGGAACAGGAGGTTGATGGTGAAGGTTTTGCGCTAACACCTGATAAAAAAAGTGTGCTCTGGACATCTGAACTGGGTAGTCCACTCCGGCTCTCTTCCCTGGATGGTAAATTGAAAAAGGATTTCGCCGATAAAATCCCCGTTTCCTATAATGCCGGTGGCGATCTGAAAAAAGCGCCGGAAGGGTTGCGCAGCGGTGCGACCTTTGAAGGGGCCAGCGTCACGCCGGATGGTAAATTCCTCTTCGTTGCAGCGGAAAGCGCGCTGAAGCAGGATGGTGGCATCAGTACCACCGTTAGCTCTTCGCCGGTACGTATTCTTAAATTTACGTTGCAACCTGATGGCAACGTCGGGGAACTGGTGGGGGAATACATTTATAATGTCGATCCTATCCCGCGCATAACGAAATATGGCGTCAGTGATAATGGCCTGTCTGAAATTCTTGCTCTCGGCAATGATAAATTGCTGATCACAGAGCGGGCCGGGCGTAATGCCAGCGAAGGATTTAATGATTTTGATTTTAACATCCGAACTTATATTTCCGATCTTTCCCAGGCTACAAATATTAGCGGTAAAAAAAGTCTTGCTGACATTGAGAAGAAAAATTTGCTTCAACCCGTCAGTAAAAAGTTGTTGATTGATTTCGACAATTATACCAAAGCGCCGGACTGCATTGAGGCAGTAACGTTTGGCCCGCAGATTAACGGGAAAAAGTCTTTAATCTTTGTCTCTGATAATAACTTCCAACCCTATCAAGCTACTAAGTTTTTTATGTTTGTGGATGATAAAGGTGTGCTGAATTAATAGCGCAGCAGACTGCAGGAGGCAATATGTTATTTTTTCGCTATCTGTTTATTTTATTGACCCTCCCTTTTTTGCTGAGTCAGACGGGGTACGCTGGCCAGCAATCGAAGGACGAGACGGTATTCCTCACGGTATTGCATACCAACGATCATCATGGGGCTTACTGGCAAGACAAGGAGGGGAATAACGGGCTGGTTAACCGGTTTGCGATGATTGAACGTATCCGCAATGACGTTGCCGCGCAGGGAGGCGCGGTGTTGTTACTGGATGCCGGGGATGTCAATACCGGTACGCCGGAATCGGATCTTCTCCTCGCCGAGCCTGATTTTAAGGCCATGGCGAAGATGGGGTACGATGCGATGACGGTGGGCAATCATGAGTTTGATAACTCTCTTGATATTCTTCAGCGCCAGCAAGGCTGGGCGGGGTTTCCTTTTCTTTCCGCCAATATTTACGATATCGCGGCGCAACATCGCGCTTTTACACCTTATGCATTCTTTGAGAAAAAAGGGCTGAAAATCGGCGTGCTGGGTTTGACCAGCGTGGATACCAAAATCGTTGGTAGTCAGGCGATTCTGGCAAATCTCGATTTCAGACCCCATGTCAGTGAAGCGCGTAAGGTCTTAGCTGAAATGGCAAAAGAGAAACCGGATGTGGTTATTGCACTCACACATCTTGGGTATTACTACGATGGCAAGCACGGTTCCAGTGCGCCGGGTGATGTAGAACTGGCGCGCGAACTGCCCCCAGGCAGTGTGGACGTGATCATTGGCGGGCATAGCCATACCGCTGTCTGCGTTGGCGAAAAAGCGCTGAATGCCGACTGGCGTAAACAGGCTGACTGCAAACCCGATCGGCAGAATGGCATCTGGATTATGCAGGCGCTGGAAAGCGGACGTTACCTTGGGCGGGCCGATTTTATCTGGCAAAAAGGCCAACTTACGTTAAAACGCTATCAGTTGTTGCCTGTTGTCGCCTCAACAGAAGCGGAAACACCAGCGGTGCAGGCGCTATATACGTTGCTGGAGGGGTATAAAAAACATATCGATACCCAGTTAAGCGTGCCGGTTGGCATGTTCAGGCAAAAATTTGAAGGCGATCGCGATGTGGTTCGCTCACAGCAAACCAATATGGGGCAGATGATTATTGCCGCGCAAATGGATAAAACCCAGGCTGACTTCGGCATCATCAGCAGTGGGAGTATCCGCAGTTCTATCAGTGCCGGGCCAGTTACTTACCGCGATGTGTTGAAAGTGCAGCCGTTTGGCAATTCGGTCACCTATGTTGCACTGACCGGTAAGGAGATTATCGACTATCTCAACGTTATCGCATTTAAGACGGCGGGCTCGGGGGCTTATGCTCAATTCCACAACATTGTATTTGACCGGGATAATGGCAAAGTCACTCACGTCGCGATCAACGGTAAGCCGCTGGAAATGGACAAAACGTACCGCATGAGCCTCCCCAGTTATAACGCCACTGGAGGGGATGGCTATCCGGAACTCAATCAACACAGCGGTTACGTTAATACGGGATACATTGATGCCGAAGTGCTGAAGTCGTATATCGCAAGGAAATATCCGTTATAAGTCATCACATTTAACAGGATAAAACCAACGGCCACCGGATGTTGCGGTGGCCGTGTTATCTGTTCTGTATTATTTAGTACGTTGCGGGATCATGTGTTGTGGCCTTTCTAATACAACATTACCAAAACGATAGTCCCTGATGACCGCGTCAGGATCGTTCCAGATCTCCTCATCCACTTCTTCGAGGTCAATCTCAAGGCCAAATTCACCCTTTTGCACATGCTTAACCTGAAAAACGGTATAAGCGGGGTAAAGGACTTCTGCCTGCTTAATGTGGGTCAGTTGGGTGATATTTCGCCCGCTGGTTCCCGCCACATTTAAAATTGCCGTATCGGAATGAAAACCTGATCCAAAACGCTGACGCATAATGAATTCGGCGGCAACGCCTTTGGCTGCACTGGTGGAAAAAAAGGTTCTTGTTGTTACGTAATCTCCAGGTTTCCACGCTCTGCGTTTGCCATCTTTTCCCGTTGTCACGGTCATACTTCGGGTGACCGGAACGCCGGACGTTTCATAGGTAAATCCCTTCTCTATAAACGCACCGCGATAGGTTTTCCCTTTGTGAGAGGGCAAGCGGGATAAGGCGTTAATCAGTTCAACCCCTTGCCCCATGTGATAACCCTGTGCTTTTTCTTGTTCATTCAGATCCCTGAACCCTAGCGTAATCGTATGGAAAGGGAGTGACTCTTTACTGTAAAGGTTGATGATATCGCGCTCAGCCTGGGTCAATTTTCTGACTGCACCACTGGCAACGGAGGCGGAATGCAATCTTTCATGGTATTTCCGGGCTAACTCGCTAACGGAGTTTGCGAACGGATTAACGCGTTGATCGCTTAAGATTTTATTGCCTTCGCTTTTTTGATCGTTACTCCAGAATTGCCGTTTTTTAAAGGCTTTGTCATACACCGGATCGCTGCCAGAGCGGAGATTGTGTTGGTGGAGGCGATTCTTTTCAATCTGCGCCCTTAACATCGACGATATCGGCCATGGCTCAATGCCGACATCATCGACAAAGGCATCCGGATGCTCCTTGATATAGCGGAGCAATTTTTTCGCGCCGACATCAGTGGCATTCACATAACGTTGCAGGGTCAAAGGCCCTACCGCTTGTCGAATGGCGAGAGCCAGATCGGAAGGTTCAATTTTTGAGGTTGAAGGTGCTTTCTTTATTTTTTCCCGTGTTGTTGTATCTTCCTGCGCCCGTAAAGACTCCAGGTACAGATAGAGAATTTCCCCGCGTGAAAGGATATTTTTAAAGCGCTTGTGCAGCTCAGGAAGGGATTCCGTCAGTAATGAAGATGTTAGCGTGATATCGCCACGCGGCGTAAGTGCACGGTTAATTTTCGCCAGAATGGTTTCTATATTGAACATGATTCTGCCCCTTTTATATGCCATATAACCAGCATGGTTTCCCCCTTAATCTGTGCCAGAGACCGGGGTAAAAAATCAGAATTCTCACGAATATTTACACGCCTTAAACCTCCTATAGCCTTTCCCTATGACGCGATAGCAATCTCGTAACGACCCGACCGTAGCGGGTGCAGTACCCTGAATGCAGTATTCATTCTGACGAGGTGGAGGTGTGTGGTGTCTGAGCTGTCTTATGTGTCGGGTGAGCGTCACTCGGCATGGTCAACGTATCTGGCACAGGTTGAACGCGTGTTGCCGTTACTGGGTGAACTGAGCCGCTGGGCGGATACGCTGCGTCATCCCCGCAGGGCGTTAATTGTGGATATTCCGCTGGAAATGGATGACGGCAGCGTGCGTCATTTTGAAGGTTACCGGGTACAGCACAACTTATCGCGCGGACCGGGCAAAGGCGGGGTGCGTTTTCACCCGGACGTGACGCTGGAAGAGGTGATGGCGCTGTCGGCGTGGATGACCATTAAATGCGCGGCGCTGAATTTACCGTTTGGCGGCGCAAAAGGGGGCGTGCGTGTCGATCCGGCAGCGTTGTCGCGCAAAGAGCTGGAGCGGCTGACCCGGCGTTATACCAGCGAGATTGGCGTGTTTATTGGCCCGCAGCAGGATATCCCGGCGCCGGATGTCGGCACCAATGCGCAAATTATGGCGTGGATGATGGATACCTGGTCCATGAACGTAGGCGCGCCGTCGACGGGCGTGGTGACGGGCAAACCGGTGCACCTTGGCGGCTCGCTCGGCAGGGTAAAAGCCACCGGGCGCGGCGTGTATGTGACGGGCTGTCGCACCGCGCAGGCGTTGGGGATCGACGTGGCGCAAAGTCGCGTGGCGGTGCAGGGGTTTGGTAATGTCGGCAGCGTCAGCGCCGAGTTGTTCCATCAGCATGGCGCGCGCGTAGTGGCGGTACAGGATCAGTTCTCCACGCTTTATCATCCCGATGGGATTGATATTCCGGCGTTGCTCAACTGGCAACAGCAGCACGGGCGGATCAGCGGTTTTCCCGGCGCAGATAATGTGGCCGATGAGGTTTTCTGGTCGCTGGAGTATGAGATCTTAATCCCCGCGGCGCTGGAAGGGCAGATCACCGCCGAACGCGCGGCCGGGCTGAGTTGCAAACTGGTGCTGGAAGGGGCGAATGGTCCAACGTTGCCGGAAGCGGATGATGTGTTGCAGCAGCGCGGCATCGTGGTAGTGCCGGATGTGATTGCCAACGCGGGTGGCGTAACGGTGAGTTACTTCGAGTGGGTGCAGGACTTTTCCAGCTTCTTCTGGAGTGAAGAAGAGATCAACAACCGGCTGGACACCATTATGCAAAGTGCGCTGGATACGGTGTGGAATAAGTCGCAGGCGCTGGGTGTGACACTGCGCACTGCCGCCTATGCGCTGGCCTGCGAGCGTATTTTGCTGGCGCGTAAAGACAGAGGGTTGTATCCGTAGGTTGCAGTCGCGTTCCTCGGGCCTGATAAGCGGAGCTTCATCAGGCTTTTTTTTATCGCGATGCCGACGTTAGTAAGCACGTCCAGATAGTGCTGAAGCGCAGGAGAAATAGTCTGCGCGCCATAGGGGCAGTCTTCGAAAATCCTGGTTTCAGATAAAACCAGGCGGTTTGGTGTGGACGATTTTTACTCAAGGTTGTAGGGTTTTGTTTCCAGACATCCTGCAAGGAAACGCAATGGATACGACTGAACAGTTAAATGGTCTCTATTTTTTCGATGGAATGAGCGTGAATAAAGATGAATTACTCTACTGGCTTATTCTGGATGAATTTAAAGAGCAATTCAGCGATGTGATTGATCTCATGGCAATGTCACTTATGATTGCAAGTCTTCCTGTTATCCCGGTCAGTGGCAAAATTGGTGCTGCTGCCGGAAAAAATACAAAAGGCACGAGTCCTCTTTCGCTGGCCGCTCGCGCAATTATTCGCCAAAGATTCAAACGTCCACATAGAACGATTACCTGGGCAAAGATGTTGCGAGGCGAATGGGCTTATACGACCAGCATAGGCGCGTATATAGGACGGTGGCTTCCTTGGATTGGCGCTGTTTTAACCGCCTATGATCTGGCTATGATTACGCAAAATGTTATTCATTGTTATAAGTTTATTGTGGGACCGGGGGACAAGTAATGACCGATAAAACAGAGCGTGTTCGTGAACTGATAAGGAAGCACTTCTGGGAAATGGCAGATGATGCGTCTCTTAGTACCGGGAAGCGAAGTGTTTTACCTGAAGATGCCAGCGATTTTCTTGAAGAGTATGCCTCCACGCTGGATGTCGATATGGCAGGGTTTAATTTTAACCGCTATTTCCCGAATGAAGGGATTCGTTTCCTGCCAAACGCCATCCTGCCTGCCTACCTGAAAACAGATCACCACAAACCTGAAGCCTTAACAGTAAGCATGCTCATCGCTTCGGCAAAGGCGGGTTACTGGCTTTTTTAAAAAAATGCCATTAGTGAACGGAATCATTCCTCAATGCCTGAATTTACGCCCATGCCCGGTGGCGCTAGCGTTTATCCGGTCAGACTCAGGATGATCGCATCATTTGCCCTTTGCGCTGACGCTGGTCGCACCAAATGGTGAAAATCCCCGCCAGCGCCACAATCGATGCCCCCACCAGCGTGGCATGTCCTGGTAAACTGTCCAGAAACAGATAGCCAATCACCATCGACCACACCAGCGTGGTGTAATCAAACGGTGCGAGCAATGACGCATCGGCATACCGCAGGCTGAGCGTCACCAGAATCTGCGCCACGCCGCCAAAAAAACCGCAGCCTATCAGTAACCACCACTCGCGTCCTTGCGGCATTGTCCAGCCAAATGCCAGCGTCGCCAGGCCAATGCAGGTGGTCATCAGTGAGAAATAAAAGACAATCGCGCCCGGTGATTCCACGCCGTTTAAAAAGCGGATCTGCACATTGGAGGTGGCGGAGCACATTGCCGCCAGCAGCGCAAAAACCGAGCCCAGCGCTGCGCCATCGAGGGCAAACCCTGACGATAAAAACGCGCTGCCAGCGGATAAATTCGCGGAAAGCATCAGCAAAATACCGCTAAAACCCACCACCACGGCCAGCCAGCGGGAAAAACGCACCGTCTCTTTTAATAACATGGCGGCCATCACCAGCGTAAATAACGGTGCGGCATAACTGATGGCTGTCGCATCGGCCAGTGAGATATAGACCAGCGCCAGGTAGTTAAAATACATGCCACCGGTGCCGGAAAACCCGCGTACCAGGTGACCGGCGATATTTTTGGTTTTAATACTTTGCCGCACGCTGCCCTGGATTTTTAGCCAGACCAGTAAGGGAAACAGGGCGACAAACGAACGGAAGAATATCACCTCCCCGGTGGGGATGTTGCCCTGAAGCCCTTTCACGCAGGCCAGCATCAGCGTGGCGCACAGCGCCGACATGATTTTCAGCAACACCCCAAATTTGGCATTCATTATTGTACCTTTCGACATCCGCGCAGAAGTCATCACCTTAGAACGCGAAAAAGCCGCGCCGATAAGATAATTTCCCTCTGCCTGAATAACCTTTTCTTATTCGTAAAACGCCTGCCGCGTGCGGCGCAGAGTCATATAAATTGCGTATCCCGCGACAGGGTTTCCCTCTTATACCGCTCAGTATTAAGTCGATATATTGCCAAAACAGGCCTCGCCGGATGCCCGGAGACGCGAATAAGCGTGTGGTCAACGAATTCACTTTTTGGGGAAAACATCATGACAGTTAAAAAAAGCGCACTGGCACTGCTGGCTTTACCTCTCTATTTTGCCTGTTCGGCGGCGAATGCCGATTTACTTGCCGATATGACCACCCGGGGAGAATTGAAATGTGCGGTCTATTCCGATGTGCCGCCGTTTTCCTCGCCGGATGCCAAAACCCGCCAGCTGGCAGGGATGGATGTTGACCTGTGCCAGGCGCTGGCGCAGCAGATGGGGCTGAAACTGACGCTGGTGCCCACCTCCGTCGAGGCGCGTATTGCGGTGATTGCCACCGGCCGCGCCGATGTGTTGATTGCTAACCTGGCGTACACCAAAACCCGCGGTAACCAGATCCAGTTCAGCGACCCGTACTACGTGGCAAAAGAGATGCTGCTGGTGAAAAAAGAGAACGCGGATAAAACCCTCGCCGACTTTAAAGGCAAGCGCATCAGCGCCACCAAAGGCACCACCCCGGAACAATCGATTGTGCTGAAAGGCGGGAAACCCGTGACCTTCCAGGACGCAGCCTCGGCATTCCTCGCCCTGGAGCAGAACAAAGCGGTCGGCTTTGTTACCAACACCATGACCGGCATCAAAATGATTTCGCAGGCGAAAAAAGACGGTATTGAACTGGCGATGATCAAAGAGCCGATGGCGCTGGAGCCGATCGGTGTGGGCATGAAGCGCGATGAACCGGCATTGCTGGCAAAAGTGAACGGCAGCCTGAAAGCGATGGATGATAACGGCACTATCGACAAAATCTGGGACACCTGGATTGGGCCAAATACCGAATACAAAATGGTGCGTGAAGAGCGCGTACAGCCACTGTCTAACCTGAAATTTGAACCGCTGGAATAAGTTATGGCCTGGATAGCGCAAGAGGCGTCGCTTATCGCCCTGGTGGATAACGCCGGGGAAATCACGCTCTCTACCATGGGAAGTCGCGCCTGGCTTGTGGAAGCACCGGGGGAATTCAGCCTTGCGGCGCAGCGCCGCATCTGGTCGCTGGCGCAGCGGCTCGCCACCTGGGATGACGTGGAGTCGTTGATCCCCGGCGTTACCAACCTGCTGGTGTTGTTGCGCCAGACGCCGGAGGATGCGGACGCGGTCGTACAACGCTTGCGTGCGTACTGGCAACAGGCGTGGGAAATCCACCCGCAGGGCAAACGCATTGATATTCCGGTGCATTATGGCGGGGAGCTGGCCTGCGATCTGGAGGCGGTTTGCCGCCATACCGGCCTGGCGGCCAGTGATGTTATTCGCCGCCACTATCAAGGAAATTACACGGTGGTGGCGCTGGGTAGCGCGCCGGGGTTTGGTTACTTACACGGGCTGGATCCGGCGCTTGCCACGCCGCGTAAAAAAGTACCGTCACTGAATATGCTCAAAGGCACGGTCACTATCGGTGGGCCGCAGACCGGTGTGTCGGTGCTCACCGGGCCAAACGGCTGGAACGCCATCGGCTTTGCCGAGATCGAGGTCTTCGACCCACTGGCATCGCCTCCGGCGTTGATGGCTCCGGGCGATACCATACGCTTTTTACCCGAAAGGATCGAACTGTGATTGAGATTGAGCGCACTGGTGCACTGAACACGGTGCAGGATCTCGGGCGCACCGCCTTTCGCCATTTGGGGGTGTCGGTCAGCGGCGTAATGGATCCGTTGGCGCTGCGTGCCGGGAACCTGTTGCTGGGTAACGACGAGAACGCCGCCGCCATTGAAGCGCAGGTCTTTCCGTTGCGCGTACGTTTTTTACAGGACACGGCGATTGCCGTGACCGGGGCGGATTGCCGGGCGTTGCTGGACGGCGTTGAACTGCCGCCGTGGTGGGGCTGCCGGGTCAAAAAAGGCCAATGGCTGGAGTTGCGTTATCCCCGGTCCGGTACGCGGGGCTATCTCTGCATTGCCGGGGGGATTGATGTGCCCAGGGTGCTTGGTTCGCGCAGTACCGCGCTGCGTGGTGGTTTTGGCGGTTTTCACGGGCGTACGCTTGCCGCGGGCGACCGGCTGCCGCTGGGGATGGTGGGTAACGTGACGCTGCCCGATGAGGGCGTGGGGATTGTGCCGCCCTCCGTTGCATTGCAGGACGTTTTTCCGCCTGCGGAGCATGGCGTGACGCCGGTACGGGCCATCCCGTCGGGGGAATATGCGTTGTTCGCCGCCGATCATCAACGCTTCTGGCAGCAGGCGTGGGCGATTTCACTGCAAAGTAACCGCACGGGCTACCGGCTGTCTGGCGCGCCGATTTTCCCGTCGCAGACAATTGAAATGCGCTCCTATGGCCTGATCCCCGGCATTGTGCAGGTACCGCCCGCCGGGGAGCCAATCATTCAGTTAAGCGATGCCAACACCGCAGGCGGTTACCCGAAAATCGCCTGCGTGATTGAAGAGGATCTCTGGCGGCTCGGGCAGTTACAGGCCGGGCAGTCGATTCAGTTAATCAAAAGCGATGCGAAACAGGCGATTGCTGCCCGCCGGGCGATTGACGGCTGGTTGCAACGGCTGCGCGATGTCGCCGCTTCATTAAACAGCGTGAGCGCATAATGATGAAAATCGATGTAAATTCCGATATGGGTGAAGGGTTTGGCGTCTACACACTGTGTGATGACGCAGCGCTGATGCAGCGGGTGTCATCCGCCAACATTGCCTGTGGCTTTCACGCGGGCGACCCGATGATTATGACGCAGATGGTGCGGCTGGCAAAAGCCAGTGGCGTCGGTATTGGCGCGCATCCGGGTCTGCCGGACCGACTGGGGTTTGGCCGTAAAGAGATGGCGTTTACTGCCGATGAGCTGTGCCAGCAGGTGGTGTATCAGATTGGTGCGCTACAGGCGATTGCTAAAGGGGAGGGCGTCGCGGTTTCCCATGTCAGTTTTCATGCGGCGATGGGCAATATGATTAACCGCGATGAGGCGCTGGCGTTGCAGGTGATGCAGGCGATTTACCGACTCGATCCTGCGCTGATTATTTTTTCGCAGCCGGAGACGATTATTGAACGGGCGGCGAAACGCGCCGGGTTGCAAAGCCTGACGCTGTTTCTTGCCGATCGTGCTTACGATGCAGAAGGGCGTCTGGTGCCGCGCGGTAAGCCGGGGGCGGTGATCAAAGAGGAAGGCGCCGTGCGCGGGCGTGTGCGGCAGTTTTTGCAGGACGGGACGGTGACCACCATTGAGCGGTTGGTGATCCCGGTGCGGGCGCATTCGATTCTGGTGCATAGTGATACGCCGGGTTCGGTGGAGCTGGCGGGGATTGTGCGTAGTGAGATTATTGCCTGTGGTGGGACGATTGCGCCGGCGGCGGAGGTGGTGAGGGATTGGGGTTAGTCGGTGGTGGAATAGTGGAATTGTTCCGCTTGCTAACGGTTGAGGGGCTGTTCTGTCAGATAACTTTTGTGGAATTGTTCTGTCGGATGGCTATTGTGGAATTGTTCCGTTCACTAAAGATACGGCAGACGCTTCACTCTGTTATGCGGTGAACGGGAGAAGGGGGGCTACCGCGCCCCCCTTCTCAATCCCCGCGGCCCCGCAGGGAAATCGGTGCTTCGCACTGCGCTCACCTCCCGCACCTCTTCCTGCGGCCGGCTCCACTCGACGTCCTGTCGAGAGTCGCCTCTGGTCGCCATCCCTGGCACCCAGTCCTTGTCTTCGGTGCTCCGGTTCGCCGATTTCAGCGGGGACTCAACCCCGCCGCTTTAACGATCCTGGGTCATAAAAAAGTCAGAGTGGCGGTAAGTTAAAGAGTGATGATTGTGTCACCCTGTTTTAACCAGCGAGGGGCTTTTAGCGTGCCAGCAAAGAAATCGACCAGCATATACAGCAAATCCCGCAAAACACGTTCAGATTGTGGTGCGAGAGTGCCACTCATCAGCAGTTGCGTTAACACCTGACAATAGCGACATAACTGGTCGGTTTCGGGTTCGAATATGGGAAAGTGAGCAGGAAAGCGATCAACGGTCAGGCTGGCTTTTAGCGCCTCAGGAACGGGTTCAAGCAGTGTAGGTTGTAACAGGGCAAGACAGGCAGAAAGCCTGCCGCAAAGCGCCATTTTCTGTAACGGATCGTCGCATTCCGCCAGCACTTCGGCAAAACGCTCGCAGTTATCCGCCAGCTCTGTGAAATCTGTTGTGTGGTTAAACGGTGAGGTAAATAGCGCCTGGTTCAGGATTGATGTTGTAGCCATAGACATAGCCTCGAGTGAGTCATGATGCTAACTGCCACCAGAGGTTCCAATCTCATTTGGTGGCAGAACCGAACAGGGTTGGAACTACCGGACTCACTGACCGGCGCGTCTTACGACGCCCCCATTCGGCCCGCCATTGAGATGTGGCCAAATGAACAACATAAAAAGTATGTCGCCAGTGAGTGAACAGGGTTCCAATCCCGACGCCTGATTTTGCAGGCGCGGAGAAAACATAGGACTAACACTTACAGGCGGCAAGGGATTATAGCTAACCTGATGAAGGAAAAGCCATTCCGGGAATCAGCTTCGCAAAAATCATGTAATACAGACTGAGATTGCAGGCGCGATACTTACAGCAATACCCATTTTTCAATTATCAAAAGCGACTGAAGCGGCGGGGTTGAGTCCCCGCTGAAATCGGCGAACCGGAGCACCGAAGACCAGGACTGGGCGCCAGGGATGGCGACCAGAGGCGACTCTCGGCAGGGATGCCGAGTGGAGCCGGCCGCAGGAAGAGGTGCGGGAGGTGAGCGCAGTGCGAAGCACCGATTTCGCTGCGGGGCCGCGGGGATTGAGAAGGGGGGCGCGGTAGCCCCCCTTCTCCCGTTCACCGCATAACCCAGTGAAGTGTCTGCCGTACCTTTAGTGAACGGAACAGTTCCACCTCTGTTAACCAGAGAACAATTCCACAAGAGCCACCCACCATCCCACAACGGTTAGCCAAATAACTCCACAGCTATCAAACATCCCCGATCAACGACACCCCTCACAAAACGCCGCCAGCCGCTCGCACCCCGTCTGCAACCGCTCCATACTGGTCGCATACGACAACCGAATATACGGACTCATACCGTAAGCCGCGCCCGGCACACTCACCACATGCTGCTCCTCAATCAACGCCATCACAAAATCAGCATCCGTATTCATCACCCGCCCACCGGCACTGGTTTTGCCGATAAACGCCGCAATATTTACAAACAAATAAAACGCCCCCTGCGGCTTATGGCAGCGCAGCCCCGCAATCGCCGCCAGCTTCTCCAGCACAAAATCGCGCCGCTTACGGTAAATCGCCGCCCGCTCTTGCAGCAGATCCTGCGGGCCATCCAGCACTGCAATAGCCGCCGCCTGCGCCACGGTCGCAATCCCGCCTGCGTTCTGCGTATTGACGTTGCTCATCGCTTTAATCAGCGGTGCAGGCCCGCCGCAAAAACCGAGACGCCAGCCGGTCATCGAGTAGGCTTTCGATACGCCATTCACCGTCAGCACACGGTCATACAGTTTCGGTTCAACCTGTGCGAGCGTAAGAAACGTGCAGCCGTCGTAAATCAGGTGTTCGTAAATATCATCGGTCAGGATCCAGATGTGCGGATGTTTGAGCATCACATCTGCAATAGCTTGCAACTCGTCGCGGCTGGCCACTGAGCCGGTCGGATTGCTGGGGTAGTTCAGCAGCAACCATTTGGTCTTGTCGGTGATCGCGGCGTCAATATTCTGCGGCAGCGGTTTAAAACCGTTCTCTTCGTCGCAGGGAATCGCAACCGGAATACCACCCGCAAAACGCACAATATCGGCATAGCTGATCCACGACGGCGTCGGGATCACCACCTCGTCACCGGGGTTAATGGTCGCCATCATCGCGTTAAAGATGATTTGCCTTGCGCCACCGGCGGTAATGATTTGGCTGACATCGTAGTTGAGATCGTTGTCGCGTTTAAATTTGCGGGCAATCGCCGCACGCAACGCGGGGGTGCCATCCGTGGGCGGGTAGCGGGTATCGCCCGCCAGCGCGGCCTGGTGTGCTGCTTCAATGGCATGGGCAGGCGTGGGGAAATCCGGTTCGCCCGTCGAGAGCCCCACCACGTCGATACCTTGTGCGGCGAGGTCGCGCGCTTTTTGCGTCATAGCGACAGAGGCGGAAATGGCAATGTTGTTAAGTCTATCGGCAATATCAGGCATAGCACAGGTGTTCCATCAGGTTCGGCTGGACGCCGCGCATGCACACGGCGGATGCATGTCATCACGAGGATGACCCCCTGAGCATAGGGAACAGCCAAAGCGGGCGGCTAATACTGCTTTGTTGTGGCGACATAACACAAAATGATGACTGGCACGGCGGGAAAACACCGCAACGATGCACCAGACGCTCGCGTTGCACCGTGACGGTGCGTAAAAACCCCGGTGTAATGCGGTTTTGCAATGCGCGCATTTTTCATCGGGCGCGCAAGCCATAAGCTGCCTGTGTGACCGCTTTGCGCAACAACGAACCAGAACTGGCACAGCCATTGCTTTAGTGATGATAAAGCCCTCACTGGAGAGACCGCCATGAATCTGCGTCGCCTGAAATATTTCATTAAAATCGTCGATGTGGGCAGCCTGACCCAGGCTGCGGATATTCTGCATATTGCTCAGCCTGCATTAAGCCAGCAGCTTGCCACCCTCGAAGGGGAGGTGAACCAGCAGTTGCTCATCCGCACCAAACGCGGCGTAACGCCCACCACGGCGGGCAATATTCTCTACACGCACGCGCAGGCTATTTTGCGCCAGTGCGCTCAGGCGCAAAGTGCCATTGATCGCGCGGGCATGGAGCTGTGCGGCAATGTCTCCGTGGGCCTGGCGCCAGGGACGGCGGCGCAGCAACTGGCGATCCCTTTAATGAAAGAGGTTCGTCGCCAGCATCCGGGCATTACCCTCTATTTTAATGAAAACTTCGGCACCACTCTCAGCGAGCTGATCATGAACGGGCGCATGGACATGGCGGTGATTTACGACAACCGCAATATCCACGGTTTGCGTTTTATTCCGCTGATGAAAGAGCATCTCTGTTTTGTTTGCCCGCATGCCGTGGACAAACCGGTGAAAGAGATCGCGCTGGCGGACGTGGCCCGTTATGACCTGTTCCTGCCACGCATTTACAACATCATGCGCAAAGTGGTGGACGATGCGTTTGTGAAGCAGGGCATTGATTACCGCGTGAGCAGCGAGATCGAATCGCAAACCACGCTCAATGCCGCGCTTGCTGCCGGGTTAGGCTGCACCATTATGCCGGAGTCCGCCGCCCGCGCGATGCTGAAAGCCGCCGATGCCTGGATGGCGAAGATCGTCGAACCAGATGTGTACGCCTCGCTGTCATTCTGCATGTCGGATCATCTGCCGCTTTCTGAACCTGCCGAAGCGGTGAAGACCATTTTGTTGTCGCTGATGGCGAACCGTACGCCCGACAACCGTCCGTTAACCCTGGTGAGCTAATAAGCCTCGCTTATTACCGCAAAGCGAAACCCTCTTACAGGCCCGGCGGCGCGGCAGGATAGAGTAAATCCCGACGATTGCTGCCAATAACGGGCCGGATATGGATGAAAACAAAATAACGCTGCGCCAACTACGCGCGCTGGCGCGGGCTTTGCGCGCTACCACAATTAACCGCCTTGAGCTGACAGGCGAAAACTGGTCGCTACGCATGACCAGCGCACCACCGTCGCCAACCTTAATGGCTCCCGTCGCTACCGTTGAATCACCCGTGCTTCGAACCCCGCTTTGCGCGCCTGCGCCAGGGCGAGTGTTGCTGCGTCATCCGCTGTTGGCGGACGATTTCGCCGGGAGTGGCGCGCACGTTATCCGCCACCAGTTACTGGCGCTGCTTCAGGTTGGCGCGCTGTATCTGCCGCTGCGCAGCCCGGCGGCGGGCACCGTGTCATTTGCGCTGTCGCATAACGACACGGTGGAGTTTGACGAGGAAATTCTTTTTATTCATGAAGATAGCCAGGCTTAAGCAGGATTATAAGTCACCCTTATTGCCTCAAACCATTTATGTCTTATACCGCCGCGGCATAACTGAATAGAGTCAAAAATACGCAATAAAACGACGGTGCGTTAACCCGCCGCCGTCCTGACAGGAGAGGCAACATGCCATTTTCAGATTATAAAGTCGCCCTGGTTACCGGCGCGTCCGCCGGGATGGGCGAAGCGATTGTTGAACGTTTGTGCAAGGAAGGCATCACGGTACACGCGGTTGCCCGCCGCCGGGAACAACTGGCGGCGCTGGCGGACCGAACCGGCTGCATTCCTCACGCGCTGGATGTGGCGGATCTCGATGCGCTCACCCGCCTGTGCAGCGATTTGCAGGTCGACATACTGGTTAACAATGCCGGGGTTTCCCGCCCGGGTTCCATTCTCAGCGCCGATGAAGAAGCCATCGATACACAGGTGGATGTTAACCTGCGTGCGGTGCTGCACCTGTGCCGCCTGCTGGTGCCGGGGATGGTAGCGCGCGACTGCGGCCATATCATCAATATCACCTCGATAGCCGCCATTTATAACTTCAACGGCAACTCGATTTACCACGCCACCAAAGCGGGCGTGCATGCCTTATCTCGCCAGTTACGTGTCGACTGTTACGGCAAACGCGTGCGTGTGACCGAAATCTGCCCAGGTCGCGTGGCGACGGACATTTTCGGCAATGTCTCTGGCGACCATGAAGATGCGCGCAAACGCTTTATTGATGGTTTTGAACTGCCGCAGGCCAGCGACATTGCCGATTGCGTGGCCTTTGCCCTTGCCGCACCGGTGGCGGTGAACATTGGCAACATTGAAATCATGCCGACGTTGCAGGTGCCTGGCGGCTTGTCCACTATGCGCCCTGGCGAACACACGCTCTGAAGGAGACCCTCATGGCGCTCGATTTTTCCGCTGTGCTGACCGGCCAACATGGCGACATGATCGTCCGGGGGGCGACGGTTACGCTGGAACTGGCGTTGGGCGCCTGGCTATTGGCCATGTTCATCGCGCTGTTGTTGGTGATTATCCGCCTGAGTGCAAACCGCTACGCCACGCGGCTGGTGGCGGCCTATGTTTCGTATCACCGCAATGTGCCGACGCTTATCCAGTTAATGATGTGGTATTTCGCCATTCCCACGCTGCTGCCGGAGTCGGTGCAGATGTGGGTCAACGACCTCAATGCCGAGTTTCTGTTTTCGATGTTTGCCCTTGGCCTGTGCCAGGCGGCTTACTTTTCCGAGGATATCCGCAGCGGGTTGCGGGCCATTCCGGATGGGCAGAACGAGGCGGCCCGCGCGCTGGGCATGGGTTATATGCGGGCGATGGGATCGGTCATTTTGCCGCAGGGGATCCGTAATGCATTGCCGTCGTTGATTAACCACAGCGTACTGCTGTTTAAAAACACCAGCCTGGCAATGGTGATCGGCGTAACGGAACTCACTTACGTGACGCGCGATCTCGAAAACCAGACTTTCCGTACCTTTGAAGCCTATGCGATTGGCACGGTGGGGTATCTGGCGTTTTCGCTGTTGTTGATGGGGCTGGGCGCGCTGCTGGCGCGTCGTTTTCAACGTGCCTACGCGAGGTAAGCGCCGTGTTTGATTTTTTCACCATATTACATGACCACGGCATGCTGTTCCTGATGGGGCAGTACCCGAATGGTCCGCTGGGCGGCGTGCTGTGCACGCTGGTTATCTCGCTACTGGCCGTTGTCCTTTCGTTCCCGCTTGGCGTGCTGGTGGGGCTGGCACGGTTATCGCCGTGGCGCTGGTTAAGCTGGCCTGCCGCCTGCTGGGTTTACACCCTGCGCGGCATTCCGCTGATGATGGTGGTGTTCTGGACCTATTTTTGCGTGCCGTTGCTGATTGGTCAGAACATCAGCGGCTTCTCCACCATGCTCTGTACGCTGGTGATTTACGAGAGCGCCTATATTGCCGAGATCGTACGCGGCGGCATCCAGGCGCTGCCGCACGGGCAGTATGAAGCGTCACGCGCGCTGGGGATGAGCCATCTGAAGACCCTGCGGTTGGTGATTTTGCCGCAGGCGCTGTTTAATTCGCTGCCAAGCCTTGTGAGCCAACTGGTGTCGATCATTAAAGACAGCACGCTGGGCTATGTCATTAACGTGCCGGAGCTGACATACGCCGCCAATCAGGTGAGCAATCAGTTACTGACCAAACCGTTCCAGGTCTTCGCCATCGTTGCGCTGAGCTATTACATCATCTGTTTTAGTCTGACCTGGCTGGCAAACCGGCTTGAGAGGTGGGTTGAGGAAAAGCGCCTGAGCGCTAAAGCACAACCCGGCAGGCGTGAGACTGACGCGGAGTTACTCTTTGCCGACAGCAATCTGAATAAGGAAACACCATGATCCCGATGATTTTATTTAATCAGGTTAACAAGTGGTACGGCGAGTACCAGGCGCTGACCGACCTGAGTGCGGAAGTGAAGGCGGGCGAAGTGGTGGTGGTTTGCGGGCCATCCGGCTCGGGAAAATCGACGCTGATTCGCACGGTTAACCGCCTGGAGCCAATAGAAAAAGGGCAGATCCTGTTTGATGGTATCGACATCCACGGCAGCAGCACGCGCCTTAATCAGTTGCGTACGCGCATCGGGTTTGTGTTCCAGAACTTCAACCTGTTTCCACACGTTTCGGTGCTGGACAATATCATGATGTCGCCGGTCAAAGTGCTGGGTGTGAAACGGTCGGAAGCACGTAAGCACGCCGGGGAATTACTGGAAAGGGTCGGGCTGTCGCACAAAGCGAATGCTTATCCGGCGCAGCTTTCTGGCGGGCAACAGCAGCGGGTGGCGATTGCCCGTGCGCTGGCGATGAAACCGCCGGTGATGCTGTTTGATGAGCCGACTTCAGCGCTGGACCCGGAAATGGTTGGTGAAGTGTTGAGCGTGATGCGCTCGCTGGCGCAGGAGGGGATGACCATGATGTGTGTTACTCACGAGATGCACTTCGCCCGTGATGTGGCGGACACCATCTGGTTTATGGATCAGGGGCGGATTCTGGAAAAATCCACGCCGGAAGCGTTCTTTCAGGCGCCGAAACACCCACGCGCGCAGCGCTTTTTAAGCGATTTAATCAACTGATGCCTGCATAACCGCAGCACGGAGGTTAGCAAGCTTTCGCCGGCTGGCGGAAAAAATCCTCATGCAGCGCCACCTGATTGCGCCCGCGTTTTTTGGCCGTGTACAGCGCCGTGTCCGCTGCGCTGTACAGCGTTTCGAAATCGCTCTCTTTCGCGCCGAGACTGACGCCAAAACTGGCCGTGACCCACTGCCCGGGCAGCACCTCCAGCGGTGAGGCATTGAGCGAGGCATGAATATAGCTGGCGATAATCATCGCCTCTTCAATGCGCGCTTCAGGCAGCACAATGGTGAACTCCTCACCACCCACGCGACCAATCGCTGCGCTTTGCGGCACGGCGCGGCGCACGCGCGACACCAGCGAGCAGATCACCCGGTCGCCCATCGGGTGACCGTACTCGTCGTTAATGCGTTTGAAATGGTCAATATCCAGCAGGATCAGCGCAACGCTGCCGGTGGTCAGCCCCTGATTGATCTGGTTGATGATCGCGCTGCGGTTGAATACCGCCGTCAGCGGATCGTGCGTCGCTTCATACTCCAGACGCGCCGCCAGTTGCTGGAGCTGCTCGTTCATGCGGTTTAGCTCACGCTCCGCGCGGTCGCTGCGTGAAATCAGCCGATACGATTCGCGGATCAGACGCTGATAGTGTTTGGCGACCCCCCACAGCTTCTCACGGCACGCATCGGCGGTGAGCTGACGATCGGCGGCGGCCAGCCGGGCATCTTCGAGAACGGAATACTCCTCCCGGAACAGCTCATTGATATCTAGCATGCGTTGATGTCCGGAATAAGAAACACCGCCAGCGAAGGGAAGTCGATGCGCAACTCCTGACCAAACTCTTCGGAGATATCGTCTTCGGCGTCGTAGTACCAGTGCAGTTCGCAGGGGACGTCCTGCCTGGCGTGATCGTTCAGGCTTTCAAACAGGGTGAACAGCAGCTTGGTGCTGGAACTGTTGAAATAACTCAACGCAACGTGCAACTGCACCGGCGTTGGCGTTTGCGGCCGGGTTTGCAGCCAGCTTTCCGTTGCGTCCAGTAGCGGGCGGAAGAACGCGGCGGCGTTTTCCGGGTAGGCTTCACCTTTGAGCAGCAGTCGCTGCGCGGCAAAATCGAACTTCACCTCCGGCGTGGCGGCGGTGGCGGTCAGCTCAATCGGGGGCGTCAGTGTCGTATCAGTCATGGCAAAAGGTTGCCTTTAAGTGAAAGGCGGAGAGGTTGCCTGCCGCCAGTGGATGAATGCGATATTCCAGCGGTGCGCTGGTATCCCGCGCCATGGTCAGCAAACCGATGTTCGCGCCTTTGCTGGTCGTCGGCGCTTCTGCGCGCAGTCCTTGCTTCCAGGCATCGCGAATTTCCGCTTGCGTCATCGTACGCAGGACTTCGAGGTTGGTTTGCAACAAGGAAGAGGCTTCCGGCCCCACGAGGTTTGCGGTTTCGAGGTAATAGTGGGCGGTGTCCATATGGAAGCAGACAGAGCCAAAACGCAGCTCATCCTGACCGGTGCATAAAAAGCGCTCGTCGGATGAGTAGCGCACAATGTTCTGCCCCATCTCGATAAACACCGAGAACAGTTTACGGCGCGTGACGGCGGAAGATTCGTGCTTATCGAGCCATGTGCGAATAACGTCGCCCAGCGAAACGATATGCTGCTGAGAAAAATAACCCGTATAAAACAGCTCAACGGCATTTTGCCGTTGCAGGGTAAAAAGGGGTAACAGGACGGCTTCTTTGCCCTGCAAGTCGTTTATTTGCATGCTTTTATCTACCAGCGAAAACCAAACCATGTCATGTCGTCACGGGACGCCTGTTGCCCCTGCCAGCTTTTCAACGCCTTTAGCAGGACGTCGGAAAGTCCGGACATCGGCAACGCGCGGTGTTGCGCCAACAATGACTGAATACGTTTCTTACCAAACATAATGTCGCGCGGGCCGCCGGGCTGGTCGGTCGCACCATCGGACACCAGCAAAAAAGTATCGCCACGTTGCAGTGGTGCCGAATAACGCTGCCACTGGTAGTCTTCCGGCGTATCGGTATAGCCGATGCCTTTGCGGCAACTCTCCAGCGCGACAACGTGATCGGCCTCTGCGCTGAGCATAAAGGCGTGCATACGGGCGCTGGCCCAACTGACCTGTGCGTTATGGGTGTCGACATACAGAGCAATAGCGTCGCAACCGTCGTTCGACTGGCTGCGATCGGCGGAAGGGTGCACCTGGCTTAGCGTCTGTTTAATGTGTTGATTGATATGGCTAAGCAGTTGCTCTGGTGCCTCCGCCGGGGCCAGAGTGAGCGCTTTTTCCAGCGCCGAAGAGAAAATGAACGTCATAAATGCGCCGGGAACACCGTGGCCGGTACAGTCCGCCAGCACCATCAGCCAGCCATTTTCACTGCGCTGAAAGGCATAAATATCCCCCCCGACGCAGTCGCGCGGATGCCAGTACAAACACCAGTCCTCCAGCGTTTGTTCAATGGTGTTGCGCGAACGGCTCAGCATCGATTCCTGGATAATGCGCGCGTACTCAAGGCTTTGCATAATTTGCAAATGCTGTTTGGCCTGCAAATCCGACACGGTGCGAATCAGGTCGATGCCCAGACCAATCCCGATGTACTGCCCCTGCTGGGTGAGAATAAAGCCTTCCGTCACCGCTTTATCACCGGTTTCGATCACCCGTTCCGACAGGTACTCCAGACCGGCATCGGCATCGACGATCAGCGGGCTTTTATCCATAAAGGCGATGCAGCTTTTCTGATCGTAAAGTTCATGGAAAAAGGGGCGGCTCATCTGCGACAAAAAAATGTGGCGGTTAATCATGCCAATAGGACGATGGTTCTCCAGCACCGGCAGGCCAATCAACGCATTATGTTCGTTAAACAGCGACATCACCTGCGCATTGTTATTGTCTGGCGTTACGTGCGGTACGGCGAGGCGCAAAATACCGGCGTTAAGCTGTCGGGATGAAAGCGGGATATCCATGTTCTGGCAGAACCTGATAATGAGAATATTCTTAGATTAGGGCGGGTTTGTGACGGTTTGATTTCAGGTCAGTAAGCCGATGAATAACGGGAGATTATGGCTCTTTAAGCCAAATCTCAGCCAGATGCTCGGCCATTAAGGTGTGGGCAGAAAGATGCGTGAACGATCGCAGGTAATGAACGCCACACAGCTTTCGGATTGTGTTTTTCTGAACTGGCAAGCAGATTTATTGCTGGCGTTGTAGACGGAAATTGCCTTTTGAGGCAATTTTCTGTCAGTGTTACTATCGAGTCATGGAGGATCTCACGTGTTCAACGTGATTTTGCACGAGGACGTGCCTGCTGAGATTGCTTGCTTGTCGCCTGTGATCAGAGCAAAACTTATTCGCTTGATTGATAAGTTACAAGCGAATGCGACGACCCTACGGGAACCAGATAGTCGGCATCTGTGTAATGGATTATTTGAGATTAGAACCATGGGAATTGATATAGCGAGAGGCCTGTATGCTTATCAGAAGGGAAAAAGAATCTATCTGCTAAGGGTCTTCATTAAGAAAACGCAGAAAACCCCTTCCGGTGAGATTGCGCTTGCGTTCGCAAGATTAGAGGAGATGTTAGCCTGTGAAAAAATCTAAAAGTGTCGCATGGGAAACGGTGCGGGCAGAGTTGATGTCTGATCCCGATGTTCAGGCGGCGTATGAGGCGGAAGAGCGGAAAATGCGTTTACAGGCGATGCTTGCGGAGTGGCGTCGCCATGCCGGGCTTACTCGGGCGCAGGTGGCTGAGCGTATGGGGGTGACGCCGCCGACTGTCTCGCGTATGGAAGCCAATGTGATTAAAGCGAGCCTTGAGACGTTGGCCCGGTACGCCAGAGCCTGTGGCATTAAACATCCTCAAATTACGCTTTAAACGCAGCCAGGCCGAATATAAGTAAAAAAAAGCCCGCACTTGTCAGGCGGGCAAAAAATACTGGAAGCAATGTGAGCAATGTCGTACCGAATACCTGAGTGTTTGACTCAACTATTCGGTAATGAGAAAGATAATCTTTATCATCTTAACAATCAACCCCGCATTGAGTGCGGGATCATGCACTTAATATCTCCAGCGCCATAAACTCACCCCAGCTCACCTCATCAATGTGAATGCCTTCCTGCTGACGACGGGCATAAGCGCGCCGTTCCGGCTCTCCCGGGATCTGCACATCGCGGCCTTGCTGATCGTTGCGCACCCAGTCCACCTGCGCCAGAAGTTCCTGCTGATAGTGCTCGCCTGCGCCCAAACGCTGCGGGTCAAACAGAATCGACAACATGTTGTTGATAATGCCCGCGCGGGGAGGAATTTGATGGCTTTCCGTTTCGCCGCCGGTCAGCGCGGCACCGAGCAGGCTGCAAATCAGCGACAGCCCCGCACCTTTATGACCGCCAAAGGGCAGCAGTGCACCACGGGGTTCGGTCATTAATACACCGGGATCGGTGGTCGGCTGGCCGTTGGCGTCTACCGCGCAGCCTTCAGGAATTGGCCGGCCTTCATTCCAGGCCACGCGGGCTTTATTCCCGGCGATGGCGCTGGTGGCGAAATCCAGCACCACTGGCGGGCGGTTCTGTAACGGGATACCGACGCAAAAGGGATTGGTGCCAAGCCGGGGTCGCAGTCCCTCGAACGGCAACACCGCCGATGGGGCGGCGACGTTGGCAAAATGGATCGATACCAGCCCGGCGTCGGCGACCTGTTCCGCCCACGCGCCAATACGTCCAAGATGGTGTGAATTCGCCAGACCGACAATCGCCACGCCAAATTGCCGGACGCGCTCAATACCGGCCGTCATCGCCTGTTCACCGAGCAACTGACCAAACCCGTGTTCGCCCTGAAAGGAGAGGATTGGCCCGGCGTCACGCACGGTTTTCAGTTCAGCATTGGCGTTAAGATCGCCTGCCAGAATCGCGCGGATATAGCGGGGCAGCAGCGTCACACCATGGGAATCGTGGCCTTTTAACGAGGCTTCCACCAGGTTATCCGCAACTTTTTTCGCGATCTCCGGTGCGGTATTCACCCGCACCAGCTGCTGTTGCAGCAATACGCGCAAATGTTGATGTGAAAATAGAGGCATAATCCCTGTACTCATAGAGGATAATAAAGAGGTGTTTTCGACTATAACGACGATATATTTGTTACATAACCATTAAAAATAACTATCCTTTGCCATTTATTGAATAATGCCGCGAGGGAAAAGCTATTTTTAATTTTCAACTAAGCATTGCTGATTAAATCATTTCCTTTTGCTTCCCCGCCAGCCAATCATTTTCTGCTGATAACAATGATATTCTGGGGACAGGCATGAACACATTGAACAGGACGCTTGCCGGAGCGCTGGCAATTTTTACATTAAGTGGCGTGAGCCATTCTGTATTCGCCGAAGGGAAAATCAGCATTGCACAGCAGTTTGGTATTGGTTATTTAATTCTGGACGTGGTGCGCGACCAGCAACTGATCGAAAAAGAGGGGAAAAAAGCGGGGCTGGATATCACCGTCGACTGGCGCACCATATCCGGTGCCACCGGCATGAATGAAGCCCTGCTCTCCGGTGCGTTAGATGTTGCGTCAGCCGGCGTACCGCCGCTGCTGACGCTGTGGGACCGCACCAAAGGGAAGCAAAATGTCAAAGCCATTGCTTCGCTGGGATCGATGCCCAACTATTTATTGAGTAATAATCCGGCGGTAAAAAGCATTAAAGATTTGAGCGATAAAGATCGAATTGCCGTACCGGCTGCTGGCGTCGGTTTTCAGTCACGGACATTACAGATTGAAACCGCTAAATTATATGGTGATGCCGATTTTAAACGTTTTGATAAAATTAGCGTCAGCCTTCCGCACCCGGATGCCAGCGCGGCATTAATTGCCGGAGGGTCGGAAATTACCACCCATTTCTCCAGCCCGCCGTTTCAGTATCAGGCGCTGGAACATGATAATGTGCATAAAATTCTCAGCTCCTATGATGTCTTAGGCGGGCAGGCAACATTTAATGTGCTTTATACCACTGAGAAATTCCACGATGAGAATCCAAAAACCTATCAGGCATTTTATCGCGCGCTGAACGAAGCGGCGAAAATCATTAATGCCGACAAAAATGCAGCAGCGGAAACCTATATTCGCGTCGAAAAATCCCGCCTGCCATTACCGCTGGTGCAGAAAATTGTTAACGATCCCGAGATAAGCTTCACCGTCTCCCCGGAACGTACCGGCGTGTATGCCGAAAAGCTCCATGAACTGGGGGTACTGAAAAACAGAGCCAGCTCGTGGAAAGACTATTTCTTCAACGAGGCGTGGGAAAACCCAGGCAGTTAAGCGGCAACGCAGGAGACACCGATGACAATGCATCCGAGTGACGGCCCCTTGTTGCAGGTCAGCAACGTGAATATTGAATACCGCACGCGCGAGCGCCAGGTGCGCGCCACCCATGATGTCAGTTTTGATGTCTGGCCGGGCGATCGCTTTATCCTGCTTGGGCCGTCCGGTTGCGGGAAGTCGAGCCTGCTGAAGGCCGCTGGCGGTTTCCTCACGCCACGCAGTGGGCAACTCTCGCTGGCAGGTTCGGTCATTACCTCCCCTGGCCCGGAACGGATGATGGTGTTTCAGGAGTTCGATCAGTTGCCGCCGTGGAAGACGGTACTGGAAAATGTGATGTTTCCGCTGCTGGCAAGTCGCAAGGCCAGCCGGGCGGAAGCCAAAGAAACCGCGTTGCATTTTCTGCATAAAGTGGGGCTGGCGGAGTTTGCTGATGTGATGCCGCATATGCTCTCCGGTGGCATGAAACAGCGTGTCGCCATTGCCCGCGCGCTGGCGATGAAACCGCGCATGCTATTGATGGATGAGCCTTTCGCGGCGCTGGATGCGCTCACCCGTCGCACCATGCAGGAAGAGTTGCTGGCGCTGTGGGAAGAGGCGCGTTTTACGCTGCTGTTTGTCACCCACTCAATTGAAGAGGCGCTGGTGGTCGGAAGCCGCATCCTGGTGCTTTCTCCGCACCCTGGCAGAGTCAGAGCGGAGATCAATTGCCATCAGTTTGGCCTGAATGATTTCGGCAGCGAGGCGTTCCAGCACGCCGCGCGCCATATCCACGATCTGTTGTTCCCGACAAACGGGGCCAGCCCATCTCCTTTATCTGGTGAGGAACCCGCGTATGTCGCAGCCACCGTACATCCGTCCTGAATTCGAACGCGAATTACCGCCACTGCGTAATGTGCCGGTCGAGACGCCGTTACCGCTGAGTCAGCGCGTGTGGAATCAGGCGTGGTTACGTAAATCCCTGATTGTGTTGCTGGTGCTGGCGTTGTGGGAGGTGGCGGCGCGGGTGCAGCAAAATGACCTGATGCTGCCCGGCGTGCTGCAAACCTGGCATGCGTTCAGTGACGATATGCGCAATGGTGAGCTGCCCGCCAAAATCATCAATTCGTTGAGCACCTTATTGAAAGGTTATCTGATTGGCAGCCTGCTGGCGTTGCTTGCCAGCGCGCTGGCGGTCACCACCCAGTTTGGCCGGGATTTGCTCAGTACGCTCACCGCGATGCTCAACCCGCTGCCGGCCATTGCTCTGCTGCCGCTGGCGCTGTTGTGGTTCGGGTTAGGTAATGTGAGCCTGATTTTTGTGCTGGTGCATTCGGTGATGTGGCCGATTGCGCTGAATACCTGGTCCGGTTTTAGCGGCGTGCCGGAAACGTTGCGCATGGCCGGGCGCAATTATGGACTGAGCGGGCCGCGTTATGTGGTCACTATTCTTATCCCGGCGTCGTTGCCCGCCATTCTCTCCGGGCTGAAAATTGGCTGGGCATTTGCCTGGCGTACGCTGATTGCGGCAGAGCTGGTGTTCGGCGCATCCAGCGGGGAAGGCGGTCTGGGCTGGTATATTTTCCAGAATCGCAATGAGCTGTTTACCGACCGCGTGTTCGCCGGGCTGGTCACGGTGATTGCCATCGGTTTACTGGTGGAGGGCGTGGTGTTTGCCAGCCTGGAAAAGGTGACCATCAAACGCTGGGGAATGCAGCGCTAGTGCCCGCCTTATACCCGCATCTGTTGCTGATTACCCGGCGGCGTTAGGCTGTCCGGGCCAGCAACAGAGAGACCGACTGTCTAACGCGTTAGCCGCCATCCGGCAAAAAACAGACTTTTGCGCTGATGCTTTTGCCCACTTTAGTCAGTACTATCCTGAGTGCGGTGAAAACAGACAACGAGCGCATAATGACGATTTTCTGGTGTGTGGTTCCGATATTACTGCTGTTTTTTGGCAAGGCGTGGAGCTCATCGAAGATCCGCGAATATTACAGCCGTTCCCAACGGGCGCTGCAGGCCACCGTCGCCAGGGAAATGGATGAGCAGCAACCTTCCTGGATCACGGACGTTTCCCGTCGCGCTGAATTTACCGCCGGGCTGTGCGAGCTCAGCCTGAAAAAAGGGGTGCCGGACTGGTTTCTGGAAAGCATTGCCGGTAATGAAGAGGGGATGCACTTTCTGACCCGCCATGCAGCGCTGATGGAGAGCTTTGGCGCGCCGTTTCGCGATCAGATACAGGCTGCCGCCGAACTGGTCGACGGCGCCTGGCAACGTTCGCAATCCCGGGGTTATTGATCGGCAGGCCGCCGGGCGAAACTGGCGGATAAACGATCCAACAGAATCGCCATCAACACCACCACCAACCCACTCTGTAGCCCCAGTCCCATCTCCAGTTGCTGAATACTGCTGAGAATGTCGTTACCCAGTCCTCCCGCACCGACCATGGAGGCGATAATCACCATCGACATGGCCATCATAATGGTCTGGTTCACCCCCGCCATAATGGTGGGCTGCGCCGCAGGAAGCTGCACCTTCCACAGCAATTGCCACGATGTACAACCAAACGCGATACCGGCTTCGATACGCGCCGGATTTACCTGACGGATCCCCAAATCCGTTAAGCGCACCACTGGCGGCATGGAAAACAGAATGGTGGCGAAGATCCCCGGTGGCCGCCCGAGGCCAAACAGGACCGTCGCCGGGATCAGGTATACAAACGCGGGCATGGTCTGCATAAAATCAAGCAGCGTTCGCACCACGCTACCCACGGTGGCGCGTCGCGCGCTCCAGATCCCGAGCGGAATGCCCAACAACAGGCTGAAGAAGGTTGAGGAGAGGGTGAGCGCCAGCGTGATGGCGGCATGTTCACTGTAACCGCTGTAAATAATGTACAGCGTGGCGAGCAGGGCAAACAGCGCGAACCCCTTGCCGATGCGCCAGCCGCCAATCACCACTGCCAGCACCACTAATCCCCAGGGCGACAGGCTGTTAATCAGTTGCTCAAGGCTGCGGGCAAACAGATCGATACCGGCGGCAACGCCGTCAAAAAAACCGCCTGCATTTGCCAGCAAGGCGTGAATAGCATTGTCGATCTGCCGACTGAAATCTAATGGATAAGCCATGGTATTCCTTAACGCGCTGTCCAGATATCGGCGTAGTTTTCCGCCATTTGCCAGCGGGAGACATCCACGCCGGAGAAGAAGCGGCGCACATACGGTGTGGCCGGGGCGTTGATCAACATTTCCGGTTTGCCCACCTGCACCAGCTTGCCCTTTTCCATAATCGCAATGCGCGAACCCAGACGCAGCGCCTCTTCCATGTCATGGGTCACAAACACGATGGTGCGCTGCGATTCGGCCTGCAACATCAGCAGCAGCGACTGCATCTCGCGGCGGATAATGGGATCCAGCGCGGAAAAGGCCTCATCCATCAGCAAAACCGAAGGGTTCACCACCAACGCACGCGCCAGCCCCACGCGTTGTTGCATACCGCCGGAAAGCTGGTGCGGGTAGTGGTTCGCCACGTTGCCGAGCCCGACTTTTTCCAGCATCGCCTGCGCCCGGCTTTCCCGTGCTTCGCGGGGCACACCGGCCACTTCCAGACCGAAGGCAACGTTATCCAGCACCGTGCGTTCGTCGAACAAAGCGAAAGACTGGAACACCATCCCCATGTGCTCGCGACGCAGGGAAATTAACGCCTTCTCTGACAAACTGGCGAGTGTGCGACCTTGAAAGATCACGTCGCCGGAACTGGCCGGAATAAGATGGTTTAACGTGCGCAGCAGCGTGGATTTTCCGGAGCCGGATAATCCCACAATGACAAAGATCTCACCGGAAAATATATGCAGATTAATATCCTGCAATGCGGTTACGGTGGCGCGTTTTTCCCGGCGGGAAAAAATACTCTTTCCGCCTGAGGAATAATACTGTTTAGTGATTGAACGTAGCTCAAATAGCGGCTGTGGCATAATGTTTACTTTATTTCAGGAGTGCTAATACACACTAGCGTAAAAGAATAAGGTGGAAAATTGATTTTAACTTTTCCGATATGCTTTTTACGCATTAGCTTATTTATATTACGCTAATGGTCGTTGCCTGCTCATGAAATCCCCATGCCTCATCTAATAACCACGCTTTTATTTTTTCCTGCTGAACCGATGCCGGCTTATTGCTGGCGGAAATAAGATAATAACCGCGCTCGGTACGCACCTGCGGGCCGCACTGGACCAGTTGCCGGTCCCGGATAAAGGGCGTAATCAGCGGTTGCCAGCCCAGCGCGATGCCCTGGCCTTCGAGGGCCGCCTGGATCACCAGCGAATAGGCGTTAAAGGTGCGCGACGCGCTGTGGCTCTGGCCATAAATCTGCTGCTGGTGAAACCAGTCCTCCCAGGTCATCCAGCGTTGTGGATGGGTCTCCGGCAGTTTTAACAGCGGGTGCGACAGCAAGGCTTCCGCCAGGTTGTGCTGGCCCAGCGCCTGCTTAATCTCCGGGTTACACACCGGAAAAACCACCTCCGGGAACAGGCGCTGCGTCTGGGTTGCAGGCCAGTTTCCCTGGCCAAAATAGATGGCCAGATCCGCATTGCTGTCGCGAAAGTTGTAGTCATTCGGCGAGGTGGTGACCTGCACTTCCACGCCGGGGATCAGCGCCTGCAGGCGCTCCATTCGCGGCAGCAACCAGTAGCTGGCAAAACCCATATCGGTGTCGATACGCAGCACATTGCGCTTGCGGCGGGTGCGCTCCAGTTGCTCGCTGATATCATTCAAACTGCTGCGGACAATCAGGTACAGACTGTGGCCCGCTTCGGTTAACTGTACGCCGCGGTGGCGCCGCTCAAATAATGGCGCATTGAGCCGGCTTTCCAGCATCTGAATACGCTGACTGACCGCCGGTTGGGAAAGTCCAAGCTCATTTCCGGCAGCGGTAAAATTGCCTAAGCGCGCCGCCGCTTCAAATACCACTAATGCCTGTAAAGGCGGAAGTTGTAATTTGTCTGCCATAAATCCACCTTATTTCATGATAAATAAATAACCCCTTCACAGGGCTAAATATGCGTGAGATAAACGTATCACGTTTTTCGTGAATATCTTATTGTTGGACGTCGCATGCTTATAAATAAACCGAATATCGTTATTCTGATGGCCGATCAGTTAACTGCCAGTGCCTTAAAAACGTATGGTAATAAGGTCAGTCTGACACCGAATATCAATAAATTAGCGGATGAAGGCGTGGTATTTGAATCTGCCTATTGCAATAGCCCGCTTTGCGCACCGTCGCGCGCGGCACTGATGACCGGTCAATTTATTTCCCGCAACGCCGTCTATGATAATGCCGCCGAATTTCATGCCGATTCGCCCACGCTGTGTCACTACCTGCGTGAGCAGGGCTATCGCACCTGGCTTTCCGGCAAGATGCACTTCTGCGGCCCGGATCAACTGCATGGTTTTGACGAGCGCCTGACCACCGATATCTACCCGGCGGATTTTGGCTGGACGCCGGACTGGCAGCGTCCGGAGCGCCGCCTTGACTGGTATCACAACATGAGTTCGGTGCTGGACGCCGGGGAGTGCGTGCGCACCAATCAGCTCGATTTTGATGATGAAGCGCTGTTTCTGGCGCGCCAGCGGCTGTATGACGCGGCCCGTCGCCCTGAGGAGCAGCCCTTTATGTTGCTGCTGTCGCTGACCCATCCGCACGATCCGTTTGCCATTCCTCGTCGCTATCTTGAGCGCTTTAACGATGCCGATATCGATCTGCCGCAGACGCGCCGGGAAGATGTCGAAGACGATGCACATTCCGCGCGCTTGCGGGCCATGTATCAACTGGAAGAGGGGCTGCTCAGCGATGAGCATATCCGCCGTGCGCGGCACGCGTACTACGGGGCGCTGGCCTATGTGGATGATTGCTTTGGCGAGATGATAGCGACGTTGCAGGAGACCGGCCTGGCGGAAAACACCGTGGTGCTGGTGGTGGCCGATCATGGCGAAATGCTGGGCGAGCGCGATCTCTGGTACAAGATGACCTTTTTTGAAAACGCCGTACATATCCCTTTTATTGTGCATAACCCGGCGCGCTTTGCCCCCCGGCGTATTGCGCAAAGCGTTTCACTGGTGGACTTACTGCCGACGCTTATCGAACTGGCGAGTGGCGAAGAGGGCAATGCGCGGGCGATTGCCCCGCTGGACGGTCACAGCCTGGTGCCGCATTTGCGGGGGGAAACGGGGCCGGACGGCGTTTACAGCGAGTACCTTGCTGAAGGCGCGCTGGGGCCGATGCTGATGATCCGCCGCGGGCCGTGGAAATATGTCTATTCCTTTAGCGACGCGCCGCAGCTTTTCCATTTGCATAACGATCCCTATGAGCGCGTCAATCTGGCGGCAGAGAAGGCTTACCAGCAGGTTGCTGCGGCGTTTGCCGCCGAAGCCGATGCTCATTGGGATGTCGCCGGGTTGCGTGAACAGGTGCTGGCGAGCCAGCAGCGGCGGCTCTTTTTAACGCGTATTGCCGGGCAGCATGCTATTCCGGAATGGGACTTTCAGCCGCATCAGGCCGCATCGCAACGCTACATTCGCAATCATCAAACGCTGGATGAACAGGAAGCTTTTGCCCGTTATCCGCGTCCTTTAAAACAACCGGCAGGAAAATAACAATGAACAACACCGTGAGCAAACTCGTACTGCTGGCTTTGGCTGGCGGATTTTCACTGAGCAGCATCGCCGCAGATGACGCCCGCTGTGCGACCATCACCCAGTCCGATCCCGGCTGGACCGATATCGCCGCCACCAACGCGCTTTCCGGCGTGGTGCTGAACGCGCTGGGTTACCAGCAAAAAGTCCAGAACCTCTCTGTGGCGCTGGCCTTTCAGGGGCTGAAAACCGGCCAGGTGGATGTGTTCCTCGGCAACTGGATGCCGGCGCAGGAGCCGGTTATCAGCAAATTTACGGCCGACGGCGCGATTAAGGTGGTGGGAGCGAACCTGCCTGCTGCGCGTTTTACGCTGGCGGTACCGGATTACGTTGCCGCGGCGGGGGTGAAAGATTTCGCCGACCTGCAAAAGTACGCGGCGAAATTTAACCACACGATCTACGGCATCGCCCCTGGTGCACCCGCCAACCAGAACCTGAAGAAGATGATCGAGAAACAGGATTTTGGCCTGCAAGGCTGGCAACTGGTGGAGTCCAGCGAGAGCGGCATGCTGGCGCAGGTAACGCGCGCGGTCGAGCGTAAAGCGTGGATCGTCTTTTTGGGCTGGGAGCCGCATGCGATGAACACGCACTTCAAACTGGCCTATCTTAGCGGCGGTGATGCGTACTTTGGCGCGAACTACGGCAGTGCGACGGTGAATACCGTCACGCGCAACGATTTTGCCCGTGATTGCCCGAACGCCTGGCGCTTCTTCAGTCAGTTGAAATTTGATGTTGGTATTGAGAATGCGGTGATTGGCCGCGTGCTGGACAAGCAGGAAACGGCGCAGGCGGCGGCGAAAGCGGAGCTGGCTAAGCGTCCTGAGCTGTTAAAAAGCTGGCTTGAAGGCGTGACTACCCGCGACGGGCAGCCGGGACAACCTGCTGTTGAAAAAGCGCTGGGTCTGTAATTCCTCATTATTCCGCGCCGGAGAGACGTTTGCCCGGCGCTTTCGCTTCGTGCTCACTCCCCCGCGACACCCGAAGAAGACAATAGTTCTTGCCTGACATAAAAGAATGCGTATAGTTCTCATTCTCTTTAGTGTTTGTGGGCGCAGCAAGGAATTTTCCCGCAAAAACAGTAGGCGTAAACGCTTACAGGGACACTGAAAAGCAGTGGCGAGCTGCGCCGGGCTAAAACCTGCCTTCATCAAAAACGATCACGCTTCTTTATGTGTGACGCCGCGACTCGCCTGCCTTAACGACATTAACGGTAAAGGATCCTCCCGATGAAGATGAAAACGTCTGCGCTGGCACTGCTGGCGGCCATGGCGCTTGCCGGTTGCAGCGCGCATAACACCACGCCTGTCCAACCTGGAGTCGATGCGCCAAAACCCCCTATTGCCGCGTCCGCGGTCAACGTGCAAAAACGCGATTTGGCGAGTGGTCTGTATGAAATGGCGCTCAGCCCGCAAGGCGACGCGCTGTATGTTTCCAGCGCAGAAGGGTTTAAAGATGTGCAGGGCGGTGTGGTCTACAAACTGGATCCGGCCACGCTGAAAACCCTCGGCGCGACCCATACCGATCTGAAAAACTTTGGTATGGCTATCTCTCCGGACGGCAAAACTGTCTATGTCACCAATTCGCTGGACGGCGGTGTGAGCGCTATTGATACCAGCAATGGCAAGGTGCTGTCCCGTACGCTGTTCCCGGAACGCAACGAAAAAGGTTTGCCGTACGGCGCGCGTGAAATTTTGCTGCATAACGGCAGTTTGTATATTGGCGCTGTCGCCGATCCGGCGCTGGTGTGGGTCGTTGACGCGAAAACCCTGAAGGTCAAAGCGCGTATTAAAAACGCGGGTAAATGGGTGACCGGTCTGCACTTCTCTGAGCAAACACAGCGTCTGTATGTGGCGAACGGCGGTGGCGAAATCCTCGTGGTGAACCCGCGCAACAACCGTATCGAGCAGCGCTGGAAACCGCTCGGTGAGAAACCGGCTCTGCTGCTGAATATTGCCGAAGATAGCGAAACGGGTCGTCTGTTTGTGACCGACAATTCCAAAGCGAAAACCACGCTGGTGCTGGATATCCACAGCGGCAAAGTGCTGAAACAGATTGACGGTGATGCGCTGGCGGTGAAATTCAACCCGAAACGCCATGAGATTTACATCAGCCAGCGCGAGTCCGGCAAAGTGCTGAGCCTTGACGCGACCAGCTACGCGGTAAAACAGAGCTGGGATCTGCCGCCGCACCCGAACAGCCTGCTGCTCTCTGCCGACGGACAGACGCTGTATGTCACCGTCAAACAGGCATTCAATAAAGATCACTCTACTAACGGGCCGGATAGCGTTGCCCGTATCTCCCTGAATCAGTAATTAACCCGGCCCGGTAACGGGCCGTTTTTCACACGTTTCACGATGAGTCGATGATGAATAACAGCAACAAGACATACACCCCTTTGCGCAAGACATTGCTTGCGCTGGCCATTGGTACTGCCGCGCACACCGTGCAGGCAGCAACCACAGAGGCCAACACCACCCAAACGAAAGAAGACACCATTGTTGTTCAGTCGGCGAACAGCGATTTTAAACCTGGCGGCAGCGAACTGGTTCCGGCCTATCTGGACGGCCAGGTTGCACACGGCGGGCGTCTTGGCGTGCTGGGTGAACAAAAGGCGATGGATGTGCCGTTTAACGTCATCGGCTATACCTCGAAGCTGGTGCAGGATCAGCAGGCGAAAACCGTTGCCGATGTGGTGAGCAACGATGCGGGCGTTCAGGTCGGACAGGGATACGGTAACTTTGCCGAAACCTATCGCATTCGTGGGTTCGAACTGGATGGCGACGACATGATGATGGGCGGCCTGGCAGGAATTGTGCCGCGCCAGGTGGTGGACACGCAGATGCTGGAGCGTGTCGAAATCTTTAAAGGTTCGAATGCGCTGATGAACGGTTCAGCGTCATCCGGGGTCGGCGGGATGATCAACCTTGAGCCAAAACACGCGGAAGAGACGCCGACAACCCGTGTCGGCGTGGATTATTCCACGCGTTCACAACTGGGTGGTTCACTGGATCTCGGCCGTCGCTATGGTGATAACAACCAGTTTGGCGTGCGCATGAATCTGTTACACCGCGAAGGCGATGCAACGGTAAAAGATGATCACCGTCGTACCACCGCCGCCTCGCTCGGTCTCGATTACCGTGGCGATCGTTTGCGCACATCGCTGGATCTTGGCTACCAGAAGAAGACCTTCCACGGTGGCGAAATGGGCGTCAATATCAGCGCGGTGAACTTTATTCCCTCGGTTCCGGACACGCGTAAAAATTACAGCCAGCAGTGGGCCTACAGCGATATCGAAAACGAATATGGCCTGGCCCGCGCGGAATACGACCTGACCAATGACTGGACGGCTTATGCCGCGTTCGGTGGTCAACATGCCCATGAAATGGGCACCTACGGTGCGCCGAAGTTATATAACGATCAAGGTGATGCGACCTTCAGCCGTCTCGATACCAATCGTATCAGTGACTCCTGGAGCGGCATGGGCGGCGTGCGCGGCAACTTTGACACCGGCTTCATCTCCCATAAAGTGAACCTGGGTTACTCTGCGAATATCAAACGGGAAAAAATCGCCTGGCGGATGTCCGATTCGGCGACCAACCCGACGGTCAACCTTTACAACAGCTCAGCGGTGACAAAGCCGGATAACGCTTCGTTTGGCGGTAACTATTTTGATCCACTCACCACCGCACGCTACCGTTCGCAGGGCTATACCCTGAGCGATACGCTGGGTGTGCTGGACGACACATTACTGTTCACTGCCGGAACGCGTTACCAGAAATTGTGGGTGCGTAACTACAGCAACGCCACCGGGGCGGAAACCACGACTGCGCGTTACACCCAGCAACGCTGGATGCCGACTTACGGGATCGTCTATAAACCGTGGGAAACGGTGTCGTTCTACGCCAACCATACCGAAGCGCTGCAACCGGGCGGCGTGGCTCCGAAAACCGCCGCCAACAAGTATGAAAGTGTTGGCATCGCGCACTCGAAACAGAATGAAGTGGGGGTCAAAACGGACTTTGGTCGCATCGGCGGCACGCTGGCGCTGTTTGACATCAAAAAGCCGGTGGGTATCCAGGACAGCACCACCAATATTTATGCGCTGGATGGTGAACAGCGTAACCGTGGCGTCGAGCTGAATGTGTTCGGCGAGCCGGTGCTCGGGCTGCGTCTGAACGGCAGCGCTACCTGGCTGGATGCGGAGCTGACCAAAACCAAAGATGGCACCAACCAGGGTAACCGGCCCATTGGCGTGGCGAAATTTTATGGCGTGCTCGGTGCCGAGTATGACATCAAACCGGTTGACGGTCTGACTGCGACCGCGAGAGTGAACTACACCGGTTCGCAGTACGCCAACAATGCCAACACCAAAAAACTCGACAGCTATACCACGCTCGATCTGGGTATGCGTTACCGCATGCACCTGAATGAAGAGAAGAACGAAATGGTATGGCGCGTTGGCGTGGATAACGTCACCAATGAGAAATACTGGGCCAGCGTTGAAGACAACGGCACCTATATTTATCAGGGTGAGGCGCGGGCGCTGAAAGTGTCGATGAGCTACGACTTCTAAGCCTGCGGGGTATTGCGCCGTATGGCGCTGCGCGTATCCGGCCTCGACGGTCGCGGCATCAGGGGCGGGTTTTATACCCGCCTTTTTAAACTGTTGAGCACTTCCGTCATTCCTCTCGTCACCACTTTGTCCTGGCGCATCACCAGCGCCAGTGTGCGCTGCAAAGGCGGCTGTAACGGCGTAACGCGTAAACCCAGGCTGTCTTCCTCCGTTTGTACCGCGACGTCCGGCACGATGCTGTAACCCAGCCCGGCGCGCACCATGCGTTTGATGGCCTCAATACTGCCAAGCTCCATCACCGGGGCGGCATGCTCGCCATTGTCCACCAACCATTCATCAATCCGCTGGCGGGTGCTGCTGCCGGATTCAAACACAATCAGCGGTAATGCCTGCCGGGGCTGCCCCTCTGCGGTGATGGCGACAAAGGATTCGTTAAACAGCGGCGAAATGGCCAGGTTGCGACCGCTGGCTGGCATGGTCACCAGCCCGATATCCACCCGGTTCTCCTCAACCGCGCGGAGAATATCGCTGGTGTTGCCGGTGCGAACGCCCACGGTCAGCAACGGAAATTCTTCGCGCAACTGTTGCAGTACCGGGGGCAACAAGTGAATGCAGGTGGTTGCGCCTGTGCCAATCGTCACCTGACCGCTGATGGCCTGCTGGTAGACGGCAACGGACTGAACCGCCGTATTCACGGCATTCTCAATGTGCGCGCAGTGCGCAAGAAAGGTTTCTCCCGCCGCCGTTGGGCGGATACCGCGCCCGGAGCGCTCAATCAGGCGGGTTTGCAGCGCCTGTTCCAGTTGCCGTATTTGCAGGCTGACCGCCGGTTGCGAAATCCTCAGCACTTCCGCCGCACCGGTAAAACTTCCCCGGGCGATCACCAGCTTGTACGTGGCGAGTTGATCGAGGCTGAAATGGGACATCGCAAACTTTTCCTTATAGCGGTGATAAGTACGACCCGGTGCCTGTTTTGCCGCATTACAGGTAGCGTGGTGAACACGCCTGACGGGAGCTGGATTATGGACATTATTGAAGCACAAGAACAACACCTAAGCGCGATCACGGAAATCTATGCGCATCATGTGACTCGCGGGGTCGCCTCGTTTGAAACCGAGCCGCCGGATATGGCCGAAATGCGCCAACGGCTGGAGAAAATTCGTCATGCCGGGTTGCCGTGGTATGTCGCCATACATGAGGGGCGTGTACGGGGCTACTGTTATCTTTCGCGCTACCGCGAACGCCATGCTTACCAGTACACGCTGGAAGATTCGGTCTATGTGGATGACACGTTTCGCCAGCAGGGTGCCGGGATTGCTTTACTGTCACAGGCGGTGGTATGGGCGGAACAGCACGGTTACCGACAACTGATCGCCAACATTGGCAATAGCGAAAACGAAGGATCATTGCGGCTGCATGCGCGCGCCGGGTTTAATGTTATCGGCACGCTGAAAAGCGTGGGCATGAAGCACGGGCGCTGGCTGGATACGGTGTTGATGCAGCGCCCGTTAGGGGAGGGCGATAATACGTTGCCACAGGCGAGTTAAGGCAAAACGGGCATTTTCAGTAACGCAGAGGGGGCGCGTTCGGCAAAATTTTCGCGTACCCAGTTAAGCGTTTTGCGCTGACCGGGAAACGCCAGCATCTGTTGCGCTTCGGCAAATGTCGCCCAGTGATATTCACTGTGCTCATGGTTGAGGGTGATTTCACACCGTTCATCCACATAAGCGACAAAGACCGGAGCAAGGGTGATGGCATCCCGGTGGGCTTCATAAAATTGCTCGCAGCAGTCGGCGGAATAGAGCTCGGTGAGCTGCAAGCCGGTTTCTTCCTGTGCTTCGCGCAATGCGGTTTGCCAGGCGGTTTCACGGTGCTCAATACCGCCGGCAATTTGACACCACTGGCCGTTGAGCATCTTGCCGCTGCGTTTTAGCAGCAGGACGCGCCATCCATCAGCGGATTTGCGCAGCACAAAAAGTGAAACGGAAAACGAACGTATCGGGATTTCCTTACTCATTGTTTTCTCCTCATTGATGCCATAAAGCAGCAGTATATGCGGTGGCTAAGCGGTTGTCGTTCCCCGGAATTTGCGCGCTTTATTTGAATGATTCACAACAATTAAACAGCAGATCGGTTACACTCGCGGCACAGAAATGCCACATGACAGGAGGTTTCTATGCTGGAAAAACTGCGTACCCGTGAGGGGAAAAAATTCATCGTTGCGGTCGTTATCGTCTTTCTGATTGCGGTGAGCGTCATTTCGAAAGTGACCTTCCAGGGGGTGGAAGATCAGTACAATCTGCCGATGGAGCAGTGGACGACCTCGATGTTTATTATGCAGGGCGCCTGGGTCGCCATTTACAGTCTGATGTTCACCATTATCGGTTCGCTGCCGTTTGGTTTTTACTTCCTTGGTCCAAAAGACGATCGCGGTTAAGTTTTCTTCAGCCCTGGCGATATGTCAGGGCTGTTTGCCCAATCACATTCGCTAAAAATAGTTATCCTCAGACAGGGCAGGATAAAATTCTGTTTTAACTCTCAGAGTCCGATAAGTTAACTCTCGCTACATTCTCCGTCGATATAGGATACATGCGGAACGCTGCCAGTACGCTTTTTTACGCCTTCATAACACTTAATTTAACAATTAAAGATCAAAAAATAAGCGCCGATAGAACTTCTATCAGGGAGCCCGTGCTGAAAGGAACATTGATGACGTAAGAGGCTGACTCCAGGAGAGCCGTAATGGCCAGAGAATTCGTGACGAAAAAAATGAGCACCCGCGCGCAAATGCTGCTGACGGGCGCCATCACCATCACACTTGGTTTTGTGGTGACCATCGGGGTTTTAAGCTGGCAGTCCAGCAGTGAACAAAAAAGTCTCGCTGAAAAATATCTGCAAAAAATCGCGCAAAGCGAAGCGTTGAAAATCCAGCAGCAACTGAGTTATGCGCGCGACGTGGCGCACAACCTGGGCCACAGCATGATTGCCCTTCCGGAAGCGGGCATTACCGACCGTAAAGTGGCGGACAAACTGCTGGAATCCGCACTGCATGACAATCCTGATTACCTTTCTGTTTCGGTCATTTTTGAAGAAAACGCCTACGACGGACGGGATGCGGAATTCGCCGATAAACCGGATCAGGCGCCAAAAGGACGCTATGCCTTCTTTGTCGATCATGGCCAGTCCGGCAATTACAACTTGCATCCGCTGACCTCGATCTTTACGCCAGGCCAGGGAGATTACTACCTGCTGCCGCAGAAGAGCCAAAAAGATACGCTGATTGAACCCTATAGCTATGCCTATAACGGTGTGCCGACCCTGTTAACCTCTGTCGCCGCGCCGATCATCAGAGATGGCAAGCTGCATGCGGTGGTAACGTCCGATATTTCGCTGGCCTCTTTGCAGCAGAAAGTGAACGAGATTAAACCGTGGGAAGGGGGCGGCTATGCGGTGCTGCTTTCGACGGCAGGTAAAGTCATTTCCTATCCGGATAAGAACCTGACCAGTAAGCCATACCCCGGTAAGACCAATAACTACAGTAACGAAGTGGTGGAACAGGACGATCCTGTCCTCGGGGAAAAAACGTTAATCACCTGGCAGCCTGTTTCGCTGGGCGAGGGGACGGACAGCTGGTATCTGGGGGTGGTGGCACCGGTCAGTCAGGTCATGGCGGCGGCGAACCGTCAACTGATGAATGCCATTATTCTCGGCGTGATCAGCATCCTGTTGGTCAGTGCGTTGCTGGGGCTGGTCTTTAGCCGCAAAGTGCTCAAACCGATCGGCGGTGAGCCGGTGGAAGGGGCCAACATTGCGCTGGCGGTCGCTGATGGCAAGCTTGATAACATCATTGATGTTAAACCGGGCGACCGCAGCAGCCTGTTCTATGCGCTGCATACCATGCAGGATCAACTGCGGAGTATTGTCGGGAAAATTAAAGACGCCAGCGATTCAGTACGCCAGGGGGCGGGCGAGATTGTCAGCGGTAATATCAACCTCTCTTCACGTACCGAGCAGCAAGCTGCGGCGCTGGAGCAGACGGCAGCCAGCATGGAGCAGTTCAGCGCCACGGTGAAACATAACGCCGAAAACGCGCACAATGCGACGGCGCTCACCGCGAATGCCACGAAAATCGCCAGCCGCGGTGAAGCGCTGGTCGGTCAGGTGGTGGATACCATGGCGCAAATCGACGACAGTGCGAAGAAAATCGGCGACATCACGGCGATCATTAACAGCATTGCCTTCCAGACCAATATCCTGGCGCTTAACGCCGCCGTTGAAGCGGCGCGCGCCGGTGAGCAGGGGCGTGGGTTTGCGGTGGTGGCGTCCGAAGTGCGTAACCTGGCGCAGCGCAGCGCCGATGCGGTGAAAGATATCGGCGCGCTGATTGAAGAGTCCAGTAAGCGGGTGGAAACCGGGGTGCAACTGGTGAACGATGCCGGTAAAACCATGCAGGAGATGACGCAGGCGGTGAACTCCGTGCAGTCGATCATCAGCGAGATCGTGAGCGCCTCGGATGAGCAGGCGAAAGGCATCGGCCAGGTCACTATCGCGGTGAACGAGATGGATGGCGTAACGCAGCAGAACGCCTCCCTGGTTCAGCAGATGACCGCCGCGGCGACATCGCTGGAAGAACAGGCGGAACAACTGGCGCAGAGCGTGCAGCAGTTCCGTTTGCAAGAGTAACGCCGTGCAGGGAGTCCGGATTGCCGGGCTCCCTGTTGTTCATTATTCGGCGACCAGCTCGATCCTGTTGCCATCCGGGTCGGTGATCACCGCTTCATAGAACCCGTCGCCAGTCCAACGGGCCGGGCTTGCCAGTCGTCCCTGCTGATGGGCTTTTTGCGCCATCTTATCCACCTGTTCAACATTGCCCACGGCGATAGCGATATGCGCCCAGCCGACGCATTCCGGGTTGGCCGGGGCGTCCGCCAGTTCAGGCAGCGCCATCAGTTCGATGGTGGGCCCGTGCGCCAGCGAGATAAAGTAGGATTCGAAACCTGCCCGGTTTTTACTGACGTATTTCTCGTTACTGGTGGCGGAAAAAAAGTCGCACCAGAATGTGCGTTGCGCTTCAAGATGGCGCGTCCAGAGCGCCACGTGTGCAATGTTCAAGGTCTACCTCCCAAACGTGATAACAGCGGTGACAAAGGTTGCGGAATGACCGCACTCTGTGTGCGCGGTTTTGCTTGTTAATGTTAATTCGTGGCTATTTATGGTAGGTTTTTATTGCTCGGTTGTGCAAGTTTTTCTCGATTGACACCGGCCTGAATCCCGCAAGGGTTTGCCAGCACGTTAACGTCAGGGGCGGATTTTCTCTCCCGCGTGAAGGGGCGGCTGCGCCATTTCTTGCCAGCCCTGACCTGAGATGTTAAAAGGTGCCCCTTCAATAAAAAACAAAGGGGAAGGACGTGAAAAACGCGTCTCAGGCAGCGGGGAATATCACCGATGCCGCGTCGGAAGCAGGGCCGACACTACAACGGGGTTTGAAGAATCGTCATATTCAGTTAATTGCGCTGGGCGGCGCGATTGGCACCGGGTTATTTCTTGGCATTGGCCCGGCTATTCAGATGGCCGGACCGGCAGTGTTGTTGGGCTATGGCATTGCCGGAATTATCGCTTTTCTGATTATGCGCCAGCTTGGCGAAATGGTGGTGGAAGAGCCGGTATCCGGTTCGTTTTCCCATTTTGCGTTCAAATATTGGGGTCCGTTCGCCGGTTTCCTTTCCGGCTGGAACTACTGGGCGATGTTTGTGCTGGTGGGCATGGCGGAGCTGACCGCCGCCGGGATCTATATGCAGTACTGGTTCCCGGATGTGCCGACCTGGATCTGGGCTGCGGCTTTCTTTGTCATCATCAATGCGGTTAACCTGGTTAACGTGCGCCTGTATGGCGAAACGGAGTTCTGGTTTGCGCTGATCAAAGTGCTGGCGATCATCGGCATGATCGGCTTTGGCCTGTGGATGCTGTTCTCCGGCCACGGCGGCGAGCGCGCCAGCGTTGATAACCTCTGGCGCTATAACGGCTTCTTCGCCACCGGTTGGCACGGTTTGATCCTGTCGCTGGCGGTGATTATGTTCTCTTTTGGCGGGCTTGAGCTGATCGGTATTACTGCTGCGGAAGCCAGCGAGCCGCATACCACCATTCCGAAAGCGGTCAACCAGGTGGTGTACCGTATTCTGCTGTTTTACATCGGTTCGCTGGTGGTGCTGCTGGCGCTCTATCCGTGGATTGACGTCAAAGCGAATAGCAGTCCATTTGTGATGATTTTTCACGATCTGGACAGCAACCTGGTGGCATCTGCGCTGAACTTCGTCATTCTTGTGGCATCGCTGTCGGTGTATAACAGCGGTGTTTACTCCAACAGCCGCATGCTATTTGGCCTCTCGGTGCAGGGGAATGCTCCTGCGTTTCTGACGCGCGTGAGCCGTCGCGGTGTGCCGGTGAATTCCCTGTTTCTCTCTGGCGCTATCACCTCATTAGTGGTGCTGGTGAACTATCTGCTGCCGCAGAAAGCGTTTGGTATGCTGATGGCGCTGGTGGTGGCGACGCTGCTGCTGAACTGGATCATGATCTCGCTGGCGCACCTGAAGTTCCGTGCTGCCATGCGGCGCAAAGGGCGCGACCCGCAGTTTAAAGCGCTGCTCTTCCCGGCGGGTAACTATCTGTGCATCGGTTTTATGCTGTTGATCCTGGTGCTGATGTACACCATAGACGATATGCGCTTGTCGGCGGTGCTGTTGCCGCTGTGGATCCTGTTTCTGTTCGCGGCCTTTAAACTGCTGCGTCGTTCAGGGCCTCGCGCGTAATCCTCTCCATTCCCGCCTCACCGGCGGGAATTTTCTACGTCAGCGCCTGACTTTTCAGGCATGATGCAGGCAATGATGTCGCCAGCCGTTCGCGCTGGCGTTTTTATGGCTCCAGGAGTTTTGCCATGACCCGGCAACGACAAGCCGACCTGTTACTGGTTCTCACTACCCTTATCGCCGCCTGTGGCTGGATTTTTTCGCGCGAGGCGATTTCCGGCATGCCGGTGTTTGCTTTTCTCGGCCTGCGTTTTTTTGGCGCGGCGCTGGTGCTGCTGCCTTTCTGCCTCAGGCAACGCATTCCGCTGGCGAAACTGCGCCAGGTGCTGATCAGCGGTTTCTGGATGGCGCTTAACCTCTGCTTGTGGATTTGGTCGGTGTCGACCACGCCATCGCTGGGCGAGGGGGCATTTATCATGAGCCTGTCAATGCTGTTTGTGCCGCTGGTAGCGTGGGCGATGATGAATACCCGTCCCGCGCGAGCGTACTGGGAGTGTTTGCCGGTGGCGATTATCGGCCTTGCGCTGCTTAGCTTGCATACACCGATTACGTTTCATCCCAGTCAGGGCTGGTTCCTGCTCACCGCGTTCGTGCAGTCAATTAACTTCTGTTACACCAGTCGCTGCGCCAGAGAAGTGCCGCTGCTGCCGATGACCGCCGTACAACTGGCGGTAACCGGCATCGCCGGGTTACTGATTTCCGCGCTGTTTGAGGCGTGGACACAACCGTTTACTGCCACGACCGGGATGTGGCTGGTGGCGAGTATTTTTATTGCCACCAGTTTGCGTTTTGCGCTGCAATTGCAGGGGCAAAAATACGCCGCCGTTGCCAGCGCCGCCATCATTATGGTGCTGGAGCCGCTGTTGACGGTCATTGCCGCGTCCTTGTGGTACGGCGAGCGCTTGCCGCTGCAAAAAATCGTCGGCGGGGTGTTGATCCTGTTGGCGCAAATTTGGTTCCGCTGGCGCATGGTCGCGCGGTTGCCGTCAACGTCAAAGTTGTAGTGTGCCCGTCAGGACGGTATGCGCCGCGCCGGTCATCAGCACGCGGCCATTCGCTGTCTGCTCCAGCGCCAGAACACTGCCGCCGGGTTACCGGAAAAAGGACGCGCACTGAACGCGTCCACCTGGTAGATATCGAGTTTCACTGTGTGCTCCCTTTAATAACAACGGGATAACATTATCCTGTTTTCAGGGGCGCGGGTAGTTATGAGTTTGCCGGGCAGCGGGATGCTAACTGTTGACGCGCGCTAAATGCCGCCGCAGCAAGGAGTAGCATCATGACCACTTCGGTGGCCAGAAAACCGCTCAGCGCGGTGCTGTAATTGCCGTGCGACTGCCCGACAAGGTGCAAAAACAACCCACCGAGCAGCGCAGGCCCTAGCCCTAACGTTGCCTGCTGCAATGTGCTGAGCAGCGCGCTGCCTGCGCCGGCGTCACTGGCGGTGATATCGCGCATACCAATGCGATAAAAACTGTTCACAATCAGCGCCTGGCCGTAACCAATCAACGCCGTGGAGGGGGCCAGCGCCAGTGCGCCCACCCGTTGGCCGGAAAGCTGCAAGGTTGCGATCAGCGCCAGTAACCCGGCGACCTGGATGGTTAACCCGGTGAGCAGAATCGTCCGCGTGCTGTAACGCGCAATCAGTTTGGGGGCATACCAGGCCGAGATAAAATAGGCGATGCCAAGGGCAACAAAACTGTTGCCGGATTGCGATGGCGTCATCCCCATGCCTGCCTGCAAGGTGAGCGCCATGCAGAACATAAACCCGGACCAGGCGCTAAAGAAGAGCAGGGCAATCAATAGACCAAAACGGATGCTGTGCAGCTTTAGCAGTCGCGGCGGCAGCAGCGGCGTCAGGCCTGCTCGTTGTTGTTGCAGTGCGCTGGCGCGCATCCACACAGCCAGCGGGAAAAGCGCCAGCAACGCCGCCTGCGTTGGCCATGGCCAGTGCAGCTCCGGACCGAGCGCCAGCGGGAACAGCAGACAGCAGAGGATCAGCGCCAGGGCGATCGTGCCATGCCAGTCGATACGCGTGCGCGTTTCACTGTGAGTTTCCGGAATATAACGACGGCTGAGCGCCAGCACCAACAGGCAAATCGGCACATTGATAAAAAAGGCGTTGCGCCAGCCCAGCCCGGCGATATCCGCCGAAACCAGCCAGCCGCCGCCCATCTGACCGATAATAAAAGCGACGCCGCCAATGCCACCGTACAGGCTGATGGCGCGGGCATGCGCGGTGCCTTTTAGCGTGACATGGAGAGTGGCGAGGATCTGCGGCACGATCAGCGCCGCGCCCATGCCTTGCAGCGTGCGGGCCGCCAGCAGCGCAGAGACGGAATTTGCCAGCCCGCACAAGAGAGACGCAATGCCGAACAGCGTCACGCCCCACAAGAACACGCGCCTGCGCCCGAGGTTGTCGCCCAGTTTGCTCCCCATTGCCAGACAAACGGCAAAGGCTACGCCATACAGCGCCACAATCAGTGCTAACTGGGTGGCGGAGGTATGCAGCGACAGCGTAATGGAGTCGAGCGCTACGTTGGTGATGGAGGTATCGATAAGCGGCAGCATCTGCCCTGTTAACAACAGGATCAGGCCTGCCCGGCCAGGTGAAACAGCAGACGTATTCATGGTAACTCCATTGCGTCATTCATCAGATGGACGTAGCATCGCTGATTGAATAAACGGGTACCAGTTCTTGTCCATACTGGTACTGGCACTACCATGCTGGAGGTGTTTATGACGTTAATGGCGGAACGGCAACCCGTACTGACGGTTCAGGAAGAGAACCGTAAACAACTTGGTGCTTTTCTGCGTGCGCGCCGGGAAAGTCTGGATCCGCAGCGGCTGGGGTTACCGCGTAGCGGCCGTCGGCGCACGCCGGGCCTGCGTCGTGAAGAGGTGGCGTTACTGGCGGATGTGGGAGTGACCTGGTACACCTGGCTGGAGCAGGGCAGAGAGATGAACCCTTCCGCCGGTGTCTTGCAGGCGGTCGCCAGCGCCTTGCAGTGCTCGCCGACTGAAACGCGGCATCTGTTTTTACTGGCAGGACTGACGCCGGCAGAGACGCTCAACGCGCCGCAGTGTGAAGGGATCAGCGAAGGAACGCGTCGTTTGCTGGACAGCCTGTTGCCACAGCCTGCCAGTATTCAGAAAACCAATTTTGATATTGTGGCGTGGAACGTCGCTTTTGAGCGCCTGATGGGCGTGAATTTTGGCGAGATGGCGGAAGAAGACCGCAACTGCATTTACCTCTATCTGACCCATCCGCAGTGGCACAGCCGTCTGGGTCAACATGAAAGCGTGTTACAAACCTTTGTCGCCTATTTTCGCGCGGCAATGGCGGAACACCGTGGCGACCCGGTGTGGGAAGCCAAACTGGCGCGCTATTGCGCCGCTTCTGCCGAGTTTGAAGCCATGTGGCGCAACTATCTGGATGTGCGCGGGGTGGAAAATAAAGTGAAGCAGTTTATTCATCCGCAGCTGGGTGAATTTACGCTACAGCAGATGTACTGGTTCTCTGCGCCGCGTAATGGCTCGCGCCTGCTGGTCTACCTGCCGGTGGATGAACAGGGCGAACACGCGCTGAAATGGCTGGCGGAAAACGCTTAAGGGCGCAGGCGTTTTTGATCTTTACGCGGTAGCCCGTCCACCACGCGATCCCACGAGGCCTGAATCAGCGAAGCGAGCAGCGATTCGTCGATCTCCTCGCCGGCAAACACCGAAATCCAGTGTTTCTTGTTCATGTGGTACCCCGGCTCGATGCTGGGGTAGATTTGCTGATTGAGCAGCGACATTTGCGGCTCCGCCTTCATGGTCACCATGGGTCTGCCGTGGGCGGTGGTGGTCATCATAAAAATCTTACCGCACACTTTGAACACATCGTGCTCCGGGCCGAATGGCCAGCATTGCTCGGTAAAGGGCAACGCCAGCGCAAGGCGATGGGCGCTGGCTTGCAGGGTTTTACTGTCCATCTTTTTCCTCTGACGCCAGTGCGCGCCACATGGCATCAAAACCGAGGCGTTTGATCTCTTTCATGCGGGAAGGATCGCGGCCGGCAAAGGTAATGGTGGTATCCGCCATCGACAGGAAGATGGCGTCGCCAAAGGGGGCAAACTCCCCGTCTAAAAAGATGGGCAGCACCGAGCGATGGCAAAGTTCATGGAGTTCCGGGAAGATGTCCGTCACCTGTTGTTTGGTTTGCGGGGTGAGTTTTTCGCTCACCGCGATCTGGCGTACCGCCTGGTGCCCGCAAGGGTGGCGAATACCCCAGTCGATGTAACTGTTCCAGATAGAGTAGGTATGCTCTTTTGGATCGCTAATGGTGCGATCGAGGTTGTCGAGCATGGTGCCGCAGAGATCGGTTTTCAGGTGCAGGTAAAGCGCATTCAGCAAATCGTCCTTGGTGGCGAAGTAGCGAAACAGCGTGCCTTCAGCGACGCCTGCATTACGGGCTATTAACGCGGTTGAAGCCGCGATCCCTGACTCTGCAATCGCTTTGGTTGCCGCTTCCAGTAACGCCAGTTTTTTGTCTTCACTCTTTGGACGAGCCACTCCACTTTTCCTCACACGCTGTAAAAACCACGATTGAAACACGCCCTCTGTAACGCTGCAACGTCGAATGTCAAATAAAAAAAATCATCTTGACGGTTTATTGCTCCCCTCTATAATGAGTGCTTACTCACTCATAATCAAGTTTAACCAGCGTCGTATCCAGGGAAAGGATCGATTTTGTCGGGTCAGGATATGAAGCGTCTTATTCTCAGCGTGGTTCTTGTTATGCTCGTTGCGTCCGCCGCAAGTTTACCGTTTGTTCTGAATGCCGGTTTTGGTCAGTTGCCGCAGGGTGAGCAACTGACGGAAGTCGAAAAATCACCGAACTACCACGATGGCAAATTCCAGAATACGTTGCCTACGCCGGGGTTTACCGGAAAGAAAAATATGCTGGCCGCGTGGTGGGACTTTTTAGTGACCAAACGCGAAAACGCGCGCCCGCAACAACCGTTGCCGATGGTGCACACCGATCTTGCCAGTCTGCCGTTGGCAGAAGATACCCTGGTGTGGATGGGGCACTCCTCCTGGTACCTGCAACTGGCGGGTAAACGCATTCTTATCGATCCGGTTCTGAGCGACTATGCCGCACCGTTTTCATTCCTCAATAAAGCGTTTGCAGGCAATGAAGCGTGGACGGCGCAAAGCATGCCGGAAATCGATCTGTTGATTATTTCTCATGACCATTACGACCATCTGGATTACGCCACCATCAAAGCGCTGATGCCCAAAATTAAGCGCGTGGTGACGCCGCTTGGCGTGGGTTCGCACCTGCGTTACTGGGGGATGGACCCGGCGATTATTGAGGAAGCGGACTGGCAGCAGAAAGTGACCATCAGCGATGAACTCGCCGTGCATGTGCTGCCCGCCCGGCATTTTTCCGGACGCGGGCTGAAGCGTAACCAGACGCTGTGGGCGAGCTTTATGTTTGTGACGCCGGAACGCAAGGTCTACTACAGCGGTGATACCGGCTATGGCCCGCATTTTAAAGCCATAGGCGAACAATTTGGCGCAGTGGACGTCGCCATTATGGAAAACGGCCAGTATGACGAGGACTGGAAGTACATACATATGATGCCGGAAGAGGCCGCGCAAGCGGCGCAGGAGCTGAATGCACGTGCGGTTCTGCCGGGCCACGCGGGGCGTTTTGTGTTGGCAAAACATACCTGGGATGATCCCTACAAACGGCTGGCGGCAGCAAGCCTTGGCAAAAGTTATCGCTTACTCACACCGAGACTGGGCGAGCCTGTGTTTGCGGCTGACAGCGCGCAACACTTCCGCGCCTGGTGGGAATAAACCCGTTTACTAATCGAAGAGCAGAGGGGGAGCGCAGTATGACTATTTCCGCTCAGGTTATCGACACTATCGTCGAGTGGATCGACGACAATCTCCATCAACCATTGCGTATTGATGATATTGCAGCGCATGCGGGCTATTCCAAATGGCATCTGCAGCGGCTTTTCTTGCAGTACAAAGGGGAGAGTTTGGGGCGCTATATCCGCGAGCGTAAACTTTCGCTCGCAGCGCGGGATCTACGCGATACCGATCAGAGGGTCTACGACATTTGCCTGAAATATGGCTTTGATTCGCAGCAAACCTTCACGCGTATTTTTACCCGCACGTTCAATCAGCCGCCGGGAGCTTACCGGCGGGAGAATCATCAGCACACGCACTGATGGTCAGTGACATAAAAAACCGGCATTGTGAGCCGGTTTTTTTTTTACTCCTGCACGGTTTGTGCAATACCCAGCCGGTTTAAGAAACCGCAAATGCCTTCACGCGCCAGTAATAGCGCGAGCTGGTGCTGCTCGTCGGGGGTCATATTGTGCAAGACCTTCACAATTTCCTGCAGAGGAGTGCTCTCTGCTGCGCCATATGGCACGGAAGGCTCGGCGATGGAATAGGATGTGGTTCGCTGACGCATGGTGGGCGTTTTCATAATAAAGCTGCGCACATCTTTATTGATATGAATAAGTCTGGCGCGTCCACCTTTAACACCGGGCAAATTTTCGGTTTGCCAACCCTGTTCACGGATCCAGCGATTCACAGTCTGCTTTGCGACGCCGATAAAATCCGCTAACTCTTCGGTGGTCATTTTGCTGGCTAGTTTCATCATCTTATTTCTGATCGCGGATACCCAGGCGTTGCAATAACCCGGTAATGCCGTCACGTATTAACAGAGAGGAGAATTGCTTTTGCTCGGTGTCGGTCATCTCTTTCACCAGCGTGGTCAGCAACATTTCGAGGGATGTGTCGTGCGACATGGCGCTGGAAAGGGTGTGTTCTTCCGGGCGCTGAGCACTGAGAATAAAAGCGCGAACCTGTTCGTTCACATGGACCAGGCGGGCTTTTCCGCCTTGTACGCCGGGTTTGGGCGACGTTACCCATCCCTCTTTGCGCACCCATTTATTGATTGTCTGGCGGCTGTAACCGGTGAGGCTTGCCAACTCGTCTGGGGTCATTCGTTCCTTGAGCATGTAATTCCCGAGTGGTTGTAAGGGTAATTAATGACTTATGTTATAGCACCATTTAACGTGAAAATGTGACAGGTTTAACTACTGGTTGCGACCATGCGCGCAATGTCTTTCATTTGCATGCTTTTTCAGCGATTGAATAAGGCGAAGAGATTTTGCCGTTGACACCTAGCAAGGGAATTCATATTATGCCGCCCGTCAACACGACACGCTTTACGCAATGGGGCTATAGCTCAGCTGGGAGAGCGCTTGCATGGCATGCAAGAGGTCAGCGGTTCGATCCCGCTTAGCTCCACCAAACTCCGCACCCAACGGATTTGGCGCGTAAAGAAACATTGTGGGGCTATAGCTCAGCTGGGAGAGCGCTTGCATGGCATGCAAGAGGTCAGCGGTTCGATCCCGCTTAGCTCCACCAAAATCTTAAACCCTCGCGTTTACGCGGGGGTTTTTCGTTTCTGACCGTCTGAAAATCGCACGCATACTGTGGTAACAAATCTTAGGTTGTTAACCTCAGAAAACACTAAGAGTGTTTATTAGCCAGGTCACTTGATTCATAAAAAGAATGAATCTATTATCCGGCTACTTACTATTTCCCCGGTCAGGAGTTTGCACATCATTTTAATGAAGAATAGAAATTACAGTTGTGTGCGAAAATTCCTGTTGGCATTAATCCTTTGTCTTATCGCCGTCCCTGTTTCACGTATTATTTCGCCGCGAACGGTGGTGAATGCCAGTGATATTTATCTGGCCTGGTTGCCATTAAGCGTTATGCTGGCCATTATTTTACTCTTTGGGCGGCACGGTATTGTGCCTGTTATTCTCGGTTTCGCATTGATAAACGAGAGCTTTCTGCATTTACCGGGTGTAGAGGCGGCAGTGCTGCTATTTTGCCAGATATTCTCTGTGCTGCTGGCCTGCGCGGTCGTCCGCTGGCGGCTTGGTTCGCGCTGGCGTCATGGCATTCCCAATAAAAATATGGGGATTCGTATTTTATGGCTGGGATTTATTGCCCCACTCGGCATAAAGTGCTCCATGTATATTGCGGGTGTCTGGTTTGACTATCCAATTCATTTGTCGGGTTTTTTTAATTCCGGCTCCGTTATTTATTCTATTATTGATATTCAGAGCCTGATTGTTGCGTCGCTAATATTCACCATGATTATATATTTTCCACTAAGGATGATGATTAATCCCCGGTTTTTTCGCACATTCTGGCGACGTAGTATTAAACCCTGGCTCTGTGCAGAGAAGCGTCTGTTTACCCTTTTCTGGATTGCAGCGCTGATCGCAATGGTCATTACCCTCTGTCTTCCTTATAAATCTGATTATATTGCTGGCTACCTGGTGCCGGTTCTTTTTATTCTCTTCACGTTTGGCATCAGCAGGTTAAGCCACCCACTTCTGATGTTGAGTTGGGGATGCGCCGCGTTCGCGCTGATGGTCTATAACGACAGCTTTCTGCACGGCGTACGTTCCGATTATTCGCTGGCGTTCGTGATGTCGGTACTGATTTGTTTCACCATTTCTCTGCTGTATATGATGCGGATTTATACCCGTAGCGAATGGCTGAAAGGGCGCTGGCAGGCGCAGGCGATGACCGATCCCTTAACCGGTTTGCCCAACCTGCGCGCGCTGGAAAAAATGCTCGACGCGCAGCCCTCCTGCATTGTGTGCTGCTTACATATGCAGAATGTGGAGTTCCTGAGCCGCCATTTCGGCATGATGATGCGCGTTCATGTAAAACGCTGCGTAACGCGCGAGCTGCAACCCTTACTGCTTGAGGGGGAAACCCTCTTTCAGCTTCCCGGGAATGAACTGCTGTTAAAACTGAACGGGCCAGAAATCGCCGGGCGTTTGCAACATATGGTGCGTTACCTCAACAGCCGCCGTATCTACTGGAACGCCACCGCGCTGGATATTGAGTTTGGTATTTCGTGGGGAGAATTACATGCCCCGGGCAAAGCGCTGCATCACACGCTGGGGCAGCTAAGCTGGCTCTCGGAACAGGCCTCCTCAGGGCGGCAGGTGCTGGCGCTCACCAATAGTCTGCAAGAAGTGAGCGACCAGACCACGGATCGGGTTCTGCTGCTTAACAAAGTCAAGCGAGCGCTGGATAACAACGGCATCGCACTTTATGGTCAGCCTGTCGTCAATGCACAAGGTGTGGGGTATCAGGAAATCCTCAGCCGGCTGGTCTGTGATGGTGAGCTGATCACGCCGGACCAGTTTATCCCGGTGATTGCGCAGTTTAATTTGAGCGCCCGTTTCGATATGCAGGTGGTGGAGCGCTTACTGCAATGGATGCAGCAGCACCCTGGCCCACGCGGCGGCGTGCGTTTTTCGGTCAACCTGATGCCGTTAACATTGATGCAAAACGATTTTGTTGCACAGCTACTCTCTCTCTTTGCCCGTTATGCCGTGGCACCGCAGGCGGTGATTATTGAGATCACCGAAGAGCAGGCGCTGTCGCACTCTGAAGTGAGTATTCACAACATTCAACGATTGCGCGAAGCCGGGTTCAAAATTGCTATCGACGATTTTGGTACCGGTTATGCGAACTTTGAACGTCTGAAACGGTTGCAGGCGGATATCATCAAGATAGACGGCTGTTTCGTGCGGGATATGCTGAACGACCCTCAGGATGTGATGATCGTGAAAGCCATCTGTGAACTGGCGAAAGGGAAGTCGCTGACGGTGGTGGCGGAGTATGTGGAAAACGAAGCCCAGCGCGCACTGTTGCTGCAAGCCGGGGTCGATTATTTGCAAGGCTACTTATTAGGGAAACCGCAACTGCTGGCTAAGGCATAAAAAAACCGGGGCTATCCCCGGTTTTCAATAGTGTTGGCTATCCGGCAATCAGATAACCAGTGCCGCAATTGCAGCAGAGAGCACGCTCACCAGCGTAGAGCCGTAAACCAGTTTCAGACCAAAGCGGGAAACCACGTTGCCTTGCTCTTCGTTCAGGCCTTTAATCGCACCGGCGATGATACCGATAGAAGAGAAGTTCGCGAAGGAGACCAGGAACACAGAGAGGATGCCTTCCGCGCGCGGAGAGAGGTTGGCCGCGATTTTCTGCAGATCCATCATCGCCACGAATTCGTTGGAAACCAGTTTGGTGGCCATGATGCTCGCCACCTGCAGCGCTTCGTGAGCCGGTACGCCCAGAACCCAGGCAATCGGGTAGAAGATATAACCGAGAATGCCCTGGAAAGAGATACCAAAAATCGCCGCGAACAGCGCGTTCAGACCAGAAATCAGCGCAATAAAGCCAATCAGCATCGCCGCAACGATAATCGCCACTTTGAAGCCCGCCAGAATGTATTCGCCCAGCATTTCAAAGAAGCTCTGACCTTCGTGCAACTTCGCCATTTGCAGGTTTTCTTCGCTCTCTTCCACGCGGTACGGGTTGATCAGCGACAGTACAATAAAGGTACTGAACATGTTCAGCACCAGCGCCGCCACAACATATTTCGGCTGCAGCATGGTCATGTACGCGCCAACGATGGACATCGAAACGGTGGACATCGCCGTCGCCGCCATGGTGTACATGCGGTTGCGCGACATTTTGCCGAGGATATCTTTATAGGCAATAAAGTTCTCGGACTGACCCAGAATCAGGGAGCTGACGGCGTTAAATGACTCCAGTTTGCCCATGCCGTTCACTTTAGACAGCACCGTCCCGATGGCGCGAATAATGATTGGCAACACGCGGATATGTTGCAAAATCCCGATCAGTGCAGAAATAAAGACAATCGGGCACAGCACTTTCAGGAAGAAGAACGCCAGGCCTTCGTCATTCATTTTACCGAATACGAAGTTGGTGCCTTCGTTGGCGAAACCGAGCAGTTTTTCAAACATTTCGGAGAAGCCTTTAACGAAGCCCAGGCCGATATCAGAGTTCAGGAAGAACCAGGCCAGTAAAACTTCAATCACCAGCAATTGAATAACAAAGCGGATGCGGATTTTCTTGCGATCGCTGCTCACGAGCAAGGCAAGCAGCGCCACGACAGCAAGCGCCAGGACAAAGTGCAGAACACGGGACATATTTGCTCCAAATATGAGACGGGTAGAAATTTCGTGCACATTCTATGTAACAAGCCAAAAGAAAACGAGATCAAACACACACTATATTAATGGCCTGTGACCAGACTCAAAATTAGTGATCCACCATACATTTCTGTTATGTTAAGTAAAGGAGTGAAAAGTTGCGTCGTGATGCTAAACTCTTAACATAACGCTGCGGCAGTTCCTGTTGCCGCCGTCACCATACTGGACATTCAGCCCTTCTATTGTTTCTGGCTATCAGAGAAATCAGGTAAACCCATCTAAATGAACTTGATAATCATTCTCATTTTGGTAGCATGAAACATAGCAAAGGCTATATTTAAGGGCATAAAATGAACAGTAGTCGCGTTGAGAATAGCAGTGGGCGTGCAGCGCGCAAGCTGAGGTTCGCGTTAATGGGACCGGCGTTCATTGCGGCGATTGGCTATATCGATCCCGGCAACTTTGCCACCAACATTCAGGCGGGGGCCAGTTTCGGCTACCAGCTATTGTGGGTTGTGGTGTGGGCCAATTTAATGGCGATGCTGATTCAGTTGCTCTCCGCCAAACTCGGTATCGCCACCGGCAAAAACCTGGCTGAGCAGATCCGCGATCACTATCCACGCCCGGTGGTCTGGTTCTACTGGGTACAGGCGGAAATTATCGCCATGGCCACTGATCTCGCGGAATTTATTGGCGCGGCTATCGGTTTTAAAATGATCCTCGGCGTTTCGCTGCTGCAAGGCGCGGTGCTGACCGGCGTTGCCACCTTTTTGATTTTGATGTTGCAACGACGTGGGCAAAAACCGTTAGAGAAGGTGATCGGCGGGTTATTGCTGTTTGTTGCAGCGGCATACATTGTTGAGCTGGTGTTTTCTCAGCCGCGGCTGGCGGCGCTGACGAAAGGGATTGTGATTCCCAGTTTGCCGGGAACCGACGCCGTCTTTCTCGCCGCCGGGGTGTTGGGGGCGACCATTATGCCGCATGTGATTTACCTGCACTCTTCCCTGACGCAGCATTTGCACCAGGGAACCCAGCGTCAGCGCTATTCAGCCACCAAATGGGATGTAGGAATTGCCATGACCATTGCCGGTTTTGTGAATCTGGCAATGATGGCCACCGCAGCCGCGGCTTTCCATTTTAACGGTCATACCGGGATTGCCGATTTGGATCAGGCTTACCTCACGCTGGAGCCGTTATTGAGCCACGCGGCCGCCACCATTTTTGGTCTGAGCCTGGTGGCAGCAGGCCTCTCTTCAACGGTGGTGGGCACGCTGGCGGGACAGGTGGTGATGCAAGGGTTTGTGCGTTTCCATATTCCGCTGTGGGTTCGTCGTACTATTACCATGATGCCCTCGTTTATCGTCATCTGGCTGGGGCTGGATCCGACGCAAATTCTGGTGATGAGCCAGGTGTTGCTGAGCTTCGGTATTGCGCTGGCGTTGGTGCCGCTGCTGGTGTTTACCAGCAATCGTGCGCTGATGGGTGAACTGGTGAATTCATCGCTGATTAAGCGTACCGGCTGGGTGATTGTGGTACTGGTGGTCAGTTTAAATGGCTGGTTGTTAGTGGGGACCGCGGCGGGGCTATAGCGTTCTGCTCACCAACCAGCACAAAGAAAAAAGGAGCGCATGCGCTCCTTTTTCGTATCAATGATGACGCCAGCGACCGCCTCCCGGCCCGCGGTGGTCATCGCGATCGTCCCAGCCTTCGCGGTAGCCGCGTTCATAGGCGTCGCGTTTATCCCAACCGCGATGCCATCCGCGGTCGTGTTTATACCAGTGGTTGCCGCGCCATTCGTAGTTGCGACCCCAGTAGTCGCGGTCGCGCCAGCGTCCGCCGTCCCAGTAGTTACCGTAATTGTCACGATCGCCAATTTGTAATTTTATAGACGGCAACAGGGTGATTTCACCAGCATTAGCGACCAGGGGGGCTGAAGCCATTAACACTGCTGCCAGAATCAGTGACCTGAACATACTCTTCTCCTTCACGATCGGGGCCGAAACGGCCTGTTACAACAATTTTACGGGGCGGTAAAACCCCGTATTATTGGCGGAACTCCTAAATCATGAATGGCAGCACTTTTTGCTAAAAATGGTGTTATTTTGCCCCGCTGAGAATGGCGTCAATTTCCTCACATTCTGCTGCGCTGAAATCCCGATTGGCCAGCATGCCAACGGCATCGTCCAGTTGCCCGATCTTACTGGCGCCAATCAGCACCGAGGTCACTTTGCCGCCGCGTAGCACCCAGGCCAGCGCCATCTGCGACAGTTTCTGCCCTCGCCGTTGCGCCACCGCATTCAGCGCACGTACTGTTGCCAGTTTTTCATCGGTAAGCTGGTCCGGATTCAGGAAACGGCTGCCGCTGGCAGCGCGTGAATCTGCCGGGATGCCGTGCAGATAGCGGTCCGTTAATTGCCCACCCGCCAGCGGGGAGAAGGCAATGCTGCCGACGCCTTTTTGCTGCAAGACTTCCAGCAGTTCGGTTTCCACCCAGCGTTCAAACATCGAGTATTTAGGTTGATGGATCAGGCACGGCGTACCCAGGTCGTTGAGGATGTCGATACCTTCACGCGCCAGCGCGGCCGGGTAGTTAGACAACCCGACGTACAGCGCTTTACCCTGGCGCACAATATGATCCAGCGCGCGCATGGTCTCTTTCAGCGGCGTTTCCGGGTCCGGGCGATGATGGTAGAAGATATCCACGTATTCCAGCCCCATCCGGCGCAGGCTTTGATCGAGGCTGGCAATCAGGTATTTGCGCGATCCCCAGTCGCCATAGGGGCCATCCCACATGGTGTATCCGGCTTTACTGGAGATAATCAGCTCGTCGCGCCAGGGGAGGAAATCTTCCCGCAGGATGCGGCCGAAATTGCTCTCCGCTGAGCCGGGAGGCGGCCCGTAGTTGTTGGCCAGATCGAAATGGGTAATGCCAAGATCGAATGCGTGCCGCAGTAATTGCCGACTGTTTTCCAGCAGGGTGGTGTCGCCAAAGTTATGCCACAGCCCGAGTGAAATCGCCGGGAGTTTTAGCCCGCTGTCACCGCAGCGCTGGTAGACCATTTTTTCGTAACGTGCGGAATCCGCCTGATAAACCATGCCGTTGCCCCTTTTAAGTCATCGTGTCGTCAGTGTATGCGTTTACATCGCTGGACCAATGAGAGTACACCGGGCGTTATCGTAAAGCTTGCTTTCCACCTCCGATATGGCGCGTATCCTGGACTCTCATCACAGTTCTTCAATACTCAGTGAAGAACCAAAGTCTGGAAGGATCAATGTCATGCAAACCGATTACTCTGTTGCCGACTATCTGCTGGACAGGCTCGCTGGCTGTGGCATTCACCATCTGTTCGGCGTGCCGGGCGACTATAACCTGCAATTTCTCGATCACGTGATTCAACATCCAACGGTCCACTGGGTTGGCTGCGCCAACGAACTTAACGCCGCCTATGCTGCCGATGGCTATGGGCGTTGCCGGGGGGCTGGCGCATTGCTTACCACCTTTGGCGTGGGGGAACTAAGCGCCATTAACGGCATTGCCGGCAGTTTTGCTGAATATGTGCCAGTGCTGCATATTGTTGGCGCCCCGTGTAGCACGGTGCAGCAGCGCGGAGAGCTACTGCACCATACGCTCGGCGACGGGGATTTTCGCCACTTCTGGCGGATGAGCGAACCGGTTACCGCCGCGCGCGCCATTTTAACGGCGCAAAACGCCTGCTATGAAATCGACCGGGTTATCAGCACCATGCTGGCGGAGTCCCGCCCCGGTTATCTGATGTTACCGGCTGATGTCGCCAAAATGGCGGCGATACCGCCTGTAAACGCTTTCACTTTTCCCTCGGTTCAGTCCGACGAAATGCGCCTTGATGCGTTTCGCCGTCATGCGCAGGCGCTGATGTCGGGTAGCCCACGGGTTGCGCTACTGGCGGATTTCCTTGCCCGTCGCTTCGGCGTACAGAAAATGTTGCAATGCTGGATACGCGATTTCCCTGTACCTCATGCCACGATGCTGATGGGCAAAGGGCTGTTTGATGAAACGCAACCCGGGTTTGTGGGCACTTACAGCGGTGCGGCAAGCCCGCTGGTCGTGCGCGAAGCCATAGAAGGTGCGGACAGAGTGGTTTGCGTGGGCACACGCTTTACCGATACGCTGACCGCCGGGTTTAGTCAGCAATTGCCGCGGGAACGCACTATCGACATTCAGCCGTTCGCCGCACGGGTAGGGGAAACCTGGTTTAGCGGCGTGTCGATGCGCGACGCGGTGAATACGCTGATTTCGGTGTGTCGCCATCATCCGCGTAACCCGCTTAAGCCGGTTAATCACACTGACGCGCCGCACCGTGTGCATCAGGGGACGCTGGACCAGTCAACACTCTGGAAAACGTTGCAAGATTTTATCCGCCCTGGCGATATCATCCTGGCCGATCAGGGAACCGCTGCGTTTGGCGCGGCGGGTCTGCGCTTGCCTGCGGAGGTCGATTTTCTGGTGCAGCCACTATGGGGATCGATCGGTTTTTGTCTGCCCGCCGCGTTTGGCGCGCAAACCGCCTGCCCGGAACGGCGGGTGATTTTGCTCAGTGGCGATGGTGCGGCTCAGTTAACCATTCAGGAACTGGGGTCAATGCTGCGTGACGGCCTGCGGCCCATCATTGTCTTGCTTAATAATGATGGCTATACGGTGGAACGCGCCATTCAAGGCGCGCAGCAGCGTTATAACGACATTGCGCGCTGGAACTGGACGCACATTCCACATGCACTCAGCCATGATGGCCAGGCCGAGTGCTGGCGGGTCAGCGAAACCGTGCAACTGGCTGAGGCGCTGGAAGCCGCCGCCCATCATCACCGCCTCGCGCTGATAGAAGTGATGTTGCCGAAGAGCGATCTCCCTGATTTGCTGCGCGACGTCACCCGATCGCTTGAGGCGCGCAACAATCAGTGATCACTTGTCCCGCCGGGGAGCAATCATCATTGGCTTCCCGGCCAGCAGCAGCCAGGCAGGAAGCATCACGATGCATAACAACGGCAGCAACGTGGTGTCCGGCACCACGACCGCGGCAAGAAACAGGCTTAACCAGCCATCCCGCGTGACCACCAGTACCAGGCCGAGCACCGCACAGGAGATGGTCACCGCTGCCGGTACCGCGTCTACATGCTGGTGCAGCATCAGACCCAGCGCCACCCCGACGAACACCGCCGGGAAAATACGCCCACCGCGGAATCCGCAAGCCGTTGCCACCACCAGCGCCGCCAGTTTTACCACCGCAAACAGCAAATAATCGCTGACGGTGAATGTCTGCGCAAAGGCCAGTTGCTGCATCTCATCCAGCCCTTTAAACAGCGTGATATTACCGCCAATAATGCCCAGAATACCGAGCAGAAACCCGCCAATGCCCAGCACAAGCACCGGGTTTTTTAGCCGCTGCATAAGCTGGTGCAGGCGAGGTAAACACCAGACTGCAACCATCCCCAGCGCGATGGCGAACGCGGTGACGACCGCGCCGCTGATGATATCGACGATGTGCAACTGCGGATAATGGGGAATCGGTAAGGTGAAATGGGGATGCGACAGCACCGTGGTGGTCAGCGCGCCAGCAGCGGCGGCCATCAGCGGGGCGAACAGACGGTCCCACAACGGCACATCGTTACTGGCGGTCAGCGTTTGTGAAAAGATCAGCGCCGCGGCGACCGGGGTGCCAAACAGCGCGCCGAGTGTGCCCGCAGAGGCTAAAATCGTCCAGTCCAGCGGGGCGACTCGTGGAAATGCGCGCGCGCCAATCGCCACTGCCAGCGCAATATTCAGCACCATTACCGGGTGTTCAGGCCCGAGGCTGATGCCGCCCGCCAGCCCAAGAATCAACGCCAGTACCAGACCCGGCAGCGCATTGACGGCAACCGGCGCACTGATCAAGGGTTCGGTCGCCGGATCCGGGCCGCCATGACCGGCGCTAAAGCGGATCACCAGCCCCACGGCAACGCCCGTTAGCGTCAACATCAGCAGGATCCAGCCGGGAGAGTCCGGATCGACCCCCAACCGCCAGGGAATGCCGAACCATAAAATGGATTGCAGCAGGTTGGCGATTTTCATCACCAGCAGTAATACCAGGCTTGAGGCTATGCCGATCGTCAGTGCGGGCAGCGCCAGCAATAACAGGGTTCTGGCTCGCGGATGGAGCATGCTTATGTCCTTTTACCGGAAGAGGGTCGCAGTGGCTGCTAACAGAGCCGAAACCACGGCGTTAATCTGTGACGAAGATCGATAATCCTGGGGCGCTCGTGTTATGGTCATTGTCGTTAAAGCGCCTTGAATTTACAGTGTGCCAAAGATTTATTCTGACTTTAGCGGAGCCGTAAAAGAATGACAAAATATGCTTTAGTGGGCGACGTAGGCGGCACCAACGCGCGCTTAGCGTTGTGCGATGTCGACAGCGGCGTCATCTCCCGGGCCAAGACTTACTCCGGCCTCGACTACCCAAGCCTGGAAGCCGTGGTGCGAGTGTACCTTGATGAGCACGGCGTGAGTGTGGAAGACGGCTGTATCGCCATTGCCTGCCCGATCACCGATGACTGGGTGGCGATGACCAACCATACCTGGGCTTTTTCCATCGCAGAAATGAAGAAAAACCTCGGTTTCGCGCATCTGGAAATCATTAACGATTTTACGGCTGTGTCGATGGCGATCCCGATGCTGAAACAAGAACATCTGATCCAGTTTGGCGGCGCGCAGCCGGTGGAAGGCAAGCCGATCGCTGTTTACGGTGCGGGAACTGGTCTTGGCGTCGCGCATCTGGTGCATGTGGATAAACGCTGGGTGAGCCTGCCGGGTGAGGGCGGTCATGTGGATTTCGCCCCCAACAGCGAAGAAGAGGGGATTATCCTCGAAGAGCTGCGCGGTGAGATTGGCCATGTCTCCGCAGAGCGCGTGCTGTCCGGCCCGGGGCTTGTGAACCTCTACCGCGCGATTGTGAAATCCGACGGGCGTCTGCCGGAAAATCTGCAACCGAAAGACGTAACCGAGCGCGCGCTGGCGGATAGCTGCATCGATTGTCGCCGTGCGCTGTCGCTGTTCTGCGTCATTATGGGGCGCTTTGGCGGCAACCTGGCGCTGAACCTTGGCACCTTTGGCGGCGTCTACATTGCTGGTGGCATTGTGCCGCGCTTCCTCGATTTCTTTACCGCTTCCGGTTTTCGCGGCGGCTTTGAAGATAAAGGCCGCTTTAAATCCTACGTCGAGGATATTCCGGTTTACCTTATCGTCCACGATAATCCGGGGCTGTTAGGCGCGGGCGCGCACCTGCGCCAGACGCTGGGCTACTATCTCTAGAGCGCCATTAACTGCCGGAACTCTTTTACCTTACTGCGGCTGACGGGCACCTGAAACTCCAGGTCGCGCAGCCGCAAAATATAGGTATTGTTAAACCATGGCTCTATTTCGCGGATCTTATCCAGATTGACGCAGTAGGAGCGGTGGCAACGGAAGAAATGCGCCGTCGGCAGTTTGCTGCAAAACTCGGTGATGTTCATCGGCATCACGTAAGACTCCCGCTTCGTGTAGACGAAGGTCATCTTTTCATGCGCTTCCGCATAATAAATATCGTGAATGCTGGTGACGATAATGCGTTCGTCTTTCACCAGATTGATGGTCGCATTTTCCCGCGGTTGCGGGTTAGCGGCTGTGCCGGTTTGTTGTTGCCACGTGTTTTCCAGCTTTTGCAACATGCTGATAATGCGTGATTCCTGATAAGGTTTGAGGATGTAGTCAAACGCTTCCAGCTCGAACGCTTCGACCGCATGCTCTTTCCAGGCAGTGATAAACACAATAAACGGTTTGTGGGCGAACTGGCTGATGTTCTGCGCCAGCAATACACCGTCCAGCGACGGGATGTTGATATCCAGAAAAATGGCGTCGACTTTATTGTGTTGCAGGTACTTCAGGACGTCGAGACCGTCGTCAAACGTGCCGACAATCTCCATCTGACTGTGTGCTTTAATCAGCCAGCTTAGCTCCTGCTGCGCCAGGATTTCATCTTCAACAATGATGACTTTCATTCACATCTCCCGTTAAGGCAACAGCGCGGCAATCGAGGGCGTGGGCGTCGACTGGCGCGGCACGTAGAACGCGATTTCCGTTCCCGGCGTCAGGCGGCGGATATGTAACCCTTCGCCGTAAAGCAGTTTCACGCGCTGGTGAACATTCAGCAGACCAATTTTATTGCCGGGCATTTCATCGGCTTCTACGCGAGCGATCATCTCCGGCGATATGCCATTTCCGGTATCACGCACGGCAATTCGCACGCGGTTGCCGCACTCTTCTACGCTAATGGTTACCACCCCTTTGCCTTTACAGGGCTGAATGCCATGCACGATGGCGTTTTCCACCAGCGGCTGGATCAACAGGCTGGGGATCTCGCAACCGATCTCTTCGTCAATGTCGTAAATGACCGTCAGTTTGTCGCCAAAGCGCGCCTGTTCAATCGCAATGTAATCTTTAATCTGGTACAGCTCTTTTTTGATATCTATCTGCTCATCGTCTTTTAATTCAATGTTATAGCGTAAATAACGCGACAAATTGAAAATCAATTGCCTGGCGGTGTCCGGATTAAGACGAATGGATGACGAGATGGCATTCAGGGCATTAAAGAGGAAGTGCGGGTTAATTTTGCTCTGCAATGCGCGCAGTTCTGCCTTATTTGCCATCTCACGCAACTGTTCGGCGCGGGACACTTCCAGTTGGGTGGAGATAATTTGTGATAACCCGACGGCCATCTCCTGTAGTGATGAGGTGATCTGGTGAGCGTGGCAGTAGTAGATTTTCAGCGTCCCGGTAACGATGCCCTGCTCACGCAGCGGGATCACCAGCATAGAGTGAATTTCCGGCGTGCGGTGCGCTTCATCATTGTTTTTAATGATGATTTCGCCGGTATTGATCGCCTGATGCGTGGTAGGGCTGATGATGTCGTCACTGTCGCGGTAATTATTTTCCCCAACGCCGACATAGGCCAGAACATGGTCAACATTAGTAATCGCGACCGCGTCGGCGTCGATATCACGGCGAATGATATCGCACACCTGGCGCAGAGATTCGCTGTTAACGTTACGGAACAGCGGCAGCGTTTTATTGGCGATATCCAGCGCCAGTTTCGCCTGACGCCCGGCAATGGCCTCTTTTTCCCCTTCAACGCTCTGCACCAGCAGCACAATAAACCCGATACAGACGCTGCCCAGGATCATCGGCACGCCGATTTTGGAGACGATATCGAGGCCAAGCGCGGTGGACGGCGCCCATACCACCACCAGCATCATGGTGAGGCTTTCACAGATCATGCCGCCGATAATCCCCACGCGCCAGTGTTGCGCTTTCGGGATCTTGCGGTTAATTACGCCAGACATGATCCCGGCAATAATGCTGGTGATAAAGCAGGGAATCGCCGTAACCCCACCAATATCAATCAAGTAGCGATGCACCCCGGCAATCACGCCGGTAATGATGCCGACCCACGGGCCAAACAGAATGCCGCCGGACATCACCGCAATGATACGCACGTTGACCAGCGAACCTTCCACGGGAACGCCGGACCAGGTACTGAACAGTGCGAACATTGAGAAGATGGCGGTTACGCCCAGTAACTCTTTGAAGGAGTGGGCGGTTTTATGCAGCAGCTCGCGAAACAGGCGGATACGGATCAGGAAAAACAGGCAGATCAGCATCAACGCCGCGCGATCGAAAACCGCCAGCAACATGTCGAATATTTCGTGCACGGGAAACTCATGTGAAAGGCGTCAAAAAGCTATGATAAAAAACTGCGGCCCGGATGACCAGCCGGGACATTCATTGAGTGAATGAGGAAAAACCACTATTTCAAAAGGGGATTAATAAGCGTCGAAAGCGTGTAAGCGAAGACGGAGCGTTGATGAAAATGCAAGGTAATTTTATTGATATCATATTGTTAAAATATTTATCTGATTTAGTAATAAGAGGATAGCGTTGCACTCAGATCAGGTTTTTTGTATTCCCCTTTTTCGCCAGCGGATTATTTTTTTCTTTCCCTCTCGACAGCAGGAAATTTTTCGGGCTATGTTCTTAGCACGCCGCAATCGCGGCGACGTCGCTCGGACGGTCCGGGCGCTCACGTTATCCCGAGGAATCTATGGCTGACTTCAGTCCTGAACGCCGTTTTACGCGTATCGATCGTCTTCCCCCTTATGTTTTTAATATCACTGCTGAACTGAAAATGGCTGCGCGTCGGCGCGGCGAAGACATTATTGATTTCAGCATGGGGAATCCGGATGGCCCGACGCCACCGCATATTGTCGAGAAACTCTGTACTGTGGCGCAGCGCCCGGATACGCATGGTTACTCCACTTCGCGCGGTATACCGCGTCTGCGTCGGGCGATTTCCCGCTGGTATCAGGATCGCTATCAGGTGGATATCGATCCGGAAACCGAAGCCATTGTGACAATTGGCTCGAAAGAGGGACTGGCGCATTTAATGCTGGCCACGCTGGATCATGGCGATACGGTGCTGGTGCCAAACCCAAGCTACCCCATTCATATCTATGGCGCGGTGATTGCGGGCGCGCAGGTGCGTTCTGTGCCGCTGGTGGAAGGCGTCGATTTCTTCAACGAACTGGAACGTGCGATCCGCGAAAGTTACCCGAAGCCGAAGATGATGATCCTCGGGTTCCCGTCCAACCCGACAGCGCAGTGTGTGGAGCTGGAGTTCTTTGAGAAAGTGGTGGCGCTGGCAAAACGCTACGATGTGCTGGTGGTGCACGATCTGGCTTATGCCGACATTGTTTATGATGGCTGGAAAGCGCCGTCAATCATGCAGGTGCCCGGCGCACGCGATGTCGCGGTCGAATTCTTTACCCTGTCGAAAAGCTACAATATGGCGGGTTGGCGTATTGGTTTTATGGTTGGCAATCCGGTACTGGTTAACGCGCTGGCGCGTATCAAAAGTTACCACGACTACGGGACGTTTACGCCGTTGCAGGTGGCGGCTATCGCGGCGCTGGAAGGGGATCAACAGTGCGTACGCGACATTGCCGCGCAGTACAAGCGCCGCCGCGACGTGTTGGTGAAAGGCTTGCATGAAGCTGGCTGGATGGTCGAAATGCCGAAAGCGTCCATGTACGTATGGGCGAAAATTCCGGAGCCGTATGCCGCAATGGGGTCGCTCGAATTTGCCAAGAAGTTGCTGAAAGACGCCAAGGTATGCGTGTCGCCGGGGATTGGTTTTGGTGATTACGGCGATACCCATGTGCGTTTCGCGCTGATTGAGAACCGCGATCGTATTCGCCAGGCGGTACGGGGTATTAAGAGTATGTTCCGCGCTGATGCTCTGCTTGCGGCCGTGCCTAAAAGCACTGCGGAAGACATTGAACCTTAACCGAATCAATAAAAAAAGGAGCCAAAAGGCTCCTTTTTTTCTGCATCAATACGCTCAGGTCAGATCATCAGGGCGAATGTGCCGGCCCAAACAATGACCATCATCGAAATGCCCATAAAGAAATATTTCACGTTCATCGCTCCGCATACGTTATGTATGCATTCATGACCTATCAGGACTGAGTATAGAGAGGTGAAACTACGCCAAAACGAAAATGAAAATTTTCTCCCTTTCGGCCACAGCTCCATCTCAGAATCTTGGGTGATTCCTCACCAAACGGGGCTAATGTACGCTTAATTTTTTGCCCTTACAAGAGGGTTTTTTTTATTTAATTTTAGTGAGTTACGTTGTGTCGGGCTTTGGCGACACATTAATTTCATTGCTAAATAAATTGCGCTTGAGCGACGGATAAAATCCTTGCTGAAACGCTTCATTTCCGCCTGATTTATAAGGCTAATTTTTTGAGCTATCTCACACTCTCCGGCAACCAGGATTTTCGGGTCTTAAAAGTGCAATAAAAATGACATGCAAAAAAATGCACAAACACCCGCCTGCCTGGGCACATGTCCACTGCGTTTATGCGGACGGTTTTTATGCCGGTATGCGAGCAACTGTGAAATCGTGATTACTGGCGCACTATAAAAAAATTGTATCTTTTATGTTAAATCATGACTTGCGTGTATTTGTATAGACAAGTATATGTGTTTATATACTCACCGTGTTTTTCAGGTGCGCCGCACGCAGCCTGAAAACGCAGCAACTCAGGGACTTTACCAGGCATGAAGAATCTCACCCTTATTCCCGGCCAACTGACACTGGCGCAACTGCGTGATATTTATAGCCACCCGCTGCATCTTACGCTGGATGAAAGCGCGTTTGCCGCCATTGATGACAGCGTGGCTTGCGTGAATGCCATCATGGCGCAAGGGCGTACAGCCTATGGCATTAACACCGGTTTTGGTTTGCTGGCGCAGACGCGTATTGCCAGTGAAGATCTGGAAAACCTCCAGCGTTCACTGGTGCTTTCTCATGCTGCGGGAGTAGGTGAACCGCTGGACGACGCCATGGCGCGCCTGATCATGGTGTTAAAAATTAACAGCCTGGCGCGTGGTTTTTCCGGTATCCGGTTGCCAGTGATCCAGATGCTGGTGGCAATGGTCAATGCCGGGGTTTATCCGTGGATCCCGGCGAAAGGTTCGGTAGGCGCATCCGGAGATCTGGCGCCGCTTGCCCATCTGTCGCTCACGCTACTCGGTGAAGGTAAAGCGCGCTGGCAGGGCGAATGGTTACCGTCTGTTGAGGCGTTGAAACACGCCGGACTCTCGCCGTTAACGCTGGCGGCGAAAGAGGGACTGGCTCTGCTCAATGGCACGCAGACCTCTACGGCATTTGCGTTGCGCGGGCTGTTTGAAGCGGAAGATCTGTTTGCTGCTGCGGTCGTGTGTGGGTCATTGACCACGGAAGCGGCACTGGGATCTCGCCGCCCGTTTGATGCCCGTATTCACGAGGTGCGCGGGCAACGCGGGCAGATTGACGCTGCGGCGCTTTATCGCCACGTGCTGACCGACGATAGCGCCATTTCGCAGTCGCATCACAACTGCAATAAGGTGCAGGATCCCTATTCGTTGCGCTGCCAGCCACAGGTGATGGGTGCGTGTCTGACACAATTGCGTAACGCCGCCGATGTTCTGCTGACGGAAGCTAACGCGGTGTCGGATAACCCGCTGGTGTTTGCGGCGGAAAACGAGGTGATCTCCGGCGGCAATTTCCATGCGGAGCCGGTGGCGATGGCGGCGGATAATATTGCGCTGGCGATTGCGGAAATCGGTGCGCTGGCAGAGCGGCGCATAGCGTTACTGATGGACAGCCATATGTCGCAACTGCCGCCGTTCCTTGTGAAAAATGGCGGTGTAAACTCCGGTTTTATGATTGCACAGGTAACCGCTGCGGCGCTGGCGAGCGAAAATAAAGCGTTAGCGCATCCGCACAGTGTGGACAGTTTGCCGACCTCAGCGAATCAGGAAGATCACGTGTCGATGGCACCGGCTGCCGGTCGCCGCTTATGGGAGATGGCCGCCAACACCCGTGGTGTGATTGCGGTGGAGTGGCTGGCCGCCTGCCAGGGGCTGGATATGCGCGAAGGGTTAACCAGTAGTCCACTGCTGGAACAGGCGCGCCACCTGCTGCGCGAGCAGGTTTCGCACTACGAAAAAGACCGGTTTTTCGCACCCGACATCGAAAAGGCCACGGCGCTTCTGGCTGCGCGGCGTTTGATGCCACTGCTGCCGGCTGTGCTACCCAGTCAGATTTGATCACCGCTGTTTCTGCAACCGGCCAGGGGGAATTTCCCTGGCTCCGGGTCCTGTGCATTAACCTTAATGAAATATCCCAATTCGCGGAACAGACCAGTAGTTGTTGTCTGACTATTGCTATTTTTAATTTTATATATTTCCGGCCATTTCTCTTTCACTCACCCTCAATCATGAGGAAAGCGTGATGCCCAGACATGCCCCTCCCTTTGAAAAAGTCAAAAGAGCGAAATATGCACATCCGAAGAAACGAGGCGAAAGGAGGCATAACCGTGGCAGGCGCGCCATAGCCGAACGCACTTTGGGGATCCCAGGATTCGCTTCGGTGGAGGATTGGATCCGCTACGAATTTGATGAGCGGGACGCCCGACTGGCAGCGGAAGCTGCAGCAGCGCCCCTGCCGCCATTGCCTGTCTTTCGCGCACGAAATCTGGCTGAGCGCTTAACACTGATGTTGTATGTGCTGAATGTTCTGGGAACCGGGATCCCGGTGGAGAGGGCGCGAACCCGTCAGCAGGAGACCGGTGTTGTAAAAGCGGGGCCGGCGACGCGAAAATCGCTGTCGGAGGCAGAAGCGAAAGTGCGTGAGCCAGCTCCAGAGGCAGAAGCAGAGGTGATAGCGAAGCCGGAGGAGGAAACGACCTATACCCCATCAACATACGATACGTCGCTGGCACCTGGCACTGCGTCTGCCGGCGATCGCGCTGCACCGACGTATATCGCCATGACGATGCTGGGCGGAGCGGGGGTAGCCACTCAGGCAGCACGGCCGGGTATAAGCGATCGTATTGCCGATATGACCCGTACAACCGGCCTGCTCATGGCTGCTGCAGCATCGCAGATCTCCCCGCGAGGGGCTGCGCAAGCAGTTGGCGCTTCCGCTCTGCTGGCAGGGCTATCATACGCCTGGTATTCGATGTTTGGTCGCAGTAATGATGAAAATGCCTCTGCTTATGAACGTCTGGCTGAACTGACCGGGATGTTAACTGAGGACGAGCGGGAGTTGATTAACTCGCTCTTTCCTGAACGAAACGCGGCTTCGCCGGTTGAGGCCGTATCACCCTTCAGCCCTGGTGATATTGCAGAGCTGGAAGCGATAGTCGCGGAACTGGTGGAAGATAACATTGCCTCATCTGCATTCAGCAGCACGGATAGTGCCAGCCAGCAGCCGGAAAGCACGACCGTGATGGCAGAGGAAGCCTCCCTGGCTGCGAAATCTCGCGTTAAAAGGTCACATCTGATGGCGGAGCCCCAGGTTTCGCGAGGTATCAGAGTGAAAAAGATACTGGTAGATCCGTTCGTGACAACGGAGGCAACAGCGCCAGCCAACGCGACCGCATCAGCAAACATGACCGTACCAGCCAACGCGACAGCAGACCCCTCGTCACGCAGTGCATACTGGGCCGAAGAATATAAAGCAGCCAAGAATGGCACCTTAGAAAAATCGATATTTTTGATGCTGAGCGAAGGCCCCAAACTGGGTGATCGGGGCAGTCTGTATGTGCCCAGAGAGAGCTTCCCGCTCGCAGATGCGTGGTTCACAAGAATGGATGAATTGCAGGTCGGGACCTTCAGGCAAGAATTTCAGCAGGAGATTGAAGAGGAGTCCATTGCGAGCATCTACGATCCGCATTCAGGCGCGAAGTCTGCAGAACTACCCGATGAACGCTGGCTACATCTGGGACGTTATTACCTTCAGCTTTACCGCAGAGCGCTGTATGACTGGGGCATGGGGCTGCTTCATATGAATGTGGAGGAGGCCAGAGATGAGGAAGTACTTGTGCAGCGCCTTGAAACGCTGACCAACAGGCTGAACGATGACTGGGAAGGTAACGCGATGGATGCGGGCGAACTGAAGGAATATGCTGCCAAAAGTAAAAAACTCGCGGAGCGTACCGCGCGGTTGGCTACCTACAGTGCTGACAGACCGTCGACAGATATCATGAAAAATACGTCATTGTCATTCAGCACGGATATACCGGCATCGGAAGTGTTCTTTGGGCAATACAGCCTGTCTTATGTCGATCTTATTGATCGATCCCGATTTTCCGGGACATTTCCGCAGTATCTCAAAATCATGCTGATAAGCCTGGTGGACCTTATTCGGGACGATACAGGTCATGTGGACCTGGTCACGCTCTATACCGCGTGGAGTATCCTGACGGTCAAACGCCTGCTACATGCGCTTGAAAACGACGATATGGTTGCCGCTTATGATTTTGCCGTGCTGGATGAGGAGTTGAACAAGATAATTAAAGAGCACATTTTCCTTCTTTGGAATGAGCAAACCCAGTCGAAATATTTCGAGTTATATAATGAGTCGATAGTGGAGGCGTTGCCGCTGTTGTGGGCAATGGAGGCGCGGCACACCAGTGAAACGGCAACCTCGCAGCCTGCGACTGTGGGCAATACAACCGTATCGACGGAACACGCGTTGCTTACCGGAGTGGATTGGGAAAACGTCCACCAGCAAGCCGAACAGGCCGAACCGATGCCTGAGCGTTTCAGTGCCGATAAATATATGCTGGATAAGCTGAAAACGATATTGGATCGGCGGATAGCAGATTTGACCGACTTTTTGGGGGAAAACATCCTCCACCCGGATCGCTATATGACGGCCTTTGTCCGGGAGTCGTTGGAGATGTATGGGCTGGAAGATAAATGGTCCGATCAGTCAATAATCACTTCCCGTCCGGTTGTACTCAAAGCCGGGGTCGGCATGGATGTAAAGGGGAAACTGACCACCACTATTCCTTCCCGCAGCTACACGCTGGTCGACATTGCCAGGGGGGTGCCGCGCAGAGATTACGGAACATCCTATACCGACGATGTGATTGAATGGCCCTCCTCGTTTCCCAGTGCGCTGAAGGAACGTCTGGGCAATATGGGGGATTTTGCTGACTGGCGAATCCAGGATGAGTTTGACCTGAACAACCCCGAGGGCGGACAAAAGGCCAGGAAAGCCTATAAGTTTATGTTGGATCGAGCGGCACTGGCGTATATCGACAGAAAAAACCGCGTATCGAAGGCTTCCCAGGGAGAGTACCATCAGCGCTATATCGATGCGGTTGAAAGTTTTCTCAAAGGCGAGACCAAAGCGGAAAGCGTGGAGTGGCATGGTGTCACCCTTGCTGATGTGATTTTTATTCCGGTTTCACCTTCTCTCGTTCCCAAGCAAAAGAAAATCGGCGTGCTACTGTCACTGTGGAACAATGATTATTGTGAAGTGCCGTGGCCTGGATTTGCCGGCAAAGTACATAAGGAAGGGAGAGGGAGAAAGGTTTCCCCTGGCGTGGTGATTGAAAAATACCCCGCGATAAAGGCCTTTATGGAGAAACACCGGACGATCCGGACGGGGAAGGCGCTGGCGAAAGTGGACGACAGTTATGACTATCGCGCAGAGCACTATGATGCACCAGCATACTCTATGGACATGACCTCCGAAGTGTCTTCATCAGATTACTACCCACCTTTTATCACCTATGCAAAAACGCCGGATGTGCTCTTCGACAAGCTTATCGATATGCATCGCAAGGATCTTGTCGACCTTTACGACGATCTTATTTACTCGTCTGCGGAGCATAAACGGGCCGTTGCATTCGAATTGATAAATACGCTGGCCATTCTCTCCGGGGTGCTACTTATGGTCGGTGGCGTAATGCTGGGCGGCCCTGCTCTGCCATGGGTTGCGGCATCTCTGGCGGTCACCCTGCTGGGAGAGGTTGTGCCAACGGCTGTGCTTGCGTCGCTGGCAGATGATGAGGAAGAGCGTGAGCTGTATATCCGTTCGATGGTGATGGCGGCGGCGTTTGAGCTGGGGGGTAATCTGGCTGGGCCTGCAATAGGCGGCGTGGTGAAAGGCACCCGGCGGCTGGCGCGTCTGGGGAATACGGCGGTGAAGGAAACGCTGCCCGACTTGTACCGGGTAGTGAAGGAAAAGCTGGTACAAGTAATGACCAAAACCGGTATCCGGCGTCTGCGCAAAGTACCGGATACGGTGACGACGATCAGCAAAGAAGCGCGCAGCGATCTCGATAAGGTCGTCGAGACGTTAAAAGCGTCGGACACGGCACGCCCCTCCGTGAAAACGAAACCGTCTGACAAAACAGACGCTGCTGCCGGATCATCGAAACAGCAGACGGATACCGGGGCTGGCGCTGCGGCAAACAACATTGCGGGGGAGGGCTTGCTGAAGCAATCAAAAACTGCCAAAAAAGTGATCAGTAAAATGCGCGAATTGGGATTTAAATCTGATATCCGTATCCTCACCCGATGGAAAAAAGGAAGCACTACGGATGAAGTGATTAACCAATACTTTGTGCAAGGGAGAAGAGGTAATGATCGGGTGGTGGTACAGATGTTTTCCGATAATAATGAATTCTCATATATTTATTTTGATGAGAATGAATGGCTCCAAACAGTGATTAAGAAAAGTAAGCAGACTGATGATGTGACTGGCTATTATGATGTCAAAAATGATGCTGATTTTTCAGAGTTATTTGAAGAGTTTGAGCCTATGACGGAAGCAGTGAGTAATCTCCCACTAAAAGATTATCCCGTGGATGGGGTACTGATTTATACCTCGCAAGAATACAAAAATAGCGTGAAAAGCACGGGGTTGGATTTCGATGATATGCAGGAATTTTTTGAGAAAACGCTTGGCGTGGAAAAAGGTGCGGAAGCAGAAACATCGCTTTCTGCCTCTATCCGACAAGCGTTAAAAGAAAATCCGGAGTTACAGTCTTCTCTGAAGAGCCTTCCGTTTTTTGCAGATGTGCCGGTTAATTTATCGCAAGGCGATCTCATTATGAAATATGCCGCTTTATTGAAAGAGATCGGTCCGGATATAACCAAATTCAGGCCGATCATGCAAGATCTGGCGCTCAATCTCAGAGACCCCACTAAAATCAAGAACCTGACAAATTTTTATAACTACGAATTACAAAATAGTGGCTTCCAAATTGCTGCGCCTGATTTTATAACCTATAAAGCAAATGTGGGTAAAAAATGGTGGGGGAGATTTATACCCTCGAAAAATATTGATAAAGTTGAAACGGCGTTTAATAAGACATATACCCGGGCGGATCAACTTTCCGCACTGCTTGGACAAGCAAAAGCATCGCCAGAATTGCGTGATGGGATCCTCGTGGTGCTGGCCAGGTATTTAAATACGCCCGATGCTACGATCCTTGGGGAAGCTTATCAACGGCTTGATGAATTATCGAGTCGGCTTTACCAACAAGCACATTATCATGTGAAAGAGACCAAGCTCAGCCGTGTTGTACCCGTTACAGCAAGTGAGGGTGATATATCGCAAACGGTGGCTTTTGTTTATGAGCGGGATCCTTCCGCACGCATTATGTTAGTTTTCCCCACGGTATTAGAAGAGAAAGGGATTAAAAACACGCTTCTTCATGAGATGACCCATCATGCCATTGGGTCTGAGGACTATGCCTATATCGCCGACTTAGGAAAAAAATTCCCCAATTTAAAACAGCATCATTTTAGATTCGGTGAATCAAGATGGGAATCATTCAGTCCGCATGCAACATTAGGCCGTACAGCACAAACATCTGCCGAGTATCTGGTCAATGAACTTCCGCCATTAAATACCCTGGACCGCGCAATAGCGCAGGCCCGAGCGCTATTTCTGGCTATGGAGCGGGCTTATACCAAAATGAACAATGCAGACTCATTGGTCGTACTGATTAATGAACTGCTCAGTAGTTTCAAATTCAAGTGGGTTGGCGATGAGAAGACCGGACACTGGGCGATTACATTGGCAACCGGTAGCAGAACACGCCGTTCAGTTGATGAAGAGGATGCCTTTATGAAAGAACTGGTGGACAATTTGACAGCCACACAGCTTGCGCAAGCGCTCGACTTTAGCGTTGCCGGTATCTTCACCGATGAAGAAATTAAAAAATTCGGTCTTGAACTGACCGATTCCGCCGGGACGAACACGACACAGGCAACCACGCCGAGTGCCTGACGCATTCGTGATAATCCACCATGGGAAGGGATCATATGCCGGAAGATCTCTAAATGTGAATGGCACGATTACGCGGGATACCTACAAGAAGACCATTCCCTTATATAAGATGCCGGATGAGTATTTCATGATATTTTTGTATATTTCATTTTGGACTATTCAGGCCGCAATTCGATCTTTTTAGGAGTTTTCACGTAAAAATTTGCTGGTAACGCATGAGTGAAAATTATTAGTTTATTGGATAACGATTTTAATGTTATTTAAATAAATGCGTGAAGATGCCTTTGAAGCCAGTCAGTATGCGGTATTTAAATAGCGCTTAATTATTGAGCTTTGGTCCTGTAGTTTTATTCCCGGTTTGTCTGCTTTACGTAATGGTAATTCACTGGTTAAAATAAAAAAGCCCCGGCTTTTTAAATGGTGACACCCGGTCCGGCAAAGGGACTAATTCATTTAGGAGATATATGTTTATGTCTGAATCATTTCAGAACGAGATACCTTGCGCGCGCGTAAATATAAAATTGGATCTGGTTACTGGGGGAGCCCAGAAGAAGGTTGAACTCCCCCTGAAGCTTCTCAGTGTCGGTGACTACAGCAACGGCAAGGCGGAAGGGACGCTTTCGGAACGCGAAACAATCAACATCAATAAAAATAACTTCAACAGCGTTCTCGCTGATCTCAATCCCGAAGTAAACCTCACTGTTAAAAACACCCTCGCCAATGATGGCTCAGAAGAAAACGTGAAACTGGCCTTTCAGAATATGAAGGATTTTGAGCCAGAAGCGGTTGCGCGTCAAATTCCTCAGCTCCGTGCGATGCTCGCTATGCGTAATTTACTGCGTGATTTGAAATCCAATCTTCTGGATAACGTCACTTTCAGGAAAGAACTGGAGATTATATTAAAGGACCCTGCGCTTTCGGATGAACTGCGTAGTGAACTGAATGCACTTGCGCCGGCCCAGAATTAATTTCTGGAAACTTTTAACGGAATAATGACGAGTAAATGCTTATGTCAGTGAATAATGAATCTCAGAATCAGGCGGGCGGCACCACCATTGAAAAAACACTGCCTGCAGGCGGTGTGTATGCGTCGCTGTTCGACAAAATCAATTTAACACCGGTATCGAAACTCGGTGAACTGGATGGCTTTGAAGATAACACCGTGATGGCGGAAACCTCTGCCGATGCGCGCGTGACCGCCGCCGTTCAGGTCTTTATGCAGTGCCTGAAAAAATCAGGCCAGGCCGTCGACAAGCTCGATAAAGCCCTGCTTGACCATCATATTGCCGAACTGGATTTCCAGATAAGCCGTCAGCTTGATGAAGTGATGCACAATGATGAGTTCCAGAAAGTAGAATCCGTCTGGCGTGGGCTGAAATCACTGGTCGATAAAACCGACTTCCGCCAGAACGTGAAGCTGGAAATTCTCGACCTCTCCAAAGACGAACTGCGTCAGGACTTCGAAGATTCTCCGGAAATTATCCAGAGTGGCCTCTACAAGCAGACGTACATTGCGGAATACGACACCCCGGGCGGTGAACCTATTGCCGCGGTCATCTCAGCGTATGAGTTTGATGCTTCAGCCCAGGACGTGGCGCTGATGCGTAATATCTCCAAAGTATCTGCCGCTGCCCATATGCCGTTTATCGGTTCAGCGGGGCCGAAATTCTTCCAGAAGGAGTCGATGGAAGACGTCGCGGCCATCAAAGACATCGGTAACTACTTCGATCGCGCGGAGTACATTAAATGGAAAAGTTTCCGTCAGACTGACGACAGCCGCTACCTGGGCCTGGTCATGCCACGCGTGCTGGGTCGTCTGCCATATGGCCCGGACACCGTCCCGGTGCGCAGCTTCAACTACATCGAAGAAGTGAAGGGGCCGGATCACGACAAATACCTGTGGACCAACGCTTCCTTTGCGTTTGCGGCCAACATGGTGAAAAGCTTCATCAACAACGGCTGGTGCGTGCAAATTCGCGGTCCGCAGGCGGGCGGCGCAGTACAGGATCTGCCTATCCATCTGTATGATCTCGGTACCGGTAATCAGGTGAAGATCCCGTCCGAAGTGATGATCCCGGAAACCCGCGAATTCGAATTCGCCAACCTCGGCTTCATTCCCCTGTCGTACTACAAAAACCGCGACTACGCGTGCTTCTTCTCCGCCAACTCAACGCAGAAACCAGCGCTGTATGACACCTCTGATGCCACCGCGAACAGCCGTATCAACGCGCGTCTGCCGTACATCTTCCTGCTGTCACGTATCGCGCACTACCTGAAGCTGATTCAGCGTGAAAACATCGGCACCACCAAAGACCGCCGTCTGTTGGAGCTGGAGCTGAACACCTGGGTGCGCGGTCTGGTGACTGAAATGACCGATCCGGGCGACGAGCTGCAGGCTTCCCACCCGCTGCGCGACGCGAAGGTGATGGTGGAAGATATTGAGGATAATCCGGGCTTCTTCCGCGTGAAACTGTTCGCTGTCCCGCACTTCCAGGTGGAAGGCATGGACGTCAACCTGTCGCTGGTTTCCCAGATGCCGAAAGCCAGGTCTTAAGGCGAGGGACAATCAGGGATGAAAATATATCGCCCACTATGGGAGGACGGGGCTGCTCTGGCCCCGCAACAGTTCCAGCAGCAGGCTCGCTGGGACGCGCACATTGCCGATACGGTAGCAGGGATGGGGATTTCCCATCCCTGGGGCGTGGTAAGTGCTGAATTTGACGACGCCGCCCTGGCGTTATCACGGCTCAATGCCACCCGTCTGGTGGTTCGTTTCCATGATGGCACGACGGTAGATACTGAACTGGCAGACAATCTTCCGCCGGTCTGTGATGTATCTGCTGCACACGGCAACGAGGTCGTCGACGTGCTGGCAGCACTGCCGTTGCTGAGTGCCAGCGGCGGTAACCTGGATAACGGTCTGGACAGCGAGCGCCCGCGCCGCTGGAAAGCTGAACGCGTTGTGGTTCAGGAGTTGGCCGGGTATGAAAGTGGTGAACTGGCTATTCTGCGTAATGCCATCACGCTGCGTTTGTCCACGCAGGAAAACACCGCATACCTGACCTGTCCGGTGGCACGCCTGGTACGTAACGCGCAGGGACAGTGGAGCCGCGATTCCTCCTTTATCCCGCCGATGCTCTCGGTTGCGGCAAGCCCTGTGCTTGTGGCCGAACTGGGCGACCTGCTGGTCCGCCTACAGGCGCGGCGTAAGTGCCTGATGGCGATGCGGCGTGAAAGTAACGAGCGTCTGGCCGATTTTGCTGTGGCCGATGTTTCCCTGTTCTGGCTGCTTAATTCCCTGAACAGCGCCGAGCCGGTTCTGATCGAACTGCTGCAGACCCCGGGTCGTCATCCTGAGCTGCTTTATCGTGAACTGACCCGTCTGGCGGGCAGCCTGCTGACGTTTTCGCTGGAGCACGACGCCGGCGATATCCCAGCTTATCAGCACGATGCACCGGAACGGGTATTCCCGCCGTTGCTGGCTCTGCTCGATAAGCTGCTGGAAGCGAGTCTGCCGTCGCGGGTGCTGAGCATCCACCTGGAGCATCAGGATCAGATCTGGAAAGGTGCCCTGCACGATGCGCGTCTGCGCGAAGGGGCAGACTTCTACCTCTCCGTACGCTCCTCCATGCCAAACCACGAACTTCAGACGAAATTCCCGCAGCTGTGTAAAGCGGGCAGCTTTGATGATGTGTCCGACGTGGTGAATGTGGCCCTGAGCGGGATGGTTATCAAACCGCTGACCCATGTTCCTGCCGCTATCCCGTTGCGCCTTGAGAACCAGTATTTCTCGCTGGATCTGAGTACTGAGGCGGCTCGCGCAATGCTTGTGATGGGCAACTGCACCTTCTACACCCCGCGCTCACTGGGGGATGTAAATCTTGAACTCTTTGCGGTGCTGCGCTCATGAATAAATCCGAACTCAGCCAGATAGAACGTATTTTCTACCCGGGCTGGCTGATGGCTAGCCAGTTGCGCGGCGGTCAGGAAGTCCGTGACGGGGAGGGGCTCTACCGCCGGGCCTGCCGTCTGGTACAGGAGGCAAAAGCGGCGCTCACGGAGGCAGGTTACAATGACATCAGTCGTGACCATATGGTGTATGCCCTGTGTGCACTGCTTGATGAGAGTGTCCTGAACCGGGGAACCACCGACGATGGCTATCTGGCCTGGCGCCGTGACCCGCTGCAGGCACACTTCTTTGGCACCCTGAACGCCGGGGAGGAACTGTGGGAGCGGATCCGCAACCTGCTGAAAGAGTCCGCACCGGACACTGCCGTGCTGACCTGCATGTACCGAACCCTGCAACTGGGGTTTGTCGGCCAGTACCGGGCACAAGATGACGAACGCCGTGAAGACGTGGTCCGTGCGCTGGGTGAACGGGTGCCCGCCTTTACGCTTGCACAGGATGCACCCATCGTCGTCAGGGCTTCTCGTTTGCGTAGTGGTCATCGCTTGTACTGGCTGTCTTGGATCCTCGGGGCGGTGGTACTTGCTGCGCTGTGGTTCTTCCTCTCTTCCTCCCTCACCGAACTGGTGAGTCAGACGGTCAGACCGGGGTAAAGGATGCGTGATGTTTACCTGAGTCTGTTAACCGCCCTGGCGGGTGTGCTGGCGCTGTGCCTCATTCTGGGCTTCTGGCCGCTGTCGGTCGGGAGCCGTGTGGCGCTCAGCCTGCTGGTTGTTCTGGCGTGCGGGGCGATGCTCTGGTGTCAGCACCGGGCATCACAGCTGCGGGCGCAGGCGCTCAGGGAGATTGTGGACGAGAGTCTGCCTCCGGAAGATTTCCAGGGCGCAGTTGTTCTGGTGTGTGGTGATAACAGTGCGCTGTTTGCTGAGTCTGCACAGCATCGTGAAACCCGTCAGGGCTGGTATCTGCGGATAAAAGACGCAGAACAGCTGCCCTTGCTTGCCCAACACCTGAGTCAGATCCGCCCGGCGTTGGCGTCACAAATCTCTGTGTTACTGGCGATATTGCCTGAGCGCCATACCTCCGACGTCGATTTTACCCAGAGCCTGCGCGGCTGGCAGCGTGCGGTGGTGCAGTGCCGCGCCGCTCTTGACCGACTCCCGCCGCTGTGGACTGTGACCTGGCTGTCACCGCCAGCCGTCTGTGCTGACGCGGAACTGGTCTGGTTTACCACGGTCAGCCAGCGGAGTGGTGTTCAGGTATATCAGCCCGGTCAGGGCAATGTGTCACTGATGGAGTGGATCCGGGTGACAGGATCAGACGGACGCCTTTCGCGCCTGAGTCAGGGCCTGTGGCTGGACAGTCTGCTTGCCTGGCAAAACAGCGCGGTGACTGACCTGCTGTCGGTACGACAGGGCGAACCGCCGGTGATGAAGCCCTGCGTGCAGGGTATGTGCATGGTGCCGGTGAGTGGTATCGCGGGCAATCTCTGGCAACAACACATCACTTCCGTGACGGCGCTGCCACCGGATGCCGTTGTCACCACAGAGCCACTGCCGTTGCCTGAACTGCTGCTGCCGGCGTTACCGCGCCGACGTGGCGTAAGCCGCAGAATGGTGTTCTGGCGTTATGCCGGATTACTGGGCGGGATTTTCCTGGCACTCGCCATGCTGGCGTCGTGGGTGAACAACCAGCGCCTGATCCGCAGTGTCGGCGACCATCTTGCCTTATACCACCACCTCACCGGCACGCCGGTTGCGCCGAAACTCCGTGCCCAGCAGCGTCTGCGCGCCGATGGCGCACTGCTGGATGACTGGCAGCGTCGCGGGGAGCCTGTGCGCTATCGCCTCGGGCTGTATCAGGGGCTGCGTCTGGTGCCTGCTGTTGAAGCGGCCGTGAATGATTGGGCTCCGCCACCGCCACCCTCGCCAGTTATCAAAAAGATCGTACAGGGGCCAAAGACCATTCGCCTCGACAGTATGTCGCTGTTCGATTCCGGTCAATCGGCGCTGAAAGCGGGCTCCACCAAATTGCTGGTCAACTCGCTGGTGGGCATCAAGGCCAAACCGGGCTGGCTGATTGTGGTCGCCGGTCACACCGATAACACCGGCAACCCGCAGCTGAACCAGACGCTCTCTCAGAAACGTGCCGAAGCGGTGCGCAACTGGATGCGTGACACCGGTGACGTGCCGGAAAGCTGTTTTGCGGTGCAGGGCTATGGCGCAAGTCGCCCGGTCGCAACCAACGACACCCCGGAGGGCCGTGCGCTCAACCGCCGTGTCGAAATCAGTCTGGTACCGCAGGCCAACGCCTGCCAGATACCGGGCCACACACAGGCGTCATCGCAGGATGATGACGTTTCTCAACATTAATGGAGTAAATCCGATGGCAATTCCTGTTTATCTTTGGCTGAAAGACGACGGCGGCGCGGACATCAAGGGTTCTGTTGACGTACAGGACCGCGAAGGCAGCATCGAAGTGGTTGCACAGCAGCATAACCTGTACATCCCGACCGACAACAACACCGGCAAGCTGACCGGCACCCGTATCCACACCCCGTTCCTGTTCACCAAGGAAATCGACTCCTCCAGCCCGTATCTGTACAAGGCGGTGACCACCGGTCAGACCCTCAAGTCTGCGGAGTTCAAGTGGTACAAAATCAACGACGCGGGCCAGGAAGTTGAGTACTTCAACACCAAACTGGAAAACGTGAAAGTGGTGAAAGTGAACCCGGTGATGCACGACATCAAGGATCCTTCTTTCGAGAAGCACAACCACCTCGAGCAGATCGAACTGCGTTACGAAAAAATCACCTGGACCTACAAAGACGGCAACATCATTCATTCCGATTCCTGGAACGAACGCGCCACGGCGTAAGCCCGATGCGGACAGGGCCCTGTCCGCTTTTTTGCTGAGCGTTTGTTAACACGGGCGCTTTGCAAAGAATCACACAATCTGCCTGCCTGACCTGATGCGCTTTGGGTTCCTGATGAACAGGGAACAGCGAAGGGCGGTAGCGTGCCCGGGAACCAACAAGAGAGAGAAAAATGGAAAACTCAGCCGTCCTGTTACGTCGCCTCAATCCCTACTGCGCCCGCGGGCTGGAAGGTGCCGCCTCCCTGTGCCAGACCCGCACCCATGCCGAAATCCTGCCGGAGCACTGGCTGCTGAAGCTGTTTGAGCAGGGCGAAGGCGACCTCACCGTGCTGGCACGGCGTTATGAGTGGGATATGGACGGCATTTGGCAGGCGCTGCTGGGCTGGCTGGATAACCTTCCGCGCTCAGTGCGCAGCCGCCCGCAGCTGGCGGAATCTCTCAACTCGCTGCTGAAGCAGGCATGGATGGCCGCCTCATTACAGGGTGAAGAACAAATCCGCAGCCAGCATTTGCTGATGGCACTGATTGAAAGCCCGAAGCTGATCCACTGCGATGGCCTGTGGCCGCTGCTGACCCTGGGACAGAGCCAGCTTGAGCGCCTGCGTCCGCTACTGGATGCGCAGTCCGACGAGCGCCCGGAAGTGCAGCAGGAAGCTGAGCTGGTACAGTCCTCCGGTGGTGATGTGGAAATTATTGGCCGCCCGGTGGGTAGCGAAGTGAAAGAGGGCGAACTCAGCCCGGCATTACAGAATGCGCTGGATAAATTCACCCTCGACGTCACCGCCAAAGCGAAAGAAGGCAAGATTGATCCGGTGTTTGGCCGTGAGACTGAAATTCGCCAAATGGTAGATATTCTCTCCCGTCGTCGCAAGAACAACCCGATTCTGGTCGGCGAACCGGGCGTCGGCAAAACCGCGCTGGTAGAAGGCCTTGCACTCAGAATTGCCGAAGGCAACGTGCCGGAATCTCTCAAACCTGTCGTGCTGCGCACTCTGGATCTCGGCCTGCTACAGGCGGGCGCAGGCGTGAAGGGCGAGTTCGAACAGCGCCTGAAAAACGTCATCGACGCCGTGCAGCAGTCACCTACTCCGATTTTGTTGTTTATCGACGAAGCGCACACCATCATTGGCGCGGGCAACCAGGCGGGCGGCGCGGATGCGGCTAACCTGCTGAAACCGGCACTCGCCCGCGGCGAACTGCGCACCATCGCCGCGACCACCTGGTCCGAATACAAACAATACTTCGAGCGTGATGCCGCCCTGGAACGCCGCTTCCAGATGGTGAAAGTGGACGAGCCGGACGGCGATACTGCCTGCCTGATGCTGCGTGGCCTGAAGTCCCGCTACGCCGAGCACCATAACGTGCATATCACCGACGATGCGGTACGCGCCGCCGTCACGCTTTCCCGCCGTTATCTGACAGGCCGTCAGCTGCCGGACAAAGCGGTCGATTTACTCGATACCGCCGCCGCACGCGTGCGCATGAGCCTCGACACTGTGCCGGAACAGCTGACCCGCATCCGCTCGCAGATCACTTCTCTGGAGATGGAGAAGCAGGCGCTGCTGGAAGACATCGCCGTCGGCAGTCAGAGCCACGGCGAACGCCTGACGGCTATCGAGCAGGAAGAGAACGACCTGATTGTTGAACTCGGCGAACGGGAAACCCAGTACGGGCAGGAGCTGAAACTCACCGAACAACTACTTGAAAGCCGTCAGGATATCTCCCGTCAGCGCGAGACCCACGCGCTGCAACAGGAGCTGAACGGCATGCAGCACAGCAATTCGCTGCTCTGCGTTGATGTGGACGTGCGCACAGTCGCCACCGTGATTGCCGACTGGACAGGCGTGCCACTGTCTTCCCTGATGAAAGACGAACAGACCGAATTGCTGACCCTGGAAAATGAAATCGGCAAGCGCGTAGTCGGGCAGGATGTAGCACTGACCGCTATCGCCCAGCGCCTGCGCGCGGCGAAAACCGGCCTCACTTCCGAAAACGGTCCGCAGGGTGTGTTCCTGCTGGTCGGCCCGAGCGGCGTGGGGAAAACCGAAACCGCGCTGGCGCTGGCCGACGTGATGTACGGCGGTGAAAAGTCGCTGATTACCATCAACCTGTCTGAATACCAGGAGCCACACACCGTTTCCCAACTGAAAGGCTCGCCTCCGGGCTACGTCGGCTACGGTCAGGGCGGTATTCTCACCGAAGCCGTACGCAAGCGCCCGTACAGCGTGGTACTGCTGGATGAAGTGGAAAAAGCCCACCGCGATGTGATGAACCTGTTCTATCAGGTGTTCGACCGCGGCTTTATGCGCGATGGCGAAGGCCGCGAAATCGACTTCAGAAATACGGTCATTCTGATGACCTCCAACCTCGGCAGCGATCACTTAATGCAGCTGCTGGACGAACAGCCGGAAGCGACAGAAGGTGACCTGCACGAACTGCTGCGCCCGATATTGCGTGACCACTTCCAGCCAGCGCTGCTGGGCCGTTTCCAGACCGTGATTTACCGACCACTGGCGGAAGCCGCGATGCGTACCATCGTGGAAATGAAGCTCGCCCAAGTCAGCAAGCGCCTGCATCGTCACTACGGCCTGACCACGCATATTGAAGAAAGCCTGTATGACGCACTCACTTCTGCCTGTCTGCTGCCGGACACCGGTGCACGCAACGTCGACAGCTTACTTAACCAGCAGATTTTGCCGGTGCTGAGCCAACAGTTGCTGACTCATATGGCTGCGAAACAGAAACCGCACTCCCTGACGCTCGGCTGGAATGATGAAAAAGGGATTGGGCTTGAATTTTCAGGCGCGGCTGAACGCGAATCCGGAGGCAAGGAATGACCATTCATGATGCCAGCAAGAAGAAAAAGAAGGACGACAAGAAGCAGGACGATGATTCCGTCAGAAAGCTGACAACCGAGGAAATCGCCTTAGCCAGAACGGTATTCGGTAACCGGATCGATTACGAGAAGGTAAAAATCCATCGCGGTAGCTATCTGCCATTTGGGTTGCAGAATGAACATACCGCAATGACACCTAATGGTGAAATATATTTCCGGTATTGGTATCGCGATGACTTCTCAAAAAGTTTGCCATTTTTACGGCATTTATTTATTCATGAAATGAGTCATGTTTGGCAGAGAGAGCGGGGAATGAACGTCATTGCCAGAGGATTGATAAGCTGGTTGGTGAGCTATCGGTATGTGCTCGATGGACGACTGTTAAGCGAATATCCAATGGAACAACAAGCACAAGTAATTGCAGATAACTTTGCTTTGCAAAGTGAAGGGTATTACGGCTGGTTAAAGCTGAGGATTGATCAGAGTATAACGTTGGATGGCGATATTTCTGAGTCTGGCATTAAACAAGGGTATAAAAACGCGTTAAGAGGATTTCCATGGTAATTCCGATAACTTTTCGGGTTCTGCGAATAAGCCTGCTTGTTATTATATGTTTGCAAACCTTAACCGGATGTCCGGGGCCTGGCGACAGACTTGAGCCAGATGAAGAGGGGCATATCATTTTTAATAATGGGAGTGTTTGCTTCTCTGTCAATGGTGGTGATGACTATGTATTAAAGTACATATCTATTAATCCTCGGGGAACAAACCCCAAAGATGAAAAGATAATATTCAGCCCACAGTTACGGATAAGTAATAAATTGCTTTGTATTCCACCATCGTTTTATAAGTTCAATAAAGATGGCCAGTATTTCATTCAAGCCAGCTTTGCCTCTTTAAGGCATGCAGACCGTCCTCGACGTATTGTTTCAGCGCTGGAGGTGAGTAAAGGCGTGGTTCATAGCATACGACCCAACGATATGGAGATCCTAAGGCCGTATGATGAAATGATTAAGAATTGATGAATAGCAGTATCGGAGTCAAGTAATGAAAGTAACTTACTTTATTATGCTCGTTATTGCCGTCGTTCTGTCTGTTTTGGATAGCTTTATATTCAAGTCTGTTAAGCACGTAATACCGATTAGCAATGATGGCAAATACAGCATGAACAATTTTGAAATGACCGTATAACTGATTAAAGCCCTTGTTACGCTCGCTGTCGGGGCTGGAATTGTAATAACTTTTTTCGTACTCGCTGAGTACTTAAACCTGTTACTTGACCTCTGGCAATAAAGTCATGGACTGCAGGTTATCCCATGGAGTCAATATCATGAGTCTGACAGATACGCTTAAGAACACCCTGTCTGCGCTAACTGAAGGCGGACTGAACCGCTACCGCCTGGATATTCCGTCCTGCACAGCCTCACTGGATGTGGAAGAGTTTAACGGTAAGGAGTTCATGAGTGAGCTTTATTACTACGAAATTATCTTTACCAGCAGCGATCAGAATATCAGTTCAGCGCAACTGTTGACTAAGCCTGCCACGCTGACCATGGGAACAGGGCCACTGATGGGGCTGACCGGGCAGAAAGTGGTGCATGGCGTGGTGACGCATTTTAAGCGTATCAGTGGTTCACGTGACCAGGCGACGTACCAGATTATTATTGAGCCGTTCCTGTCTTTGCTGCGCAAGCAATTCCGTACCCACCGTTTTTTCGTCAACAAGTCGGTACCGGAAGTCGTCACCGAAGTATTGCAGGAGCATGGTCTGAAAGGCTGGGAGTATGAGTTTACCCTCAAAGCCGACTATCTGAAGCGTGAACAGATTAACCAGTACAAGGAAAATGACCTCGCGTTTATTGAGCGTCTGCTGGCCGAAGTGGGGATTTTCTACTTCTTTACCCTGCAACCTGACACCCAGACCGAAGTGGTGCATTTCGCAGACAAGCAGAGCGCATGGACGTTCGGTAAGTCTCTGCCGCTCAGCAGCCCATCGGGAATGAGTGACAATGCAGCGGACTCTGTATGGGGGGTAAACGTCCGACAGAACGTGGTTGAGCGCTCTGTCACTGCCAGTGACTATAACCATCGTGAAGCTCAAAACATCCTGACTTCTGTACCGGCGGACATGACCCGTGGCGACGGTGACGGTGTTACCTATGGTGAGGTCTATCACTACCTGCCGCGTCATCTTGAACGTGGCGATAAAATCACACCTTCAGCAGAAACTGGCAACTTCTGGGCTCGCCTTGAGCACGAGCGTTTTCTGTCCGGACAGACGGCAATCAGCGGGTTCAGCAATGATGCCCTGCTTTCACCGGCCCAGGTGCTGACCATCAGTGAACGTGTGGTACCGCCGACACTGCCATCAGAAACGGACAACGGCATAATCATTACCCGCACGGGCTATATAGCCAGTCGTAAAGATGCCTTGATCGTGATGTGGGAGGGGATGCCTTACTACGAGAACCGCTGCTGGCGTCCTGCCGCTAAAAAGCGCCCGGTGGTCAGCGGCACGCTGATGGCGCGCGTGACCAGCGCCAAAGATAACGATATTTACGCATGGCAGGATGCATCCGGCATGTACCGGGTGAAATTTGATGCCGACCGTGATGACAAAAAGCAGGGCATGGAAAGTATGCCGGTGCGCTTTGCCAGGCCTTACGGTGGTGATAAGTACGGCTTCCACTTCCCGCTGATCCAGGGCACTGAAGTCGCCATTGCATTCCATGAAGGCGATCCCGATCGCCCGTATATAGCTCACGCTCTGCACGACTCCCGCCACGTTGACCACGTCACTGAGGCCAACAGCACACGCAATGTTATCCGCACCGCAGGCCTGAACAAGCTGCGGATGGAAGACAAGCGCGGTGAAGAGCACATCAAGCTCAGTACGGAGTATGGCGGCAAAACCCAACTCAATTTAGGCCACAACGTGGATGCCTCCCGCGAACTACGCGGTGAAGGTGCTGAGCTGCGTACTGACCGACATGTTTCCATCCGGGGTGGTGCCGGGGTGTTTATCACTGCAGATAAGCAGCCGTTTGCCGGGGACAAAATGCTTTCCATGCAGGAGGCGATAGCCCAGCTCGAGAATGCACTGAGTATTGCCCGAAGCATGTCAGACGCGGCTGAAACTGCGCAGGCGCTACCTGCTGATATTCAGAGCCAGGTGAAGTTGACTGATGCCCTCAAAGATCTCGCGCAGCCAGGGATGGTGTTAAATGCACCTGAAGGTGTAAGCATTACCAGTCCGCAGGCAGTGCGTATGGCCTCGGGAAGCGCCAGCGTCGGGATTATGTCCCAACAAAACACTGACATCAGTGCACTTAAGCGCTTTACTGTGGCTGCGGGTGAAGCCGTGAGTATGCTGGCCCGTAAGGCCGGGATGAAACTCTTTGCCGCTAAGGGCAAAGTAGAAATTCAGGCTCAGGATGATGCGCTTGATGCGATAGCCAAAAAGGATGTGACCGTAACCAGCACGGAAGGGCGAGTTGAAATCACGGCGGCGAAAGATGTCGTGCTGAAAAATCTGGATGGGTCGTTCATCCAACTTCAGGGTAAGAATATTATTCTGGGCTGTGAAGGTAATATCCTGTGGAAATGTGCCAATGCGCAGAAAATGGGTAGTGTAAGCATGAGTAGTGTTATGCCCCAGTTTCCATCTGGATATAGTGGGAAATTTACGGCATCGTCTGATGCAGGTGTTCCAGTTGCAGCTGCGGCATACATGCTGACATCGAGTAATGGGCAGAAATTATTTGGTAGAACAGACGAGAACGGTGAAACAGTCCCAGTTTACTCATCAAACCCGAATGAGCCTTTTGAACTTGAAATGATTCAAAGTGATTATTGGTACGATAGTGAGAATATTGTGGATAGAGTACATTGTTCATCATTTTCAGATATGTCATTCCTGGATGATGGTTGTCAATGCAGTGATTGTGAGGGAAATAAAAGTGTGTGATATGGCTTTTAAGTTTAAATCTTTGTTATGCATGTTGCTGGCTCCATTTTTTTCTTTTGCTAGTGGCACATGGAATGCTAAATCAGCACAAATGCAATGTGGCTCAGCTTTGGTAACGGTCAGTGCTGAATGCCAGGTGAATCAAAAAAGCCGAGCGGAGAATATATGCAAAAATTATCAATTGGAAATAAAAAACGGTACGAATAATAAAGAGTTTTCTTTGCCATACATCCCGAATAGCCAAAAAGTCCTCCTGGAAGGACAGGGTTATTCCTTTAATGATGTAGTTAAGCCTGGTGATTGGGTCCCCTCCACAATGAAATGCTATGACAATGAAAATATTGTGATCGGATACCATCTAGGGTTGGATGAAGAGGAGAGCGTAAAGGGTTCATTGTTGTCCTATATTGACGCCCCATTTATTGATCTTTCAGGTAACTTTATTACAGGTAACAAGCTTTCTGAGCTTAGAACTCGAGAGATAAAAAAACCATACGATAATACAAATATAGACTTTATTAACAATCGCTGAGGTATGGTATGTCTGATTTATATGAGTATTTAAATGCCAAGAAGGGAAAAGCATATTTTGATGATCAGATTAAGCCATTTTCGCTAATCTCACTCTATCCGGATATAGATACATCCCGAAAGCTAAGAGGTAACAGCCGTACAACAGGAGATGCTGATAAAGATGTTCAGGATGCTATTATAGATATGATAATTACCATAGCTGTCCGCTATGGATTAAGTTATAAAGAGATATCATATATATTATTAACAACTAAAGTCGAGTCCGGGTTTAACCCCGATGCGGCAGCAGGGACTACTAGCGCAGCTGGTTTAGCACAAGGAACAGTTGGTTTTATCAAAGATGCATTGACACAATCTGAAGACATTCTTGGTTTTCAGCTAGATCTTCGTAATGAAGAAGTTTTTGAAGCTGAAAAAGGATGTTATGCGGTAATTTATTCCTTTTTACTTAACAAATCGAAGGTGATGGAGAGCTACACATCAGATCAAAGTGAATACTGGGAGTGGCTTTATTTACTGCATCATGATGGTGCCTATAGCTTAGGGAAATATCTTGATGGTACACGTGAGAAAAGTTCAGATGGCAAGAAGTGGGCGCTTTATATAACTAAGCGTTTATCAGCTGTGGAAGGGTTGCTAAAAAATACTGAAGTTAATACTAAATTTAAACTGTCTACGGGAAATAACACAGCATTCAAGAACAAAAATTATATTGCTGCAATCTCTCCATTTCCAAGTTCAACATGCCCAAATTTAGTGTCAGACTATGAGAAATCTCTGGTTTTTATCAAAGGTGTGACTGATGCAAACGGGATGACTGAATCAGTCAATGCTATCGCAGGTTCAGAAATTGTGTTTACTATTCTTGCTGATAATTACAAAGATTTAGCTAAAGCAACTGGTGGAAAAGACACCGATGAAAAGCATAAGACTCTAACTTATACCGTTAAGAAAGGTGACACTTTATCAGCAATAGCTAAGAGTCATGGCGTATCAGTTGAGAAGCTAGCAAGAGTTAATAAGATTCATAACGTAAACATGTTACGCGTGGGTGCTAAATTGAAAATGCCTGACGGTAATCAAAACCATGGGTATGTTAGCCGCTATGTTTCTGAACAAACCAAAAAGGAGATTCTCAAAAATGTTGGAATTGAAAATGCTAATGCTAAAGCAGCTATAGAATATTCAAGAAGTCATGTTGTGTTGCCTAAAGGAAGTAAGTCTGCGGACTCGGAAAAGAAAAGCAATGTAATTCATATTAAAACTACGACGACGGACAAGTCTGTTGCTCGTAGGAGTAAAAGTGATCCAGAGAAGCATCAGACTACTTCCGATGGGAAAGCTAAAAATGTTTCTGTTGATAAAGACTTTGAGCCGGTTGTGGATTTTTCTAAAGATATTCCTCTCAGCTTGAAAAATCTGGTAACCAATCATTCTCTTGATATTATAAAAGGAATAATGAAATCGTCAGGGGTTCATAAAATCATGATAACTAGTACGTTACGTTCTGTTGAAAAACAAGTGAATGCGATGTACGGTAATATGCAAAGCAAGGGGATAGATTCACAGTTAGCATATTATGCTAAAGCTGGGAGAGAGGTCATTAAAGCGGCCATAGATGCCGGTGGGAATGATCATGGCAAAACAGCAGCAGTTAAAGCCGCTATGACAGAAAAAGTAATTCAACTTCAAAGCGAGGGGCGATTAGTATCACGTCACTGTGTTTCAGAAGAAATGTATGCTGAGAGAAATGTATTTGATATTAGTAAAAACCTATCAAGTAAACGAAGTGTGTTATTAGCCTTTGATAAGGCTCTTACGGAATATGCTGCCAATAATGATGGTTTTAAATACATCAGCCCGTTTTTGCATAGCGGCGAGCCGGCGTTCCATGTGGAGATTGTACAATGAAAATATTTTTAGCGATTTTTCTGTTTCTTTTTCCTTTTTTTTCAAATGCAAGCGATTTTTCTTTAGAACCTGGATTATACCATCTCGAATGGGCATATGGACCTAGTGATAATTATAAAACTGTAGCTGGCGTTGTTGGGGATATTGATGAGGTTGACGGGTTTTATTATTTAAAAAATAAAATTGATGACCAGTCCAATGATGAAGTATATATTGTAATCAATAAGGGTTCTGGCGCTGTTTTCTTCAAGCATGAAGAAATTGAAGGTGGGCCAACTATTGGGTGGGCAAACATTCAATTGAATGATGAATCGATATTAATTGATACTCCAACCACGAAAAATTTTTATGATAATACCGATGGCGATAGTGATCGTGACATAAAATATAAGGTGGGTGTTAAATTTGCGGGGAATAAGAAAACTAAAAACACATCTGAAATTGCTCCTATAGAAATTTTAAAAAATGATGTTTTCAAGATCGACTGTTCTGAATATTTTAAATCAAACGAAGAACACGGAAGTAAAGTGAAAAAAAATGATCCAATGGAAGACTATAGTAGTAGTGTTTTATTGAGTAGTGATGGATTGTGTAACGCCACTTTAAATAAGAATAATAAAATTGAAGTGTTAAATGGTTGGATGCTTTTCAAAAGAATTAACTAAATTATCTATCCGTAAAGTATGCGCGGCTCATTCTATATTGAGATGGGGTTATGTTTAAGTTAATGTCCTTCCTTGCTTTGTTTTTACCTGTCATTGCATCCAGTAATGGCATCAAAATAAAAGATGGTTTGTATTATGGTTACTGGGTTTATAAAAATAAGGGAGAGTTAAAAGAATACGGTGTCTTGGCTAACAATCCAAGAAAAGATGCTGGTGAATACATTTTAAGTCCCGTACCTGAACTTTCCGCTACTGATGAAATATACATTCAAATAAAGGATAATGTACCTACTATATTCTTTTATCATGAAAGTGGCGATGCCTATTTAAATGTTGTAGGGTGGGCGGGTGCTAATTTTTCAGGGGGCGAAATGATTGTTTCAGCAAACACTATTCTCTTTTTAAAAGAAGATTCGAAAGAACGTATTTCTGTTGGCGATAAATTCAATGGTAAAGTTGTTCGCCTTGATATTGGAGAGAAGGCATCGATAAAAGATATCAATGGTAAAGGGTTTAGAATTGATTGTAATCAATATTTAAAAGCTAATAATTATGTGGAAACGGGGCTTCCTAATGTTGAGGAGCCAGATCCATCAGGCAGGAAAGATATATTGGTCGGATATCCTGCTACAGTTTTCGCCGTCGGTGAACTCGGCATCTGTTCTGCATTCCTCGATAATGATGTTGTTCCACAAATCAAAAAAGGGTGGATTCAGGTCCGTCGACTCAATTAAAACATACAATCTAATTTGTTAGGTGTGATATGTCCAAAGGATTTGTATTACTCGGAGATAAAACTACTCACGGCGGCGAGGTTACTTCTGCATCTTCGACCATGATCGTTAATGGAAAAAAAGTGGCACTTGTTGGAGATGAAGTTAATTGCCCTGTCGAAGGGCATGGTGTCAATACCATTATCGAAGGATCTCCGGAATGGATCTCTGATGGGAAGTCCGTTGTTGTTGATGGCTGTGAATGTGAATGTGGTTGTCATGTTATCTCCAGTGCACCGGATTGTTCAGTAGGATAAGTTATGAGCTGGGAGCGTCAGAAAGCCACAATTACCGCAGAACCAAATGAGCCTTCTCTGGTTTTGTGGCTGATTGCAGGCCTTATTGCTGTTATTGCTGGAGTATTACTCTTTGTTCTCCATGCCAATCAGTTTTTGGGAGCATTACAAGAATTCAATCTCTGGATTGTTTCCGGAGGCCCTCTTTTTATCTGGTTCGTTACGATTTGCATTCGCGGCTGGATGTATAACCACGCAATGGACCGTCATCAGTTTGAATCCGATGAGGCAGACTATGCACAGCAGCAATGGACTTCCTGGGCCGGGCGTTATCTGGCGGTTCTGTATAGCCGGGTTATCCTGCCTGATGACTTGACGCCATCCACATTTCTGCAGGCCCCCAAAGATCTCGAGCAGGGTAGTTCTCTTTCTCGGGGAATAGTGCTACCTGTTGGCGAAGATGCTTTTTCAGCATTGATTGGGGGCCTGGACATATCAGAATTACAGCGCTTGTCTGACCTCCCTTTCCACGCAACCTTACTGACTGATTCACACGATCCTGATGAGACATTGCAGAGAGAATTTTCAGCATGCTGGCTCCAGTTAGTTGGACAGGCGTATCCCGTACCATTACTGACAATTCTTAAAGACCGGGCCTTCGATTGGGTGGGCGAACGCCTGAAAGCCCCGATTCTGGATGTTGAGCTTATGTTGATTCACCAGACTCAGGGAGGGAATGAGTACAGTGATTCGCTCTCGGCTTTAATGCTGACCTCTGATGATGTAGCAACGAAGTATCAGCTAACCCATCACGCTCGCCTGCTTCGGCCTATGTCGCTTGAATCAGCCCAAATGCTGAGTGAAGAGCTCGATACCTTTTTCTCAACCCAGTCACAGGCTATCGCTGCGCATGCAATAGTGGGCGACAGCATGAAGTGGGGTGGTGATTTTTCCACTCTTCTGGCCAGTGCAAAACAATATGAGGGCAGCTGGAAACCCCAGCAATGCCATTGGCTGGAGAAATATGCCGGACTCAGCGGTCCTTTCTCACCGTGGATTATGGCCGCCGTCGTTAGTGATATAGCCATGCTCACAAAAGAAGATTGCCTGATGCTTTCGGGTGACAAAGAGCAGCGATTTGCAAATACCGTAACTACAGGGAATCTGATGAATGGCGAAGGATAACTCAGTGTGGCGTGGTAACTGGGGACGCATCAGTATCACTGCGCTGATTGCAGCTGCGGTAGCGTTGGTTATCTGGAAAAAGGGTGATACGTTCGGACTTACCAGTAATGGCCTTAAGCTGTTGGTGTTTGTGGCGGTGATAATCCTTCTGCTACTTGTCCGCCATGGCAAAACTATTAGTCTTGCGATTAAACAACAGTGGTCGCGTTTTCAGGCAAAACGCAAAAATGTTCTGCCCGTCGATGAGGGGCGCGTTGAGCAGACTGCCCCCCGTAACGTTACCGTTGACACCATCCGTGACGCCATGCGTAACCTCTACGGTCGACACTGGGGACGTAAAACCCGCATCCTGTTGATAACCGGTACTGCCGTTGAGGTGGAGCAACTGACCCCGGGTCTTACGGCTCAGCTATGGCAGGAAGACCGCGGCACGCTGTTGCTGTGGGGCGGTGACCTCAATACGCCAGCAGACAGTGCCTGGCTGACCGCGCTGCGCAAACTGCGCCGCCGTCCGGTAGATGGGCTGGTGTGGGTTACCTCGGCCTTTGACCAGCTCTCCGCGCCTGGGCTGGAACAGCCGCTGCCGGTACCGACTGAAAGCACCATGGATTCACTCTCTCATGCCATCAGCGTGCGTATGGAAACGCTTGGCTGGAAACTCCCACTGTATGTCTGGTCCCTGCATCCGCGCGCCGGTAAGCCGGAAGGGCGTATTACGCAGGCGACCGGCTGTCTGTTGCCTGACGGTTGTCGTACCGAAGGGCTGGCAGAGCAACTCTCCGCCCTGACGCCAGATTTGACCTCACAGGGTTTGCAGCAGACCTGCAGTGAAGTGAAACATAACTTCTTATTGACGCTGGCTGACCAGCTCATTCGCGAGCCACAAAGCGTGACTGCGCCGCTGTCGGTGATGCTCAACCCGTACCGCCCGCTGCCGCTGGCTGGGGTGGTATTCAGTCAACCTTCTGCCGGTGCTGAGCGCGCCGTCATACATCACTGGGGCATGGATAAGCGCTGGGAAGCTCTGCCTGAATCTGTCCGGACGCTTCCTGCTGGACTGCGTCCGCGCAAGCCGGGCTTTCCCTGGCGCAAGGTTGTGGTGTCTGTTGTCGCCCTGGTGATGGTGGGCTGGGCTGCGTGGATGAGCATCGCGTATGTCACCAACCGCAGCCAGATTGACGGTGCGAATGCCCAGGCCGCACTTGCCGCCCGACAGAATCAGCCGCTGGAACAACGCCTGCACGCGCTGTCTGAACTGCAGAAAACGCTGGTCCGTCTGCAATACCGTTCTGAGCACGGTGTGCCATGGTATGAACAGGCCGGGCTGAGTCAGAACGATGCGCTGCTGGCCGCACTCTGGCCACGCTATCAGGACTGCGCGCTGCCGCTGTTGCGGGATGCGGCCGCAGACCATCTGCAGAAGCAGGTCAGTGCCTTTAACGCGCTGCCGCCGGGCAGCCCGCTGCGTGAGCAGATGGCAAAAAATACCTATGACCAGCTCAAACTCTACCTGATGCTGGCCCGCCCGGAAAACATGGACGCCACCTGGTTCAGTTCGGCACTGCTGCACGACTGGCCAAAACGTGATGGCGTGAAAGACAGTGTCTGGCAGGGGGTGGCCCCGTCACTGCTGTCGTTCTATGGCGCGCAGCTGGTGACGCATCCTGAGTGGAAATTGCGGGCTGATGAAAGCATGGTCAGCCAGGCGCGTTCCCTGCTGGTTCGCCTGATGGGCGTACGTAACAGTGAATCGACCCTGTATCAGAAGATGCTCTCCCAGGTGGCGCACCTGTATGTCGATATGCGCCTGGAAGACATGACCGGGGATACCGATGCTGCTCGCCTGTTCGCTGCCTCCGAAATCGTGCCGGGCATGTTCACCCGCAAGGCCTGGGAGCAGGCCGTGCAGCCGGCCATCGAGAAGGTGGTGAAGGCGCGTCGTGACGAGCTCGACTGGGTACTGACGGACAGCAAGCGTCAGGTGAATAAACAGGATGAGACCTCGCCGGAAGCCCTGAAAAAACGCCTGACGGAACGCTACTTCTCTGACTTTGGCGGGGCTTGGCTGGAGTTTCTTAACAGCCTGCGCTGGAACCGGGCCACCACGCTGTCCGATTCCATTGACCAACTGACCCTGATGGCCGATGTGCGCCAGTCACCTCTGGTAGCACTGATGAACACCCTCAATGTGCAGGGGCGCACCGGGCAAACCGGCGAGGCAATTTCCGATTCCCTGGTGAAATCGGCCAAAAACCTGCTCGGCGGTGATAACAACGATGCCATTGACCAGAGTGCCGGCGTTCACGGCCCGCTGGATGCGACCTTTGGTCCGGTGCTGGCGCTGATGGACAAGAACCGCACGGGAGCACAGGAGCAAAGTCTGCAGTCGTTCCTGACCCGCGTGACGCAGGTGCGTCTGCGCCTGCAGCAGGTAACCAATGCTGCTGACCCGCAGGCCATGACCCAGACCATTGCCCAGACCATATTCCAGGGTAAAGCCGTTGATCTGACCGAAACCCGCGACTATGGCAGCCTGATTGCCGCCGGTCTGGGTCAGGAGTGGAGTGGCTTTGGGCAGACGGTGTTTGTGAACCCGATGGAGCAGGCCTGGCAGCAGGTGCTGACTCCGGCGGCCGACAGCCTCAATGCCCAATGGCAGCAGGCGGTGGTGGCTGAGTGGAACAGTGCCTTTGGTGGCCGTTATCCGTTCAATAACTCCAGTAGTGATGTTTCCCTGCCGCTGCTGGCTAAATACCTCAACGCAGATTCCGGGCGTATCGCCCAGTTCCTGCAGACCCGTCTCAAAGGCGTGCTGCACAAAGAGGGTAACCACTGGGTACCGGACAGCATCAACTCGCAGGGGCTGGCGTTCAACCCGGCGTTCCTCAACGCCATCAACACCCTGAGCCATATCTCGGATGTGGCCTTCACCGAAGGTAATGCCGGTATGAACTTCGAGCTGCGCCCGGGCACTGCCGATGGCGTGATGCAGACCGACATAATTATCGACAGCCAGAAGCTGACCTACGTGAACCAGTTGCCCGCATGGAAGCGTTTCTCCTGGCCTGCGGATACGGAAGCCCCTGGAGCCAACCTGAGCTGGATTAGTACTCAGGCGGGCACCCGCCAGTACGCCGATATTCCTGGCGCATGGGGCTGGATCCGCCTGCTCGATAATGCTGCGGTCAAGGCTTACCCGGGCGTGGGAAGCAGCTACAGCCTGAGCTGGAAAGCCCAGGACGGCCGCACGCTCAATTACACCCTGCGTACCGAAGCCGGCGAGGGGCCGCTGGCGCTGCTGAAGCTGCGTAATTTCCGCCTGCCGGAGACTATCTTCAGCACGACAGGGCCAGCACTGTCAGACCAGGTTGCCAGTGCAGGGAATGATGCAGAGGAGGTTTACTGATGAGTACCCTGAATGTCTTACTCAGCGCCTGTCAGACCGAGCCGGAGCCACTGCTTGCTGCTACTCGCGAGCGCGTGGGGCAGTGGGAAAGCTGGCTACAGCCGCTGTCCGGACCATCGCCCGTTGGTGAAGACCCGGGTTACGACGATGACTTCCAGCAAATGCGCGAAGAGGTCAATAAACTCTCCGGCGCGGACACGGAACTTATCTGTCGGCTGGCGGAGAAGCTGCTGACCACCACCGCCAAAGACATTCGCGTGGCGACGTACTACTGCTGGGCCAAACTGCACCGTGAAGGTGAGCAGGGACTGGCAGAAGGCCTCGAACTGCTGGCCGGTCTGCTGAAGCGCTTTGGACCACAGCTGCACCCGCAGCGTGACCGCAGCCGTAAGGCGGCACTGGAATGGCTGGCCGGCTCGCGCATGATTGACTCCCTTTCCCTGTACCCGGAAGTGGTCAGGATCGATGCGATGCGTACTACCGGGGCGCTGCTGCTGATAGCCGGACTGACTGAAAACGAGCCGGATGAAACCCGCCCGGAACTCAATGCGCTGTACGGTGCGCTGGAAAGCCGTTTGCAGAAAGCGGGGGGCGTGGATGCGGTGGTACCGCAGAACGCCAGTACCAGCGAAACCCCTTCGACAGCCAGTCACAGAGATGCCCCGTCAATCGGGTGGATCACGTCCGGTCAGGATTTGCTGGCTCAGGCCCGCACCCTCACCGAATACCTGCGCGAGCAGCCAGACGGCTGGCTGTCGGCACACCATCTGATGAAGAGCCTGCGTCACGACACCCTGCGGGCCATCCCGGCCCCGGATGCACAGGGTCGTACCCGCATCGAACCACCAAGAGCGGACCAGCGTGCACTTCTCAAGCGTTTGTACCTGCAGCAAAACTGGGCTGAGATGCTGGAAACAGCAGACAGTACCTTTTCCCGCGGTGCCAACCACCTGTGGCTGGATTTGCAGTGGTATATCCACCAGGCGCTGACGAAGTCCGGCAAGGATACACTGGCCGATATTATTGTCGCTGATCTGAAGGGGCTGCTGGCCCGGTTATCCGGGCTTGAAACGCTGGCATTCAGTGACGGAACACCGTTTGCGGATGAAGTGACATTGAACTGGATCCAGCAGAGCGTGCTGGACACCGTCGGCGGTTGGGGTAATGACACACCATCCGCTCCGGTCACCACCGGTAACGATGACATTCTGGCGCTGGAGCCGGAAGCCGTGGCGCTGGCTGATAGTGAAGGCCCGGATGCGGCGCTGGGCTGGTTGCAGACCCGGCCGGGTATGACCACCGAGCGTCAGAAGTGGCTGTTGCGCCTGCTGATGGGCCGCATTGCTGAGCAGTACGGAAAAAATGACCTGGCGGTACATCTGTTTGCAGAACTGGGTGAGCGTGCAAGAGAAGTGACCCTCAGCAACTGGGAGCCTGAGCTGTTGTTTGAGGTACAGGCTCGCCATCTGAAACTCCTGCGCCTGAAAGCCGGTCGCAGTGAGGCGGACAAAGTACGCCTTACACCGGTAATCGACCAGTTACTTGCCGGGCTGATCGCTGTCGATCCTGCCCGTGCCGCCGTGCTTTGCGGTTAAATCCACAGGAACAGAAATAAGATGGAAGATTTAACCCTGCGCTATTTCGATGCAGAAATGCGCTACCTGCGTGAAGCCGCGAAAGAGTTCGCGCAAACCCATCCTGATCGTGCAGCTATGCTGGATCTGGATAAGGCTGGCACACCTGACCCGTATGTCGAACGTCTGTTTGAAGGCTTTGCCTTCTCGATGGGGCGGCTGCGTGAAAAGATTGATGACGACCTGCCGGAGCTCACCGAAGGGCTGGTCAGTATGCTCTGGCCACACTATCTGCGCACCATTCCGTCGCTTTCAGTGGTGGCACTGATTCCGGCGCTGCATGCCATAAAAATGGCGGAAGTGGTGCCCGCAGGTCTGGAAGTATATTCCCGTCCGGTGGGGCCAAAGAACGCAGTCTGCCGCTACCGAACCACGCAGGATGTGATGCTCAATCCTCTTAGTGTTTCGGGTGTCACCATGACTACCGAACCTGACGGTCGTTCGTTGTTGCGGATGCGCTTTGCCTGCAGCACCCAGGCGGACTGGTCCCATGCTGACCTTAGCCACCTGAGTCTCTATCTCGGCGCGGATGCGCCCGTCAGCAGCCAGCTGCACCTGATGCTGACCAAACGGCAGGCCGCCCTGTATATGCGCCTGCCCGGGCAGACTGACCGTATTCGGCTTGACGGGTATTTCTCGCCAGGCGGTTTTGCTGAAGAGGATGGCCTGTGGCCGAAAGGCGATACCGCGTTCAGCGGCTATCAGCTGCTGCTGGAGTATTTCACCTTCCGGGACAAGTTTATGTTCGTCCACCTCCACGGGCTGGACGGTATTACGCCGCCTGCCGGGGTGGAATACTTTGATATTGAAGTGGTCTTTAATCAGCTGTGGCCGTCTGACCTTCCGGTCACCGATGACGCGGTTCGTCTGCACTGTGTGCCGGTGATTAACCTGTTCACCCTAGAAGCCGATCCGCTCACCATCACCGGGCTTGAAAGTGAGTACCTGCTGCGCCCCAAACGACTGCAGGACGGACACACCGAGATTTATGCCGTGGATTCGGTCACCGGCTCAAACCGGACCAACGATGCGGAGTATGTCCCGTTCAGCAGCTTTCGCCACAAGGGCGGGATGATGCGGCGTCATGCGCCACCGCGTTACTACCACACCAGAGTGAAGCGGAGTGTGAGCGGACTGTATGACACCTGGCTTATCCTGGGCGGTCACCAGTGGGAAGATGACCGGCTTATCGACCGCGAAGCCGTGTCGTTGCAAATTACCGGGACCAACGGCCAACTGCCGCGCCGGGCGCTGCAGAGCACGCTGCTTGACCGCTGTGAGCAGGTGGTGGATACGCAGCTTTCGGTGCGCAATCTTTGCAAGCCCACGCTGCCGGTTTACCCGCCTGCGGAGGATCGTTTTCATTGGCGGGTGCTGAGTCATCTCGGCTCCGGTTTCCTTAACATGATGAGCACGGCCGAAGTGTTGCGCGGGACGCTGGCGCTCTACAACTGGCAGGAAGACGAACTGAACACCCGCCGCCTGGAGGCGATTCAGCATGTCGAACACCACCGACTGCAGCGCTTTGAGCAGGGCTACCTGCTGCGGGGGCTGGATATTGAGGTAACCCTCGACAGCAACGGGTTTACGGGCGAGGGCGATATCCACCTGTTTGGCGAAATGCTCAACCGCTTCTTCGCGCTCTATGCCGACATGAATCAGTTCAATCAGCTCACCCTCATCGTTCAGCCAGAAGGAAAATGCATCCGGTGGAAAGAGAATCACAGTCCACGCCTTCCCGGTTGATGGAGCAGCTACAGCAGTACCTGCCATACATAAACTTTTATCGCTTCTGTCAACTGCTGGAACAGAGCCAGCCGGGTAAACCGGTTATCGGCAGTAGCTGGCAGGTGCGCCATGAGCCGGTGCGCTTCAGGCCCCATCCGGGCATGGGCTTCCCGGCCTCCGAAATCAAAGGGAGTGAGCCGCCTGAGCATCCCCATCTGCCGCCGACGGTGCGCATCACCTTTATGGGACTCTACGGCGTGGAGTCCCCGCTGCCGACGCACTATATCGATGACATCACTCAGCGACGGGAAGGATATGAAGCCACGGCAGATTTCCTCGATATCTTCAACCACCGGCTGATTGCCCAGTACTACCGCATCTGGCGCAAATATTCTTACCCGGCGAGCTTTGAAGCCGGCGGTAAGGACAATATATCTCAGTATCTGCTGGGCCTGGCAGGCCTTGGCATTGAGGGCTGCACGGACAGCATCGCTGCCCCCGCGTCACGTTTCCTCGCACTGCTGCCGGTGATGTTGCTGCCGGGGCGAACGGCAGAAGGACTGGCTTCCCTGGTGCGCCTGCTGGCACCTGACACACAGGCGAAAATCTGGCATCACGATAAACGCCGCGTGCCGCTGAAGAAGCCGCTGACCATGAGCGTGCGCCAGCCTGTAACCCTGACAAACCGTCCGGTGATGGGCAACTATGCCACCGATGTGAACAGCCAGGTACTGATGCGCCTGACGTCCACCAATCCGGAAGAGGTGCAGGGCTGGCTGCCCGGTGGCGAGCTGCACACCGACCTGATGGCGCTGCTGCATGTCTATCTTGGCTCCCGCCTCGATGTGCGGTTACAGCTGTGTGTCGACCGTAGCCTGCTGCCGGATGCGATGATGAGCACGAAACACAAAACAGGCGCAGTACAGTTGGGCCGCACTGCCGTGATGCGACCGCTGAATGCGACTAAGACCGCATCACACCCCAAAACAATCACCATTAATCTGGGCCGCTATGAGCGGGTTCAGGAAAATCTTCACCGCAGGGAGACCGATGAACATGGCGAGTACCGCTGGTAAATTCCCCTTGGTTTCGCTGGCCGCAGGTATCACACTGATGCTCGCAGGCTGTGGGCTGACCCAGAGCGTCACGGACGGCACCGTTGCCGTGACCAAATCAATTTTTTATAAGCAGATAAAGACCCTGCATCTGGATATTCGGGCCCGTGAGGCCGTAAACAGCAACGCCGGCGGCGTGGCACTGTCGACGGTGGTGCGCATTTACCAGCTCAAGGACCGCAAAACTTTCGACAGCACAGACTACCCGTCGTTGTTTAAGGCTGACAGCCAGGCCATCAAGGCAGACCTGGTGGCGGAAAAAGATATTCGCCTGCAGCCGGGTGGGGCGGTAATGGTTGATATGCCGATGGAGGATCGTACCCAATATGTGGCGGCGGTCGGGATGTTTATATCGCCGGACCAGACGAACAATACATGGCGTGTTGTGCTCAGTCGGGATGACCTCGATCCAGATAAAGCCCGCGTCATCGAGGCAGGCAATAACCGGTTAACGCTGGTGCCGGTAAAGGATAAATGAGATGCCGCGTCCTTCTCTCTATGAAACCCTTTTCGGCAACTTCACCGGTGGCCTCGATCTTAATCAGATCAACGAGCAGAACCAGGTCATTTTGTCCATGCTGGATAATATGCAGCGTATTCTCAACTGCCGTGCCGGCACGCTGGCGCATCTGCCGGACTACGGTTTGCCGGATATGACCAAAATACTGCAGGGGATGCCAGGGACCGCGCATGAACTGATGGGGACCCTGTCGGCAGTCTTACTGAAATACGAGCCGCGGCTGAAAAAGATTGCGGTGGTACTGCTTGAGCCGGACATTCCGGGCGAACTGCGTTATGCCATCGATGCTGAACTTAAGGGGGGTGGAATGGTGCGCTACGGCACGGAATTTATGCCTGAAGGTCGCGTGCTGATACGTCACCTCAAACAGCAGCAGTATCTTGACGCTCAAACCCGTATGTAAGGCCAGATAACACCATGTCAGCAAAATCACAGTTTCTCAAAAAACTGCAGACCAGACAGCCCGCTCCGGCTTCGCCAGTCGGTAAGATCCCGGCCGGGACAACGTTTTGATGAAAACTCGTTTTCGGACTGATTTTAGCGCTACTGTCATAGCGGAATCGGAATAAGTAGCAGTTATTTTTGCCTGTCAGTCATTGCGTATTGACCTGGCGAAACAGTCAACAGTTGATGGGGAACAGAGCCCCAAAATAACGAGACAAATCACGGATACACCTATTTACCGATTTGCTCTGGAAACCAATATTAATCTGTTATGGCAAAGATCCCTTAGCCCGTTATTGAGACTAAATAATCAGGATTGAAAGAAGAAAGGAAAGAGATGAAACATGGCACGAAGAAAAAAAGATGACAATGCAGCAGGTATCATCCTGGTTATTCTTGGCGTAATCGCCTGGGGTGTTTATGTCGCGGTAAGAGCATTAATTAATCTTAATGAGCGGTTTATTGAATCTGTATCTAATCCGGCGGGTGTCATTGGCCTGTTCTTTGGTTTATTGATTGCCGCAGCGCTGATAATGCGGGTTTCCATTTACCAGGGATTCAGGAAGAAAACAGCTGAGCTTGAAAAGGCCGTGTCGGAGCTGGCACAGAAAGAGAAAGCCTTTGACGAAACCGTCAGTACTGAAGTGGCGCGTGGTCTGTATCAGGAAAAGAAACAGCTTACTGGTCAGTGGGATGAATTTCACAATGCCAGAAATAATTCCTCCCGGGCACTGCAGCGCATAGTGGACTCCGCGTATAAATTTAAGGTGAAAACTCTGCTTTCCGGTACCACGGTAAATAACTGGCAAAGTAAATACGACCAGCTCCGCAAGGAAAGAGAAGCTTACGCAGCTATCAGCGAGAAAATTACCTTTCTGGAACTCGACGATAATGCCGACTGGGAGGGAGTAAAACAGCAGTTTCTGGATAAGGTCGCCCTGCTGGAAAAAGCGCAGGAAGAAAAAGAGTATCAGGCTGAGCTTAAGCGTCAGATACGGGAAGAAAAACAGCGTCAGGATGAGTTGGACCAGCAGCAGCGTGAAGCTGAAGAGGAGGAGCAACGCCTTGCTGAGCAGCAGCGTTTACTGGAAGAAGCCCTGCTCGCCGCTGAAGGCGCTCACAGGGAAGAGCTGGAAAGACAGCGTCTGGAGCTTGAGCAGAAAATTCAGGACGTGCATCAGCAGTATGAGCGTGCCAAATCTATGGCCCAGCTCACGAAGCAGGGACATGTATATGTCATTTCGAATATCGGCTCTTTCGGTGAAAACGTCTTCAAAATCGGTATGACCCGACGGCTGGAGCCTATGGAGCGCGTGAAAGAACTAAGCGGGGCAGCCGTGCCGTTTGATTTTGACGTCCACGCCATGATTTCCTGTGATGACGCCCCGGCGCTTGAAAAGACACTGCATGACCATCTGGAAAGCTACCGGATTAACAGGATAAACCTGCGTAAGGAGTTTTTCAGGGTTGAACTCAGCAGAATTATCGATGAAGTGGAGCGTCATCATGGGCAGGTTGAATATATTGCCGACCCGGTGGCGCTACAGTATCTGCAGAGCCTCGAATATGCAGAAAGCGAAGCCGCATAAGCGTTAATCCTCCATATTTCCGGACGCGTCAAAATGGACAACTGGTCATGCATGACATAACTCAACGTAAAATAAAAACCGGCGGTGACCCGCGCACGCTACCGGATTATGCCGCGCTGCGTGATGAACTGAGTAAACTGGCCCATCCGGCTCGCCCGGATGTGAACTGGCAGCATGTCGAAAAACTCTGTCTTTCACTCTTTGAGCAGAACGGTGTGGAGCTGCAAACGGCAGCCTGGTATACGCTTGCGCGTACGCAATTGGCCGGCTTATTCGGGCTTAATGAAGGGCTGGCGATACTAGAGGCACTGATAAGCCATCAGTGGGGCGCACTCTGGCCGCAGCCAGTACATGCTCGCATGGAAATCCTCAGTAGCCTGAGTCAGCGCCTGCAGCAACGGATGCGCTCGCTCCCGCTAAATTACAGCGACCTCAGTCAGTTGTATCGGGCAGAGCAGCTGCTTGCCGGCCTGGCAGAGGTGCTGCAGCGCCTGGAACTTAAACATCTCAGCCAGCTCGATACGTTGCGTACTCTGATGCACAACAGTGCTGTCAGGCTGGAAAACCGCGATGACACTACCATCACCGGGCCGAACATTCAGTCAGGAATCGTGTTGCCTGCCACCGTGATGAATGATGCAGCAGCCACGGGAGGCCTTGCTGGTAGTCTGTCTGAAAATACGCCAGACAGTGCAGTGAAGTGGGTGTACGTTGCGCAATCGGAACACCACGCGAAGATAGAGGTACTGGCGGCAATGCCCACTCCGGTCAAAAAGAGGAAATCCTTCAGCGCTGGGATGTGTACCATGCTGATAATAAGTGCAGTCGCAGTGTGGAGTTGGCAGTTTCTTCACCGGCCTGACCCGCTACAGACTCAGCTTGCTGCTTCACTGGCTCCGTTACCCGCAACACTCACGCCTGAACAGTTGGATATGTTGCGTCAGCAGTCTCCGTTACCACAAGCGGTCATCACGCAAACACAGCAGCAGCTTGCCGGACTGGATAAGTTGCCGCCTGACTGGAATATTGCATACAGCAGAAAACTCATCGAACAGGTTCAGGCGTTGTGGCCGGAGCAGGCTAAGCCTCTGACACAATACTGGCAACAACAGATTAATGTCTCATTACTTTCTTTCGATACAATAAACGGCTGGCATGAAGGTATGACGCAGCTTCAGGCTCTTGCCAATAAATTGAATGCGCTTGACGGCCAGAAAGGAAAATATATCACTGTCAGTGAACTTAAATCGCAGGTCTTTGGCATGCTGACAAGCTTCCGACAGAACGTCCCGGTGGAAGAACAGCTTCGTCAGTTAAATCAGTTGCCTGAAGACTCACAGCACCGCCAGCAGCAGGTCCGGCAGGCCGAGCAACGCCTCCGGGCTCAAATCTCTACGCTGGCGCAGGAAAAACAACGTGACTAATTCCAGGGAGGTCTGACATGGTGGATAAAACGCAGCGTCACCAGAATCACCAAGCACAGTGGACGGTCGCCGAAATTACGTTTGTGGAACAACACGATGGTCAGCTGTCTGCCCGTGAAATCGGGGAGCGGCCTGGCCGGTCTGCCAATGGAGTAGCCCGGATTGTTCAGCTTTCAGGTCTGTCCGGGGCGTGGCGTCACCTTGGTCGGAAGAGGCGCAGGTATTGCTCCGGACCCACTATACAGAAGGTAAATTGCCGCCAGACTGGGCAGAAGCGTCAGTGCGGTTAGGGCGGCAGTGGTCCAACTTGACCCTGGAACGTGTCAACGCTATTCAGGACGGGTCAATAGGGGGGGTATTGACATTGGTAGATTTCAGGAGAAGTGCGTATGGTGTCCCCTGCAGGAATCGAACCTGCAACTAGCCCTTAGGAGGGGCTCGTTATATCCATTTAACTAAGGGGACAAGGCGGCAGGAGTATAACGTCATTTGCGCGCCACGTTAAGCGCGCAGGCCGCCAAGTGATTAAACTGTCACCGTTTATGCCTCTTTTTCCGCTGCATTGCGTTTTTGTTCTTCGGCTATGGCTTTCGCCTTTGCCTTACGAGCGTTGATCATATCGTTGCGGATCTGCGCATGACTGAGCAGGGCGAAAATAAACGTTCCACCACAAATATTCCCCGCGAGTGTCGGTAGCGCGAACGGCCAGATAAACTCGCGCCAGTGCAGTGTGCCGTTAAATACCAGATAAAAAATCTCTACCGCTCCCACCACAATGTGCGTGGTGTCCGCCAGTGCGATAAGCCAGGTCATCAGAATGATCACCACGATTTTTGCCGCGCCAGCTGCAGGAAACATCCACACCATGGTAGCGATGATCCAGCCGGAAATAATGGCGTTGGCGAACATTTCGCCCGGCGTGTTTTTCATCACATCCATACCGATTTTGACGAAAGCGCCGCGCGTCTGTTCATCAAAAATCGGCATATATTCAAAAGCCCAGGCCGCAATGGCTGTACCGACGAGATTCCCCAACAGCACCACGCCCCACAGGCGCGTCATCAAACCAAAATTCACCCAACCGGGGTTTTGCATCACCGGCAACACAGCTGTCACCGTGTTTTCGGTAAACAACTGCTGGCGCGCCATGATGACGATAATAAAACCAAAGGTATAACCGAGGTTTTCCAGCAAGAAACCGCCGGGTACGCCATCAAGCTGAACGTGAAAAATACCTTTTGCCAGTAGCGATGCACCCATTGATAGCCCGGCAGCAATCGCCGACCAGAACAGTGCCATCGCATCGCGTTCCAGCTCTTTCTCGCCATCCTGACGAATATGTTCATGAATGGCCATGGCGCGCGAGGGGAGTCTGTCCTCATCCAGTTCGATTTTTTCGCCGCGCTTTTTTTCGTCGCTCTCGACAGCGATCTCCTTGCTCTGCGTGTTGATTTTCTCTTCTTTTATTGCGTTCACAACAACCTCGCTCTTTCTCTGCCTCTGCGGATGACATAAAGCGTAGCGAGTTTCTGGTGCGATTCGTGGCGGTATCGTCCGAAAGTGCGGGGAAAAGCAACAATGGTGATACGTCGCCGGGGAAGTATGTATAAAATTGTTAACGCAGCGCTCCGCTGAATGCAGGCTATGCTGAAACAAAGGCTGTTCGCTGCGTAGACATCATAAGACGCGCTGATACAATGCGTGGCATGTTGCGGGCGCAAATCCGGGCATTTTGCGTTTGCGCCGTTATGGATGGCATTCACCGATGGCCATATTCTTCAGGGAGACACCTATGAAATACCGCCTGTCGGCGCTTGCGCTGGCTACCACTGTGCTGGTCGGCTGTGCCAGCTCCGGTACCCGAGAGTCGCAGGGGCGTTCAGACCCGTTTGAAGGGTTCAACCGCACCATGTACAACTTCAACTTCAATGTGCTGGATCCTTACGTTGTCAGACCCGTTGCGGTTGCCTGGCGTGATTATGTGCCGCAACCGGCGCGCAACGGTCTGAGCAACTTTACCAGCAACCTTGAAGAACCGGCGATCATGGCGAACTTCTTCTTACAAGGCGATCCCTACCAGGGGATGGTTCACTTTACCCGTTTCTTCCTGAACACCCTGCTGGGCATGGGCGGCTTTATGGATGTCGCCGGGATGTCGAACGCGAAATTGCAGCGCGTAGAACCGCACCGCTTCGGCAGCACGCTGGGTCATTATGGCATCGGTTACGGCCCGTATATGCAGTTGCCGTTCTACGGCAGCTTCACGCTGCGTGAAGATGGCGGCGATGCGGCGGATACGCTCTATCCGGTGCTTTCCTGGCTGACGTGGCCGTTGTCCGTCGGCAAATGGACGCTGGAAGGCGTTGAAACCCGCGCACAACTGCTGGATTCCGATGGCTTACTGCGTCAGTCTTCCGACCCGTATATTATGGTGCGCGAAGCCTACTTCCAGCGTCATGATTTTATCGCCAACGGCGGTAAGTTGAAGCCACAGGAAAACCCGAACGCGAAAGCGATTGAGGGAGACCTGAAAGATATCGATTCCGAGTAAAGACGGAACAAACAAAAAAGGTGAGCCGGGGCTCACCTTTTTTATTGCTGCTTTCTTATCAGAAGGCGTAGTTAAAGTTCATGCCATACAGCCATGCGCGACCATCAGAGCGGAAGGTATACTGGCCTTCGGTGAATTTCACTTTCTGACCATGCATATAGGAAACGCCGACATCGACAGAGGCGTCTTTGTTGAAGGCATAAGTGGCACCGGTGCTCAGCCACAGACGATCCTGGTCCGGAATGGAGATAGAGCGCTTGTCGGCCGGAACCGGGCTGTCGTCATAGGCGATACCGGCGCGGAAGGTCCAGTTATCATCCATATAATAGGTGGTGCCCAGAGCGATGCGGTACGCGTCTTTAAAGCTTTCATCTTTATAGAACAGCGTTTGACCGTTGCTGCCGGTGGCTTTCAGCTCCTGGAACTGGCTCCAGCTGGTGTAGGTCAGGCTGTAGTGAATAGCCCACTGCGGATCGACTCGGTTATAACCTGACAGTTCCCACATCTCCGGCAAGTTCAGGGTCAGCGCGCCGTTAGTCGTTGTGCCGCCTGTGCCATAAGGCAAGCCCAGACCCAATGCGGCGTTGATCGGATTCAACGTCGCCGGAAGGTTGCTCTTGTAATCGCCGTCAAAGTCGATTTTAACTTCTGAACGATAGGTTAAACCGTAACGGTTATTTTTATCCAGCTCGTACAGAATACCGGCGTTCCAGCCAAAACCCCACTCATCACCTTTTAAATATGCAATTTGCGTATCACTGCTAATGCCGCCAGCTTGGGAACCAATTGCCGCGGCCTGAGCGGCGGACAATCGACCTGCTCGTACCAGCGAAGGTAAGCTTGCGCCGAGGATTTGTGGCAGGTCGCCAGCATAGCGCTCAATTTTTGCTTTTGCATAGACGGCGTCAAAACCAAGACCAAAGCTCCAGTGGTTGTTCAGACGATAGGCGCCGCTGAGGTTCAGGTTCAGCGTTTCAAGGTCGGTTTTCCCGCCCATCGAACCAGCTGAATAACCATTATTAAATTCTGTCGCCAGGCCGAAGTTCGAGGTTACGGATGCGCCCCAGCCGAATTGGTCATTAATTGGTGCAACAAAGTGCAGGTTCGGCACCCATGCGGTCGGCGCAATGTTGTCCTGGCTGGCGTCATTACCGATCGAGGAACGGCCAGAAACGTTGACATCCGGATCGATAAACACCGCACCGCCGGAAAACATCGGGCGGTCATACATCATAATCAATGCAGGGTTGCGGCTGGCGTTGCCCGCATCATCTGCGATAGCGCCTTCACCTGAATAGGCCCGACCAAGGCCAGAGGAAGAAAACTCATTGAGTTGAAAGCCTGCGGACCAGGCCTGGGTAGAGACGATTGCCACTGCGACTGCCAGAGCAGACTTGGTAAAACGGGTTTTCTGGCTCATGACCATAACCTCATTCGAAATCGAGTTATTTTTATTCAAACTATGTTACATGTCGTAACGGAGCGCGAAGTGTAGGGTCTGAGGTACTTCAGACAAATCAGACCAGTGGCGGAAGTATAGGTCTGACCAGAGGGAATGTTGCAAGTTTGTATATAAGTTTTTTCAATTGTGATCTTCGAAACGGGATCTGCGTGGCAAAAATGCGGTAAGTCTTAATCAGTCGATTGGATGATTTTTGTTTTAGATCATTTTTAAGTGTGATTTCGGTCACTTATGACCACGTGTGGAATTAACAACTGGAGAGGCTATTCGCCGGAGCGTAAAATAATCACATCGTTTACCTGGCACCTTGGGTGCGAATTCAGAGGAAATCAACAATGAGTAAATGCAGTGCTGATGAAACCCCGGTTTGCTGCTGTATGGATGTTGGCACCATTATGGACAACTCCGATTGCACCGCCTCTTACAGCCGTGTGTTCAGCAATCGTACCGACGCTGAAGAAACGCTGGCTGCGCTGAGCGCCAGAGCCCGCAGCGTAGAGTCCGATCCTTGCCAGATCACCTCTTCCTTTACGGAAGTGGCGGGCGGTGTCCAACTGGATATTGACTTTGTTTTTGCCTGCGAAGCGGAAACCCTGATTTTCCAGCTCGGTCTGCGTTAATTTTCCTGCCTGCGCTCCCGTTCTTCGGGAGCGTTTTGTTAAGTTTCTCTGTGCCTTAGCTCTCACTTTTTTTCTCCTCCCATTGGCTAAATGTAAAAAATTGGTTAAGACTGTTATCAGGTCAGACCACTTTGCGCATTACGCTGTTAACAGGGGAGTGTTATGAGTCAGGCATTACCGCTTGTTACCCGTCAGGGTGACCGCATTGCCATTGTCAGTGGGTTACGAACACCTTTCGCCCGTCAGGCGACCGCGTTTCACGGTGTACCGGCTATCGATCTGGGAAAAATGGTAGTGGGAGAGATGCTGGCGCGCAGCGAAATTCCCCCCGATGTGATTGAGCAACTGGTCTTTGGCCAGGTCGTCCAGATGCCGGAAGCGCCCAATATCGCCCGTGAGATCGTGCTCGGCACAGGCATGAACGTCCATACTGATGCCTACAGCGTCAGCCGCGCCTGCGCCACCAGTTTTCAGGCCGTGGCGAATGTCACCGAAAGTTTGCTGGCGGGCACTATCCGCGCCGGGATCGCCGGTGGTGCAGATTCCTCTTCCGTCCTGCCTATTGGCGTCAGCAAAACCTTGGCGCGCACGCTGGTGGATGCCAACAAAGCCCGTACGCTTGGGCAAAAACTGAAACTTTTTTCTCGTCTTCGCCTGCGCGATTTACTGCCGGTGCCACCGGCTGTGGCGGAGTATTCCACCGGGCTGCGCATGGGGGATACCGCCGAGCAGATGGCGAAAACCTACGCGATTACCCGTGAACAGCAGGATGCGCTGGCGCATCGCTCGCACCAGCTTGCCGCGCAGGCGTGGTCAGAAGGCAAACTGGCCGATGAAGTGATGACCGCATACGCGCCGCCGTTTCGCGAACCCGTCGGGCAGGACAATAACGTGCGTACCCAGTCCAGCCTCGCAGATTACGCAAAGCTGCGCCCGGCGTTTGATCGGCGGCATGGTACGGTGACGGCGGCAAACAGCACACCGTTAACCGATGGCGCAGCTGCGGTGATCCTGATGACCGAATCCCGCGCAAAAGAGCTGGGCTTAACCCCGTTGGGTTATCTGCGCAGCTATGCATTCACCGCCATTGCCGTGCAGCAGGACATGTTACTGGGCCCGGCATGGGCGACGCCGCTGGCGCTGGAGAGAGCCGGGCTGACGATGGCGGATTTAACGTTGCTTGATATGCACGAAGCCTTTGCCGCACAAACCTTGAGCAATCTGAAGCTGATGGCCAGCGATCGGTTTGCCCGCGAAGTGCTTGGGCGCTCGCAGGCGACAGGTGAAGTGGACGACAGCAAATTTAACGTGCTGGGCGGCTCTATTGCGTACGGGCATCCGTTCGCCGCCACTGGTGCGAGGATGATCACCCAAACACTGCATGAACTGCGCCGACGCGGCGGCGGTTTTGGTCTGGTGACCGCCTGCGCAGCAGGTGGGTTGGGTGCGGCCATGGTTCTGGAGGCTGAATAATGACATTCACATCCGCATTTACGCTCAGCGTGCGCCCGGACAATGTGGCGGTTGTCACCATTGATGTTCCGGACGAAAAGATGAACACGCTGAAAGCGGAGTTTGGCGCTGAAGTGCGCGCCATCTTAAAGCAGATCCGCGATAACAAATCGTTGCGGGGCGTCGTTTTTATCTCCGCCAAACCGGATAACTTTATCGCCGGGGCGGACATCAACATGATTGCCCGCTGTAAGAGCGCAAAAGAAGCGGAAGATCTTGCCCGTCAGGGGCAGCAGGTGATGGCGGAAATCCACGCGCTACCCATTCCGGTGATTGCCGCTATTCATGGTGCTTGTTTGGGGGGCGGCCTTGAACTGGCGCTGGCGTGCCATCGTCGTATCTGTAGCGATGACGATAAAACGGTGCTGGGTCTGCCGGAAGTCCAGCTTGGCCTGTTGCCTGGCTCCGGTGGCACACAACGTTTGCCGCGGCTGGTGGGGGTGAGTACTGCGCTGGAGATGATCCTGACCGGTAAGCAGCTTCGTCCGCGCCAGGCGTTAAAGGCCGGGCTGGTGGACGATGTTGTTCCCCGCTCAATTTTGCTGGATGCCGCAGCAGAACTGGCAACGCAGGGGCGTCCTGCCAGCCACCGCTTACCGGTTCGCGAGCGCATTCTCGCCGGGCCGCTCGGTCGCACACTGTTATTTCGCATGGTGGCGAAGAAAACTGCACAGAAAACGCAGGGGAACTATCCTGCCGCACCGCGTATTTTATCGGTGATTGAGAACGGACTGACGCACGGGCGCAGTAGTGGTTATGACGCCGAAGCGCGCGCCTTTGGCCAACTGGCGATGACGCCGCAATCTCAGGCGCTGCGGCATTTGTTCTTTGCCAGCACCGAGGTGAAAAAAGATCCCGGTAGTGCGGTTGAACCGGGGCCGTTAAGTACTATCGGCGTCTTAGGCGGCGGGTTGATGGGCGGCGGCATCGCTTATGTGACTGCCAGCAAAGGGAGATTGCCGGTACGCATTAAGGATATCAACGCGAAAGGCATTAACCACGCGCTGAAATACAGCTGGCAAGAGCTGGATAAAAAAGTCCGGCGTCGCTATCTCAAACCCGCGGAACGTGACAGCCAGATGGCGAAGATTTCTGGTTCGCTGGATTACCGCGGTTTTGCCCATCGCGATCTGGTGATTGAAGCCGTGTTTGAAGACCTGGCGCTGAAACAACAAATGGTGCGGGAAGTTGAGGATAATTGTGCCCTACACACTATTTTTGCATCCAATACCTCTTCTATACCTATTGGCGATATTGCAGCGCAGGCGCAGCGCCCGCAGAAGGTTATCGGATTACATTTTTTCAGCCCGGTAGAAAAAATGCCGTTGGTGGAAGTGATCCCCCATGCCGGAACCGATGAACAGACCATTGCTACTACCGTTAAGCTGGCGAAGAAACAAGGGAAAACGCCGATTGTGGTGGCAGATAAAGCCGGGTTCTACGTTAACCGCATTCTTGCCCCCTATATTAGCGAAGCTATGCGTCTGCTCAGCGAAGGGGAGCGCATTGAGACGATAGATCAGGCGTTGGTGAAGTTTGGTTTTCCGGTCGGGCCGATTCAACTGTTGGACGAGGTTGGCATTGATACCGGAACGAAAATTATCCCGGTGCTGGAAGCGGCCTATGGAGAACGATTTAGCGCCCCTGCAAGTGTTGTCAGCGCAATTTTGAACGACGATCGCAAAGGCAGAAAAAATGCCCGCGGTTTCTATCTTTACCCGGTGAAAGGGCGTAAAAGCAAAAAACAACCTGATCCGGCGATCTACCGCTTAATCGGCGCCTCTGGCAACGGCACATTGCCCGCAGAACAGATAGCAGAACGCTGCGTCATGTTGATGCTTAATGAAGCAGCGCGCTGCTTTGATGAGCAGGTGATCCGCAGCCCGCGTGATGGCGATATCGGCGCCGTGTTTGGCATCGGTTTCCCTCCGTTTTTGGGCGGGCCATTCCATTATATGGACCGGCTCGGCGCACGGGATGTGGTGGTGGCGTTACAGCGGCTGGAGATGCAATACGGGCCACGTTTTCGCCCCTGTGAAAGATTGTTACGGATGACGGAGCAGGGCGAGACTTTTTGTCCGGCAAAAGAAACTGATTCTGTAAAGTAAGGTCTAAATATTTAAATCTGTTATTGCTCATGGCGTTTGCGGTTATTTTGTAAACAATGATTGACTACACTTACGCCATTGAGGTAAAAAACAGCGTTTCATTCAGAGAATGAATCAGGCACAATGCCCGGCCATTGATATTTCCCGTCGTTGCGAAAGGGTTTCGCAGTGGAACTATTAATGATTCTGGTTAACAAAAGCGGTGCAATATGCAAGTTTTTATCATGCGTCACGGCGACGCTGCCCTCGATGCAGCCAGTGACTCGGTTCGTCCCTTAACCCCTTGTGGCTGCGACGAATCCCGTCTGATGGCAACATGGTTGAAAGGTCAAAAAGTGGATGTTGAACGTGTTCTGGTCAGCCCTTTTTTACGTGCTGAACAGACGCTGAAAATGGTGGGGGAGTGTGTAAACCTGCCTGACAACGTGGATGTCCTGCCGGAACTGACGCCTTGTGGCGACATTGGCCTTGTTAGCGCTTATCTCCAGGCGCTGGCGAACGAAGGTCTCTCCTCTGTGCTGGTGATCTCTCACCTGCCGCTGGTGGGCTACCTGGTGTCCGAGCTCTGCCCGGGTGAAGCACCGCCGATGTTTACCACGTCCGCTATCGCCTGCGTTACGCTTGACGAGAACGGTAAAGGTACCTTTGACTGGCAAATGAGTCCCTGCAACCTGAAGATGCGTAAAGCCATCTGATTCGCCGGACCATGGTATTCAAGAGCCGCATTGTGCGGCTCTTGTCGTTTCTGGCCTCAGGGAAGTTCAGGCGGCTGCCACTCTTCCACTTCAATCAGCACCAGGATGGCGGCATCGCCACCGTACTCTTTCGGTGCCTGGTGAAAAGCCATCACATGCGGATGCTGCGCCAGCCACAGCGGCGTTTGTTGCTTGAGAATATGTTTACCGTGACCGTGCATCACACACGCGCAAAATACATGTTCGCGGCGGCAGGCGGCAATCAGCGCCCCCAGTTCCTGCTTCGCCTGTTGTTGGGTTAAGCCGTGCAGATCGAGAAACAGCTCCGGTGAATAATCGCCCCGGCGGATCTTCTTCAGCTCAAAATGGCTGACATCTTCGCGGACATATTTCACCGGGCCTTCGGTGTTCAGCAGCGGCTGAAACTCATCGGAAAAGTAATGGCTATTATCAGCCTGCTCCTGAAGCAGCCTTTTCACCGGCACTTCGTTTACTTTCTTGCGCGCCGGGCGGTGTATCACGGTGTCCTGCTTGAGCTGACGTGTCCCGGTCATCAGCTGTCGGAACAGCGTCTGTTCCTCCTCGCTAAGCGATGGTTTCTTTTTCATCTGTACATCTCATCTCTTATTTCCCCTCAGTGTACCCGACTCACTGCGGCTGCGGTGTAGCAAAATGCATTTTTACCCCGCACAGCGCGAGACGATGCTGATTTATCGCCGTCTTCATGGCAAACTAGCCGCCGAATTTAATGCGAGCATGGGCCTGGGGGATACTATGGATAAAATTTTCGTTGAAGAAGCAGTGAATGAGCTGCACACCATTCAGGACATGCTGCGCTGGTCGGTCAGCCGGTTTAGCGCTGCCAATATCTGGTACGGTCACGGCACAGATAACCCGTGGGATGAAGCGGTGCAACTGGTGCTGCCGACCCTCTATTTACCGCTGGATATACCGGAAGAGATGCGCAATGCGCGCCTGACCTCCAGCGAGCGTCACCGCATTGTTGAGCGCGTTATCCGCCGCGTTAATGAGCGCATTCCGGTGGCCTATCTGACCAATAAGGCCTGGTTCTGCGGCCACGAATTCTATGTCGATGAGCGCGTGCTGGTGCCGCGTTCGCCCATCGGTGAGCTGATCAACAACCATTTTGCCGGGCTGGTTCATGCGCAACCGCAGCATATTCTTGATATGTGCACCGGCAGCGGCTGTATCGCTATCGCCTGTGCTTACGCCTTCCCGGAAGCGGAAGTGGACGCTGTGGACATCTCCACGGATGCGCTGGTGGTCACCGAGCACAATATTGAAGAGCATGGCCTGATTCATCACGTTACGCCGATTCGCTCTGACGTGTTCCGCGAGCTGCCGAAAGTCCAGTACGATCTGATCGTGACGAACCCGCCTTACGTGGATGAAGAGGATATGTCTGACCTGCCGTCAGAATATCGCCACGAGCCAGAACTGGGCCTGGCGTCCGGTAGCGATGGTCTGAAACTGACGCGCCGCATCCTGGCGGGTGCGCCGGATTATCTCTCCGATAATGGCATCCTGATTTGTGAAGTGGGTAACAGCATGGTACATCTGATTGAACAATATCCGGATGTGCCGTTTACCTGGCTGGAGTTTGATAACGGCGGGGACGGCGTCTTTATGCTGACCAAAGCGCAACTCATCGCCGCGCAGGAACATTTCAGCATTTATAAAGATTAAACGACGCTCAACAACACAAACAACGACAACGGAGCCGTGATGGCAGGAAACACAATTGGACAACTCTTTCGCGTAACCACCTTCGGCGAATCGCACGGCCTGGCGCTGGGCTGTATCGTTGATGGGGTGCCACCGGGCATTCCGCTGACCGAGGCGGATTTGCAGCACGATCTGGACAGACGCCGTCCGGGGACATCGCGCTACACCACGCAACGCCGTGAGCCGGACCAGGTGAAAATTCTCTCCGGTGTGTTTGAAGGCGTGACCACCGGCACCAGCATTGGTTTGTTGATTGAAAACACTGACCAGCGTTCGCAGGATTACGGCGCGATTAAAGATCTGTTCCGTCCGGGGCATGCCGATTACACCTACGAACAAAAATATGGCGTGCGTGATTACCGCGGCGGCGGTCGTTCTTCAGCCCGTGAAACCGCCATGCGCGTTGCCGCAGGTGCTATTGCTAAGAAATATCTGGCGCAGAAGTTCGGCATCGTTATCCGCGGGTGTCTGACCCAGATGGGTGACATTCCGCTGGCGATCGAAGACTGGGATCAGGTTGAGCAGAACCCCTTCTTCTGCCCGGAGCCGGGTAAGATCGACGCACTGGATGAACTGATGCGCGGCCTGAAGAAAGAGGGCGACTCTATCGGCGCGAAAGTGACGGTGGTGGCGGACGGCGTTCCGGCAGGCCTGGGCGAACCTGTGTTCGATCGCCTGGATGCGGACATCGCCCACGCGCTGATGAGCATTAACGCGGTCAAAGGCGTTGAAATCGGCGACGGTTTTGAGGTGGTGAAGCTGCGCGGCAGCGAAAACCGTGACGAAATCACCAAACAGGGCTTCCAGAGCAACCATGCAGGCGGCATCCTGGGCGGCATCAGCAGCGGCCAGCAAATTATCGCCAATATCGCGCTGAAACCGACATCCAGCATTACTGTACCGGGGCGTACCATCAACCGTTTTGGCGACGAAGTGGAGATGATCACCAAAGGTCGCCACGATCCCTGCGTTGGCATTCGCGCAGTGCCGATCGCGGAAGCGATGCTGGCCATTGTGTTGATGGATCATTTCCTGCGCCAGCGCGCGCAGAACGCCGATGTCACGACCGATATTCCACGCTGGTAAACAATGAACAACACGGCAATTGCGCTGTTTGCGCTGCTGATAAGCGCCGCCGCCACGGCGGCAACCCCCTGGCAAAAGCTGACTCACCCCGTTGCCGGTAGCCCACAGTCTATTGGCGCATTCGCCAATGGCTGCATTGTCGGCGCGCAGGAATTGCCGCTGCAGGCGGATAATTATCAGGTGATGCGTACCGATCAGCGCCGCTATTTCGGCCACCCTGATCTGGTGTTGTTTATTCAGCGCCTGAGCAACCAGGTGCACAATCTGGGAATGGGGACGGTGCTGGTCGGGGACATGGGAATGCCTGCCGGTGGGCGCTTTAACGGCGGCCACGCCAGCCATCAATCCGGCCTGGACGTGGATATCTTCCTGCAACTGCCAAAAGCGCGCTGGAGTACCGCGCAACTGCTGAAACCGCAGGCGCTGGATCTGGTCTCCCGCGATGGTAAGCAGGTGGTGCCTGAGCTCTGGAAGCCGGAAATCAGCAGCATGATCAAACTGGCGGCGCAGGATAACGACGTGACGCGTATCTTCGTGAACCCGGCTATCAAGCAGCAACTCTGCCTGGACGCGGGCACGGACCGTGACTGGCTGCGTAAAGTGCGCCCGTGGTTCCAGCACCGTGCGCATATGCATGTGCGTCTGCGCTGCCCGGCAGACAGCCTCGAGTGTGAAGATCAGCCGCTGCCGCCGCCCGGCGATGGATGTGGCGCGGAATTGCAAAGTTGGTTCGAACCGGCGAAACCCGGCAGCACCACGCCTGAGAAAAAGACGCCGCCGCCTTTGCCGCCGTCTTGCCAGGCTCTACTGGATGAGCACGCATTGTAATGGAAACCTTTCAACAACTGTTTATGGTGTCACCGCTGGTCATGGTGGCGCTTTTTTTTGTCGCATTACTGGCCGGGTTTATTGATGCGCTGGCGGGGGGAGGCGGGTTACTGACGGTTCCGGCGCTGATGGCAGCGGGGATGTCTCCGGCACAGGCGCTGGCGACGAATAAATTGCAGGCCTGCGGCGGTTCGATCTCCGCCACGCTCTATTTTATTCGCCGTAAAGTGGTGAACATTGCCGATCAGAAACTCAATATTCTGATGACCTTTATCGGCTCCACGACCGGGGCATTGTTGGTACAACACGTGCAGTCCGATGTGCTGCGCCAGATCCTGCCGGTGCTGGTTATCTGTATTGGTCTTTACTTTCTGCTGATGCCAAAACTGGGCGAAGACGATCGCCAGCGTCGTCTGTACGGTCTGCCTTTTGCGCTGGTGGCTGGCGGTTGTGTTGGGTTCTATGATGGCTTTTTCGGCCCGGGCGCCGGTTCTTTTTATGCGCTGGCCTTTGTCACCCTGGCGGGGTACAACCTGGCGAAGTCCACCGCGCATGCCAAAGTGCTGAACGCGACCTCCAATATCGGCGGGCTGCTGCTGTTTATTATTGGCGGCAAAGTAGTGTGGGCTACCGGTTTTGTGATGCTGGCCGGGCAATTTCTCGGCGCGCGCATGGGCTCGCGCCTGGTGCTCAGTAAAGGGCAAACGCTCATTCGCCCGATGATTGTGATTGTCTCGGCGGTGATGAGCGCAAAACTTCTCTATGACAGTCACGGCCAGGAGATCCTCCAGTTTCTGGGGGTGAACGTATGACTCATCACTACCAACAGTTGATTGATATTTTTGATAGCTGCTTTGCAGACGATTTTAATACCCGTCTGATTAAAGGCGACGACGAACCGATCTATCTTCCCGCAGACGCGGATGCGCCTTACAACCGCATCGTCTTTGCCCACGGTTTTTACGCCAGCGCGCTGCATGAGATTTCGCACTGGTGCATTGCCGGTGCGGAGCGCCGCAAGTTGGTGGATTTCGGTTACTGGTACTGCCCGGATGGCCGCGATGCCGCGACTCAGGGGCAGTTCGAAGATGTTGAAGTGAAACCCCAGGCCTTTGACTGGTTGTTTTGCGTGGCGGCGGGCTTTCCGTTTAACGTCAGTTGCGACAACCTGGAAGGGGATTTCGAACCGGATCGTATTGTTTTTCAGCGCCGTGTCCATGCGCAGGTGATGACTTACCTGGAACAGGGCATTCCTGCCCGTCCGGCGCGGTTTATCAGCGCATTGCAGGACTATTATCAGACGCCGCCTTTTGCGGCAGAACAGTTCCCGTGGCCAGAAGACCTGTAAGGCCATGTTTTCAAAAGAGGAAGAGAGATGATCGCGGAGTTAGAATCACGCATTCTGGCGTTAATTGACAATATGGTGGAAAGCGCCAGTGATGATGAGCTGTTTGCCGGCGGTTATCTGCGCGGGCATTTGACGCTGGCGGTGGCCGATCTTGAAAGCGGTGAGGACCACTCGCACGAAGCGGTGTACGCCAAAGTGACCCACAGTGTGGAAACCGCCATTCAGGCGGGCGAACTTTCGCCACGCGATCAGGCGCTGGTGCTTGGCATGTGGGAAAACCTCTATCAGCAGGCGAAAGCGCACTAAGTCTGTTTTACCCTCTCCTGACGGGAGAGGGATCCTCTTTTTACAACAACAGATCTTTTCACTCCCCGTGTCGTTGATTTCATGTCGGTCTACTTGCGGTCATGAAATATCCTAAATTCCGGTTGCCAACATTGAACTCATCATCGGCCGGGCCTAGAGTCATTTTTATTATTGTTTACTTTTAGCGTGAAACGGGTGTCCATCATTCCGGATATCATCTTTGCAGGAAGGTAAAACGCTTCCTGCAGCGATAGCCGATAGGGGAAATTATGTCTCTGTATTCCGGAATCGATGCATTTTCTCAGCACGATGATAATAACGATGAGAGTGACTTTTATCGCTGCTTATCGCGAATTGATCTGCTGTTTCAGCAAGTATATTTACAGCGAAATGAAGTGGTTCCTGCGTATTTTTCGCCATTCTTCTTCCCTGCAAAGATACAGAGTGCGTACTTCAACGATCCATACGACGCTCCTGCCTGGTTTGCGTTTACTCCTCTCCCGGACTCGCGCGAGGCGCTAACGACGCGGCTTAAGAGACTGATTGAACAGTTTGATTTAACATTGTTTGAGCGGGATCTTCTTCTCGTTTGTTTATTGCCACGACTGAGTACGCATTATAATGCATTGCCAGACAGCGGAATAAAAGAAGGGGTAAGTGATAAATTACTCATGCAAATGTTTTCATCCGCACAAACGGAATATCAATTATTACTTTCAGCATTACACCCTTCATCACCGCTATTCCAGTTCTCTTTATTACTTAAAACAACAGTTAATGAAAATAAAATACCTACCACATTTTATATGTGCAGCGAATCGGTATGGCATTTTCTTTGCGGTAATGGCTCCATGGCGAAGTATCGCTATCCTTATCCTCAGCCTGTGGAAACCGATGCGATGACCTTGTATCCGGTTACTATCAGTGAACAAATTTGTTGTTTATGCCTGAATCCGGTGGGGGAAACACCGCCGGTCATTGTTCTGGATGGATGTGCGCTGGATGGTCGTGAAAATGGGCTGGCCAATATTCTGGCGCAACACCAACGTGCGTTATGGCGTCTGGATATCTGCGATCTGGATAATGTGGTGGAGCCGCAGCAACAGCAGGTGATTGTGGACATAATTCGTGACGCGCTGATGGATAATGCTGGGGTGGTATGCGTGCGCTGGGCTGATGCCGGGGCGGCGAAAAAGCATGTTGTCAGTGTGCTTGAACGGTTATTACCCCAGGTCCGGTTGCCTTTATTCTTCTTAACGGATTCGACAGCTGAAAGCCCGTTATTCCACACGCTACCCAGTATTCATTTTTCCGTACCGTGCCCGGATGCCATGGCGAAAAGCAAATTATTGCAGATGGCGTGGCCCCGGCAGAGCGTTAGCGAAAATCAACGGTTGCAGACACTGGCGGAGCGTTATGCATTTAGCCTGGCCGATATCTCATTGTTGATTGCCGAAGCGGATTATTACCGGCAGATAAGGGGTCAAGATGCGTTATTAGGCGCAGGCGATCTGCAAAAAACATTGCTGTACCGGTCTCGTAAAAATTTCGGCAATTTGGCCCACCGCATAACGCCTGTTCGAACTTTCGACGATATTGTGCTTTCGCCTTCAGTGAAAAAACAAATGGAGGAAATTCTGGCAGCCATCAGGCTGAGGGAAAGTGTGACAATCAAACATTTTGCCCATAAAACCGGCGGGAAAAAGGGGTTAAGTGCCTTGTTTTATGGCGAGCCCGGGACCGGAAAAACGTTGGCTGCGGAAGTATTGGCACAGCATCTCGATACGGACCTTATTAAGGTGGATCTCTCCGCGGTCGTCAGTAAATACGTGGGGGAAACGGAAAAAAACCTGTCGCTGGTTTTTGATCTCGCGGAAACAGACAGTGGAATATTGTTCTTCGATGAAGCGGATGCTTTGTTCGGTAAACGCAGTGAAAGTAAAGATGCCCATGACCGGTATGCCAATATTGAAGTCTCCTACCTCCTGCAACGGCTGGAAAACTATCCCGGGTTTGTGATCCTGGCGACCAACCATCGTGGGCACCTCGACACGGCTTTTAGTCGGCGGTTCACCTTTATCACGCACTTTACCTACCCGGATGTGACTCTGCGCACGCAAATGTGGCAGGCTATATGGCCAGCCACACTGGCGCTTGCGGAGGATGTGGATTTTGCCGAGCTGGCTATTCGTGGCAATCTGACTGGGGCAAGCATTTGCAATGTGGCGTTACTGGCCGCAGTGCTTGCGGCAGATGAACAGAGCGATAAGATACAACTGCGTCATATCGATCATGCCATCCGGCGCGAGCTCAATAAATTGGGGCGGTTGCCCCTTTGATCCTTATTTTACCGCTTTGCCCTTCAATAACTTTCTCACCCATAACCGGTTCGGATTCATTGCCGCCAGCGTGTCGCCATCCAGCGGGATCGGCTCATCGCTCATCTGCGATGCCAGGATTTCCGCCGCCAGCGGGGCGCTGCATAAACCGCGCGAGCCGAGAGCACCTAACATAAACAACCCGTCATAAACGGGCGCGCTGACGGCGTTTTCCGGCGCTTCGGCAAGTTGTGCGTAGACGGCCAGCGTGGCGTCGTAATCAGCAACGTTGCCAACCATCGGCAAGTGATCACGCGTGGCGCAACGCACGCCGCAACGGGCTTCTCCGTCGTTGACGTCCACCTCTTGTGCCCACGGAGCCTGCGGGAAGCAGTCCAGCAAGCGCTGGCGATTTTGCTGTTGATCCGCTTCGCTATACGCAGCCTGCGCCTGCCCGCGATGGTAACTGGCACCGATGCAGTGATGATGATTAAGCGGGTTTTGCGGCGTCAGATAACCGTCGTAACAGAGCACCTGTCGCAATTGCCCAAGTGCAGGCGTGGTCGGAATATGGCTGACCTGCCCGGCAACCGGATAGACCGGCAGGTGTTCCGTCTGCGCAAACTGGTTGATGCGGTGCCCGTTAGCCAGCACCACTACCGCATGTTGCTGTACCTCGCCGTGGCGAAAATGCAGTTGCCAGCCATTATCCGCAGGCGTGAGCTGCTGTACGTCATGTTCGTAGCGCACCTGCAAACCCTGTTCACAGGCCAGCGCGATCGCTGCCGCCGTCAATTGAGCCGGGCAGAGCCAGCCGCCAGCCGGATAGGTGATGCCGCCACAGCCGGTGTCAACGCCGGTCAGTGTCTGAACGGTTAACGCATCAACACTGTGAGCCAGCGCACTCGGTAGATCCAGCGTCAGCATTTGATCTATTTTCTGCTGGCTTTTCTCATCCCAGCCCAGTTGCGTTACACCGCACCACTGGTGGTCAAACGTGACTGGCAGAGCATCGTAAAGTCGGCGAGCAAAGGTAAAGGCGGCGGGGAAGAAGTGCGCCAGTGCCGGATCATGCGCGCTAAGCAGCGGGTAAAGCGCCCCCTGGCGGTTACCGGATGCGCCTTCTGCCGGAACACTGTCGGCGCAGTAGAGCGTCACCTGCCAGCCACGGCGCAACAACGCCAGCGAGAGCAGGGCGCTGGCTACACCGCCGCCAATCAGTGCCGCTTCGCGCGCACGGGCGGCGCTTCGGGCAAACCACGGCGCTCGGGGCGTGGAGGTAAGCGTCTGTTCCATCACCCCGGTCAGCATTTCGCGCTTACGGCCAAATCCCTTGCGCTTGTGCATGGCAAACCCGGCTTCCTGTAGACCACGACGTACAAATCCTGCAGACGTGAATGTCGCCAACGTCCCGCCAGGTCTGGCGAGGCGCGCCATGGCCTGAAACAGTTCCGGGGTCCACATATCCGGGTTTTTCGCCGGAGCGAAACCGTCGAGGAACCAGGCATCCACGCGCTGGTTTAACGAATCGTCCAGCTTATCTGTCAGCGTGTTGATATCGCCGAACCAGAGATCCAGCGTAACGCGCCCCTCATCAAGCAACAAACGGTGGCAGCCCGCAAATGGCAGCGGCCACTGCGCCTGCAACTGCTCCGCCCAGGGGGCAAGCTCTGGCCAGTGGGCATGGGCTTTACACAGGTCGTCTGCGGTCAGCGGAAATTTTTCAAAACTGATGAAATGTAATCTTTCCAGGGTAGCGTCGGGGTGTGCTGCGCGAAAGGCCGCGAACGCCTGCCACAAGGTCAGGAAATTCAACCCGGTGCCAAACCCGCTCTCCGCCACGATAAACAGCGGGCGGGGATGCTCCGGAAAACGCTGTTCAAGCTGGTTGCCGCCGAGAAAAACATAACGCGTCTCTTCCAGCCCGTTATCATTAGAGAAGTAGACATCGTCGAAATCTCGGGAAACAGGTGTACCCTCAGCGTTGAATTCGAGGTTGGCGGATTGTATAGCGGTTTGTTTCACGTAAGTTACTCGTCCATCAGGCAGTGGCACGATCTTAACGGTCGTCAAGGAAAGGCGCAAATTTCCTCACAAATTGTCTGATCGGACTTGTTCGGCGTACAAGTGTACGCTATCTTGCGACACGAAACTTAATTAGTGCGACTTAGGGGTATTGAATGAAACGTGCAGTGATTACTGGCCTGGGCATCGTTTCCAGCATTGGTAACAACCAGCAGGAAGTCCTGGCATCTCTGCGTGAAGGGCGCTCAGGGATCACATTCTCTCAGGAATTCAAAGATTCCGGCATGCGCAGCCACGTATGGGGCAACATTAAGCTGGACACGACCGGTTTGATTGACCGTAAAGTGGTTCGTTTCATGAACGATGCCTCTATCTATTCCTATCTCTCCATGCAGCAGGCGATTGAAGATGCTGGCCTGAAAGACGAGGTTTATCAGAACAATCCGCGCGTGGGCCTGATTGCCGGTTCTGGCGGTTCTTCTAAATCTCAGGTCTTCGGCGCTGACGCAATGCGTAGCCCGCGTGGCTTGAAAGCGGTCGGCCCGTATGTGGTGACCAAAGCGATGGCGTCTGCGGTATCCGCTTGTCTCGCAACGCCGTTCAAAATTCACGGTGTGAACTACTCGATCAGCTCTGCATGCGCCACGTCTGCGCACTGCATCGGTAACGCAGTAGAACAGATCCAACTGGGCAAACAGGACATCGTTTTTGCCGGCGGTGGCGAAGAGCTGTGCTGGGAAATGGCCTGTGAGTTCGACGCAATGGGTGCACTCTCCACCAAATACAACGAGACGCCGGACAAAGCTTCCCGTACTTATGACGCGCACCGCGATGGTTTCGTTATCGCCGGCGGCGGCGGTATGGTCGTGGTTGAAGAGCTGGAACACGCACTGGCGCGCGGCGCGCATATCTATGCAGAAATCGTCGGTTACGGCGCAACGTCCGATGGCGCTGACATGGTGGCTCCGTCAGGCGAAGGCGCAGTACGTTGCATGAAGATGGCAATGCACGGCGTGGATACGCCGATCGATTACCTGAACTCCCACGGTACTTCCACGCCGGTTGGCGACGTGAAAGAACTGGGCGCTATCCGCGAAGTGTTCGGCAACAACAGCCCGGCAATCTCTGCGACCAAAGCGATGACCGGTCACTCCCTGGGTGCTGCTGGCGTACAGGAAGCCATCTACTCACTGCTGATGCTGGAACACGGCTTTATCGCGCCGAGCATCAACGTGGAAGATCTGGATGAGCAGGCTGCTGGCCTGAACATCGTGACCAAACCGACTGAGGCAGCGCTGACGACGGTCATGTCCAACAGCTTCGGTTTCGGCGGCACAAACGCCACGCTCGTTATGCGTAAACTGAAATAACCCTAAGCAAATGGATACAGGGAGCCTTAGGCTCCCTTTTTTTATGCGTTGACAACCTGTCGCTGCGGCAGGCAAACTCCACCCCGCAACATTATCACCGCGATAATGCGTAAGCGTTTAACGTTATCCAACGCACCTTAATCCTGACACTCAGGTAGAGGGGGCGTGGGCACTTCCAAATCCCGCCTTACTCTGCGTTATGGAGTAATGCATGTCTGTAGAAACACACTCTGTTCGTTCCTCTTCAGCGAATGTCTCGCTGTTTCGCATCGCTTTTGCGGTATTTCTGACCTATATGACCGTCGGGCTGCCGTTACCGGTGATCCCGTTGTTTGTGCACAATGAGCTGGGCTATGGCAACACCCTGGTCGGCATCGCCGTTGGTATTCAGTTTCTTGCTACCGTGCTGACGCGCGGCTATGCCGGCCGCCTGGCGGACCAGTTTGGCGCTAAGCGTTCAGCGTTACAGGGGATGTTTGCCTGTGCGCTGGCGGGTGTTGCCTGGTTGCTGGCCGCGCTATTGCCGGTGGAGTCGATGGTGAAATTCGCGTTGTTGGTTGTCGGGCGTCTGATCCTGGGGTTTGGCGAAAGCCAGTTGCTGACTGGCACGCTGACCTGGGGCATGGGGCTGGTGGGGCCTGCGCGTTCCGGCAAAGTAATGTCGTGGAATGGCATGGCGATTTACGGTTCGCTGGCCGCCGGGGCGCCGCTGGGGTTGTTGATCCACAGCCATTTTGGTTTTGCGGCTCTGGCGGCAACCACCATACTGTTACCGTTTGTTGCCTGGGCGTTTAACGGCAGCGTACGCAGCGTGCCAGCGCATCCCGGCAAACGCCCGTCGTTATGGAGCGTCGTGGGGCTTATCTGGCAGCCGGGCCTGGGGCTGGCCTTGCAGGGCGTGGGGTTTGCGGTAATTGGTACGTTTGTCTCGCTCTATTTCGCCAGCCAGGGCTGGCCGATGGCCGGTTTTACCCTGACGGCTTTTGGCGGTGCATTTGTGCTGATGCGCATCCTGTTCGGCTGGATGCCGGACCGTTTCGGCGGGGTGCGGGTCGCCATTGTCTCTTTGGTGATTGAAACCATTGGCCTGGTGCTGCTCTGGCAAGCGCACGGCGCGTGGATGGCGCTGTTGGGGGCGGCATTAACCGGTTGCGGTTGTTCGTTGATCTTCCCGGCGCTGGGCGTCGAAGTGGTAAAACGCGTGCCGCCACAGGTACGAGGGACGGCACTTGGCGGGTATGCTGCTTTTCAGGACATCTCGTATGCCTTTACCGGCCCGTTGACCGGTCTGCTTGCGACGTCTCTGGGCTATTCCTCGGTGTTCCTGGCCGGGGCGATCTCTGCGGTGACTGGCATCGTGGTGACGTTAATCGCTTTCTGTTCACATAAATAATTGCGTACTGACCACGCGGATTACTCTCTTTGCAACCGGTTTCACAAAACGCGACAGCGGTGATGTTATGTCACCGCTGGCTTGTTTATTCTTTCAGCACCATTAGCGAAAGGAGAGTGATATGCCCGGGTTTAAAGCGGATTTTTTATGGGGTGGTGCGGTAGCGGCACATCAGCTGGAAGGCGGCTGGAAAGAGGGCGGTAAAGGCGTCAGCGTTGCCGATGTTATGACCGCCGGCGCGCACGGCGTACCGCGCGAAATTACCGATGGCGTGCTGCCCGGTAAAAACTACCCCAACCATGATGCCATCGATTTTTACCATCGCTATAAAGACGACATTAAGCTGTTCGCAGAGATGGGGTTTAAATGCTTTCGCACCTCGATCGCCTGGACGCGTATTTTCCCGAAAGGGGACGAACAGGAGCCAAATGAAGCGGGGCTGCAATTTTATGATGACCTCTTTGATGAGTGCCTGAAATACAATATCGAACCGGTCATCACCCTTTCTCACTTCGAAATGCCTTATCACCTCGTCACCGAATATGGCGGCTGGCGTAACCGTAAAGTGATCGATTTCTTTGTGCGCTTCGCCAGCACCGTTTTCACCCGTTATCGCGGCAAGGTGAAATACTGGATGACGTTCAACGAAATCAATAACCAGGCCAATTACCACGAAGATTTTGCGCCGTTTACTAACTCCGGGGTGAAATATCAACCCGGTGAAGATCGTGAAGTCATCATGTATCAGGCTGCGCATTATGAGCTGGTCGCCAGTGCGCTGGCGGTGGAAGCCGGGCATAAAATCAATCCGGATTTTAAAATTGGCTGCATGATCGCTATGTGCCCGATTTACCCGTTAACCTGCGATCCCAACGATATGATGATGTCGGTGGTGGCCATGCACCGCCGTTACTGGTTTACCGATGTGCACGTGCGTGGCTATTACCCGCAACACCTGCTCAATTATTTCGCTCGTCGGGCATTTAAACTCGATATTACTGACGATGACCTGCAGATCCTGACGCGCGGTTGCGTCGACTATATCGGCTTTAGTTATTACATGTCCTTTGTCACCAAAGCGATGGAAGATAATCCACAGCTGGACTATGACGAAACCAAAAGCCTGGTGAAAAACCCGTATGTCAAAGCGTCGGACTGGGGCTGGCAAATTGATCCGGTTGGCTTGCGTTATTCGCTCAATTATTTCTACGACCTTTACCAGCTCCCGCTGTTTATTGTGGAAAACGGATTTGGCGCCATTGATCAGCCGGAAAGCGACGGTATCGTCAATGACCAGTACCGTATTGACTATATGCGCAACCATATCAGTGAAATGAAAAAAGCGGTGGTGGAGGATGGCGTCGATTTAATGGGGTATACGCCGTGGGGCTGTATCGATCTGGTTTCGGCGGGTACCGGCGAGATGAAAAAACGGTACGGTATGATCTATGTCGATAAAGACAATGACGGTAACGGTACGCTGGCACGCAGCCGGAAAAAATCGTTCTGGTGGTATCAGGATGTGATCAAACAAAACGGCGAGAATATTTAAGCTAAGCCGGATAAGTCTACAGGCCCGATACGCGTGAGCGCCATCGGGCCTTTTTTTAGCTCACCAGCCAGAACAGGAACGCGACGACCAGCAGCGCAATGAAGAACAATCCCGGTCGGGTGGAAATGGATTTAACCGTCTCGATAATTGGCGCGACAAAGGGGCTGTAGATCGGCTGAATATTGCGGATCTCCAGCGCTTCCGGCGAACGCTCGGTGCGGCGTAAAAACACATGATTGAGAATATCCTGCACTTGCGCCGTGGTCAGAACCGTTTGCGGCGTCGCCTGCCAGTTTTGCTGCGCATATTCCGTAATCGTGCGCATCTCGACGGGATCCAGCGGCTGTTTCAGCGCCGTTTGCACCGTGTGCAGCGTCGGCGCGGGGTGGGTGCTCAGCGTCTGGCGCGCCTGTAGCCACGTCATCAGCGGTGCGAAGTGTTTTGCCGGGATCAGTTCACCCGTTTTCACCCCGGACAGTTCCAGCATCGACTGCCAGATAAGTTTCCCGGATTCGCCTGTCGCTGCCGCCAGTTTGGTCACCGCCTGGTTAAGCGAATTGTGTTCCGCAGGCAGTAACGGGCGCTCGGTGGCCGGGCGCTGTTGCGGTTGCGGAATGGCGATCTGGTTGTTTTGCAGCATCGTCAGCACGGTTTTCAGTTGCTGCGGCGTCAGTTGGCTGAGTGCCGTCTGACCAAACTGCTGGCGAATAAAATCGCTCACCGCCTGGCGGTTATTCCCCTGGCCCAGCAGTTCGGTCAACTGCGAGATTATCTGCCGGGTGGTATGGTTTTGCGTGGCGGTTTCCACCCGCTGATTCAGATTTTGCTCCGCAGCCGGAAAGTGGCGGGAAAGCAGCGGCGCATCATTCTTCAGCCCTAAATCGTGTTTCACGCCAGCCCAGACTTCTGCGCTCTGTTGCTGCGTCAACGCGATCAGGCGAATAACCAGGCGTTCCAGCACCGTGCGTTGCACGCTGGACAAAGGTAGTTCACCGGGAACGCTGCCGGTTTGTAGCGGCTCCTGCCCGGGAGGGCGCGCGGGGGCACCCTGAATGGGTTGCATCATGAAAATCCTCTTACTCTCGCGTGGCGTTGTCGGCATTGCGGGTATGCCTGGCCGCCAGATTATGGCACACTTGCGCGCTCAACTCCCGTTCTCAAACAGGTACTCTAGTGAAAATCCTCGTTGATGAAAATATGCCTTACGCCCGCGAACTTTTCAGTCGTCTGGGTGAGGTCAAAGCTGTTCCGGGGCGCCCGATCCCGGTGGCGGAACTGGCGGATGCCGACGCATTAATGGTGCGTTCCGTTACTAAGGTAAATGACGCCTTATTGCAGGGAACGGGGATCAAATTTGTCGGTACGGCAACCGCAGGTACCGATCATGTGGATGAAGCCTCGCTTCAACAAGCGGGCGTCGCATTTTCTGCTGCTCCCGGCTGCAATGCCATTGCCGTTGTGGAATATGTGTTCTCTTCACTGTTAATGCTGGCGGAGCGTGACGGCTTTGCGCTGAAAGATCGCACGGTGGGTATTGTCGGCGTGGGCAACGTTGGCGGCCGTTTGCAAGCCAGACTGGAAGCGCTGGGCATCCGCACGTTGCTGTGCGATCCGCCGCGCGCCGATCGCGGTGATGCGGGCGATTTCCGTAGCCTTGATGAGTTGGTGCGTGAAGCAGATGTGCTGACTTTCCATACGCCACTGTTTAAAGATGGCCCGTATAAAACGCTGCACCTGGCGGATGAGGCGCTGATTTCTCGCCTCAAGCCTGGCGCTATTCTGATTAATGCCTGTCGCGGACCGGTGGTGGATAATGCCGCGTTGTTGCAGCGACTACAGGCCGGACAGGCGCTGAGCGTGGTGCTTGACGTGTGGGAGCCGGAGCCGGATCTGAACGTGGCGTTGCTGGATCGCGTGGACATCGGCACGGCACACATCGCCGGTTATACGCTTGAAGGCAAAGCACGCGGTACAACGCAGGTCTTTGAAGCGTATAGTGAATTTATTGGTAAACGCCAGCAGGTGGCGCTGGATACGCTGCTGCCCGCGCCGGAATTTGGCCGCATTACGCTGCATGGCGGGCTCGATCAGTCAACGCTAAAAAGGCTGGTTCATTTGGTGTATGATGTGCGCCGCGACGATGCATTGCTGCGAAAAGTGGCAGGCACACCGGGTGAGTTCGATAAATTGCGTAAAAATTACCTTGAGCGCCGCGAGTGGTCATCACTGTTGGTTCAGTGTGATGACGCCAGCGCCGCTGCGTTGCTGCACCAACTGGGCTTCAACGCCGTTCATACCCCGGTACGTTAATGTCTTCTTAATGCTCCTTGTCGGAAAATCCGGCAAGGACGCTTTTTTTCTGGAGTAATTCACCATGTCTGAAGGCTGGAATATTGCCGTTCTCGGCGCGACTGGCGCTGTCGGAGAAGCCTTGCTCGAAACGCTGGCAGAGCGCCAGTTCCCGGTTGGCGAACTGTATGCGCTGGCAACAAGCGAAAGTGCCGGTGAGAACCTGCGTTTTGCCGGTAAAACCGTGCGTGTGGAAGACGCGGCTGAGTTTGACTGGACGCAGGCGCAACTGGCGTTCTTCGTGGCTGGCGCGCAGGCGTCCGCCACCTGGATTGACGACGCGACGAATGGCGGTTGTCTGGTTATCGACTCCAGCGGCTTGTTCGCTCTGGAGCCGGATGTGCCGCTGGTGATGCCGGATATCAACCCGTTTGTGCTGGCGGATTACCGCAACCGTAACATTATTGCCGTGCCGGACAGTCTGACCAGTCAGTTGCTGGCAGCGCTGAAACCGCTGATTGACGAAGGCGGGCTGTCACGTATTGCGGTGACCAGCATGCTGTCCGTTTCGCGTAACGGCAAAAAGGCCGTCGATGCGCTGGCAGGGCAGAGCGCCAAGCTGTTGAACGGTATTCCGATTGATGAGGATGACTACTTCGGTCGCCAACTGGCATTCAATATGTTGCCGTTGCTGACTGACCGTGAAGGCAGCGTGCGCGAAGAGCGCGTGATTATCGATCAGACACGTAAAATTTTGCAGGACGATGGGTTAATGATCTCCGCCAGTTGCGTACAGTCGCCGGTGTTTTACGGTCATGCGCAGATGGTGAACTTTGAAGCCCTGCGTCCGTTGGCGGCAGAAGAAGCCCGCGATGCGTTCGGTCGTTTTGACGATATTGCATTGTCGGAAGAGAACGACTTCCCGACGCAGGTGGGCGATGCTTCCGGCCAGGCGCATCTTTCCGTGGGCTGCGTGCGTAATGATTACGGCATGCCGGAGCAGATCCAGTTCTGGTCCGTGGCGGATAACGTTCGCTTCGGCGGCGCGCTGATGGCAGTGAAAGTCGCCGAAAAACTGGTGCAGGAGTATCTGTACTGATGCAGGACGAGCTGAAAGCGCCGGTCTACAAAATCGCGCTTGGCATTGAGTACGACGGTAGCAAGTATTACGGCTGGCAGCGTCAGCAGGAAGTGCGCAGCGTGCAGGAGAAGCTGGAAAAGGCGCTCTCGCAAGTTGCGGATGAACCGATCACCGTGTTTTGTGCCGGGCGTACGGACGCAGGCGTGCACGCAACCGGTCAGGTGGTGCATTTTGAAACCACTTCGCTGCGCAAACCGGCGGCCTGGACGCTGGGCGTAAATGCGAATTTACCTGGTGACATCGCGGTGCGTTGGGTGAAAGATGTCCCCGATGATTTTCATGCCCGTTTCAGCGCAACGGCTCGCCGTTACCGCTACGTCATTTATAATCATCGCTTGCGCCCGGCGGTGTTAGGCCAGGGCGTAACGCACTACTACCACCCGCTGGACGCAGAGCGGATGCATCGCGCCGCACAGTGTCTTCTCGGCGAAAATGACTTTACCTCGTTTCGCGCGGTGCAGTGCCAGTCGCGCACGCCGTGGCGCAATCTGATGCACATTAATGTCAGTCGTCATGGTCCTTATGTGGTGGTCGATATCAAAGCCAATGCCTTTGTACATCATATGGTCAGGAATATTGTCGGCAGCCTGATGGAAGTAGGCGCCCACAACCAGCCGGAGAGCTGGATAGCAGAGTTGCTGGCGGTAAAGGACAGAACGCTGGCAGCAGCAACGGCGAAAGCGGAAGGGTTGTATCTGGTGTCGGTAGATTACCCGCAGCGTTTTGACCTTCCCTCTATGCCAATGGGCCCGCTGTTCCTGGCGGACTAGTCGCAATTGAAAAAGGCATAAGCACATATGGACTTAATACGCTTTCTGATTGATTTCATCCTGCACATTGATGTTCACCTGGCTGAACTGGTGGCGCAATACGGCGTGTGGGTGTATGCGATCCTGTTTTTGATCCTGTTTTGCGAAACCGGGCTGGTGGTCACGCCGTTTCTGCCGGGGGATTCCCTGCTGTTCGTTGCCGGTGCGCTGGCGTCGCTGGAAACCAATGATCTGAATGTTCACACCATGGTGTTGTTAATGCTGATTGCGGCGATTGCCGGCGATGCGGTGAACTACACCATCGGGCGGCTATTCGGTGAGCGATTATTCAGCAACCCGAATTCGAAGATTTTCCGTCGTAGCTATCTTGATAAAACCCATCAGTTTTATGAGAAACACGGCGGTAAAACGATTATTCTGGCGCGTTTTGTGCCGATAGTGCGTACTTTCGCGCCTTTTGTCGCGGGCATGGGGCATATGTCTTATCGCCATTTCGCCATGTTCAACGTGGCGGGCGCGCTGCTGTGGGTACTCCTGTTTACCTACGCCGGGTATTTCTTTGGTACCATCCCGGCGATCCAGGAGAATCTTAAGCTGCTGATTGTGGGAATCATCGTGGTGTCTATACTTCCCGGTGTATTTGAGATTATTCGCCACCGTCGCGCCGCAGCGCGACAGGCAAAATAAGAACTCAACGGCGGTTCGACCACTTTTTTATCCCAAGTTGCGAACCGTTATGTTTTAATGTGCACCATTTATGGGCTACCAGGTTCATGTATAAAGGTTATCAATGAGCTGGATTGAAAGAATTAAGAGCAACATTACCCCCACCCGTAAGGCAAGCATCCCTGAAGGTGTGTGGACAAAATGCGATAGCTGCGGTCAGGTGCTGTACCGCGCCGAGCTGGAGCGTAACCTTGAGGTCTGCCCGAAATGTGACCACCACATGCGTATGACAGCGCGTAATCGCCTGCATAGCTTGCTGGATGAAGGTTCACTGGTGGAACTGGGTAGCGAGCTTGAGCCGAAAGACGTGCTGAAGTTCCGCGACTCCAAAAAATACAAAGACCGTCTGGCATCAGCCCAGAAAGAGACCGGCGAGAAAGATGCGCTGGTGGTCATGAAAGGCACGCTGCACGGCATGCCGGTTGTTGCTGCGGCGTTTGAGTTCGCCTTTATGGGCGGTTCAATGGGCTCTGTGGTTGGCGCGCGTTTTGTGCGCGCAGTTGAGCAGGCGCTGGAAGATAACTGCCCGCTGATCTGCTTCTCCGCTTCCGGCGGTGCGCGTATGCAGGAAGCGCTGATGTCGCTGATGCAGATGGCGAAAACCTCCGCTGCGCTGGCAAAAATGCAGGAACGCGGTCTGCCGTATATTTCTGTACTGACCGATCCGACCATGGGCGGTGTTTCCGCGAGCTTCGCTATGCTGGGCGATCTGAACATCGCTGAGCCGAAAGCGCTGATCGGTTTTGCCGGCCCGCGCGTCATTGAACAGACCGTGCGTGAAAAATTGCCGCCGGGCTTCCAGCGCAGTGAGTTCCTGATCGAAAAAGGCGCTATCGATATGATTATCCGCCGCCCGGAATTGCGCCTGAAACTGGCACGTATTCTGGCGAAGCTGATGAATCTGCCCGCGCCGGATCCGGACGATACACATGTTGGCACGGTGATCCCATCGGCGCCAGTTCAGGAAGGCGACGCCTGATAACACCGAAGGGCAGGGCCACCAGGCACTGCCCTTTTGTTTTTCAAACCGTACATATCAACGGGCATCATGGAAACTAAACGCATTCCGCAAGCCACGTCGCCCCTGGCCGCGTGGCTTTCTTATCTGGAAAATCTGCACAGTAAAACCATCGATCTGGGCCTTGACCGCGTAAGCCAGGTCGGGGCGCGTCTGGATGTGCTGCGCCCCGCGCCGTTTGTCTTTACGGTTGCCGGTACCAATGGCAAAGGCACCACCTGCCGTACGCTGGAGTCTATTCTGCTGGCGGCGGGCTATCGGGTGGGCGTTTACAGCTCCCCGCATCTGGTGCGTTACACCGAGCGCGTGCGCGTGCAGGGGGAAGAGCTTGCCGAATCCGCACACACGGAGTCCTTCGCGGAAATCGAAGCCGTACGCGGCGACATCTCATTAAGCTATTTTGAATTCGGTACACTCTCCGCGCTGTGGCTGTTTAAGCAGGCTGCGCTGGATGTGGTGATCCTTGAGGTCGGTCTTGGCGGCCGTCTTGATGCCACCAATATGGTGGATGCCGATGTTGCCGTGGTCACCAGTATTGCACTCGATCACACCGACTGGCTGGGGCCGGATCGCGAAAGCATCGGTCGGGAAAAGGCCGGCGTTTTCCGCTGTGGTAAACCCGCCGTGGTTGGCGAACCGGATATGCCGCACACCATTGCCGACGTGGCACAGGAAAAGGGCGCGTTATTAATGCGTCGCGGTGCGGAGTGGCGCTATACCGTTAATGCCGATGGCTGGAACTTTAGTGATGCGCAGGGCGACCTGACCAATTTGCCGCTGCCGCAGGTGCCGCAACCCAATGCGGCGACCGCACTGGCAGCGCTGCGGGCCAGCCAGCTACCGGTCAGCGAGCAGGCGATACGCGACGGGATCGCGAAGGCCATTCTGCCGGGACGTTTCCAGATTGTGAGCGAGTCGCCGCGTCTTATTCTCGATGTCGCGCATAATCCTCATGCGGCGGGCTACCTTGCCGGACGACTGGCGGCGCTGCCGAAGAAAGGGTGCGTGCTGGCGGTTATTGGCATGCTCCATGATAAAGACATCGCCGGGACGCTTGCCTGTCTGGAGCCGGTGGTCGATAGCTGGTATTGTGCCCCTCTGGAAGGGCCGCGCGGCGCAACGGCGGAGCAGCTGCTGGCGCATTTGACTTCTGGCCGCGCATGGCCGGATGTGGCGCAGGCCTGGCAGGCGGCAATGGCGGAAGCCGACGCCTGTGATACTGTGCTGGTGTGTGGATCGTTCCACACCGTAGCGCATGTGATGGAAGCGATGGACGCGGGGAGAACCGGTGGCAAGTAAGTTTCAGAACCGTTTAATGGGCACTATTGTGCTTGTCGCGCTCGGGGTGATCATTCTTCCTGGGTTGCTCGACGGGCAGAAAAAGCATTACCAGGATGAGTTCGCGGCGATCCCCCTGGTGCCGAAACCCGGCGATCGCGACGAACCCGATATGATGCCGGCTGCAACGCAGGCGCTGCCTGCCCAGCCGCCGGAAGGGGCTGCGGAAGAGGTGCAGGCAGGCGATGCGGCTGCGCCTTCACTGGATGCCTCCCGGCTTGCCGCCAGTGGCAATACCAATCCGGAAGTGACTACACCGCCGGTGACAAAACCTAAACCGGTTGAGAAACCGCAGCCAAAACCGCAGGCGCAGCAACAGACCCAACCGCAGACCACGCGTGATAAAACCAGCGAACAACTGGCGATGGCGAACGAAGAGCCTGCCGCGCCGCCAAAAGCGCAGGATGAGAAGCCAACGCCTACCGGCAAAGCGTATGTGGTGCAGCTCGGTGCGCTGAAAAATGCCGATAAGGTCAATGAAATCGTTGGTAAATTGCGTGGCGCAGGGTACCGCGTTTACACATCGCCGACCACGCCGGTTCAGGGTAAAATCACCCGCATTCTGGTCGGGCCGGACGCGTCGCGCGATAAGCTGAAAGGCTCGCTTAGCGAACTCAATCAGTTGTCAGGGTTAAGCGGTGTGGTAATGGGGTATACGCCGAACTAAGTGTTACGCCCCCTTAACCCGGCCCTCAGCCAACGTGGAGGGAGCGCCGCACGACCCGTTCCTCTCTCCTCCGGGGAGAGGGGCTGGGTGAGGGGGAAATAGCCTGAATAACGACCAAAGACAGGCCATCGGAACCGTGGCGTTGAATATTTTTTCAGCGCCATTTTTATTTACGCGCGGGAAGGAAATCCCTACGCAAACGTTTTCTTTTTCTGTTAGAATTCGCCCCGAACTGGACGACAGGGCGTAAAATCGTGGGACACATATGGTCTGGATTGATTACGCCATCATTGCGGTGATTGGTTTTTCTTGTCTGGTAAGCCTGATCCGCGGCTTTGTTCGTGAAGCGTTATCGCTGGTGACATGGGGCTGTGCTTTCTTTGTCGCCAGTCATTACTACACTTACCTGTCTGTCTGGTTCACGGGCTTTGAAGATGAACTGGTGCGCAATGGGATTGCCATCGCCGTGCTGTTTATCGCAACGCTGATTGTTGGCGCCATCGTTAACTACGTGTTAGGGGCGCTGGTGGAGAAAACCGGCCTGTCGGGTACAGACAGGGTGTTGGGGATCTGTTTTGGCGCGCTGCGTGGCGTGCTGATCGTCGCCGCCATTCTGTTCTTTCTTGATACGTTTACAGGCCTGTCGAAAAGCGAAGACTGGCAAAAGTCGCAGCTTATCCCGCAATTCAGCTTCATCATCAGATGGTTCTTTGACTATCTGCAAGGCTCGTCGAGTTTCTTGCCCAGGGCATAACCCCTGAGATGTGGCTTAACGAGGAAAAGACGTATGTGCGGTATTGTCGGTATCGCCGGTGTTATGCCGGTCAACCAGTCGATTTATGACGCGTTAACGGTGTTACAGCACCGTGGGCAGGATGCAGCGGGTATCATCACCATTGATGCGAACAACTGTTTCCGTCTGCGCAAAGCGAACGGTCTGGTAAATGATGTTTTTGAAGCCCGCCATATGCAGCGTCTTCAGGGCAACATGGGCATTGGCCACGTGCGCTATCCCACCGCTGGCAGCTCCAGCGCCTCGGAAGCTCAACCTTTTTACGTCAACTCCCCGTATGGCATTACGCTTGCGCATAACGGTAACCTGACCAACGCCCACGAGTTGCGTAAAAAGCTGTTTGAAGAAAAACGCCGCCACATTAACACCACATCTGATTCTGAAATTCTGCTCAATATTTTTGCCAGCGAACTGGATAATTTCCGCCACTATCCGCTGGAAGCAGACAATATTTTTGCCGCCGTTGCCGCCACTAACCGCCAAATCCGCGGTGCCTACGCCTGCGTGGCGATGATTATCGGCCACGGTATGGTTGCCTTCCGCGACCCGAACGGTATCCGTCCGCTGGTGTTGGGCAAACGTGATGTCGGTGATGGGCGCACGGAATTTATGGTGGCCTCTGAAAGCGTGGCGCTGGATACGCTGGGCTTTGAGTTCCTGCGCGATATCGCGCCGGGCGAAGCGGTGTACATCACCGAAAAAGGCCAGTTGTTTACCCGCCAGTGTGCGGATAACCCGGTCAGCAATCCGTGCCTTTTTGAATACGTCTACTTTGCGCGCCCGGATTCCTTTATCGACAAAATCTCTGTCTACAGCGCCCGCGTCAACATGGGCACAAAGCTGGGTGAGAAGATTGCCCGCGAATGGGAAGATCTGGATATCGATGTGGTCATCCCGATTCCGGAAACCTCCTGCGATATCGCGCTGGAAATTGCGCGTATCCTCGGTAAACCGTACCGCCAGGGTTTTGTGAAAAACCGTTACGTTGGTCGTACCTTTATCATGCCGGGTCAGCAACTGCGTCGTAAATCCGTGCGCCGCAAGCTGAACGCTAACCGCGCGGAGTTCCGTGATAAAAACGTCCTGCTGGTGGATGACTCCATCGTACGCGGCACCACTTCTGAGCAGATCATCGAGATGGCGCGCGAAGCCGGAGCGAAGAAAGTTTATCTGGCTTCCGCCGCACCGGAAATTCGCTTCCCGAACGTGTACGGCATTGATATGCCGACCGCGAACGAGCTTATCGCGCACGGTCGCGAAGTTGATGAGATCCGCCAGATTATCGGTGCTGATGGCCTGATCTTCCAGGATCTCAACGACCTGATTGATGCAGTACGTGCGGAAAATCCGGATATTCAGCAGTTCGAGTGCTCGGTATTTAATGGTGTCTACGTGACCAAAGACGTTAATCAGCAGTATCTCGACTATCTCGATTCCCTGCGTAATGACGATGCCAAAGCCGTACAGCGCCAGAACGAAGTGGAAAGCTTAGAGATGCATAACGAAGGTTGATCCTGTCGCGCCCCTCCGCCAGCGAGGGGCGCAATCTGTTGCAACGCCCTCTATAATCAGGCAAAGTTCTCGCACAAAAGAGGGGCGACAATCATGAAACGACTTATTGTGGGGATCTCCGGCGCCAGCGGCGCTGTCTACGGCGTGCGTCTGTTACAGGTGCTGCGCGATGTGGCGGAGGTTGAAACCCACCTGGTCATGAGTCAGGCTGCCCGTCAGACCCTCTCCCTGGAAACGGACTTTTCGCTGCGCGATGTGCAGTCACTGGCGAATGTGGTGCACGATGCGCGCGATATTGCCGCCAGTATCTCGTCCGGCTCATTTAAAACCGCAGGCATGGTTATTCTGCCGTGTTCGATTAAAACCCTCTCCGGCATTGTGCACAGCTACACCGACAGTCTGCTCACGCGTGCGGCGGATGTGGTGCTGAAAGAACGCAGACCTCTGGTGCTTTGCGTACGGGAAACCCCGCTGCACCTTGGTCACTTGCGTTTAATGACCCAGGCCGCTGAGCTGGGTGCGGTGATTATGCCGCCGGTTCCGGCGTTTTATCACCGTCCGCACTCCCTTGACGAGGTGATCGATCAGACGGTCAACCGCGTGCTGGATCAGTTTGCTATCGACCTGCCGCAGGATCTTTTTACCCGCTGGCAAGGGGGCGATGCTGCAAAATAGTGCGTTGCGGCTGGGTGTGCGCTTTTTTGGGGCAATTCTGCAAGCGCGATCATATCCTCAACATTTAATCCCTCTTTTCCCCGCTTAACGCTCCGGTTCGTTCGGCAGACCTGCTATCTTTCATCACTAAGGTGAATCTGCAACGTTTTATTAACAAATTTAACGCGGTAATTTATGCACTGCGGGAAACTGGCATAAGACATGCAAGGTAACTGGCAGCAACACACAACACAACGCAATACAAAATAAAAACAGAACACTTGAGGGTAATGTATGAAGAAGACGGTTCTCGCTCTGTCTTTAATGCTGGGTCTGTCCGCGACCGCCAGCGTTTATGCAGCGCTTCCCCAGACGGTGCGCATCGGCACCGATGCGACTTACGCGCCGTTCTCATCCAAGGATGCGAAAGGGGAGTTTGTGGGTTTCGATATCGATTTGGGTAACGAGATGTGCAAACGCATTCATGTGAAATGCACGTGGGTTGGGAGCGACTTTGACGCGCTGATCCCGTCACTGAAAGCGAAGAAAATCGATGCGATTATCTCTTCCCTCTCCATTACGGAAAAACGTCAGCAGGAGATCGCCTTCTCTGACAAACTCTACGCGGCCGATTCCCGTCTGATTGCGGCAAAAGGTTCGCCGATCCAACCGACGCTGGATTCGCTGAAAGGCAAGCACGTTGGCGTGCTGCAAGGGTCAACGCAGGAAGGTTATGCTAACGACAACTGGCGGACCAAAGGCATCGATGTGGTGGCGTATCAGAACCAGGATCTGATCTACTCTGACCTCGCTGCGGGTCGTCTTGATGCTGCGTTCCAGGATGAGGTCGCTGCCAGCGAAGGCTTCCTGAAACAGCCCGCCGGTAAAGGGTTCGCCTTTGCTGGCCCGTCAGTGAAAGACAAAAAATACTTTGGCGACGGCACCGGTATTGGTCTGCGTAAAGATGATACCGAGCTGAAAGCCGCGTTCGATAAAGCGTTTGCCGAACTGCGTAAAGACGGCACCTACGACAAGCTTGCCAAAAAATACTTCGACTTTAACGTCTACGGCGAGTAAGGCTGCATGGCCCGGGCTACCGGGTCTGAGGGAAAATGCACCACGTCAATTAAACGGCGTGGTGCAGAGATACGGTTGATGTCCTGTTATGGTGCATTGTGTGCGTCATAATGGTGCATGGATGCATAATTACGCATTCAGGATGCAAAAAAAGCCACCGTGCGGGCAGAATCTTTTGCCATGCCGGGGCATATGATGGCACGATAACGGCACCGTATTGTTCAGCTAATTCCCTTAGGAAAGACAGTCTGTTGAGGATAATGATGAAAAAACTGGTGTTATCTCTTTCTCTGGTGCTCGCTGTTTCCAGCGTTTCTACTGTGTTCGCCGCTATCCCACAAAAATTACGTATTGGTACCGATCCGACTTATGCGCCGTTTGAATCAAAAAATGCGCAGGGCGAATTAGTGGGTTTTGATATCGATCTGGCGAAAGAACTGTGCAAACGCATTAAAACGCAGTGTACGTTTATCGAAAACCCGCTGGATGCGCTGATCCCGTCGCTGAAAGCGAAAAAAATCGACGTCATTATGTCGTCGCTCTCCATTACGGAAAAGCGCCAGCAGGAAATCGCCTTCACCGACAAGCTTTACGCGGCGGATTCACGCCTGGTGGTCGCCAAAGATTCCGACGTTCAGCCGGAGCTGGATAAGCTGAAAGGCAAACGCATTGGCGTATTGCAGGGCACCACGCAGGAAACCTACGGCAACGTGAACTGGGCGCCGAAAGGTGTCGAAATTGTCTCCTATCAGGGGCAGGACAATATCTACTCTGACCTGACCGCAGGCCGTATTGATGCTGCGTTCCAGGACGAAGTGGCCGCCAGTGAAGGTTTTCTGAAAACGCCGCAGGGCAAAGCATATAAATTCGGCGGCCCGTCCATTAAAGACGAGAAGCTGTTTGGCGTCGGTACCGGCATGGGGCTGCGCAAAGATGAAAACGAACTGCGTGAAGCGCTGAACAAAGCGTTCGCAGAAATGCGCGCCGACGGTACTTACGAAAAACTCGCGAAAAAGTATTTTGATTTTGATGTTTACGGTGGCTAATCCCACCCGTGCTTAACGTGCGACCCCTCCCGCAGCGGGAGGGGAAAAGACACGGCAAACACCACACACGACAGGACTGGCTGCATGCTGTACGGGTTTTCACAAGTGATATTACACGGTGCGCTGGTCACACTGGAACTGGCACTCAGTTCCGTGGTGCTGGCGGTACTGATTGGCCTGGCCGGGGCGGGAGCGAAGCTTTCGAAAAACCGGGCGCTGGCATTAATCTTTGAAGGCTACACGACGCTTATCCGCGGCGTGCCGGATCTGGTGCTGATGCTGTTGATCTTTTATGGTCTGCAAATCGCCCTTAACGGCATCACCGATGCCATGGGGCTGGAGCAACTGGATATCGACCCGATGGTGGCAGGGATTATCACCCTCGGTTTTATCTACGGCGCTTACTTCACCGAAACTTTTCGCGGTGCCTATATGGCGGTGCCGAAAGGGCACATTGAAGCGGCTACCGCCTTTGGTTTTACCGGGAAGCAAACCTTCCTGCGTATTTTGTTTCCGGCGATGATGCGTTATGCGTTGCCGGGCATTGGCAACAACTGGCAGGTGATCCTTAAAGCTACGGCGCTGGTTTCCCTGCTGGGACTGGAAGATGTGGTGAAAGCCACCCAGCTCGCCGGGAAAAGCACCTGGGAGCCGTTCTATTTCGCCATTGTCTGCGGGGTGATTTACCTCGTTTTTACAACGGTTTCCAATGGTGTGCTGCTTCTTCTCGAACGTCGCTACTCCGTGGGTGTGAAGAGGGCTGACCTGTGATCGAGATTATTCAGCAGTACTGGCAATCCCTGTTGTGGAGCGATGGCTACCGCCTGACCGGCGTGGCGATCACCCTGTGGTTGCTGATTTCATCGGTGGCGATGGGCGGCGTAATGGCGGTGTTTCTCGCTATCGGGCGCGTCTCCAGCAATAAATTCATCCGTTTCCCTATCTGGTTATTTACCTACGTTTTTCGCGGGACGCCGCTCTATGTCCAGTTGTTGGTGTTCTATTCCGGGATGTACACGCTGGAAGTGGTGAAAAGCACCGAACTGCTGAACGCGTTTTTCCGTAGCGGTCTCAACTGTACGGTACTGGCGCTGACGCTGAACACCTGCGCCTATACCACCGAGATTTTCGCCGGGGCGATCCGTTCGGTGCCGCACGGTGAAATTGAAGCGGCGCGGGCCTATGGTTTCTCGTCGTTCAAAATGTACCGCAGCATTATTCTGCCGTCGGCGCTGCGTATTGCGCTGCCCGCCTACAGTAATGAGGTGATTTTGATGCTGCACTCCACGGCGCTGGCGTTTACTGCCACCGTGCCGGATCTGCTGAAAATCGCCCGGGATATTAACTCCGCCACTTACCAGCCGTTCACGGCCTTTGGCATTGCGGCGGTGCTGTATCTGATTATCTCTTATGTGCTGATTAGCTTATTCCGCAAAGCGGAAAAGCGCTGGTTGCAGCATATGAAACCTTCTTCGACGCACTGAGAACACGATGTCTGAGAATAAATTAAACGTTATCGATTTACACAAGCGCTACGGTGAGCATGAAGTGCTGAAAGGCGTGTCATTGCAGGCCAATGCGGGTGATGTGATCAGCATCATTGGCTCTTCCGGCTCCGGCAAGAGTACATTTTTACGCTGCATTAACTTCCTCGAAAAACCGAGCGAAGGATCGATCGTCGTCAACGGGCAGAATATCAACCTGGTGCGTGACAAAGACGGCCAGCTGAAAGTGGCCGATAAGCACCAGTTGCGCCTGTTGCGTACCCGCCTGACCATGGTATTCCAGCACTTTAACTTGTGGAGCCATATGACGGTGCTGGAGAACGTGATGGAAGCGCCGATCCAGGTGCTGGGCTTAAGCAAGCAGGAAGCCCGCGAACGTGCGGTGAAATACCTGGCGAAGGTTGGCATCGACGAGATGCAGCAGCAAAAATACCCGGTGCATCTCTCCGGCGGCCAGCAGCAGCGTGTATCCATTGCCCGCGCACTGGCGATGGAGCCGGAAGTTCTGCTGTTTGACGAACCGACTTCAGCGCTGGATCCGGAGCTGGTGGGCGAAGTGTTGCGCATTATGCAACAGCTGGCGGAAGAGGGGAAAACGATGGTGGTGGTGACCCACGAAATGGGGTTTGCACGCCATGTTTCCACCCACGTTATCTTCCTGCATCAGGGCAAAATCGAAGAGGAAGGTGCGCCGGATGAGGTGTTTACCAACCCGAAAAGCCCGCGTTTGCAGCAGTTCCTCAAAGGCTCATTGAAATAACATGTAAGACCGCCGCCGGCGGTCTTTTTTTTTACGCGCCGTCACCGCTGCGCCTTCCTCGACCAGCAACGCGCCGGATGAGGTGTTATCTGGCCCGTGATGGTGGTGTGACAGGCCACCATCCCTGTGGGATGCCGGAAGCAGAAATAAAGCGATAGTGGGTAAATACTGCCCCCCTGGCGGTGACGCGCTTTTCCAGTTGTACGGTGCGCGCGCCGGGTGGCACGATATCATCACGGGTGCAGAGTTCTACCGGGCGTTGTAACCATGCATCATAAAAACGCAGACCGGCTTCGCAGTGTTGACTGCGCGTCACCGGCGGGCCGGGATGCCCGATACTGAACGTCACTTCGCTTTGCACCCGCTCGCTGGCGGTGGCACGCACCCAGGCTTCCGGCGCATGCCACAGGGTTAATGCGATAAACAGGAATACCCCTGAGAACGTCAGCAACAGCGATTTGAACCGCCACCCTTTTTGCGCGAGACGCCAGGCAACGAGCAGGCCAGCCAGCACGGCGATCGCCATCATGACGCCGGTGTCTGGCGCATTGGCTTGCAGGTAGGCTTTATGGCTGAGTCGACTGGCGAAAATCAGCCAGAACAACCACAGCAGGGCGAGCCCTCCAGCCAGGAACAGTCGCGTTTTTGTCGAGGTAAACAATGTCATTTCCAGTGATGAAAGGGGAGGGTAAAACGTTGCCGGGTAGTTAACACGCCTGCGCGCCTTTTTCCCGCCGGTACACCCAGTCGTCGTAATATTCGCCCTTCAGCAGATAGGCTTTTTCCAGCACCTGTACACGCTGAAAACCGCTCTTTTCCAGTACCCGCACGGACCCCTGATTCTCTGCCAGCACCCAGGCATTCAGCGCCTGTACATCCCGCTTATCGAAGGCAAACTCGCACAGTGCTTGCAGCGCTTCTGACGCCACACCGCGGCCCTGCGCAGCGGGTGAGATGGAATAACCGACATCCGCTTCCTGCGGATTATGCACGCTGGGGCGCAGGCCGATATCGCCGACGGCGGTATGCTGCGCATCACGGATCACAAAGGCGTTGTCATCCAGCAGGCGATTATCAAATAACGTGCGGACCTGCCCTTCGGAGGCGACTTCGGCCATATAGCGCATAATGCGGTCATCCCGGCGTAAACGCAGAAAGAACAGCCAGTCGGATTCCTGAAACGGGGTAAGCGTAAAGCGGGGGGTCTGCAACGTCATTAAATCGCCCTTCCGGTGACAAAGCGCTTAAGCTTAGCACCGGAAGAGCACAAGGGATGCCACGAAAATTAGGGGGTCACCACATCCCCCAGCGCTTCTTCCAGATCGTACCAGCGGAAGGCAAAGCCGGCGGCTTCGAGGCGTTTGGGTAGAGCGCGCTGCCCGCCAAGTACCAGCACGGAGGACTCACCCATCATCAGGCGCACCGCAAACGCGGGGGCGCGCATGATCGCCGGGCGTTGCAATACGTGACCGAGCGTATGAGCAAACTGTTCGTTGCGCACCGGGTAGGGGGAAACCATATTGAACGGTCCGCGCAGATCGTTATCCAGCAACCAGAGAATGCCGTTCAACATATCGTCAATGTGGATCCACGCCATATATTGACGACCATTGCCGATAGGACCGCCCAGACCGAGGCGAAACAGCGGTAACAGTTTCCCAAGGATGCCGCCTTTTGGTGCTAATACTACCCCAGTTCGCAGCAGGCACACGCGGGTGCGGTCGCTCTGTGCGCTACTGGCGATGTGCTCCCAGCGCGCGCACAACTTATGGGTGAATTCGTTATGCGGCGGTTCTTCTTCAGTGACCACCACTTCACCGAGATCGCCATAGTAGCCAGCAGCTGAACCGGAAATCAGTACCTGCGGCGGGTTATCGCTGGCGTGAATCAGGTCGACCAGTTGCTGGGTGATCTCCCAGCGGCTGTTGCATAGCCGCTGTTTCTGCTGTTCATTCCAGCGCTTGTCGGCAATGGGTTCACCTGCCAGATTGATCACCGCGTCGATGTCATTAAGGTGTGTCTGTTCGCTCAACCCCTTCCACAAACTGACGCGTGCATCCAGCAGCTGTTGTGCTTTGGCGGGATTGCGGGTGACCACCGCGACGCTGTGCCCCAACTCGAGCAGGCGAGGGATCAAATGACGACCAATCAGGCCCGTACCGCCGGTAATCAGTATCTTCATGTTCCCCTCCCGGGTGTGTCCTTCGTCCTGTTCAGCATAAGTGACTCGATAATATTCGCATGCGATGCTGAGCACATCCTGAATGATTTTTTTCATTCATGAGAACAGGTTACTTCACACCGACTGCGCTTTCTGCATCGCCCGCTCGGTGGCCGGACGCGTGCGGATCCGCTCAAACCAGTTGAACACTGCCGGGAAATTCTCCAGATCGATGCGCTGGCGTTGATGCGATCTGACCCACGGCCATGCGGCGACATCGGCAATGCTGTAATCATCGCCCGCCAGCCACGGGACGCGTTCCAGTCGCTTATTCAACACCTGGTACAACCGCTGAGTTTCCACCTGGTAGCGCTCAATGGCATAGGGCACAGGCTGCGGCGCAAAGTGATTAAAGTGGTGGTTCTGCCCGAGCATGGGGCCAAACCCGCCAACCTGCCAGAACAGCCACTGTATCGCAAGGGTGCGTTCGCGCAGATGGCGACTGAGCAGTTGCCCTGTTTTTTCCGCCAGATAGAGCAAAATGGCGCCGGACTCGAACACGCTCACGGGCGAGCCGCCATCAGCAGGGTGATGATCGACAATCGCCGGGATTTTGTTGTTCGGGGAGATAATCAGAAAGTCGGGGCGAAACTGTTCGCCTTTGCTGATATCCACGCGGATCAGTCGGTATTCAACGCCCGCCTCTTCAAGAAACAGTGTGATTTTATGACCGTTCGGCGTGGGAGCAAAATAGAGGTCTATCATCAAGACTCCTGTTATGGGAATGTGCATCACCTCCTGAGTATAGGTGTTACCTCTGGTGGGCGAGTTTTCATTAAGTGACAGCTCACACAGGACGTTATATTTTGATGGAAAATTTCACCGTTAAACGAGGACGTTATGAGCGAACCGGCAATGACCCTGTGGTCTGATGCAAATTTCTTCTCCCCGTATGTGATGTCAGCCTGGGTTGCACTGCATGAAAAAGGGTTGCCCTTCACCGTCAAAGCCATTGATATCAATACTGGCGTACAACATACGCCGGACTGGCCGGGTTACCCGTTGACTCAGCGGGTGCCATTACTGGAGATAGAGGGATTTACGCTCAGCGAATCCTCCGCGATTGCGGAATATCTGGAAGAGCGTTTCGCGCCGCCCGAATGGGAGCGTATTTACCCTCACGATCTGCAAAACCGCGCCCGCGCGCGACAAATCCAGGCCTGGATCCGCAGCGATCTGCTGCCGATACGTGAAGAGCGACCGACCACCATTATGTTCGCCGGGGAGAAAAAGGGGCCGCTAAGCGCAGCCGGGCAGCGGAGTGCGGCAAAACTGTATGCCATCGCCGGGGAGCTGCTGGCGCACGGTAAACCGAATCTGTTTGGTGAATGGTGTATTGCCGATGCTGACTTGTCGGCGATGCTCAACCGACTGGTGATGAACGGTGATGATGTTCCCCCGTTACTGGCGGAATATGCTGCGTTTCAGTGGCAGCGCTCGTCCATCCAGCGCTATGTTGCACTTTCCGCTAAGCGAGCGGGCTGATATACGACGCCGCTTCCGCTATCATAAAGCGGTTTTTTTCAGAGAGGTGCAGTGATGAAGCTGATGTTTGCATCGGATATTCACGGGTCGTTACCCGCGACGGAACGCATACTGGCGTTGTTTGCTCAAAGTGAGGCCCGCTGGCTGGTTATCCTCGGTGATGTGCTCAATCACGGCCCGCGCAATGCATTGCCGGAAGGCTACGCCCCTGCACAGGTAGCGGAGCGGCTCAACGAGCAGGCCAGCCGTATTATCGCCGTGCGCGGCAACTGCGACAGTGAAGTGGATCAGATGCTGTTGCACTTCCCGATAACGGCCCCCTGGCAGCAACTGCTGTTGCCGGAGCGGCGCGTATTTCTGACCCACGGTCATCTGTTTGGCCCGGACGATGTACTGCCGCTGGAGGCGGGTGATGTGCTGGCGTACGGTCACACGCACATTCCGGTGGCGGAAAAACGCGGTGCAATCGTCCATTTCAACCCCGGTTCGGTGAGTATCCCGAAGGGGGGATTTGCCCCCAGCTACGGCATGCTGGATGAGAATGTGCTAAGCGTTATCGCACTTAATGATCAGCGGGTTATTGCACAGGTGTCGATTAATCCGTAAGTTACCTTTCAACCGAAACGCGCCAACAGAGCGCCACAAAGAGAAGATTTCCCGATGGTGGAACAGAGTCATTTTGCAGGCATGGAGTGGGTGGATATTGTCAACGAAGACAATGAGGTGATTGCGCAGGCCAGTCGGCAGCAAATGCGTGCACAGTGTCTGCGTCACCGCGCAACCTACATTGTGGTGCATGATGGGATGGGCAAAGTTCTGGTGCAGCGCCGTACCGAAATCAAAGATTTTATGCCCGGTATGCTGGATGCCACCGCCGGAGGCGTGGTGCAGGCGGGGGAAAACCTGCTGGACTCCGCGCGCCGTGAAGCGGAAGAAGAGTTAGGCATTGCCGGTGTGCCGTTTGCCGAACACGGTCAGTTCTATTTTGAAGATCAACATTGCCGGGTGTGGGGCGGGCTGTTCAGTTGCGTTTCCCACGGGCCGTTTGCCCTGCAGGAAGAAGAGGTGAGTGAAGTCTGGTGGATGACACCAGAAGAGATCACCGCCCGCTGCGATGAGTTCACCGATGACTCACTAAAAGCCCTGGCGCTGTGGATGAGCCGCAATGCCAGCAACGACGTGGAAAACGTGCAGGAAGCGGAGTAGCTAGCAGCTATCCCGCAGGCAAAACGTCGGTGCGATGGGCGTTTTGTTCTCCCACTTTTCGTCATTCAGGCGCGCCAGCAGTGCGCGCCCGGCTTCGATACCAATTTTGCGATGCGGCACCGAGATGGTGGTCAGCGGTGGTTGACATACCCGGCTGACGTCGCTGTCGCCAAAACCGACAATCGCTAAATCATCCGGCACCTTAATCCGCCTGCGCTGACATTCGTATAACGCGCCGCAGGCCAGTTCATCCGACACACAGACCAGCGCATCCAGCTCCGGCCAGGCCAGTAAAAATTCCGGTAATTGCGCGGCACCGGTAGAAAATACCGGCGCGGCGGCGGCGTTAATGACCCGGTTCGGCGACATATGGTGGCGCAGCATTGCTTTGTACCAGCCCTGTAAATGCTGCTGGAAGATCCACTGCTCCTGATTGGCGCACAGCAGGCCGATATTCTGGTAGCCGCGCTGGATCAGCATCTGTGTGAGCTCATACATGGCCGCCACGTTATCAATGCCGATATTCATATCAATCGGATCGGCGCGCACTGCGCCAATTTCCATCACCGGAATCGAGGCGTTTTTCAGCCAGTGGCGCACCATATCGCTGTGCTCGACGCTAAGCAGGATCGCCGCAGCAAGGTTTGAGGCCAGCAGCGTTTCCAGCAGTTTCTCTTCCTGCTCCAGTCGATGCTGCGACTCCGCCAGCATGATTTGGTAGCCTGCGGGCTGCAATACCTGCTGTAGCCCGGCGAACATTTCCGAGCAGCCGGATTCCGCGAGGCTTGGCACCACCATGGCGATGGTCCAGGACGACGCCGACGCCAGCGCACTGGCCGCCAGATTGGGCATATAACCCAGCTCCTGCACGGCGGCTTCTATCTTCTCGCGAAGCTTATCTGATACCTGTTCGGGGGTGCGTATTGCCCGCGAGACGGTCATGGTACCGACGCCGGCAAGTTGCGCGACATCGGCGAGGGTCACTTTTCCGGTACTCCGCCGTTTTCGGGTAATTGACATGCTATTTCCTGCTGATCCCAACCTATTCAGGCACTTTTTTATCGTTCGTCTGTAACGCAGTATACGCCGGAAATCCTGAGTTTTGCTGAGAAATAGCCAGCGTTTTCAGATCTGATAGCGCTATCACATTTTTCGCAACTGCGCCTTGGTAGCGCTATCTTTGCGACTATCATCACAGCTAAGGGGCGATGACTTGCATAAAGTTTGCTCATCTTTTCTCTGAGAAGGAGCGTGACGTGTTAAACCAATGGCTGAACGATAAGACGGTTCAACTGCTCGACAGTGTGGAAAACTGGCCGCAGGCGCTGGAGATCTGCGCCAGACCGTTGCTGACTGCGGGCATTATCACGCCAGACTACGTGACCGCCATTGTGGCGCAGCATCATAAACTCGGGCCGTACTATGTGCTGGCGCCAGGGCTGGCGATGCCCCATGCGCGGCCGGAAGAGGGGGCGAAAGGGTTAGGTTTATCGTTATTAAAACTGCGTCAGGGGGTGGCGTTTGGCGCAGAGGATTTTGATCCGGTGGATACCATTATCATGCTGGCGGCACCGGATAAACACAGCCATATCGAAATGATCGCCGCGCTGGCGGAGTTATTTTCCAGCGATGACGATATGGAGCAATTACATCGCGCAACCTGTCTTGAGGAGATTAAAAATATAATTCAACGCTACTGATTTTTTTCTTACCAGGATTTTACTCATTACCCGGCAACGGGTGATGCGGTCGTACTCTACCCAAAAAACAGGTAACCACAATGAAAATAATGGCAATTTGCGGATCCGGACTTGGCAGTAGTTTCATGGTCGAAATGAACATTAAAAAAGTCCTTAAAAAGCTGAATATTGAGGCCGAAGTTGAACATTCCGATTTGTCGTCCGCCACACCCGGCGCTGCCGATGTGTTCGTGATGGCGAAAGATATCGCCGCCAGCGCCAGCGTACCGGAAAATCAACTTATCGTTATCAATAACATCATTGATATCAACGAACTGGAAGCGAAAGTGAGTGCTTTCTTCGCCAACCGTTAACATCAACTGTACACAGTGCGGATGCGGTGTGTATTAAGCGAGGTGGATATGTTTATCCTTGAAACGCTGAATTTTGTTGTTGATATATTAAAAGTACCCTCGGTACTGGTCGGGTTAATTGCTCTGATTGGTCTGATGGCGCAGAAAAAATCCTTCTCTGACGTTGTTAAAGGTACGGTAAAAACCATTCTGGGCTTTATTGTACTGGGCGGTGGTGCAACGGTATTAGTCGGTTCCCTTAATCCACTGGGTGGCATGTTTGAACATGCGTTTAATATTCAGGGCATTATTCCTAATAACGAGGCTATCGTCTCTATTGCGCTGGAGAAATACGGTGCTTCAACTGCATTAATTATGGCGTTTGGTATGGTGGCGAATATTGTCGTCGCCCGCTTTACACGCCTGAAATACATTTTCCTCACCGGGCACCATACCTTTTACATGGCCTGTATGATTGGCGTCATCCTGACCGTGGCCGGGTTCGAGGGTATCGGTCTGGTGTTTACCGGTTCGCTGATCCTTGGGCTGGTGATGGCCTTTTTCCCGGCCATTGCCCAGCGCTATATGAAGCGCATCACCGGCAATGACGATATCGCTTTTGGTCACTTTGGCACATTGGGCTATGTGCTCTCTGGCTGGATCGGCAGTAAATGCGGCAAAGGCTCGCGCTCAACCGAAGAGATGAACCTGCCGAAAAACCTCAGCTTCCTGCGTGATAGCTCCATCTCAATCTCGCTGACGATGATCATTATCTACATGATCCTCGCAGTTTGTGCGGGCCGCGAGTATGTCGAAAGCCAACTGAGCGCCGGGCAGAACTTCCTGGTCTACGCCATTATTCAGGCCATCACTTTTGCCGCAGGTGTATTCATTATCCTGCAAGGTGTGCGCTTGATCCTTGCTGAAATTGTCCCGGCATTTACTGGCTTTTCCGAAAAACTGGTGCCGAATGCCCGTCCGGCGCTGGACTGCCCGGTTGTTTACCCGTATGCGCCAAACGCCGTGTTGGTGGGTTTCCTGTTCAGTTTCCTTGGCGGGCTGGTTGGGTTGTTCCTGCTCGGGCAGATGAAGCTGGTGCTGATCCTGCCTGGCGTGGTGCCGCACTTCTTTACAGGGGCGACCGCAGGCGTGTTTGGTAACGCTACCGGAGGCCGCCGCGGGGCGATGCTCGGCGCGTTCGCCAACGGTTTATTGATCACCTTCCTGCCGGTACTGTTGCTACCCGTTCTTGGCGCACTGGGCTTTGCCAATACCACCTTCTCTGATGCGGACTTCGGTTTCGTTGGCATTGTGCTGGGCAACCTGGCGCGTTATCTGTCGCCAATGGCGATTACCGGCGTTGTGGTGGCACTGTTTGTCGCGCTGGTCATCTGGAACGTCATGTCGAAGGGCAAAGCGCGCGGCAATGGCGCAGAAGAAAACTCCGGAGCGAAATCATGAGTACGTTTAACGAAGTGAAGCAGTTTGCACGGGATATCCGCGTGGCAACCCTGAAATCGCTGACGCATTTAGGTTTTGGTCACTACGGCGGCAGTATGTCAGTGGTGGAGACGCTGGCGGTGCTGTATGGCGAGGTGATGCGTATTGACCCAGCCGATCCGGACTGGCCGCAGCGCGACTACTTTGTGTTGTCGAAAGGGCATGCCGGCCCGGCGCTGTACAGCACGCTGGCGCTGAAGGGCTACTTTCCGCAGGAAGAGTTGCTGACGCTGAATATCAACGGGACGCGTTTGCCAAGCCATCCGGATCGCCTGAAGACGCGCGGCGTGGACGCCACGACCGGTTCGCTGGGGCAGGGGATTTCCATCGCAGGGGGTATGGCGCTGGGGCATAAACTGGCGGGCAGGCCGAACCGGGTGTTTTGTATTGTTGGCGACGGGGAACTGAACGAGGGGCAGTGCTGGGAGGCGTTTCAGTTTATTGCCCATCACAAGCTCAATAACCTGACGGTCTTTGTCGACTGGAACAAGCAGCAACTGGATGGTGAGCTGGATGAGATCATCTGTGCCTTCGATCTGGAAGGGAAATTCCGTGCCTTTGGTTTTGATGTCTGCACCGTCAGAGGCGATGACATTGCCGGGTTGCTGGAGGTGGTGAAACCGGTGCTGCCAGCCGATGCCCGTCCGCGCCTGGTCATTCTGGACAGTATTAAAGGGCAGGGCGTGCCGTTCCTCGAAAACCTTAGCAACTCACACCATTTGCGTCTGACCGATGAGATGAAACAGGCGCTGAATGAAACCATTGAACAACTGGAGGCCGCGCATGATTAAGGTTGCCCCTGTAGGCGGAAAAGACAGCATTGAAATGCGTAAGGTCTATGCCGGCTTTATCAGCGCACAGATTGAGGCAGGCAGCGATGTGATTGCGCTGGAAGCGGATTTGATGAGCTCGATGGCAATGGATGGCGTGCACAAAAAATACCCACAGCAGGTGATTAACTGCGGGATCATGGAAGCGAACGTGATTGGTACGGCGGCAGGACTGGCGCTGACCGGGCGTAAACCGTTTGTGCATACCTTTACCGCGTTCGCCAGTCGTCGCTGTTTTGATCAGCTCTTTATGTCCCTTGATTACCAGCGTAATAACGTGAAAGTGATTGCTTCTGATGCCGGGGTCACCGCCTGCCATAACGGCGGTACGCACATGTCATTTGAAGATATGGGGATTGTGCGCGGACTGGCGCATTCGGTGGTACTGGAAGTGACCGATGCGGTGATGTTTGAGGACATTCTCCGCCAGCTTGCGGATCTTGACGGTTTTTACTGGGTGCGTACCATCCGCAAACAGGCGTCGACGGTGTACCAGCCCGGTTCGCAGTTTACCATCGGTAAAGGGAACGTACTGCGTGAAGGTCAGGACATTACGCTGATTGCCAACGGCATTATGGTGGCGGAAGCGCTGGCAGCGGCGCAGCAACTTGAACAGCAAGGTGTGAGCGCGGCGGTGATCGACATGTTTACCCTGAAACCCATCGATCGCATGTTAGTGAAGAATTACGCTGAGAAAACCGGGCGCATCGTCACCTGTGAAAACCACAGCATCCATAACGGGCTGGGATCGGCGGTGGCGGAAGTGCTGGTGGAAACCTGCCCGGTGCCGATGCGACGTGTCGGCGTGAAGGAGCGCTACGGCCAGGTGGGAACGCAGGATTTCCTGCAAAAAGAGTATGGCTTAACGGCGCACGACATTGTGTCGGCCGCGCGGGAGCTGTTGTAAATAAAAAAGGCGACCCGCGGGTCGCCTTTTTGTCGCAGAGCAGAAAGATTACTGCTGCGATGCCTGAATCGCGGTCAGTGCGATGGTGTAGACGATATCGTCAACCAGCGCGCCACGGGACAGGTCGTTAACCGGTTTGCGCATACCCTGCAGCATCGGCCCGATGGAGATCAGGTCGGCAGAACGCTGTACCGCTTTATAGGTGGTGTTACCGGTGTTCAGATCCGGGAAGATGAACACGGTAGCGCGACCGGCAACCGGAGAGTTCGGCGCTTTGGATTTTGCCACGTCAGCCATGACGGCGGCGTCGTACTGCAGCGGACCGTCGATAACCAGGTCAGGACGTTTTTCCTGCGCCAGGCGAGTCGCTTCACGCACTTTCTCTACATCGCTACCTGCGCCGGAGTTACCGGTGGAGTAGGAGAGCATGGCCACGCGCGGTTCGATGCCAAACGCGATAGCGGAATCCGCAGACTGAATGGCGATTTCTGCCAGCTGTTCAGCGGTCGGATCCGGGTTGATTGCGCAGTCACCGTAAACATAAACCTGCTCCGGCAGCAGCATAAAGAACACGGAGGAAACCAGTGAACTGCCCGGTGCGGTTTTGATCAACTGCAACGGCGGACGAATGGTGTTCGCGGTGGTGTGAACCGCACCGGAAACCAGACCGTCAACTTCATCCTGCTCCAGCATCAGCGTACCGAGCACCACGTTGTCTTCCAGCTGCTCGCGAGCAACGGCTTCGGTCATGCCCTTGCTCTTACGCAGCTCAACCAGACGGGCAACATAGCTTTCACGCACCACATCCGGATCGACGATTTCGATGCCCGTACCCAGTTCAACGCCTTGCGCGGCGGCAACGCGGTTAATTTCGTCCGGGTTACCCAGCAGGATACAGGTCGCGATACCGCGTTCCGCACAGATAGCAGCGGCTTTAACGGTACGCGGCTCGTCGCCTTCAGGCAGCACAACGCGTTTGCCGGCTTTGCGTGCCAGCTCGGTGAGCTGGTAACGGAAGGCTGGCGGAGAGAGACGACGGCTGCGCTCAGAAGTGGCGGTCAGGGAGTCGATCCACTGTGCGTTGATGTAGCTGGCCACGTATTCCTGAACGTTTTCGATACGCTCGTTGTCATCAACCGGGACTTCCAGGTTGAAGCTCTGCAGGCTCAGGGAGGTCTGCCAGGTGTTGGTGTTCACCATAAAGACCGGCAGGCCGGTGGCGAAAGCACGTTCACACAGTTTGCGGACGCTGGCGTCCATTTCGTAGCCGCCGGTCAGCAGCAAGGCGCCGATTTCCACGCCGTTCATTGCCGCCAGGCAGGCAGCAACCAGCACGTCCGGACGATCCGCGGAGGTTACCAGCAGGGAACCCGGACGGAAATGTTCCAGCATGTGCGGAATGCTGCGCGCACAGAAGGTGACGGATTTCACGCGGCGGGTTTTGATGTCGCCTTCGTTAACGATGGTGGCGTTCAGGTGGCGCGCCATGTCGATCGCACGGGTGGCGATCAGATCGAAGCTCCACGGTACCGCGCCCAGTACTGGCAGCGGGCTGGATTCCTGCAGTTTAGCCGGATCGATACGCACAACTTTCGCTTTGGACGAGTCGTCGAAAATTTCAGACAGGTCCGGGCGGGTACGACCCTGTTCATCAACCGGGGCATTCAGTTTGTTAACGATAACGCCGGTGATGTTGGTGTTTTTCACGCCGCCGAAGCTGTTGCGAGTCAGTTCGATACGCTCTTTCAGCTGTTCCTGTGTGTCGGTGCCCTGAGACATAACGAACACGATTTCAGCGTTCAGCGTTTTCGCGATTTCAAAGTTCAGCGACTGAGCGAACTGGTGTTTACGGGTCGGCACCAGGCCTTCAACCAGCACCACTTCCGCATCTTTGCTGCTTTCGTGGTAGCGCGCGATGATCTCTTCCATCAGCACGTCTTTCTGGTTGCTGGAGAGCAGCGATTCAACGTGGCTCATTTTCAGTGGTTCAGCCGCTGGCAGGCCAGAGTTTGCACGCACGATAGTGGTGGTCTGGTCCGGAGCGTCGCCGCCAGCGCGCGGCTGTGCGATCGGTTTAAAGACGCTCAGACGAACGCCTTTGCGTTCCATAGCACGGATCACGCCAAGGCTGACGCTGGTCAGACCGACGCTGGTTCCGGTAGGGATCAGCATAATAATACGGGACACGGTTAATCCTCTTTCGTTACCGTCATGGTTGACGGGTTACAAAACAGCACCGCCAGCATTGGCTGGCGGTGTGTGTAATCAGGCAGTCAGGCGGCTCGCGTCTTGCGCGATGACCAGCTCTTCGTTTGTCGGGATAACGACAGCCGGGCGGGTGCCTTCTTTGTTGATAAAGCCAGACTTACCGAAACGGGCAGCCAGGTTGCGCTCGTGGTCAACGTCGAAGCCCAGAACACCCAGTTTGCCGAGGGACAGTTCGCGCACCATTGCTGCGTTTTCACCGATGCCGCCAGTGAAGACAACCGCGTCCAGACGACCTTCCATCAGCGCAGTGTAAGAGCCGATGTATTTCGCCAGACGGTGGCAGTACACGTCCATGGCGCGTTTCGCGTCTTCTTTATCTTTGTAGTTGTCTTCTACATAACGGCAGTCGCTGGTGACTTCGGTCAGGCCCAGCAGGCCGGACTCTTTGGTCAGCATTTTGTTGATAGCTTCAACGCTCATGCCCAAGGTGTCATGCAGGTGGAAAATGATAGCCGGGTCGATGTCGCCAGAACGGGTGCCCATCACCAGACCTTCCAGCGGGGTCAGACCCATGGAGGTATCCACGCATTTGCCGTTGCGGATAGCAGAAACAGAACCACCGTTGCCCAGATGGCAGGTGATGATGTTCAGCTCTTCTACCGGTTTGTTCAGGACTTTTGCCGCTTCCTGAGTCACATAGAAGTGGCTGGTGCCGTGTGCGCCGTAACGACGAACGCCGTGCTCTTTGTACAGTTTGTACGGCAGGGCATAGAGGTAAGACTCTTCCGGCATGGTGGTGTGGAACGCGGTGTCAAACACAGCAACGTTTTTGTCTTTCAGATTCGGGAAAGATTTCAGCGCTTCTGCGATACCGATCAAATGCGCCGGGTTGTGCAGCGGTGCAAAAGAGGCTGCATCTTTGATACCCTGGATAACAGATTCATCGATAACGACGGAGCTGGTGTATTTTTCGCCACCGTGCACGATGCGGTGACCAATTGCGGTCAGCTGTGCAGACAGTTCTGGTTTTTGTGCCAGAATAGTGTTAACGATAAAGTTCAGCGCTTCGCTGTGAGCGGCACCTGCACCTAAAGCCGCTTCTTGTTTACCGCCGTCAATTTTCCATTTGATGCGTGCTTCAGGAAGATGGAAACATTCGGCTAAACCAGAAAGGTACTCGTCACCATTTGCTGCATCGATGATTGCGAATTTCAGTGAGGAGCTACCGCAGTTCAGAACCAGTACTAACTTACTCGACATGGAAGTACCTATTTATGATACGTGGCTAAAAAACGTCAGTGAGTCGCACAGCGTAGCGCAGGTTGACGCTGACATTTATGATTAACATCATGCCGCGAATACTTTCTGGCATGATGGAAGAATACATAAAATTTTAAGCTATTTTGCGCAAATTTCAGGCAGTGGCATAATGAGCTTAAATTTGACGAATTTTAGTTATTCGTCTAATGACCCTGGTAAGGCAGGCACAGGATACCTGATACCTGATGCGATTGACAAAAAATTTTAACGTTGTCATTTGTAGTTGTTGTTTTGCACAAATTTTTTAATTTTTATATGTGAAGTTGAGGTAACGCCATGTCCACTTCAGAGAATCGCCCCGCCAGTTTTTTTAGTTTGTTCCGTCGGGGCCAGCATTATGCGAAGACCTGGCCAATGGAAAAGCGCCTCGCTCCGGTATTTGTTGAGAATCGCGTCATTCGTGCGACGCGTTACGCCATCCGTTTTATGCCGCCGCTGGCGGTGTTTACCCTCTGCTGGCAACTCGCGTTGGGCGGTCAGCTGGGCCCGGCTGTCGCCACTGCGGTATTTGCGCTGAGCCTGCCGATGCAGGGGCTGTGGTGGCTGGGTAAACGCTCTGTCACGCCGCTGCCGCCCTCCATACTGCACTGGTTTTATGAAGTGCGCGGAAAACTTCAGGAAGCAGGGCAGGCGCTGGCGCCTGTAGAAGGCAAACCCGATTATCAGGCGTTAGCTGACACGCTTAAGCGCGCGTTTAAACAACTGGATAAAACCTTTCTGGATGATTTGTAATTTCGTCGCCAGCCAATATATAAAAGAAGGCATTATCGGTATGTCTTCTTTTTTATTTTTCATTTTGTTCCATGCAACACCCCCGGCAAATCAAGAAAGCCATCGTTTTCAGCATGTAAACTCAATACATCTTTTTTAATACGCCGATGTGCCACAGGAGTCGAAAGATGGAAATGACCAATGCCCAACGTCTGATCTTATCCAATCAGTATAAAATGATGACCATGATGGATCCGGCCAATGCGGAACGTTATCGTCGTTTGCAAACCATCATTGAGCGCGGATATGGCCTGCAAATGCGTGAGCTGGATCGTGAATTCGGCGAGCTGAAAGAAGAAACCTGTCGCATCGTTATTGATATTATGGAGATGTACCACGCGCTGCATGTCTCCTGGGCCAACCTCAAAGACACCGCCGCCATTGATGAGCGCCGCGTTACTTTCCTCGGTTTTGACGCCGCCACGGAAGCGCGTTACCTCGGTTATGTGCGCTTTATGGTCAATATTGAAGGCCGTTATACCCATTTCGACGCCGGTACTCACGGCTTCAACGCGCAAACCCCGATGTGGGATAAATATCAACGCATGCTGAGCGTCTGGCACTCATGCCCGCGCCAGTACCATCTGAGCAGCAACGAAATTAATCAGATCATTAACGCCTGAGGAGGTGTGTGTGCAGTGCAAAGGATTTCTGTTTGATTTGGACGGCACGCTGGTGAACTCTTTGCCCGCCGTGGAGCGGGCATGGTGCAGCTGGGCTGACAGATTTGGCATCGCACACGATGATGTGCTGAATTTCATCCACGGCAAACAGGCCATTACCTCGCTGCGGCACTTTATGGCAGGCAGATCGGAAGCGGAGATCGCGGCCGAGTTTACCCGCCTGGAAGAAATTGAAGCGGCGGACACCGACGGTATTACCCCTTTGCCTGGCGCCATTGAACTGTTAAACCATCTCGATGCCTGCGGTATTCCGTGGGCCATTGTGACGTCTGGCTCTGTACCGGTTGCCCATGCGCGCCACGGCGCCACCGGGCTGCCCACGCCGAAAGTGTTCGTCACTGCCGAACAGGTGAAGCGCGGTAAACCCGAGCCGGACGCCTATCTGCTGGGGGCGAAGCTGTTAGGGTTGCCTGCGGAAGAGTGCGTCGTGGTTGAGGATGCAGCGGCAGGCGTGCTTTCCGGCCTTGCGGCAGGTTGCCACGTCATTGCGGTGAATGTGCCGCCGGATGCGCCCCGGCTCGATGAAGTGGACTTCGCACTGACACGCCTTGATGCGCTGGTGGTGGCAAAACAGCCCGATGGAACGGTGAATGTAACGCTGAAGGCCTGATCTCATGATTTAACCCCACATTTGTGGGGTTTTTTTATGGCACTATTTTCTCACTATCAACTGACAAGGATACGTTGTGAACGGTGAACTGATCTGGGTTTTGTGTCTGTTGGGTATCGCCGTTGTGCTTTTCGCAACGGGCAAAGTACGCATGGACGCGGTAGCACTGTTTGTGATTGTTGCTTTTATTCTGAGCGGCACGCTGACGCTATCGGAAGCCTTTTCCGGTTTTAGCGATCCTAACGTCATTCTGATCGCCGCACTGTTTATTATAGGCGATGGCCTGGTTCGCACCGGCGTGGCAACCAATATGGGCACCTGGCTGGTGAAAATGGCCGGCAGCAGTGAAAGTAAAATGCTGGTGCTGCTAATGCTGACCGCGGCCGGTCTTGGCGCTTTTATGAGTTCCACCGGCGTGGTGGCGATTTTTATCCCCGTTGTGCTCAGCGTGTCGATGCGCATGCAAACCTCGCCTTCGCGTTTGATGATGCCGCTCAGTTTTGCCGGGTTAATCAGCGGCATGATGACGCTGGTTGCCACACCGCCAAACCTGGTGGTTAACAGTGAGTTATTGCGGGAAGGGTTGCAGGGATTCGGTTTTTTCAGCGTCACGCCGTTAGGTCTGGTGATCCTGCTGCTCGGCATCATTTATATGCTGCTGATGCGTTTTATGCTGAAAGGCGAAGAGGAAGGTGTACTGCGCGAGAGCTGGAGACACCGTACTTTCCGCGATCTGATCAAAGAGTATCACCTTACCGGCCGGGCGCGTCGCCTGGCTATCCGTCCCGGTTCGCCGATGATTGGCCAGCGTCTTGATGATTTGCGGCTACGTGAGCGCTATGGCGCAAACATTATTGGTGTTGAACGCTGGCGGCGTTTTCGGCGGGTGATCGTCAATGTGAATGGGGTTTCGGAATTCCGCGCCCGCGATGTGTTGTTGATCGATATGTCCGCCGCAGAAGTCGATCTGCGCGAGTTCTGTGCTGAGCAACTTTTAGAGCCGATGATCCTGCGCGGTGAATATTTCTCCGATCAGGCGCTGGATGTTGGTATGGCGGAAGTGACGCTTATTCCGGATTCGGAATTAACCGGTAAAACGGTGCGCGAAATCGGCTTTCGTACTCGCTATGGCCTGAATGTTGTGGGCCTGAAACGCGATGGCGAAGCCCGGGAAGGGGCCGTTACGGATGAACCCTTGCAGTTGGGCGATGTCATTCTGGTGGTGGGCAACTGGAAACTCATTAGCCAACTGGGTTCGCACGGTCGCGATTTTGTGGTGCTGAATCTGCCTGTCGAAGAGAGCGCAGCATCCCCGGCGCACAGCCAGGCGCCGCATGCGATCTTCTGCCTGGTGCTGATGGTGGCGCTGATGCTGACAGACGAAATTCCCAATCCGGTTGCGGCGATTGTTGCCTGTTTGCTGATGGGTAAGTTCCGCTGTATTGATGCTGAAAGCGCGTATAAAGCGATCCACTGGCCAAGCATTATTTTGATTGTCGGGATGATGCCGTTTGCACTGGCGCTGCAAAAAACCGGTGGTGTGGATTTGGTGGTAAAAGGGTTGATGGATGTGGGGGGCGGTTACGGGCCGCACCTGATGCTGATCTGTCTGTTTATGATGTGTGCGTTGATCGGCCTGTTTATTTCTAATACCGCGACGGCGGTACTGATGGCGCCTATTGCGCTGGCGGCGGCAAAATCAATGGGGGTTTCACCCTATCCGTTTGCCATGATGGTGGCGATGGCCGCGTCGGCTGCGTTTATGACGCCGGTTTCCTCACCGGTGAATACGCTGGTGTTGGGGCCTGGCAACTATCAGTTCAGCGATTTTGTTAAAATCGGCGTGCCGTTCACCCTGTTGGTAATGGTGGTCTGCGCGCTGCTGATCCCGGTGCTGTTTCCATTTTAAACAGTCAGCCGGGATCGTCCGGCTGACGGCTTATTACAGTGGCGAGTCCTCGCTGATTTCATCCAGCGAGAGATGAAAACTTGGCACGAACACCTGCATGAAGTAGTCCATCTCCGGGCTACGGCGGGCGTCCAGCGTCTTCTCCAGACGCGTTTTTGCCAGCCCGAACTCATTATTGCCAGCGGAAAGTTCCTCCAGACATTTCAGATACGCACACAGGGCATCTGCCTGTTTCACCAGCGCTTTTTCTTCTTCGCTGTAGTGGCGTTCATCGATCAGCGGGGTAAATACATCCCGCAGCTCTTCCGGAATCATTTCAACCAGTTTTTGCTGGGCAATTTTCTCAATGGCTTTGTATTCCTGCGCAATCTGCGAGTTGAAATACTTCACGGGCGTGGGGAGATCCCCGGTCAGTACTTCCGAGGCATCGTGATACATCGCCAACAGTGCAATACGCTCGGCATTCACCTGTCCGTTGAATTTGCGGTTTTTGATCACCGCCAGTGCATGGGCTACCATCGCCACCTGCAGGCTATGCTCTGACACATTTTCCGTGCGCACGTTGCGCATCAGCGGCCAGCGATTGATGAGTTTAAGGCGGGAAAGATGCGCGAAGAAATGACTCTGACTCATAGTTAACCTTGTCTGTGACTGCGACCTGAGTCATTGTGCGCAGAGAGTGGGGGAAGATGCAAATCTGCCCCCACAACCCTTACTGATGGTAACCGGAAAGGAAACGACCAAAACGGGTGATCGCCATTTCCAGATCGTCTTCACGCGGCAGGGTCACAATACGCACATGATCCGGCCACGGCCAGTTAAATGCCGACCCTTGTACCAGCAGCACTTTTTCTTGCAGCAGGAAGTCGAGCACCATTTTCTGATCGTCATGAATATTAAAACGTTTTGCGTCGATTTTCGGGAACATATACAACGCACCGTTTGGCTTCACGCAGGAAACGCCAGGAATATCATTGATCAACTCCCATGCACGGTTGCGTTGTTCGTACAGACGACCGCCCGGCACAATAAACTCGCTAATGCTCTGGTAACCACCAAGCGCTGTCTGAATGGCGTGCTGTGCCGGTACGTTGGCACACAGGCGCATTGAGGCCAGCATCTCCAGCCCTTCAATATAGCCTTTAGCGTGTTTTTTCGGCCCGCTCAATACCATCCAGCCCTGGCGGAATCCGGCCACGCGGTAAGTTTTGGACAGACCATTAAACGTGATGGTAAACAGATCCGGTGCCATCGCCGCGATTGAGTGGTGTTCAGCGTCGTCGTAGAGGATTTTGTCGTAGATTTCGTCAGCAAAAATGATCAGGTTATGCTGACGCGCAATCTCAACAATCTCCATCAGCAGCGCTTTTGAGTAAACCGCACCGGTAGGGTTATTCGGGTTGATGATCACAATGCCTCGGGTGCGAGGGGTAATTTTCGCGCGAATGTCATTGAGGTCAGGGAACCAGTCCGACGACTCATCACATAAGTAGTGCACGGCTTTCCCGCTGGAGAGTGATACTGCAGCGGTCCACAGGGGGTAGTCCGGAGCGGGAACCAGCATTTCGTCGCCGCTGTTCAGCAGCGCCTGCATCGACTGCACAATCAGTTCAGAAACACCATTGCCTATATAAATGTCTTCGACAGTGACTTCGCGCATCCCGCGCGCCTGATAGTGCTGCATGATTGCTTTGCGGGCCGAGTACAGTCCTTTGGAATCGCAGTAACCTTGCGCGCCAGGCAGATTACGAATCACATCGACCAGTATTTCATCCGGCGCCTCGAAGCCAAAGGGGGCAGGGTTACCGATGTTAAGTTTAAGAACCTTATTGCCTTCTTCTTCCAGTCGCTTTGCTTCTTTCAGAACCGGACCACGGATGTCGTAACAGACGTTATCTAATTTGCTGGATTTTTCGATGGAGGACATGAACCTTTGACCTTTTAGCTAGAGTTTGTCACTGCCTGCCGTGGAAGTGAGCACGGAACAATGTACTCCCACGTCCGTCGGTTTTGAAGGGTCAGCAGGAGAAGATTTTGTCTTAACTCTTTTTGAGTTAACGACTTTTTAACTGTTGTGTTGGCTATTTGTCTGTTGATTAGACTGTTTTTTCACTTACGGCTGGTTGTTGGTATTGGTATCATGTCTTTGTCTATTATTTTGTGTTGTTAAAATCCATTTGTTCAGTATGTGTTTGGCATGATGATGCTATAGCCAGGGCGTTTTCTGCGAAAAATCTGAATGATGGCGTGGGGGAATCATCATTTCTGGTAGGGGGAAAGAGGGGGCTGTGAGCGCAATGTTAAGCATTATTAATAGTTGGACTGATCCTCAAATAATAGCTATTTAATATTGAGAATGGGAACTATGACTATCATTAATATTAATATAACTAAGTTGGGTATCATGTCATTTTTTGGCTTAAGATTATCCGCAATAATGCTTATAAATATAAGGGTTTTAGGTTAAACTTAGAGGTGCTGGAAATGGTTCATAAGCAAAAGGCCTTGTCTTTTCTGTGGGATATTTCTTAATTTTAGTTATTTGTTATTAATGGTTTTTACTCCCAATCACTCATATGAACTGGTTGTATATGACGCCTGTGCTATGTATGGCCGCGAATGTTGCGTAAAAATGTTTTTCCTTAAAAGGATTAACACGTTTTGGCATGGTTTATATATCTAAAAGGAATGGGAGTATGCAAAATAAAGTCATTGAGTTCAGCCTGCCTCAGACAGCGAACTATAAACACAGAACTTAAAGTCAGGGTGATACTGGTCTTGACTTTGCAGGATGCACTTTTTAAATGGAATTACTTAATCTTACGAGCACAGCATAAACCCGGGTAACTCCGCGCGAGCAACCCGTAAGTGAAAAATTATGATAAATGCAAATCGTCCGATACTGAATCTCGACCTCGATCTGCTGAGAACATTCGTTGCGGTCGCTGATCTTAACACCTTTGCTGCGGCGGCTGCCGCAGTCTGTCGCACACAGTCTGCTGTAAGTCAGCAAATGCAGCGACTGGAGCAGTTAGTGGGAAAAGAACTTTTCGCCCGTCATGGTCGTAATAAACTCTTGACCGAGCATGGTATTCAGTTACTGGGCTATGCAAGAAAGATTTTACGTTTCAATGATGAAGCCTGTACATCGTTGATGTTCAGCAATCTTCAGGGGGTACTCACTATTGGCGCTTCTGATGAGTCCGCCGATACTATTCTGCCGTTCCTGCTTAATCGTATAAGCTCGGTATATCCGAAACTGGCGCTTGATGTTCGCGTCAAACGCAATCCTCTCTCCGGCGATCGTCTGCAGGATCACGACGTTGATCTTGTGGTGACAACCCATCGCTCCGGGCAATTTGATGCAATGACGCTACGCACCTCGCCAACTCACTGGTACTGTTCTGCAGAATATGTGCTGCAAAAAGGCGAAGCGGTGCCGCTGGTATTGCTGGATGAGCCCAGCGCGTTTCGCGATATGGTGATCAACGCATTGAATGATGCCGACATCCCCTGGCGGATGGCCTACGTTGCCTCCACGCTTTCTGCTGTTAAAGCGGCGGTAAAAGCGGGGCTGGGCGTGACCGCGCGGCCGGTGGAAATGATGAGCCCGGAATTGCGCGTGTTGGGGCGGACGGATGGTTTGCCGATGCTACCTGATACGGAATACCTTCTTTGCTATAACCCGCATAGTCAGAATGAACTGGCGCAGGTTATTTTCCAGGCGATGGAGCATTATCAGAATCCCTGGCATTACGGAAGCAGTACCACCGAAGGGGGAGGCGACTCCCTCATTATTGAAGGGGACTTTGGATAACATTCACTCCAAAATCTCGTAACAAAATGTAAGTGCAAAAATGAACCACTGACAGGAAAATTAATGCCATTGGTTCATTTTTTGAACAAATAATGATCAAGTGAATTATTGATCAAATAAATGATTATTTTTTTCAATACGTTAATCCCCTTCACAGCAAAATATCCCTTTATCAACTATAGTTTTTCATGCCTTCTGTTCATGTTAAAAATCACACCGGATTGTTGCCGTTTTTAGTGATGAATTAACAAAAGCGTGTCACAGATCAAGAAAATACTCCCGCAGAGGGGGAGGAATCCGGACAAAATCCTGTCAAAATGGGAGGGTAATATTGATGAAAACTCACAACGGACACGATTCAACACCGGTTTTTTTTTCGGTAAAGCTTGAGGCTGAACACGAAAACGGCATTAAATGTTAATGGATTGCTGCCGATGTAAACTAATGTGAGTAAACTTTTGTTAAAGTTGACAAAAGGTTATAGAAAGGAGTAAAAACCCACATCGTTTAGCTGTACTTGCTATTTACACAGTAAATGTGTGGTTTTTTATTCCTCCCCGTGAATCGATGTGGCGTCATCTGCCAGCAAGAGCAGAGGTTTTAACGCTACCTTTTGAGTTAAGCAATGCGTATGTCAACATCCACTGAAATCATCGCTCATCATTGGGCATTCGCTATCTTTCTTATTGTCGCCATTGGCCTGTGCTGCTTCATGCTGATTGGCGGTCGGTTTTTAGGCGGTCGCGCGCGCGCGAGGCACAAAAACGTTCCTTTCGAATCGGGTATCGATTCTGTCGGTTCCGCTCGTTTACGCCTGTCCGCCAAGTTCTACCTGGTGGCCATGTTCTTCGTCATCTTCGACGTTGAAGCGCTCTATTTATTCGCATGGTCAACCTCCATTCGCGAGAGTGGTTGGGTCGGTTTTGTCGAAGCCGCAATTTTCATTTTAGTGCTGCTGGCTGGTCTCGTTTATCTGGTGCGTATTGGCGCGCTGGACTGGACGCCCGTGCGTTCGCGCCGCGAGCAAATGAATCCAGAGACCAACAGCTACACTGACAGTCAACGCTAACCGCGAGGCAATAAGATGGATTATACGCTCACCCGCATAGATCCTAACGGTGAGAACGACCGTTACCCCCTGCAAAAACAGGAGATCGTAACCGACCCCCTGGAACAAGAGATCAACCGTAGTGTGTATATGGGCAAGCTCGAAAATGCTCTGCACGATATGGTGAACTGGGGCCGTAAAAACTCAATTTGGCCTTATAACTTTGGCCTGTCATGTTGCTATGTAGAGATGGTGACGTCGTTTACTGCGGTGCATGACGTTGCGCGTTTTGGTGCAGAAGTGCTGCGCGCCTCTCCTCGTCAGGCCGACCTGATGGTGGTGGCGGGTACCTGCTTTACCAAGATGGCGCCGGTTATCCAGCGTCTTTATGACCAGATGCTTGAACCGAAGTGGGTTATCTCCATGGGAGCCTGCGCGAACTCCGGTGGCATGTATGACATCTATTCTGTTGTGCAGGGCGTCGACAAATTTATCCCGGTGGATGTGTACATCCCAGGCTGCCCGCCGCGTCCAGAAGCCTATATGCAGGCGCTGATGCTGTTGCAGGAATCGATCGGCAAAGAACGTCGTCCGCTCTCATGGGTGGTCGGCGATCAGGGCGTTTACCGCGCCAATATGCAGTCTGAACGCGACCGTAAGCGTGGCGAACGCATCGCCGTGACCAATCTGCGTACGCCGGACGAGATTTAATTTGCGCCTGTGGGTAGTGGAAAAAACTTCGCATTTCAATAATCCAATAACGCGAAGCCATACCTGACAGTCACCACGGACCCTTTGCAATGGTGAACAATATGACCGATTTAACTGCGCAAGAAGCCGCATGGCAGACCCGGGATCATCTGGATGATCCGGTCATTGGCGAATTGCGCAACCGTTTTGGGCCGGATGCCTTTACCGTTCAGGCGACCCGCACCGGGGTACCCGTAGTCTGGGTTAAGCGTGAGCAATTACTGGAAGTTTTCGATTTTTTAAAGAAACTGCCGAAGCCTTACGTCATGCTGTTCGACCTGCACGGCATGGACGAACGTCTGCGCACCCACCGCGCCGGTTTGCCCGCCGCGGATTTTTCCGTTTTCTATCACCTGATCTCTATCGATCGCAACCGCGACATCATGTTGAAGGTGGCGCTGGCTGAAAACGATCTGAATCTGCCGACAATTACCAAAATCTTCCCGAACGCCAACTGGTACGAGCGTGAAACCTGGGAGATGTTTGGTGTCACCTTTAATGGTCACCCGCATCTGACGCGCATTATGATGCCGCAGACCTGGACGGGTCACCCATTGCGTAAAGATTACCCGGCGCGCGCCACCGAATTCGATCCGTTTGAGCTGACCAAAGCCAAGCAGGATCTGGAAATGGAGTCGCTGACCTTTAAGCCGGAAGACTGGGGCATGAAGCGCGGTACCGACAATGAGGACTTTATGTTCCTCAACCTCGGCCCGAACCACCCCTCCGCGCACGGTGCATTCCGCATTATTCTGCAACTGGATGGCGAAGAGATCGTCGACTGCGTACCGGATATCGGTTACCACCATCGCGGTGCGGAAAAAATGGGTGAGCGCCAGTCCTGGCACAGCTACATTCCTTATACCGACCGTATCGAGTACCTCGGCGGCTGCGTCAACGAAATGCCTTACGTGCTGGCGGTGGAAAAACTGGCGGGCATCACGGTGCCGGATCGCGTTAACGTCATCCGCGTGATGCTCTCTGAGTTGTTCCGTATCAACAGCCACTTGCTGTATATCTCAACCTTTATTCAGGACGTAGGCGCGATGACGCCGGTGTTCTTCGCCTTTACCGATCGTCAAAAAATCTACGATCTGGTGGAAGCGATTACCGGTTTCCGTATGCACCCGGCCTGGTTCCGCATCGGCGGCGTCGCGCACGATCTGCCGCGTGGTTGGGATCGACTGCTGCGCGAATTCCTCGACTGGATGCCAAAACGTCTGGCTTCCTACGAGAAAGCGGCGCTGCGTAACACCATTCTGAAAGGCCGCTCCCAGGGCGTTGCCGCTTACGGCGCAAAAGAAGCGCTGGAGTGGGGCACCACCGGCGCTGGCCTGCGTGCAACCGGCATTGACTTTGACGTGCGTAAAGCACGCCCGTACTCCGGTTACGAGAACTTTGACTTTGAAGTGCCGGTGGGCGGTGGCGTCAGCGACTGTTACACCCGCGTGATGCTGAAAGTTGAAGAGCTGCGCCAGAGCCTGCGCATCCTTGAGCAGTGCCTGAACAACATGCCGGAAGGCCCGTTCAAAGCGGATCACCCGCTGACCACGCCGCCGCCGAAAGAGCGCACGCTGCAACATATCGAAACCCTGATTACTCACTTCCTGCAGGTCTCGTGGGGCCCGGTGATGCCGGCAAACGAATCCTTCCAGATGATCGAGGCAACCAAGGGTATTAACAGTTACTACCTGACCAGCGATGGCAGCACCATGAGCTACCGCACTCGCGTTCGTACCCCGAGCTTTGCGCACCTGCAGCAAATTCCGGCGGCGATCCGCGGCAGCCTGGTCTCTGACCTTATCGTTTATCTGGGTAGTATCGATTTTGTTATGTCAGATGTGGACCGCTAATTATGCACGAGAATCAACAACCACAAACCGAGGCTTTTGAGCTGAGTGCGGCAGAGCGTGAGGCAATTGAGCACGAAAAGCACCACTACGAAGACCCGCGTGCGGCGTCCATTGAAGCGCTGAAAATCGTTCAGAAGCAGCGTGGCTGGGTGCCGGATGGCGCGATTTATGCCATTGCTGATGTTCTGGGGATCCCGGCGAGCGACGTTGAAGGCGTGGCGACATTCTATAGCCAGATTTTCCGCCAGCCGGTAGGCCGCCACGTTATTCGCTATTGCGACAGCGTGGTGTGTCATATCACCGGGTACCAGGGCATTCAGTCGGCGATTGAAAGTCACCTGAAAATCAAGCCAGGCCAGACCACGTTCGATGGTCGTTTTACGCTGCTGCCGACCTGCTGTCTGGGCAACTGCGACAAAGGCCCGAACATGATGATTGATGAAGATACTCACAGTCATCTTACACCGGAAGGGATCCCTGATTTACTGGAGCGGTATAAATGAAAACAGTTATCCGTACTCCCGAAACCCATCCGCTGACCTGGCGTCTGCGTGATGACAAACAGCCGGTGTGGCTGGACGAGTATCAGAGCAAAAATGGCTATGCCGGTGCGCGTAAAGCGTTAACGGGCATGGCGCCGGACGAGATCGTCAATGCGGTTAAAGACTCTGGTCTGAAAGGCCGCGGCGGCGCGGGCTTCTCCACGGGGCTGAAGTGGAGCCTGATGCCGAAAGATGAATCCATGAATATCCGCTACCTGCTGTGTAACGCGGATGAAATGGAGCCGGGCACTTATAAAGACCGCCTGCTGATGGAGCAACTGCCGCACCTGCTGGTGGAAGGCATGCTGATCTCGGCATTCGCGCTGAAAGCATATCGTGGCTATATCTTCCTGCGCGGCGAATACATTGAAGCGGCGGTTCACCTGCGTCGCGCCATTGCCGAAGCGACTGAAGCCGGATTGCTGGGTAAAAATATCCTCGGCACCGGTTTTGATTTTGAGCTGTTCGTGCATACCGGCGCCGGGCGTTATATCTGTGGTGAAGAGACTGCCCTGATTAACTCGCTGGAAGGCCGTCGTGCTAACCCGCGTTCCAAACCGCCGTTCCCGGCAAGCTCCGGCGCGTGGGGGAAACCGACCTGTGTTAACAACGTCGAAACCCTGTGCAATGTCCCGGCTATCCTGGCGAACGGCGTGGAATGGTATCAGAACATTTCGACCAGCAAAGATGCTGGCACCAAGCTGATGGGCTTCTCCGGCCGCGTGAAAAACCCCGGTCTGTGGGAACTGCCGTTCGGCACCACGGCCCGCGAAATTCTTGAAGATTACGCGGGCGGCATGCGTGATGGCCTGAAGTTTAAAGCCTGGCAGCCGGGCGGCGCGGGCACCGACTTCCTGACCGAAGCACACCTCGACCTGCCGATGGAGTTCGAAAGCATCGGTAAAGCGGGAAGCCGTCTGGGTACATCGCTGGCGATGGCCGTTGACCACGAAATCAATATGGTTTCGCTGGTGCGTAACCTGGAAGAGTTCTTCGCCCGCGAATCGTGCGGTTGGTGTACGCCATGCCGCGACGGCCTGCCGTGGAGCGTAAAAATCCTGCGAGCGCTGGAGCGCGGTGAAGGCCAGCCCGGAGATATCGAGACACTTGAGCAACTGTGTCGACAACTCGGGCCGGGTAAAACCTTCTGCGCGCATGCGCCAGGTGCGGTGGAACCGTTACAGAGCGCGATTAAATATTTCCGCGAAGAGTTTGAAGCGGGCATCAAACAGCAATTCAGCAATACCCATGCGATTGGCGGTATCCAGCCAAACTTGCTGAAAGCGCGCTGGTAATGGTTCTCCCCTCATCCTGAACCGGTGAGGGGACGCGAACAGAATTTTGATTAACTCTCAGTCGCTGACTGAGACAACTGGAAGCATGCTAATGGCTACTATTCATGTAGACGGCAAAGAATACGAGGTAAATGGGGCGGACAACCTGCTTGAGGCATGTCTCTCCCTGGGCCTTGATATTCCTTATTTTTGCTGGCATCCGGCGCTGGGGAGCGTGGGTGCGTGCCGCCAGTGTGCGGTGAAGCAATATCAAAACGCGGAAGACACGCGTGGCCGCCTGGTGATGTCCTGTATGACACCGGCATCCGACGGTACTTTCATTTCGATCGACGATGATGAAGCGAAGCAATTCCGCGAAAGCGTTGTGGAGTGGTTGATGACCAACCACCCGCACGACTGCCCGGTTTGCGAAGAGGGGGGCAACTGCCACCTGCAGGATATGACCGTGATGACCGGTCACAGCTTCCGTCGCTATCGTTTTACCAAACGTACTCACCGCAACCAGGATCTGGGGCCGTTCATCTCTCATGAAATGAACCGCTGCATCGCCTGCTATCGCTGCGTGCGTTACTACAAAGACTATGCTGACGGCACGGATCTTGGCGTGTATGGCGCGCACGATAACGTCTACTTTGGGCGCCCGGAAGACGGCGTGTTGGAAAGCGAATTCTCCGGCAACCTGGTGGAAATCTGCCCGACCGGTGTATTCACGGACAAAACCCACTCCGAGCGTTACAACCGTAAGTGGGACATGCAGTTCGCACCGAGCATCTGCCAGCAGTGCTCGCTGGGTTGCAACACCAGCCCGGGCGAACGTTACGGCGAACTGCGTCGCATCGAAAACCGTTACAACGGTACGGTTAACCACTACTTCCTGTGCGACCGCGGTCGTTTCGGCTACGGCTACGTCAACCTGAAAGACCGTCCGCGTCAGCCGGTTCAGCGTCGTGGCGACGATCTGATCACCCTGAACGCCGAGCAGGCGATGCAGGGCGCAGCGGATATTTTACGTCAGTCGAAGAAAGTGATTGGTATTGGTTCCCCGCGCGCCAGCGTGGAGAGCAACTTTGCGCTGCGTGAACTGGTCGGTGCGGAAAACTTCTATACCGGCATTGCGAAAGGCGAGCAACAACGCCTGGAGCTGGCGCTGAAAGTGCTACGCGAAGGCGGTATCCGTACGCCGGCGCTGCGCGAAATCGAATCCTATGACGCGGTGCTGATCCTGGGCGAAGACATCACCCAGACGGGCGCGCGCGTCTCTCTGGCTGTCCGTCAGGCAGTGAAAGGCAAAGCCCGTGAAATGGCGGCGGCGCAAAAAGTCGCCGACTGGCAGATTGCCGCAATCATGAACATTGGTCAGCGCGCCAAGCATCCGCTGTTCGTCACCAACGTCGACAGCACCCGCCTGGACGATATCGCCGCGTGGACCTACTGCGCTCCGGTGGAAGATCAGGCACGGTTAGGCTTCGCTATCGCGCACGCGCTGGATGATTCCGCTCCGGCGGTTGACGGCCTGAGCAATGACCTGAAGAGCAAAGTGGATGTTATCGTTCAGGCACTGGCCGGGGCGAAAAAACCGCTGATTATTTCCGGTACGAACGCCGGGAGTGCCGATGTGATCCACGCGGCGGCAAACGTCGCCAAAGCGCTGAAAGGCCGTGGTTCCGATGTCGGCGTGACGATGATTGCCCGCTCGGTGAACAGTATGGGTCTTGGCCTGATCGGCGGCGGTAGCCTCGATGAAGCCCTGGCTGAGCTGGAAAGCGGCAGCGCAGACGCGGTAGTGGTGCTGGAAAACGACCTGCACCGTCACGCCAGCGCAGCCCGCGTTGACGCCGCACTGGCGAAAGCGCCACTGGTACTGGTGATTGACCACCAGCGCACGGCAATCATGGACAAGGCGCACCTGGTGCTCTCCGCCGCAAGTTTTGCGGAAAGCGACGGTACGGTCATCAACAACGAAGGCCGCGCGCAGCGCTTCTTCCAGGTATATGACCCGAGCTATTACGACAGCAAAACCCTGATGCTGGAGAGCTGGCGCTGGCTGCACTCCCTGCACAGCACCGTGCAAAACCGCGAAGTGGACTGGACGCAGCTTGATCACGTGATCGACGCAGCGGTAGAAGCCTTGCCGCAACTGGCCGGTATTAAAGACGCCGCGCCGGATGCCAGCTTCCGTATTCGTGGGCAGAAACTGGCGCGTGAACCGCATCGCTACAGCGGACGCACCGCGATGCGCGCTAATATCAGCGTGCATGAGCCGCGTCAGCCGCAGGACAAAGACACCATGTTCGCCTTCTCCATGGAAGGGAACAACCAGCCGTCCGCACCGCGTTCGCAAATTCCGTTCGCATGGGCACCGGGCTGGAACTCACCGCAGGCCTGGAACAAGTTCCAGGATGAAGTGGGTGGTCACTTGCGTCATGGCGATCCGGGCGTACGCCTGATTGAAGTCTCTGAAACAGGGCTGGATTACTTCACTTCCGTACCGGGCGCGTTTGAAGCGCAGGACGGTAAATGGCGTATCGCCCCGTACTATCATCTGTTCGGCAGTGACGAAATGTCGCAGCGTTCGCCGGTGTTCCAGAGTCGTATGCCGCAACCGTACATCAAGCTTAACCCGGTCGACGCGGCGAAGCTTGGCGTTAACGCGGGTGCGCATATCTCCTTCACCTACGAAGGGCAGACTATCAGCCTGCCGTTGCAGGTTTCCGAAGGTCTGGCGGCAGGGCAGGTCGGTTTGCCGATGGGCATGCCGGGCATTGCGCCGGTGCTGGCCGGAGCACGTCTTGAAAATCTGCAGGAGGCGCAAGCATGAGCTGGTTAACACCGGATGTTATCGACATTCTGTTAAGCATCCTGAAGGCGGTGGTGATCCTGCTGGTGGTGGTCACCTGCGGCGCATTTATGAGCTTTGGCGAACGTCGTCTGCTGGGTCTGTTCCAGAACCGTTACGGACCGAACCGCGTCGGCTGGGGTGGCTCACTCCAACTGGTGGCGGACATGATCAAGATGTTCTTTAAAGAGGACTGGATCCCGCAATTCTCGGATCGCGTGATCTTCACCCTTGCGCCAATGATTGCGTTTACCTCGCTGCTGTTAGCGTTTGCCATTGTGCCGGTCAGCCCCACCTGGGTGGTGGCCGACCTGAACATCGGCATCCTCTTCTTCCTGATGATGGCAGGCCTGGCCGTCTACGCGGTGCTGTTTGCTGGCTGGTCGAGCAACAACAAATACTCTTTGCTGGGGGCGATGCGTGCATCTGCGCAAACGCTGAGCTACGAAGTGTTCCTCGGGCTTTCCCTGATGGGCGTTGTTGCACAGGCCGGTTCATTCAATATGACCGACATCGTCAACAGCCAGGCAGGGTTGTGGAACGTTATCCCGCAGTTCTTCGGTTTTGTGACGTTTGCTATCGCGGGCGTGGCGGTGTGTCACCGCCATCCGTTTGACCAGCCGGAAGCGGAGCAGGAACTGGCGGATGGTTACCACATCGAATATTCCGGTATGAAGTTCGGTCTGTTCTTCGTCGGTGAATATATCGGTATCGTCACCATTTCCGCCTTGATGGTCACGCTGTTCTTCGGTGGCTGGCACGGGCCGTTCTTACCGCCATTCATCTGGTTCGCGCTGAAAACCGCGTTCTTTATGATGATGTTTATTTTGATTCGCGCTGCGTTACCGCGTCCGCGTTATGACCAGGTGATGTCGTTCGGCTGGAAAGTCTGCCTGCCGCTGACGCTGATTAACTTGCTGGGAACGGCGGCTGTCATTCTCTGGCAAGCGCAATAAGGGGTGAAAAGACCATGACATTAAAAGAATTAATCGTGGGCTTCGGCACCCAGGTCCGTAGTATCTGGATGATTGGCCTGCACGCGTTTGCGAAACGCGAAACCCGGATGTATCCGGAAGAGCCGGTTTACCTGCCGCCGCGCTACCGTGGCCGTATTGTGCTGACGCGCGATCCGGACGGTTCCGAGCGCTGCGTTGCCTGTAACCTGTGCGCGGTAGCCTGTCCGGTAGGCTGTATTTCGTTGCAAAAAGCGGAAATGCAGGATGGGCGCTGGTATCCGGAGTTTTTCCGTATCAACTTCTCGCGCTGCATCTTCTGCGGCCTGTGTGAAGAAGCGTGCCCGACAACGGCTATTCAGCTCACGCCGGATTTCGAAATGGGCGAGTTTAAGCGTCAGGATTTGGTGTACGAAAAAGAGGATCTGCTGATCTCCGGTCCGGGCAAATACCCGGAATATAACTTCTACCGGATGGCAGGTATGGCAATCGACGGCAAAGATAAAGGTGAAGCGGAAAACGAAGCCAAGCCTATCGACGTCAAGAGCCTGTTACCGTAAGGAGAGGGCAATGGAGTTCGCTTTTTATATCTGTGGCCTGGTCGCCATCCTGACGACGGTTCGCGTGATTACGCATACCAACCCGGTGCATGCGTTGCTGTACCTGATTGTGTCCCTGTTGGCGATTGCCGGGGTCTTCTTCTCACTCGGCGCGTACTTCGCCGGTGCGCTGGAGATCATCGTTTACGCCGGGGCCATCATGGTGCTGTTTGTGTTCGTGGTGATGATGCTTAACCTGGGCAATACCGTTGTCGAGCAGGAGCGCAACTGGCTCTCTCCGCAAATCTGGGTAGGTCCGGCACTGCTCTCCGCCGTTCTGCTGGTGGTGATGATTTATGCCATTCTCGGCGTGAACGATCAGGGCATCGACGGTACGCCGATCAATGCGAAAGAGGTCGGCATCACGCTGTTTGGTCCTTACGTACTGGCGGTCGAGCTGGCGTCGATGCTGCTGCTGGCCGGTCTGGTTGTCGCCTTCCACGTAGGGCGTGAAGATCGTATGGGCGAAGTGCTGAGCAATCGCGCTGACGACCGCGCAAAAAGAAAAACGGAGGAGCGCGCATGATCCCCTTGCAACATGGACTGATCCTCGCTGCGATTTTGTTTGTTTTGGGGTTAACCGGTCTGGTTATCCGCCGCAATCTGCTGTTTATGCTGATTGGGCTGGAAATCATGATTAACGCTGCCGCGCTGGCCTTTGTGGTCGCGGGCAGCTACTGGGGCCAGACCGACGGTCAGGTAATGTATATCCTCGCGATCAGCCTCGCGGCTGCGGAAGCGAGCATTGGCCTGGCGTTGCTGCTGCAACTCCATCGTCGCCGCCAGAATCTGAATATCGATTCAGTAAGTGAGATGCGTGGATGAACATGCTCGCCTTAACCATTATTTTTCCTTTAATTGGCTTTGTATTACTGGCCTTTTCCCGCGGGCGCTGGTCGGAAAATCTCTCCGCTACCGTGGGTGTAGGGTCGATTGGCCTTGCGGCGCTGGTCACGGCGATTGCCGGCGTTGATTTCTTCAACAACGGTCAGCAGCCTTTCGCTAAACCGCTGTGGACCTGGATGGCGGTTGGCGATTTCAATATCGGTTTCAACCTGGTGCTGGATGGGCTGTCGTTAACCATGCTGTCGGTGGTGACCGGCGTTGGCTTCCTGATCCACATGTTCGCCTCCTGGTATATGCGCGGTGAAGAGGGCTACTCCCGTTTCTTCGCCTACACCAACCTGTTCATTGCGAGCATGGTGGTGCTGGTGCTGGGCGATAACCTGTTGCTGATGTACCTCGGCTGGGAAGGCGTGGGGCTGTGCTCTTACCTGCTGATCGGTTTCTATTACACCGATCCGAAGAATGGCGCTGCGGCAATGAAAGCGTTTGTCGTGACCCGTGTTGGTGATGTGTTCCTCGCGTTTGCGCTGTTCATTCTCTACAACGAACTGGGCACGCTGAACTTCCGCGAAATGGTGGAACTGGCACCGCAGCACTTTGCGAATGGCAACACCATGCTGACGTGGGCAACGCTGATGTTGCTGGGCGGTGCGGTAGGTAAATCTGCACAGTTGCCGTTGCAAACCTGGCTTGCGGATGCGATGGCCGGTCCGACCCCGGTTTCAGCGCTGATCCACGCCGCCACCATGGTGACCGCGGGCGTCTACCTGATTGCCCGTACCCATGGTTTGTTCCTGCTGACGCCGGATGTGCTGCATCTGGTGGGTATTGTCGGTGCGGTGACGTTGCTAATGGCCGGTTTCGCCGCGCTGGTGCAAACGGATATCAAACGCGTACTCGCCTACTCGACGATGAGCCAGATTGGTTACATGTTCCTGGCGCTGGGCGTGCAGGCATGGGATGCGGCGATTTTCCACCTGATGACGCACGCGTTCTTTAAAGCGCTGTTGTTCCTGTCGTCCGGTTCGGTGATCCTCGCCTGCCATCACGAACAGAACATCTTCAAAATGGGCGGTCTGCGTAAGTCGATTCCGCTGGTGTATGTTTGCTTCCTGGTGGGGGGCGCAGCGTTGTCTGCGCTGCCGATGCTGACCGCCGGTTTCTTCAGTAAAGATGAGATCCTGGCAGGCGCAGTGGCTAACGGTCATATCAATCTGATGATCGCGGGCCTGGTCGGTGCGTTTATGACATCGCTGTATACCTTCCGCCTGATTTTCATCGTTTTCCATGGGAAAGAACAAATTCACGCGCACGCAGGGAAGGGGATTACCCATCATCTGCCGCTGATCGTGTTGCTGGTGCTCTCCACCTTTATTGGCGCAATGATTGTGCCGCCGCTGAAAGGCGTACTGCCGGATACCACCGAGCTTGCGCATAGCAGCGTGGTGATGCTGGAAGTGGCGTCTGGCGCGGTAGCGATCATCGGTATCCTGCTGGCTGCCTGGCTGTGGCTGGGTAAACGCACGCTGGTGACCTCGGTTGCCAACAGTGCGGCAGGGCGCTTCTTCGGTACCTGGTGGTTCAATGCCTGGGGCTTCGACTGGCTGTACGATCGCGTATTCGTCAAACCGTACCTCGGTGTTGCATGGCTGCTGAAGAGCGACCCGCTGAATGCACTGATGAACATCCCGGCGATTCTGTCCCGCTTTGCAGGCAAAGGTCTGCTGTTCAGCGAGAACGGATACCTGCGCTGGTATGTTGCCTCAATGAGCATTGGCGCTGTTGTGGTACTGGCATTGTTGATGGTATTGCGTTGAGTTTGTGCGATTTGTGAGGCGGGGATCTCCGCCTCCGATGAAAACATATTTTAGGTAAGTATTCCTGCTAATCAGGCTGGCGAGCACGATAGCCTGAACAGGAATTAATATAAGGGACATACACCGCCATGTTATTACCCTGGCTAATACTCATCCCCTTTATCGGCGGCTTCCTCTGCTGGCAGACCGAACGCTTTGGCGTGAAGGTGCCGCGCTGGATCGCGCTGATTACCATGGGACTGACGCTGGCGCTCTCTCTGCATCTTTGGTTGCAGGGCGGCTACTCTCTGACGCAGGCCACCCAGTTCCCGCAATGGCAGGAATCGTTCAAACTGGACTGGATCCCGCGCTTTGGCATCAGTATTCATCTTGGTCTGGATGGTCTGTCGTTGCTGATGGTGACCCTGACGGGTTTCCTCGGTGTGCTGGCGGTACTTTGCTCCTGGCGTGAAATCGAAAAATACCAGGGCTTCTTCCATCTCAACCTGATGTGGATCCTGGGCGGCGTTATCGGCGTGTTCCTTGCCATCGACATGTTCCTGTTCTTCTTCTTCTGGGAAATGATGCTGGTGCCGATGTACTTCCTGATTGCACTGTGGGGCCACAAAGCCTCCGACGGGAAGACGCGTATTACCGCCGCGACCAAATTCTTCATCTATACCCAGGCCAGTGGTCTGGTGATGTTGATTGCCATCCTGGCGTTGGTGCTGGTGCACTACAACGCAACGGGCGTGTGGACCTTCGACTACCAGGATCTGCTGAAAACGCCGATGTCTGACAATGTCGAATACCTGTTAATGCTCGGCTTCTTCATTGCCTTTGCGGTGAAAATGCCGGTGGTTCCGCTGCATGGCTGGTTGCCGGACGCGCACTCGCAAGCACCGACAGCGGGTTCCGTGGACCTCGCAGGGATCCTGCTGAAAACGGCGGCCTACGGTCTGCTGCGCTTCTCGCTGCCGCTGTTCCCGAACGCGTCGGCAGAGTTTGCGCCAATCGCCATGTGGCTGGGTGTTATCGGTATTTTCTACGGTGCGTGGATGGCGTTCACCCAGACCGATATCAAACGTCTGATTGCCTACACGTCGGTGTCGCACATGGGCTTCGTGCTGATTGCGATTTACACCGGTAGCCAGCTGGCATACCAGGGCGCGGTTATCCAGATGATTGCGCATGGCCTCTCTGCGGCGGGTCTGTTTATTCTTTGCGGCCAGTTGTATGAACGCCTGCATACCCGCGATATGCGTATGATGGGCGGCCTGTGGGGCAAGATTAAGTGGCTGCCAGCGCTGTCGATGTTCTTTGCCGTGGCAACGCTTGGTATGCCGGGAACGGGGAACTTCGTCGGTGAGTTTATGATCCTCTTCGGCAGCTATCAGGTTGTGCCGGTGATCACCGTGATTTCCACCTTTGGCCTGGTCTTTGCGTCAGTTTATTCGCTGGCAATGCTGCACCGCGCCTACTTCGGTAAAGCGAAGAGCGAACTGGCCAGCGCTGATCTGCCGGGGTTGTCACTGCGCGAACTGTTTATGATCCTGATTCTGGTCGTGCTTCTGGTACTGCTCGGCTTCTATCCGCAGCCGATTCTGGATACCTCGCATTCCGCGATGGGCAATATCCAGCAGTGGTTTGTTAATTCCGTTACTACTACAAGGCCGTAAATCGCCATGACAATAACTCCACAACACCTGATTGCGCTGCTGCCGCTGCTGATCGTCGGATTGACGGTGGTGGTTGTGATGCTCTCCATTGCGTGGCGACGCAACCATTTCCTTAATGCCACGCTGTCGGTCATTGGTCTCAACGTCGCGCTGCTTTCCCTGTGGTTTGTCGGTCAGGCGGGGGCGATGGATGTTACCCCGCTGATGCGCGTTGACGGCTATGCCATGCTGTATACCGGGCTGGTGCTGCTGGCGAGCCTCGCCACCTGTACTTTCGCCTATCCGTGGCTGGAAGGTTACACCGACAACAAAGAAGAGTTCTATCTGCTGGTGCTGATTGCCGCACTGGGCGGCATTTTGCTGGCGAACGCCAACCATATGGCGTCGCTGTTCCTCGGTATTGAACTGATTTCGCTGCCGTTGTTTGGCCTGGTAGGCTATGCCTTCCGTCAGAAACGCTCGCTGGAAGCCAGTATCAAATACACCATTCTTTCCGCAGCGGCCTCTTCATTCCTGCTGTTTGGTATTGCACTGGTGTATGCGCAAACCGGCAACCTGGCGTTTGTCGCCATCGGTAAAGCACTGGGTCAGAACATGCTGCATGAACCGCTGCTGCTGACCGGTTTGGGGCTGATGATTGTTGGCCTTGGCTTTAAACTGTCGCTGGTGCCGTTCCACCTGTGGACGCCTGATGTTTACCAGGGTGCGCCTGCTCCGGTTTCCACCTTCCTGGCCACCGCCAGTAAGATCGCCATTTTTGGCGTGGTGATGCGTCTGTTCCTCTACGCGCCGGTTGGCAACAGTGAAGCCGTTCGCGTGGTGCTGGGCATTATCGCCTTTGCCTCCATCATCTTCGGTAACCTGATGGCGCTGAGCCAGACCAACATCAAACGTCTGCTCGGTTACTCTTCTATCTCCCACCTGGGTTATTTGCTGGTGGCGTTGATTGCGCTGCAAAGCGGTCAGATGTCGATGGAAACCGTCGGTGTTTACCTGGCGGGGTATCTGTTCAGCAGCCTTGGCGCGTTCGGTGTGGTGAGCCTGATGTCCAGCCCTTATCGCGGCCCGGATGCGGAATCGCTCTATTCCTATCGAGGTCTGTTCTGGCACCGTCCGATCCTCTCTGCGGTCATGACCGTGATGATGCTGTCGCTGGCCGGTATTCCGATGACCTTAGGCTTTATCGGTAAGTTCTACATCCTGGCGATGGGCGTTCAGGCGCATCTGTGGTGGCTGACCGGTGCGGTCGTTCTGGGTTCTGCCATTGGTTTGTACTACTACCTGCGTGTGGCGGTGAGCCTCTATCTGAGTGCGCCGCAACAGCTGAACCGCGATGCGCCGTCTGACTGGGCATACAGCGCGGGCGGTATTGTGGTGCTGATCTCTGCTCTGTTGGTGCTGTTGCTGGGGATCTATCCGCAGCCGCTGATCAGCATCGTACAACTGGCGATGCCAATGATGTAATAAGCCGGAAGATGAAAAGAAAAACCGCCGATATCGGCGGTTTTTTTATGGGGGTCAATAACGATGTCGGGAATATTACTTCGCCAGCAACGGCGTTGAGGCAATCTGATGGTGGCTAATCAACGGGCCACGAATATTGTTCGCCGCGCGGTCGAGGACTTCCTGAATCACAGCGGAAAGTTCGTTAATCTCGAACTTCGCGACGTAGCCATCCGCTTGCACTTTGCGAACGTGATCTTCGTTGGCGCTACCGGAGAGTGATGAGTGGATCACCACCGGAATGTTCTTCAGACGCGGGTCGGTTTTAATCAGACGCGTTAAGGTGAAGCCATCCATCTCCGGCATTTCGAGGTCGGTTAATACCATCGAAATCTTGTCGCTTACCGGCACGCCTTCTGATTCAGCTTGCTGTGCCATGACTTGGATTTTCTCCCAGGCATCTTTACCGGTGATATGCATGGCATTCGGAATTTGCATCGCGTTGAGGCCTTTTTCCAGCATGGCGCGCGCCACTTTGGAGTCTTCCGCCACGATAGCCACAGAACCCGGTTTAAGATTGAATTTTTTATCCGGCACGTGATCGCCGTGTACGTCATGATCCGCAGGCACGATGTCATACAGGATCTGCTCAACATCCAGCACCATCGCGAGGTTGTTGGTATCCTTATCTTCATCCAGGCAGGCAATACTGGTGATATAGCGACCGTTGATCGCTTTCTCTGCGGTGTGAACCTGTTTCCAGTCCAGGCGAATGATGTTCTCTACGGATTCAACCGCAAATGCCTGCACGCTACGGGCATATTCGGTGATCAGCAGAATATTGAGACCTGTTGCCGGCTTACACCCGGCCACAGCGGCGAGATCGATCACCGGGATCACCTGATCGCGGATATTGACCATGCCAAGCAATGGCGGTTTCATTCCCGCAGGACGGGTAAAGGTGGGCATCGGAACGATTTCGCGCAATTTAAAAACGTTAATGCCAAACAGCTCGGATTTAGCGGCATCTAACGATGTGCCAAGGCGAAACAGCAACAGTTCAAACCGGTTCGACAGAGTAAGATTCGCCCTGTCATCGATGTCTTTCTGGAAGTTATCCATCATGCCCTCAATAAGTGATGCCTGCGTGTAAACTGTTATCGGCACCTTAAGGGAAAAATAGAGTGCTCCATATCACATCATAGACGAACAACCAGAAAATCTTCTGCAAGTGCGGTTTGCGCAAATATTGTTCGGCATTCTGCCAGTAATGCCAGACTGCCGCGCTCATCATAGCGTGAACTGAGATGGGTAATCACCAGACGACCCGCGCCTGCGTCTACAGCAAGCTGCGCAGCCTGGCGCGTTGAGCTGTGACCCCGGCTATTGGCTTTCTCCTCCATGGCGCTCTCAAGCGTAGCTTCATGCACGATAAGATCCACCCCGTGCGCCAGCGCCAGTGACGCCTCGCAGGGCGACGTATCACCGAATATCGCCAGTTTTTTGCCTCTGGTTGCCGGCGCCAGATAATCGGCGCCATTAATAATGCGCCCGTCCTCCAGCGTCACCGTTTCACCAGCTTTCAGTCGCTGGAACAGCGGACCGGGCATAATGCCTTGTGCAGCAAGCGCCTGTGCATTTAATGCACCTGGCTTATCATGCTCTTCAACGCGGTAGCCATAACACTCCACCGGGTGCGCAAGCGGGTAAGCCGTCACGCGGCGAAGCCCGTCATCCACCACCAAACCCGGCGTGACCTCCTCAATGGTTAACGGGTAGTCAGTCCACGAACCGCTCAGACGCAAGGCGGTTTCGACAAACTCGCGGATCCCTTTTGGCCCATAAATCTGTAACGGTTGGACATTGCCCGCCATCGAGCGGCTGCACAGCAGCCCCGGCAGGCCGAACAGGTGGTCGCCATGCAAGTGGCTGATAAAAATCTTATCCAGTTTGCCCGGGTGAAAAGCGGTGCGCAGCATCTGGTGTTGCGTGCCTTCACCGCAGTCGAACATCCACAGGCCCGCGCGCGTGGGATGCTGCAAGTTCAGCAGCAGCGAGGTGACATTACGCCCCCGCGTGGGGACGCCCGCCGAGGTGCCTAAAAAAATCAATTCCACAATACATCGTGTCCTTTGCCGGAATGTAAAAAAATTTAGTATAACGAGGTGATGATAAATAAGGAGCAGAATATGATCCGCTGGCAGGACCTTCACCATTCGGCATTAACCGTTACCGAACTTTATGCGCTGCTGAAACTGCGCTGCGAAGTGTTTGTTGTTGAGCAGACGTGTCCCTACCTGGATATCGACGGGGACGATCTGGTGGGGGAGAACCGCCATATCCTCGGCTGGAAAGATGACCAACTGGTGGCGTATGCGAGGATTCTGAAAAGTGATGATGATCTGTCACCGGTGGTTATCGGGCGGGTGATTATCAGTGCGCAGGTTCGCGGCGAAAAACTGGGCTACCAGTTAATGGAAAGGGCGATACTTTCCTGCACGCAAAACTGGCCGCAGCACGCGTTATACCTGGGCGCACAGGCGCATCTGCAATCTTTCTATGGCCATTTCGGTTTTCAGCCGGTGACCGACGTGTATGACGAAGATGGCATTTTGCACATCGGCATGGCGCGGGAGGTGGGTCAGGCGTAACCGGCGGCTATTGTCTATAGTTAGCGGGCAAACAGGTGCATAACATGGAGAAAAGAGATGTCATATCATTCTTATGATTCACGTATCGATGACGACCTGACCCTGCTGAGCGAAACGCTGGAAGAAGTCCTCCGCTCCTCGGGTGACCCTGCTGACCAGAAGTATATCGAGCTTAAAGCCCGTGCCGAACAGGCGCTGAATGAGGTGAAAAACCGCGTCAGCAGCGCGTCGGACACCTACTACTACCGCGCCAAAAAAGCGGTCTATCGCGCCGACGACTACGTGCACGAAAAACCGTGGCAGGGCGTTGGCGTAGGTGCGGCTGTTGGTCTGGTGCTGGGTCTGCTGTTAGCCCGCCGCTAACACCTCACGTCCCCTCCCTGGAAAGAGGTACTGCTATTACCCTAAGTACCTTGTATACTATGTGGTTTTTAACAGGGAGGGGTTCGCGTGTATTCCATTTCCTCTGCGCTGGAGCATCTGCACGACCGCCTGGCTGACGATTTTCCCCATTCGCCCGGTTTTTGCTTTTTTGATGCCCCTTTCCCGTTAAATGATGCGTTTGACCCCCTTGCCTGGCTTGCCAGCCAGCCCGTCTATCCACAGTTTTACTGGCAGCAGCGTAGCGGCGAAGATGAAGCCGCCGCGCTCGGCGCGCTGCGCAACTTCGCGTCATTACTCCTCGCACAACAGTTTTTACAGCAATGCCCTGACGATGTTCGCGTATGGGGGCTGAACGCGTTTAATCTGCAGCATGGGGCACTGTTTTTGCCGCGCCTGGAATGGCGACGGGAAGGCGGGCAGGCGATATTACGCCTCTATCTGTTGAGCGAGCACTCCCTGCATGATGATGCTGCGCAGGCGGCGGATTTTCTGCAAAAGCTGGCGGCGTTTAAACCGTTGGCGAGTGTGCAGCAGGTATGCGTAGAACAGCGGCACGTTCCGGATCGCGAAGGCTGGGAGACGTTAATGGCGCAGGCGCTTCGTGCGCTCGACAATGCAGAGCTGGATAAAGTGGTCCTTGCCAGAGCAACGGACTACGCTTTCTCCAACGCCGTGCATGCCGCCTCGCTGATGGCTGCCAGCCGCCGTCTCAATCATCACTGCTTTCACTTTTTGTTCGCCTTTGATGCGCAACAGGCTTTCTTAGGCTCCTCGCCTGAGCGGTTGTGGCGGCGGCGCGGGACGGCGCTGCGCACCGAAGCGCTGGCTGGCACCGTTGCCAGTCATGAAGATGACCAGCAGGCGCAGCGCCTTGCCGACTGGCTGATGAGTGATGATAAAAATCAGCGGGAAAATATGCTGGTGGTGGAAGATATCTGCCAGCGCCTGCAACGGGAAACCGGCGCGCTGGAGGTTCTGCCGCCGCAGATTATCCGGCTGCGTAAGGTGCAGCATTTACGCCGCTGTATCTGGACCGATCTGCAAACGCCGGATGATGCGCTGTGCTTACAGCTGTTGCAACCTACTGCGGCTGTGGCCGGGCTGCCGCGTCGCGAAGCCTGGGCGTTTATTCAAACGCATGAGCCGTTCGAACGCGAATGGTATGCCGGTTCAGCGGGCTATTTATCCCGTGCGCAGAGTGAGTTTTGCGTGGCGCTGCGTTCGGCGAAAATCAACGGTAACACGGTTCGTCTTTATGCCGGGGCCGGCATTGTGCCGGGTTCGGATGCGGAGCAAGAGTGGCAGGAAATCGAAAATAAAGCGGCAGGGTTGCGCTCGTTATTATGACTTACGCACACATAACCGACGCATATCAAAAACCCGCAGTTTTCGATTATTTATACTAAGTCGCAATATTGATACCGGACAAACTCATGTCTATAAGCTCCTTTAACCGACGCTGGGCGACGGTGATCCTCGAAGCCCTCACTCGCCACGGCGTCAGGCATGTGTGCATCGCCCCAGGATCCCGTTCCACACCCTTAACGCTGGCCGCTGCGGAAAACCGCGCCTTTATCCATCACACCCATTTTGATGAGCGTGGATTGGGTCACCTGGCGTTAGGGCTGGCGAAAGCCAGTAAGCAGCCGGTGGCCGTGATTGTGACCTCCGGCACGGCGGTGGCGAATCTCTATCCTGCGTTGATTGAAGCCGGGCTGACCGGGGAAAAACTGGTTCTGCTCACGGCTGACCGTCCCCCTGAGCTGATTGATTGCGGCGCGAATCAGGCTATCCGCCAGCCGGGCATGTTTGCCTCGCATCCCACGGAATCGCTGGCGTTGCCGCGTCCGTCTCAGGATATTCCGGCGCGCTGGTTGGTCTCTGCTATCGATAACCTGCTGGGGTCATTGCACGGTGGTGCAGTGCATATCAACTGTCCTTTTGCTGAACCGCTGTATGGCGACATGGATGAGCGCGATCTGCCGTGGCTGCAAGCCCTCGGGGAGTGGTGGCAGGATGACAAACCCTGGCTGCAAGCCCCTGCGCGACTGCAGTGCGAAAAGCAGCGCGACTGGTTTTTCTGGCGGCAAAAGCGTGGCGTGATCATCGCCGGGCGTATGAGCGCCGCTGAAGGTCAGCAACTTGCACAATGGGCGAAAACACTTGGCTGGCCGCTGATTGGCGATGCACTGTCGCAGACCGGGCAGCCGTTGCCGTGCGCCGATTTATGGCTCGGCAACGCCCGGGCTGTCACCGAGTTGAACCAGGCGCAGATTGTCCTGCAATTTGGCAGCAGCCTGACCGGTAAGCGTCTTCTGCAATGGCAGGCGGCGTGCGAGCCGCAAGAGTACTGGCTGATTGACTCGCTGCCGGGGCGGCTTGATCCTGCCCATCATCGCGGCCGTCGGTTGGTCTCGGACGTGGCCGGATGGCTGGAACAGCACCCGGCGGAGCCGCGCGCGCCCTGGTACAGCACCGTTGCGCAGCTTTCCGAGCAAGCGTGGGAACGGGTGGGCGCGCAGCGCGACACTTTCGGCGAAGCCCAGTTTGCGCATCGTATTACGCGGTATTTGCCGGAACAGGGGCAGGTTTTCCTCGGTAACAGCCTGGTGGTGCGACTGGTGGATGCGCTGGGGCAGCTTCCGGCCGGTTATCCGGTCTACAGCAACCGTGGCGCGAGCGGCATTGATGGTTTGCTCTCCACGGCGGCTGGTGTGCAGCGTGCCAGCGCCCGACCGACGCTGGCTATCGTTGGCGATCTCTCCGCGCTGTACGATCTTAATGCGCTGGCGTTGCTGCGGCAGGTTTCCGCCCCCTTTGTGCTGGTGGTGGTGAACAATAACGGCGGGCAAATTTTTTCGTTGCTGCCTACGCCTCCCGCGGAGCGCGAACAGTTTTATCTGATGCCGCAACATGTTGATTTTGCCCATGCGGCTGCCATGTTCGGCCTTAATTATCATCGCCCGGAAACCTGGGATGCGCTGGATCAGGCCTTTGCTGGCGCGTGGAGCAAGGCCGGGGCGACACTGATTGAGCTGGTGGTGAAAGAGACCGCCGGTGCGCAGACCTTGCAAAACTTGCTGGCGCAGGTGAGCCACCTGTGATTTTACACGGGCAGACGGTGATCGGTCGGCAGCAGCAGCCATGGCTGGTGTTTCTGCACGGTTTTTCCGGCGACAACCGCGAATGGCAGACCGTCGGCGCGACGCTGGCGGACTTTCCCCGTCTGTATCTTGATTTACCCGGTCATGGTGGCTCGGCGGATATGGCCGTGACCTCATTTGCGCAGATGGACGCCTGCTTGCGGGCTACGCTCGCACATTACAATATCCGTCACTACTGGCTGGTGGGTTATTCGCTGGGCGCGCGCGTGGCGATGTACCACGCGTGCCAGCAGCCGGGCGGGCTGTGTGGTTTGGTGGTGGAAGGCGGTCATCCTGGTCTGACCGATGATGCCGCCCGCACAGAACGCCAGCGCTCCGACACGCGTTGGGCCGCGCGTTTTCGCCAGCAGCCGCTGGATGCGGTGTTTGACGCCTGGTACCGCCAGCCGGTTTTTGCGTCGCTGGATGCGTCGCAGCGCGCGGCGTTAGTCGCGTTACGTAGTCAGAACAACGGTGCAACGCTTGCCGCCATGCTGGAGGCGACATCACTGGCTTGCCAGCCCGATTTGCGGGCTGCGCTGCACGCGTTACCTTTTTCAGTTCATTATTTATACGGTGAATTCGACAGTAAATTTTGCGCGCTGGCGACGCAAGTCACCCGCCACTGTCACGCCATTCCTGCCGCCGGGCACAACGCACACCGGGAGAATCCCGCGGGTGTTGCCGCTGTCCTGGCGCGAATTCTGCGTCTTGAGATAAAGGACACACTATGATCTACCCAGAAGAAAGCATGCTCTACGCGCCGGTTGAATGGCGTGACTGTTCCGAAGGCTACACGGATATTCGTTACCACAAGTCTGCTGACGGCATCGCTAAAATCACCATTAATCGCCCGCAGGTGCGTAACGCATTCCGTCCGGTGACGGTGAAAGAGATGATCCAGGCACTGTCCGATGCCCGTTACGACGACAACATCGGGGTGATCATTCTGACCGGGGAAGGGGAAAAAGCCTTCTGTGCGGGCGGTGATCAAAAAGTGCGCGGTGATTACGGCGGCTATCAGGATGACTCCGGCGTGCACCATCTCAACGTGCTCGACTTCCAGCGCCAGATCCGCACCTGTCCGAAACCGGTTGTCGCCATGGTTGCGGGTTACTCCATTGGTGGTGGCCATGTACTGCATATGATGTGCGATCTGACCATTGCCGCGGAAAACGCGATCTTCGGCCAGACTGGCCCGAAAGTGGGTTCTTTTGATGGCGGCTGGGGCGCTTCCTATATGGCGCGCATCGTCGGGCAGAAAAAAGCCCGCGAAATCTGGTTCCTGTGCCGTCAGTACGATGCGCAACAGGCGCTGGATATGGGGCTCGTTAACACCGTTGTGCCGGTCGCTGAACTGGAAAAAGAGACCGTACGCTGGTGTCGTGAAATGCTGCAAAACAGCCCGATGGCGCTGCGCTGCCTGAAAGCGGCACTGAATGCGGACTGCGACGGCCAGGCCGGGTTGCAGGAGCTGGCAGGTAACGCCACCATGCTGTTCTATATGACCGAAGAAGGGCAGGAAGGTCGCAACGCGTTTAACCAGAAACGCCAGCCTGACTTCAGCAAATTCAAACGGAATCCATAATGCGCCAGGCGCAGGTTTACCGCTGGCAACTCCCCCTCGACGCGGGTGTGGTGTTGCGGGATCGGCGGCTAAAAACCCGCGACGGCCTGTTTGTCCATTTGCAGGACGCAGGATGTGAAGGCTGGGGGGAGATCTCCCCTCTGCCTGGCTTTAGTCAGGAAACGCTGGACGAGGCGCAGCAGGCCGTTGTCGCCTGGGCCCGCGCCTGGTCTGAGGGGCAGTTATTGCCGCTGCCGGAACAACCTTCGGCGGCCTTTGGCCTCAGTTGCGCACTGGCGGAGCTGCAAAACACCCTGCCGCAAGCAGCGGATTACCGCGCGGCGATGCTGTGCGCAGGCGATCCGGACGAACTGTTTGCGACGCTCGCTGCGTTGCCCGGCGAGAAAGTGGCGAAAGTGAAGGTCGGGTTATATGAGGCGGTACGTGACGGTATGGTTGTTAACCTGCTGCTGGAGTCGATTGACGATTTGCATCTGCGGCTGGATGCCAACCGTGCCTGGACGCCATTGAAAGCGCAGCAGTTCGCGAAATATGTTAATCCGGACTACCGCGCGCGTATCGCATTCCTTGAAGAGCCGTGTAAAACCCGTGAGGATTCACTGGCCTTTGCCCGCGAGACGGGGATCACCATTGCCTGGGATGAAAGCCTGCGCGATGAGGATTTTCGTTTTGAGGCGCAGGAAGGCGTTGGGGCGGTGGTGATCAAGCCGACGCTCACCGGCAGTTTGCAGAAAGTACAACAGCAGGTGGCTGCGGCGAAAGCGCTCGGGTTGACGGTGGTGATCAGCTCGTCGATCGAGTCGAGCCTTGGACTGACGCAACTGGCGCGTATTGCCGCCTGGCTCACGCCGGGAACCCTTCCGGGTCTGGATACGCTGCATTTGATGAAAGCGCAACTGCTGCGCCGCTGGCCGGACAGTGATTTACCCTGCCTGCAGATGGGTGTACTGGAACCGTTATTATGATGTTTATTGATTGGCCCTGGCGGCACTGGCGCAGCGTGCGCGGTGAGCAGGCGGCAATCCGGCTTGACCAGCAAACCCTCAGCTGGCGCGAGTTGTGCGCCCGTGTGGATGCGCTGGCCAGCGGTTTTGCCCGTCAGGGTGTGAAGGAGGGCGACGGCGTGATGCTGCGCGCCCGCAATCACCCGCATACCTTACTGGTCTGGCTGGCGTTATTGCAGTGCGGCGCGCGGGTGTTGCCGGTCAACCCTCAGCTTCCCGCTCCCTTGCTGACCGCGCTGCTACCGCAATTAACACTGCGGTTTATGCTGGACGTTGATGGGCAGGAAGCGGTGAGCGAGCTGACGGCGCTGGTTCAGCATACGGCGGAGGGAGAGTACGCCGTGGCGTGGCAGCCGCAGCGGCTGGCGTCGATGACGCTGACGTCCGGCTCGACAGGTTTACCGAAAGCGGCGGTGCACACCTGCGCCGCGCATCTTGCCAGCGCTGAAGGCGTACTTTCGCTGATCCCTTTTGCGCCAGAAGATGATTGGCTGCTCTCATTGCCGCTGTTTCACGTGTCCGGGCAGGGCATTTTGTGGCGCTGGCTGCTGGCCGGGGCGCGTATTACCGTGCGCGACAAGTTGCCGCTGGAGCAGGCGCTGGTCGGCTGCACGCATGTGTCGCTGGTCCCGACACAGCTGTGGCGTTTACTGAATGACAACGCGCCAGTGGCGCTGAAAGCCGTTCTGCTCGGCGGTGCAGCCATTCCGGTTGCGCTGACGCAGCAGGCGCGCGAGCGGGGGATCCGTAGCTGGTGCGGTTATGGCCTGACTGAATTTGCCTCTACCGTCTGCGCCAAAGAGGCCGACGGCGCACCGGATGTGGGCGCAGCCTTGCCGGGGCGGCAAGTGAAAATTGTCGATGACGAAGTGTGGCTGCGGGCGGAGAGTATGGCGGCAGGCTACTGGCGCAACGGGGAGCTGTTGCCGCTCGCCAGGCACGATGGCTGGTTTGCGACCCGCGATCGCGGCATGCTGAAAGAGGGTCGCCTGACCATTCTCGGCCGGCTCGATAATCTCTTTTTCAGCGGCGGTGAAGGCATTCAACCTGAAGAGGTGGAGCGGGTGATCGCCACCCACCCCGGGGTGCGACAGGTGCTGGTGGTGCCAGTGGATGATGCCGAGTTCGGTCAGCGCCCGGTTGCGGTCGTGGAGTGTGACGATGGCACCGATATCAGCCAGTTTGCTGGCTGGGTAGCGGATAAGCTGGCCCGCTTCCAGCAACCCGTTCACTGGCTGGTGTTGCCGGAAGCGCTTAAAAATGGCGGGATTAAAATCTCCCGACGGGCATTACAGCAGTGGGTCAATGCCTGGCTGAAGGGCTAACGAGACGGGCGGATAGCAGAGCAGGCTCGCGGGTTGCGGCCTGCTATTTAGCGGGTGGTCAAAGTAACCCTTTCATCTTCAGCGTCATGCGGGTTGCTTCATTCAGGTCATACTGATGCAGGTCCGCAGGCACAACCCAGGCGTACGCCTGAAACTCTTCATTAATATCAATGTCACGGTTAGCGCTCACGCAATCAAAGATCAGGTAAATCATATAGATTTGCTCTGTGCTGCCATCGGCGTAGGTTTTCACCCGCACATCGTCACGAAACGTCCACGGCGTTATCTGGCTCAGTTGCAGTTTATCGCCCAGCTCTTCGCGGATCTCGCGGCGTAGCGCCTCTTCTATCCGCTCTCCCGGCTCAACACCGCCGCCGGATAAGGCCCATTGACCAGGAAAAACGCCGCGGTCATTGGCCATTTTGCATAACAGGTAAGCACCGTTGTTCTGAATCAGGGGGCAGACAATTGTCCGTTGTCGCATTGCTTTTCCTTAAGAATCATTGATTGCGTGTTGATTGTTATAGCATCTGATGGCGAAGAAAAATTGACGCTGGCTATAGTTCAGGCTTTTTTTATTCATTCTTCTGGCATAAAAATAGGCGTACAATCAGGAGCTTTTGGGCATTGGCCCGTTATGTGCGGAAAAAATCAGAAATGAAAAACGTTGCTTTATTGGGTTTAGCCAGCCTGTTGCTGGTATCTGCCGGCGCGCAGGCTGTTAGCCTGAGCGGTCAGATTGGTAAGGATTACACCAACCTGGGCTTTGGTTTTGGTACTGAAACAAGTGGTATTGCCGTCAGCGGTAACTGGGCGCACAGCGAAGACGATGGCGATATCGCCGGTCTGGGACTGGGTTACAACATTCCGCTGGGTCCGTTCCTCGGCACCGTGGGCGGCAAAGGCGTTTACCTGAACCCGAACGCGGGTAGCGAAGGTTACGCTATCGCGGTGGGCGGTGGTCTGCAGTGGCAAATCGCCAGCAGCTTCAGCATCTTTGGCGAGTATTACTACTCACCGGATTCGCTCTCCAGCGGTGTTAAAGAGTACCAGGAAGCCAACGCAGGCGCGCGCTACACCATTATGCGTCCGCTGACCGTGGAAGCGGGTTATCGTTACATCGACATGACCGGCAAAGAAGGGCGTCGTGATAACGCCGTTGCCGATGGTCCTTATGTGGGTGTGAGCGCGAGCTTCTGATCTCCCGGCGCGGCGTTCGTCCGCGCCCGTTTCTTTCCTCTTTCGCTCTACGCATGCGCTATAGTGTTTCAACCTCTATTACAGGAGTTAATGATGTTAAACGTAGAGATGCTGTCTACCGGCGATGAAGTGCTACACGGGCAGATTGTGGACACCAATGCTGCGTGGCTGGCGGATTTTTTCTTTAATCAGGGGTTGCCGTTAACACGCCGTAACACGGTGGGCGATAACCTTGACGATCTGGTTGCTATTCTGTGCGAACGTAGCGAGCATGCGGATGTGCTGATCGTTAATGGCGGTCTGGGGCCAACCAGTGATGATCTGAGCGCGCTGGCGGCAGCGACCGCAAAGGGCGAATCGTTAGTGCTGCATGAAGCGTGGTTGACGCAGATGGAGCGTTTTTTCAGCGAGCGTGGCCGCGTCATGGCGCCGAGCAACCGTAAACAGGCGGAAATTCCGGCCAGCGCAGAGCTGGTGGATAACCCTGTTGGTACCGCCTGCGGCTTTGCCATCCAACTGAACCGCTGCCTGATGTTCTTTACCCCAGGCGTGCCGTCTGAATTTAAAGTCATGGTTGAACGCGAGATCCTGCCGCGCCTTCGCGCACGGTTTACGCTGCCGGAACCGCCGGTATGCCTGCGTTTGACCACCTTCGGTCGTTCGGAAAGCGATCTGGCGCAAAGTCTGGCGCACCTCGAACTCCCGCCAGGGGTTGTGATGGGTTATCGCTCATCAATGCCGATCATCGAGCTGAAACTGACCGGCCCGGCGGAGCACCGTGCGGCAATGGAAGCGGTGTGGCCGGACGTTAAACGCGTGGCGGGCGAGAGCCTTATTTTTGAAGGGACAGTCGGTTTACCGGCCGTGCTGGCTGCGCGCCTGCGCGAACGCCAGTTGAGCCTGACCCTGAGCGAACAGTTCACCGGCGGGCTGGTGGCGTTGCAGCTTTCCCGTGCGGGTGCGCCGCTGCTGGTCAGCGAAGTGCTGCCCTCGCAGGCGGAAGAGCTGGCGCAAAGCGCACGCTGGACCACGGAGTTGCGTAACCGCCACCTTGCCGGACTGGCGTTGACGGTGACCGGGCTTGAAGACGATCACCTGAATTTTGCGCTGGCGACGCCGGACGGCACGCGCGCGCTGCGCGTGAAGTTCAACACCAACCGCCACGGGTTGGAGGTTCGCCAGGAAGTGTGCGCCATGATGGCGCTGAACATCCTGCGCCGCTGGCTTGAGGGCAAAGACATCGCCAGCGATCACGGCTGGATCAACGTCGTCGAGTCGCTTTCCGTCGAATAAACAGGATGCCGGGCACAGGCCCGGCAGATCTCTGTACGTCAGATTAAGGCCTGCGCCAGCAGGGTAATGGGGTGTTCACAGCGTTTGCTGGTGGACATCTCAATCTGCCATTTGCAGGTTTCACAATCCGTCACCACCAGGTCTGCGCCGCTGGCTTCGATTTGTGCAAACAGCGGCGCGCCAATGGCCTGCGACGTAGGGTAGTTTTCGCTTTTAAAACCGTACGTTCCGGCAATACCGCAGCAGCGGGAATCCAGCACTGTCAGCTCCAGCCCTGGAATGCGGCGCAACAGCTCCAATGTGTAGTGCGTCCAGCCCATTTTTTCCATATGGCACGGCGTGTGATAGACCACTTTCAGCGGCGTGGTTTTCAGGCTCAGGGAACGACCTTCATCCAGCATGCGCCAGATCCAGCGGGTCGCTAAATCGATATGCGCCCGCAGATGGCTGTTGTCGACATCCAGCAGATGCGGATACTCGTCACGCAGAGTGAACGCACAGGTGGAAGAGGTGGCAATCACCGGCAAACCTTGCGTGCCGATTGCCTGCTCCAGCGACGTTACGTTAAATTGCGCCTGTTTTTTGGCCTTGTCGAAAAAGCCGTTCGCGATCAGCGGGACGCCGCAGCATTTTTCCCGCTCCAGCAGTTGTACGCCGATGCCCATATTGTTCAGCACCCGCAGCAAATCTTTGCCCAGTTGCGGGTGGTTGTAGTTGACGTAGCAACCGTGGAAAAACGCCACCTGTTCCGGAAAGGCGCGCTGCTTGTCGGCAACGCTGCGATACCAGCGACGGAAAGTGCCGTGTGAGTACTTCGGCAGCGTCCGGTGGTGATCAATTTTCAGCGCCTTATCCAGCAACTGGCGCACCGGTTTGAGCGATGTTGCCGTGTTGACCAACGGCGCCATGGGCGTGGAAAGTGTGCCCATCAGGTCGGTGTGGCTCAGGATCGCGTTACGGATTGAGAGCTGTTTCGGCGCATGCTGTGCACGGGCGCGCTGAATAATATCGCCAATTTTTACGCCGGACGGGCAGGCTGTCTCACAGCGTTTGCAGTTGGTGCAATACTTCAGCGCCTCGTCATACAGCGCGGCATCTTTCAGGCGCAGCCGTTCGCCATCCGGGCCTGCCTGTTTCGGCCCAGGATAGGCAGGGTTCACCCGGCTGACCGGGCAGACGGTGGTGCAGACGGTGCATTTGATGCAACTTTCAAACTGGGTGGTGCTCATTGTTCGCCTCCCTGTGCGGCTATCTGCTGTGCGGCATGCAGTGCAGTGACGGCGCAAACGCCGCCGCCGCACCCCTGGGCAATGGCGTCAAATCCGCCTAACACCGAACCGACAACATACAGATTGTGGATGGCTTTCCCCTGACGCAGGGCGTGGAGCTGAGCGTCGGTTTGTACGCCAAATTGCTGCCATGGCTGCGTCTCGAAAATATCGTCCCGATACCAGTCGCTGCGTTTGTCGCATTGCAGCACATCCAGGTCAAACACCGCTTCCCGTACGCGGTCACGATCGGCGATCAGGCCATTACTGAAAAAGCTGCCGCTGGCGAGCACCACATGGCGGGCGCGTAACGGGATATCTTCATGTTTGCGGGTCCACAACTGCGTAACGCGGTCATCGTGGATATCGGCGTGGAGCACTTCATCGCCGGGCATCCAGCTTCCACCGCTGTGGATAAACCGTTGTTGCAGCAAAAATTGCATGCGCATGCCCGGTACTGACGGCGGCAGCGTCGGCAGTAAGCGCAGCGGGCACGCCAGTTGCTGGTTAAGCTGCGTAAATACGCTGCTATCCGTCAGGCCAACACATGCGGGCAGGTATAACATGTCGTACTGTTGACTCAGCGGGCGCAGCGCGTCATACAGGGCGGCATAGTGTTCCGGCGCATCCAGGTGGCGGGCAATGTTCACCGCACGAAATTCACTGGGGTTATCACGCAGTTTGTCGAGCACCGGCAACTCTATCTCTTCGGCATGGGCGTCGATACCGCGTTTACGCAAGGAGGCGGCGGCAAGCTGCGGTTGAAAGTCGGGAAAACCGCTGATGCCGATCACCCCGGTGCGCTGGTTGACGTCGGGTTTTAGCGGCACTTCCTCCGGACTCAGCCAGGCCCGGCGGAACGTACCTAATGGGGTAACCCGCAGGTGTGGCGTATCGACGTCACCCTGCAATGCCAGCCCGCAGTCGGCCAGCAGCGTCTGGGTTTGCTGCGCATAGTGGCGCACACGTTCTGCGCCCAGCAGGGCGTAAGGATGGGCGGGGTGGTGTTGCGCCAGCAGGGCGATGGCGCTGTTCAGGTCACGAACAGGCTGACCGTCCGGCAAGTGGGAGAGAAGATCCAGCGAGCCGGAGGAGAAACCCAGCGCGCTCTGACCCCGGCTGACAATGGCACAGCGCTGCCCGTTTTCACTCAGGCGAATACCGCATAACAGACCGGCAAGCCCGCCGCCGATAATAACCGTATCAAATCTCATCATCCGTCTCCTTTTCCAGCCCGCACAATCCCTGATAAACCCAGCGTGTAAATTCGCTTTCCCGCAGTGCATCGCCCCAGGCCACCGGTTTCACGCCTTTCCAGCGCTCATTGAGGAAATCCGCCAGTTGCGTCAGGGACTCGCTCTCGGTGGTGACATGCAGGCGGTTCAGTAACCCGGCTGCGCGACAGGCGCACAGCTCGCCCTGGCAGGTACCCATTCCCACACGGGTACGGCGGCGCAAATCGAGCAGTGAATGGACATTCAGGTTTTCCACCGCGTACTGCACTTCGCCAGCGGTCACGGCTTCGCATTCGCAGACCAGGCTGCGGTTATGCCTGTCGCTGCCCAGCCAGGCGGGTGTGCGGTCGCCATGGCGATACACCGCCGAACCGCGTAACGGTGTGGGCAGTGAGATAATTTTTCGCAGCGCCTGCTCGGTGGGTTCTTTTGAGCCAGGCAACGGTGCGCTGGCGGTGGTGCAAACTGCGCTGTGATTGAGCTTGCGGCATACCGCATCGGTCGCCCATTCCGCCATCAGGCGGTAGGTCATCAGTTTGCCGCCGGTAATGGTGATAAACCCTTCCAGCCCGTCACGTTGTGCGTGATCGAGCAGCACAATGCCCCGGCTGACGTTACGCCCGCTGGGGTCATCATCACTGGCCACCAGCGGACGCACACCGGCATAGGCACGTAAAATGCGGGTTTGCGCCATCACCGGCGCGAGTTTTTCCCCTTCACGCAGCAGGATATCCACCTCTTGCGGCGTGACGCGGGTATTGTCGATATCGTTGTAGTCAATATGCGTTGAGGTGGTGCCTATCAGCGAGATGGTGTCGCCCGGCACCAGAATATCGGCATCGGCGGGTTTCCTGCAGCGGTTGATAACGTGCTGATTAATGCGGTGGTCGAGGATTAACAACGCGCCTTTGGCCGGAAACATGCGAATGCGCAGATCGGCATATTCCGCAATGCGTTGCCCCCAGATCCCGGCGGCGTTGACCACCACTGGCGCATGCAGCTCCTGGGTTTCGCCGCTGGCGGCATGGCGGATGCGCACGCCACTGACGGTTTCACCGTTGCGGATAAGCCCGCACACCTCATGTCCGGTCAGGATCTTCGCGCCGTGTTCGCGCGCATCCAGCATATTGCTCGCGGTCAGGCGGAACGGATCGACCGTACCGTCAGGCACGCGCACCGCGCCGGTCAGCGTGGGGTTGACGCTGGGTTCCATACGGCGGGCTTCCTGCGGAGAGATAGCCTGCGCCGGAATACCGGCCTGCAGGCAGGCGTCGATAAACTGACGCTGATACACCAAATCATCTTCCGGCAGGGTAATAAACAGGCCATCGGTGGGTTCAATGCAGTGGCGGGCAATGCGTTTCAGGATCTGGTTTTCGGCAATACACTCCCGCGCCGATTCATTGTCGGTCACTGCATAGCGTGCGCCGCTGTGCAGCAAACCATGGTTACGCCCGGTCGCGCCGGTGGCGATATCGTGGCGCTCAAGCAGCACCGCGCGCAGGCCGCGCAGGGCGCAATCGCGGGCAATGCCGGCACCCGTCGCGCCGCCGCCAATAATGATCACATCGTAGTCACTGGAGTTGCGCATGTTCGCGTCCTTCTGTTCGACGTTCTTTAACGACCATTTAGCCACACTCTTGCTGTGGTTTGTTTGATATCGCGCATATTCGAGCAAGAAACGAAAGTGTGGTGCGCTTTTATGCGTGAATGGAGACTTTTGTCATATTTCTGTAACATTCTGTGCGACAACTCACCCTCTCTGATTAAAACTTTCAATACAATTCGCCGCGACTAACTGAGGTTATGTTCGTTTTCACTCATTGATGACAGGCATCATGAGTTCACCGCGCCACGGAGGCCGTTATGTTGAGCATTTTTAAACCTGCCACCCATCAGTCGCGTCTGCCCGCAGAGCAGATCGACCCGACCTACCGTCGTTTACGCTGGCAGATATTTCTGGGGATTTTCTTTGGTTACGCCGCCTATTACCTGGTGCGTAAAAACTTTGCGTTGGCGATGCCGTATCTGGTTGAGCAGGGGTTTTCGCGGGGAGATTTAGGCTTTGCGTTGTCGGGCATTTCAATCGCCTATGGTTTTTCAAAATTCATTATGGGTTCGGTGTCTGACCGTTCGAACCCGCGCGTGTTTCTGCCTGCCGGGTTGATTCTGGCGGCAGCGGTGATGCTGTTTATGGGCTTTGTGCCCTGGGCAACCTCCAGCATCGCCATCATGTTTGTGCTGCTGTTCCTGTGCGGTTGGTTCCAGGGCATGGGGTGGCCGCCGTGCGGGCGCACCATGGTGCACTGGTGGTCGCAGAAAGAGCGTGGCGGTATCGTGTCGGTATGGAACTGCGCGCATAACGTTGGCGGTGGTATTCCGCCGTTGCTGTTCCTGCTCGGTATGGCGTGGTTTAACGACTGGCATGCGGCGCTCTATATGCCTGCGTTTGGCGCGATCCTGGTGGCAATTTTTGCGTTCGCACTGATGCGTGATACCCCGCAATCCTGCGGTCTGCCGCCGATTGAAGAGTACAAAAACGATTACCCGGATGATTACAGCGATAAGCATGAAGAGGAGCTGTCGGCGAAACAGATCTTTATGCAGTACATCCTGCCCAATAAGCTGCTGTGGTACATCGCGGTGGCGAACGTCTTCGTTTATCTGCTGCGTTACGGCATTCTCGACTGGTCACCGACCTATCTGAAAGAGGTGAAGCACTTCGCGCTGGATAAATCCTCGTGGGCGTACTTCTTTTATGAATATGCGGGGATTCCCGGCACGCTGATTTGCGGCTGGATGTCGGACAAAGTCTTCCGCGGCAATCGCGGCGCGACCGGGGTGTTCTTTATGACGCTGGTGACCATCGCGACGATTGTTTACTGGTTAAACCCGGCGGGTAATCCGACCGTGGATATGGCCTGCATGATCGTGATTGGTTTCCTGATTTACGGCCCGGTGATGTTGATTGGTCTGCATGCGCTGGAGCTGGCGCCGAAAAAAGCCGCAGGCACAGCGGCGGGCTTTACCGGTCTGTTTGGTTATCTTGGCGGGTCGGTGGCAGCCAGCGCGATTGTTGGTTACACCGTGGACTTCTTCGGTTGGGATGGCGGCTTTATGGTGATGATTGGCGGTAGCATTCTGGCGGTATTGTTGCTGATTATCGTGATGATTGGCGAGAAGCGCCACCATGCAGATGTGCTTGCGCGTCGCCAGTAAGTAAGGAGCCATGATGAAAAGCACCTTCACCCGTATGACCACCGGTTTGCTGTTGGCGGGACTTGCCTCCTGCCAGGCGCTGGCGGCAGAGCAAATCGTTATTGCCCATCGCGGCGCCAGCGGCTATTTACCGGAGCACACCCTGCCGGCGAAAGCGATGGCCTATGCACAGGGCGCAGATTATCTCGAGCAGGATCTGGTGATGACCAAAGACGACCAGCTGGTCGTGTTGCACGATCATTACCTCGATCGCGTTACGGATGTGGCGGAGCGCTTCCCGGATCGCGCCCGTAAAGATGGCCGTTTTTACGCCATCGACTTTACGCTGGATGAGATCCGTTCGCTGAAATTCACCGAAGGCTTTGAGCTGGAGAAGGGAAAAAAAGTGCAGGTTTTCCCGGGGCGCTTCCCGATGGGCAAATCCGATTTCCGTATTCATACCTTTGAAGAGGAGATCGAGTTTGTGCAGGGGCTGAATCACTCCACCGGTAAAAACATCGGCATCTACCCGGAAATCAAAGCGCCGTGGTTCCACCACCAGGAAGGGAAAGACATTGCCGCGAAGACGCTGGACGTGCTGAAAAAGTACGGCTACACCAGCAAGCAGGACAAGGTGTATCTGCAATGCTTTGACGCCAATGAACTGAAGCGTATTAAGCATGAACTGGAGCCGCAGAGGGGGATGGATCTCAATCTGGTTCAGCTGATTGCCTATACCGACTGGAAAGAGACGCAGGAGAAGCAGGCGGACGGCAAATGGGTGAACTACAGCTACGACTGGATGTTTACACCCGGTGCGATGAAACAGATTGCGCAGTACGCCGACGGGATAGGCCCGGATTACCATATGCTGGTGGCGAAAGGCTCAACGCCAGGGCACGTTACGCTGACGGCGATGGTAAAAGAGGCGCATGCCAGCCATTTGCAGGTGCATCCGTTTACCGTGCGCGCGGACAAACTGCCGGGTTATGCCAGCAATGTGGACCAGCTGTATCAGGTGTTGTATCGCCAGGCGGGCGTTGACGGTGTATTTACCGATTTCCCGGACAAAGCCGTGCAGTTTCTTCACCGGCAACCGTAAATAAAAAAGGCCTGAAAAGGCCTTTTTTTATGACGCTGACCCGGCTTACATCTCGATTTCAATGTCGCCTTTTGCCCGGCAGCAGCAGGGCAAAATTTCCCCGTCGTTGATAAAAGCCAGTGGTTCGGCAATCCAGTCCACCTGGCCTGCCACCAACCGGCAGCGGCAGGAGCCGCAGTAGCCTTCGCGGCACTGGTACTCCACTTCAACCTGTTGTGATTCCAGCGCCACCAGCAAAGAGGGGTGTTCATCCCGGCACAGGACCTGGGTGCCGGAAAGACGCAGCGTGATGCGGCTCATCATCAGAGCTGGAAGTTGCTCAAGTCGTCAGTATCCACTTCCGCGTCGATCTGACCAACGAGGTAGGAGCTGACTTCCACTTCCTGCGGCGCCACCTGCACGTTATCGGAGACCAGCCAGGTGTTGATCCACGGAATCGGGTTGGAGCGGGTCTGGAACGGTAAATCGAGGCCCACCGCCTGCATACGGATGTTGGTGATGTACTCGATGTACTGGCAGAGAATGTCTTTGTTCAGGCCGATCATCGAGCCGCCCTGGAACAGGTACTCCGCCCACTCTTTTTCCTGCAATGCCGCCTGCACGAACAGGTCATAGCACGCTTGTTTACACTCTTGCGCAATCTCCGCCATTTCCGGATCGTCCACGCCGGAACGCAACAGGTTCAGCATATGCTGGGTGCCGGTCAGATGCAGCGCTTCATCACGGGCGATCAGACGGATGATTTTTGCATTGCCTTCCATCAGTTCGCGCTCGGCGAAGGCGAAGGAGCAGGCAAAGCTGACGTAGAAGCGAATCGCCTCCAGCGCATTGACGCTCATCAGGCACAGGTAGAGTTTCTTTTTCAACTCGCGCAGGTTCACGGTGACGGTTTTGCCGTTTACCGTGTGCGTGCCTTCACCCAGCAGATGCCAGTAGCTGGTCATCTCGATCAGGTCATCATAGAAGTGCGAAATACCTTCTGCGCGCTTGAGGATCTGCTCGTTGGTGACGATGTCGTCAAACACCACCGCCGGATCGTTAACGATATTGCGGATAATGTGGGTGTAAGAGCGGGAGTGTATCGTCTCTGAGAACGCCCAGGTTTCGACCCAGGTTTCCAGTTCCGGAATGGAAATCAGCGGCAGCAGTGCGACGTTCGGGCTGCGGCCCTGAATGGAGTCCAGCAGCGTCTGGTACTTCAGGTTGCTGAGGAAGATATGTTTTTCATGTTCCGGCAGTGCCTGAAAGTCGATGCGATCGCGGGAAACGTCCACTTCTTCCGGACGCCAGAAGAAGGAAAGTTGCTTTTCAATCAGCTTTTCGAAGATGTCATATTTTTGCTGATCGTAGCGCGCCACGTTAACCGGCTGGCCGAAGAACATCGGTTCCTGCAGCTGATCGTTTTTCGTCTGTGAAAAAGTGGTGTATGCCATTGAATGTGGGTCCTGTCTTGCGAAAGAAAAGGGCGGGTTTCCCCGCCCCTTTGTTAGATCTTACATGCGCCGCTTTCGCAGCCGTCATCCTGGATGGAAGGCACCAGGTCATCCTGGGCATCTTCTGCGCCATCGCGGGTGTTCTGATAATACAGCGTCTTCACACCAAATTTGTAGGCGGTGAGCAGGTCTTTCAGCAATTGTTGCATCGGCACTTTACCCGACGGGAAACGTGACGGATCGTAGTTGGTGTTCGCTGAAATCGACTGGTCGATAAACTTCTGCATGATGCCAACCAGTTGCAGGTAGCCGTCATTGTTCGGCATTTCCCACAGCAGTTCATAGGCAGTGCTCAGTTTTTCGTAGTCCGGCACGACCTGGCGCAGGATCCCGTCTTTCGATGCTTTGATGCTTACATGACCGCGCGGCGGCTCAATGCCGTTGGTGGCGTTGGAGATCTGCGACGACGTCTCTGACGGCATCAGCGCGGAGAGCGTGGAGTTACGCAGACCGTGCGTTTTGATGGATTCGCGAAGCGCTTCCCAATCGTAATGCAGCGGCTCGTTGGTAATGCCGTCGAGATCTTTCTTGTAGGTATCGATCGGCAGAATACCCTGCGAGTAGGTGGTTTCGTTAAACCACGGGCACGCGCCTTGCTCTTTCGCCAGCTCGTTCGAGGCTTTCAGCAACCAGTACTGAATGGCTTCAAACGTCTGATGCGTCAGGTTATTGGCGCTGCCGTCGGAGTAACGTTTACCGTTTTTCGCCAGCCAGTAAGCAAAGTTAATGACGCCAATACCCAGCGTACGGCGGCCCATCGCACCGCGTTTTGCGGCGGGGATCGGGTAATCCTGATAGTCGAGCAGGGCATCCAGCGCACGTACCGCCAGCGTTGCCAGCTCTTCCAGCTCATCGAGGTTTTTAATCGCCCCGAGGTTAAACGCGGAAAGCGTACAGAGCGCGATTTCGCCGCTCTCGTCGTTGACGTCGTCCAGCGGTTTGGTCGGCAGCGCGATTTCCAGGCACAGGTTGGACTGACGAACCGGCGCAACCACCGGATCGAACGGGCTGTGCGTATTGCAGTGGTCCACGTTCTGAATGTAGATACGGCCGGTAGAGGCGCGTTCCTGCATCATCAGCGAGAAGAGTTCGACGGCTTTCACACGCTGTTTGCGGATGCTGTCGTCTTTTTCGTATTTCGTGTACAGGCGTTCAAATTCGTCCTGATCGGCGAAGAACGCGTCGTACAGCCCCGGAACGTCGGACGGGCTGAACAGAGTGATCTCTTCCCCTTTCAGCAGGCGGGTGTACATCAGTTTGTTGATCTGCACGCCGTAGTCCATATGACGCACGCGGTTGCCTTCGACGCCGCGGTTATTTTTCAGTACCAGCAGGCTTTCGACTTCCAGGTGCCACATCGGGTAGAACAGTGTGGCCGCACCGCCACGTACGCCGCCCTGAGAGCAGGATTTCACCGCTGTCTGGAAGTGTTTGTAGAACGGGATACAGCCGGTGTGGAAGGCTTCGCCGCCACGGATCGGGCTACCCAGCGCACGGATGCGACCGGCGTTGATGCCGATGCCGGCACGCTGGGAAACGTATTTCACAATCGCGCTGGAGGTGGCGTTAATGGAATCCAGGCTGTCGCCGCACTCGATCAGTACGCAAGAACTGAACTGACGGGTAGGGGTACGCACGCCGGACATGATCGGCGTCGGCAGCGAAATTTTGAACGTGGATACCGCATCGTAGAAACGCTTTACATAATCCAGACGGGTTTCACGCGGGTAGTTCGAGAACAGGCACGCTGCAACCAGGATATAGAGGAACTGCGCGCTCTCGTAGATCTCGCCGGTCACGCGGTTCTGAACCAGATACTTGCCTTCAAGCTGTTTTACCGCAGCGTAGGAGAAGTTCATATCACGCCAGTGATCGATAAACCCATCCATCTGCTTGAACTCTTCTTCCGTGTAGTCTTCCAGCAGATGATGATCGTATTTGCCCAGTTCGATCATTTTGGTGACGTGATCAAACAGAGCCGGCGGTTCGAACTGACCGTAAGCTTTTTTACGCAGGTGGAAAATCGCCAGACGCGCTGCCAGATATTGGTAATCCGGCGCGTCGCGGGAGATCAGGTCCGCGGCAGCTTTAATAATGGTTTCGTGAATGTCAGACGTTTTGATCCCATCATAGAACTGAATGTGTGAACGCAGCTCGACCTGAGAGATGGAGACGTTATTCAGCCCTTCTGCCGCCCAATCCAGCACCCGATGAATTTTGTCGAGATTGATGCGCTCTGTGCCACCGTCACGCTTTGTCACCAGCAGACTCTGATTCATGTGATTACCTGTCCGTGAAATAAAAGTATCCCCCCTTTATCCACAGTCAGACGCTGTGACTAACTCTGTGGATAAATACTAGATATAGGGGGTTTGCGATAAGAAAAACGCTATATGGTGAGTATTCTAGTAAGGATTCTTTTCAGTACAAGAGTTGATTTTGAGGTTAAATTGAGGTTGCGAAAGCGTAATAATCGCTAAGTCCTCGTACCGTAAGGCCTGGCGGGGATGTCAATATTTCGCAAAAAAAAATGAATTTTTGATCAAGTGCTGATTTCTTCATCGGGAATGACAACTGCGCAGTTTGACACTGCGCAATCTTTATAACTTTAACTGATGACCTTAGTCGTTTTTTGCCGTTGTATGTAACATGTAATTAACATCAACGCCCGGCCCTAAGGTAAATTTATCCAGTAACGGATTATAGTGTAACCCGGTGATGTGACGCTCTTTTAACACGGTGCCATCGACCCAGGTGAGCAACTCGGCAGGTTTGATGAATTTTTTCACGTCGTGTGTACCTTTCGGCACCATCCGCAGCACATATTCCGCACCGACCACCGCCATCAGCCAGGCTTTGCCGTTGCGATTAATGGTGGAAAAGAACACGTGGCCGCCAGGTTTTACCAGCTGCGCACAGGCTTTCACGACGGATTGCGGGTCCGGTACGTGCTCCAGCATCTCCATACAGGTGACGACGTCGTATTGCCCGGCGTGTTTCGCCGCATGCTCTTCGACGGTTTCCTGCACGTAATTCACCTGAATGCCCGATTCCAGCGCATGTAAGCGCGCGACCTGCAAAGGTTCAAACCCCATATCCAGGCCGGTGACGTTGGCGCCTTCGCGCGCCATGCTCTCCGCCAGAATACCGCCGCCGCAGCCCACATCCAGCACGTTTTTCCCAAACAGGCCATCCGCATGCCCGGCGATATAGTTCAGGCGCAGGGGGTTAATGCGGTGCAGGGGTTTAAACTCACCCTCTTTATCCCACCAGCGCGAGGCGACCGCTTCAAATTTGGCGATTTCAGCATGATCAACGTTCTGAGCGACCGACGATTTTTCGGCATTCATGGGGGCAATTACTCCTCTCAAAAGTAGACTGCCGAGTATATCAGGCCGACGGGATGAATAAACCTTTGCGCGGGTGTTATAGATTTACCTGTCTCAAAGCGGTTGTGTTATAATTTGCGACCTTTGAATCCGGGATACAGTAGAGGGATAGCGGTTAGATGAGCGACCTTGCGAGAGAAATTACACCGGTTAACATTGAGGAAGAGCTGAAAAGCTCCTATCTGGATTATGCGATGTCGGTCATTGTCGGCCGTGCGCTTCCGGACGTCCGAGATGGCTTAAAACCGGTTCACCGTCGCGTACTTTACGCCATGAACGTATTGGGCAATGACTGGAATAAAGCCTACAAAAAATCTGCCCGTGTCGTTGGTGACGTAATCGGTAAATACCATCCTCATGGTGATTCCGCGGTGTATGACACCATTGTCCGTATGGCGCAGCCGTTCTCGCTGCGTTACATGCTGGTTGATGGTCAGGGTAACTTCGGTTCCATCGATGGTGACTCCGCGGCGGCGATGCGTTATACGGAAATCCGCCTGGCGAAGATCGCCCATGAATTGATGGCCGATCTGGAAAAAGAGACGGTGGATTACGTCGATAACTACGACGGCACCGAAAAAATTCCTGATGTAATGCCTACCAAGATCCCGAACCTGCTGGTTAACGGTTCTTCGGGTATCGCGGTCGGTATGGCGACTAACATTCCGCCGCACAACCTGACGGAAGTGATCAACGGCTGTCTGGCCTATATCGACAATGAAGACATCAGCGTTGAAGGGCTGATGGAGCACATTCCGGGGCCGGACTTCCCAACCGCCGCCATTATTAATGGCCGTCGCGGCATTGAAGAGGCTTACCGCACCGGTCGCGGCAAAATCTATATTCGCGCCCGCGCAGAAGTGGAAACCGATGCGAAAAGCGGTCGTGAAACAATCATCGTTCACGAAATTCCGTATCAGGTGAACAAAGCGCGTCTGATCGAGAAGATCGCCGAGCTGGTAAAAGACAAACGCGTGGAAGGCATCAGCGCGCTGCGTGACGAGTCTGATAAAGACGGCATGCGCATCGTGATTGAAGTGAAGCGCGATGCGGTGGGCGAAGTGGTGCTGAACAACCTCTACTCCCAGACGCAACTGCAGGTCTCCTTCGGCATTAACATGGTTGCTCTGCACCATGGTCAGCCGAAGATCATGACGCTGAAAGAGATCCTGGCGGCGTTTGTACGCCACCGCCGTGAAGTGGTGACGCGCCGTACGATTTTCGAACTGCGTAAAGCGCGCGATCGTGCGCATATACTCGAAGCGCTGGCGGTTGCGCTGGCGAATATCGACCCGATCATTGAACTGATCCGTCGTGCGCCGACACCGGCGGAAGCGAAAGCGGGCCTGATCGCACAGCCGTGGGATCTGGGTAATGTCGCCTCTATGTTGGAGCGCGCCGGTGATGACGCTGCGCGTCCGGAGTGGCTGGAGCCGGAGTTCGGGATTCGCGATGGTAAATACTATCTGACCGAACAGCAGGCACAGGCGATTCTGGATCTGCGCTTGCAGAAACTGACCGGCCTTGAGCATGAAAAACTGCTCGAAGAGTACAAAGAGCTGCTGGAGCAGATCGCTGAACTGCTGCACATTCTTGGTAGCGCAGAGCGCCTGATGGAAGTGATCCGCGAAGAGCTTGAGCTGGTTCGCGAACAGTTTGGCGATGCGCGTCGCACGGAAATTACCGCCAATACCGCGGATATCAATATCGAAGACCTGATCAACCAGGAAGACGTTGTTGTCACGCTGTCGCATCAGGGCTATGTGAAGTATCAGCCGCTGACCGATTACGAAGCTCAGCGTCGTGGTGGGAAAGGGAAATCCGCTGCGCGTATTAAAGAAGAAGACTTTATTGACCGCCTGCTGGTGGCCAACACCCACGACACGATCCTCTGCTTCTCCAGCCGTGGTCGTCTGTACTGGATGAAGGTTTACCAGTTGCCGGAAGCGAGCCGTGGTGCGCGTGGTCGTCCGATCGTTAACCTGCTGCCGCTGGAGCCGAACGAACGTATTACGGCGATCCTGCCAGTGCGTGAATACGAAGAGGGCGTTAACGTCTTTATGGCCACCGCCAGCGGCACCGTGAAGAAAACAGCGCTGACCGAATTCAGCCGTCCGCGCTCTGCGGGTATTATCGCTGTCAACCTGAATGAAGGCGACGAGCTGATTGGCGTGGATCTGACCTCGGGCAATGACGAAGTGATGCTGTTCTCCGCCGCCGGTAAAGTGGTGCGCTTTAAAGAGGGCGCGGTGCGTGCGATGGGTCGTACGGCGACCGGCGTACGCGGCATTAAGCTTGCCGGAAACGACAGCGTCGTTTCGCTGATTGTTCCGCGTGGCGAAGGCGCCATCCTGACAGTGACGCAGAACGGTTACGGTAAACGTACCGCGGAAACCGAGTACCCGACTAAATCTCGTGGTACGCAGGGCGTTATCTCCATCAAGGTCACCGAGCGTAATGGTGCTGTGGTGGGCGCGGTGCAGGTTGATGATTGCGATCAGATCATGATGATTACCGATGCCGGTACGCTGGTGCGTACGCGCGTGTCTGAAATCAGCGTGGTGGGCCGTAATACCCAGGGCGTTATTCTGATCCGCACCGCGGAAGACGAAAACGTGGTGGGGCTGCAACGTGTCGCTGAGCCGGTGGACGACGAAGAGCTGGACTCCATCGACGGTAGCGTAGCGGAAGGGGACGATGATATCGCGCCGGAAGCTGACACCGATGATGATGTCGCAGACGACGACGCCGAATAATGCGTTTCAAAGGGCCGGTTTCCGGCCCTTTTTCATGGCCGTTGCGGGCTTCGCGTTTTACCGCTACCTTAACCACACCCTTTTTTATCTTCCTTGTGGCGGAGTTTTTCCAGGTTGAAATACCTTGTCTCTTTTCGCAGTACCCTGAAAGTCTCCCGCTATCTGTTCAGGGCGCTGGCGCTACTGCTTTGGCTATTGATTGCCTTTTTCTCCGTCTTCTACATCGTTAACGCCCTGCATGATAAAGAGTCCGAAATCCGCCAGGAGTTTAACTTAAGTTCCGATCAGGCGCAGCGCTATATCCAGCGCACCTCGGATGTGATGAAAGAGCTGAAGTACATTGCTGAGAATCGCCTGACGGCGGAAAACGGCATTCTCACTTCGCGCAACCGCGACGATAAAACCGATGTGCCGACGTTTTCGCCGCTGTTCCCGGATTCCGACTGTTCAGCGATGGGCAATTCCTGGCGCGGCTCGCTGGAGTCGCTGGCCTGGTTTATGCGCTACTGGCGCGACAATTTCTCTGCGGCTTACGATCTCAACCGCGTATTTTTAATCGGCAGCGATAATCTCTGTATGGCGGATTTCGGCCTACGGGATCTGCCCGTTGAGCGGGATGACACCCTGAAAAGCCTGCACGAACGCATTGTGAAATACCGCAATGCGCCACAGGATGAACGCAGTAACAATGTCTACTGGATGAGCCAGGGGCCGCGTCCGGGTATTGGCTACTTTTATGCGCTGACGCCCGTCTATCTGGGGAATCGTCTGCAGGCGCTGCTGGGTACTGAGCAATCTATCCGCATGGAGAATTTCTTTACCCCAGGCAGTTTGCCGATGGGGGTCACGATTCTCGATGAAAGCGGACACACGCTGATTTCGCTCGCCGGGCAGGATAACGGGATTTCTGCTGATCCGCGCTGGATGCAGGAGCGCTCCTGGTTTGGTTATACCTCCGGTTTTCGCGAGCTGATCCTGAAAAAGAGCCTGCCGCCGTCGTCGCTGAGCGTGGTCTACTCCGTACCGGTTGATATGGTGCTGGAGCGCATTCGTATGCTGATCCTCAACGCCGTGTTGCTCAACGTGCTGGTGGGCGTGGCGCTGTTTACCCTCGCGCGAATGTATGAACGACGTATTTTCATTCCGGCGGAAAACGATGCACAGCGGCTGGAAGAACATGAGCAGTTCAACCGCAAGATTGTTGCCTCGGCGCCGGTCGGAATCTGTATTCTGCGTACTCAGGATGGGACCAATATCCTGAGTAACGAACTGGCGCATAACTACCTGAATATGCTGACGCATGAAGATCGGCAGCGGCTGACGCAGATCATTTGCGGCCAGCAGGTCAATTTCGTCGATGTGCTGACCAGCAATAACACCAACCTGCAAATTAGCTTCGTCCACTCGCGTTATCGTAATGAAAACGTGGCGATTTGCGTGCTGGTGGACGTCTCTGCGCGCGTAAAAATGGAAGAGTCGTTGCAGGAGATGGCGCAAGCGGCAGAACAGGCAAGTCAGTCGAAATCGATGTTCCTTGCGACCGTCAGCCATGAGCTGCGCACGCCGCTGTATGGCATTATTGGCAACCTCGACCTGCTGCAAACGAAAGAGCTGCCGAAAGGGGTCGACAGGCTGGTGACGGCGATGAATAACTCCTCCAGTCTGTTGCTGAAAATCATCAGCGATATTCTCGATTTCTCGAAAATTGAGTCCGAGCAGTTGAAGATTGAACCGCGCGAGTTTTCTCCGCGTGAAGTGATGAGTCATATCACCGCGAACTATTTGCCGCTGGTAGTGCGTAAACAGCTCGGGCTGTACTGCTTTATCGAACCCGATGTTCCCGCAACGCTCAATGGCGACCCGATGCGTTTGCAACAGGTGATCTCTAACCTGTTGAGCAATGCCATCAAATTTACCGATATCGGCTGCATTATTTTGCACGTCCAGCGCGATGAGGATTACCTCAGCATCCGTGTACGGGACACTGGCGTCGGCATTCCTGGTAAAGAAGTGGTGCGGTTGTTTGATCCTTTCTTCCAGGTCGGGACCGGTGTGCAGCGTAACTTCCAGGGAACCGGGCTGGGGCTGGCGATTTGCGAAAAGCTGATCAGCATGATGGATGGCGATATTTCGGTAGATACCGAACCGGGCATGGGTAGCCAGTTTACTATTCGTATTCCGCTGTATGGCAGCGTGCCTCCTGCGCCGGTGGAAGTGGCTGGACTGGCTGATACCTGCTGCTGGTTGGCGGTGCGTAATGCGTCACTGTCCGGGTATCTGGAAACCTTGCTTAAGTGGCAGGGGATCACGGTGAAACAGTATGACGGGCGGACGCCAGGCAACCTGGACACGCTGATCACCGACGATGAACTCTCCTCGCCATGGACCGGCCGCGCAGTGGTGACTTTCTGCCGTCGCCACATTGGCATTCCGCTGGAGCGTGCGCCGGGAGAATGGTTGCACAGCGTGGCATCTCCGCACGATCTGCTGGCGCTGTTAGGGCGTATTTATCGCGTGCAGGTTGTTGAAGATCAGGTTGACGCCTTGCCAGAAACGGTTATCGAGGCCGCGCGCAATGACGATATGATGATTCTGGTGGTGGACGATCATCCTATCAACCGGCGTTTGCTGGCCGATCAACTGGGTTCGCTGGGGTATCAATGTAAAACCGCGAACGATGGCGTGGATGCGCTGAATGTTCTGAGCAAGAACCATATCGACATCGTTCTGAGCGATGTCAACATGCCGAATATGGATGGTTACCGTCTGACGCAACGTATTCGCCAGCTTGGCCTGACGCTGCCAGTGATTGGCGTAACGGCCAATGCGCTGGCAGAAGAGACGCAGCGCTGTCTGGAGTCGGGGATGGATAGCTGTCTGTCTAAACCGGTCACGCTGGATGTGATCAGGCAAACACTGGCGGCTTATGCCACGCGAGTCAGAAACAACCGGCGGTAATGTGGATAAAAAGAACCCCGGCAGAGGCCGGGGTTTCGGGAATTACTCTTTTTCCGTTTGCGTCAGCGTGACGGAGGAGAGGTAGTTCAGCAGCGCGATATCGTTGTCCACGCCCAGTTTCATCATTGCGGATTTTTTCTGGCTACTGATAGTCTTGATACTGCGGTTCAGTTTTTTGGCGATTTCCGTTACCAGGAAACCTTCTGCAAACAGACGCAGTACTTCGCTCTCTTTCGGTGACAGACGTTTGTCGCCATAACCCCCGGCGCTGATTTTCTCCAGCAGGCGGGAAACGCTTTCCGGGGTGAACTTCTTCCCTTTTTGCAGCGCTGCCAGCGCTTTCGGCAGATCGGTCGGCGCGCCCTGTTTCAGCACGATGCCTTCAATGTCCAGATCCAGTACAGCACTCAGGATTGCCGGGTTGTTATTCATGGTCAGCACAATAATCGACAGCGTCGGGAAATGACGCTTAATGTACTTGATCAACGTGATGCCATCGCCGTACTTGTCGCCTGGCATTGACAGATCGGTGATCAATACATTTGCCTCAAGTTTCGGCAGGTTGTTGATGAGCGCTGTAGAGTCTTCAAATTCACCGACTACATTGACCCATTCGATTTGTTCGAGTGACTTACGAATACCGAACAGTACAATCGGATGGTCATCGGCAATAATTACGTTCATATTGTTCATGTATTAGGCTACCTTGCTACAGCAAGCTCTTGACGTAAGCGTCAATGTCGCTGATGTAATTTTCTATACCTGGAGCATCTGATTCACGAATTAATTGCTCCAGCGTTTCGCATAACTGCTTACCAGGTACCAGATTAAGCATGGCAAACACGCCTTTCAAGCGGTGTGCCGTCTGCGCCAGCGCAGCGAAATCGCTCAACGCCGACTCAGTATACAACCTCTTAACATCATCGGGTACTGTGTCAACAAACAGCGCGTAATAGCCGCTGGCGTGGAGTTCGGCGTTTTCGTCACCCCCCAAAGGCGACTCCGGTACATCCTCCTGCGCCAGTTGCTCCTCAATAAGCTGCAATATTGCTCCTTGCATTGCATTGCTCATATTAAAGTTGACGCGCAACTGACCAGGGCCAATTTTCCGCACGCCTGCCTCATCATCGCTTAAAAGCAAGCCCGAGGCAGTAAGATTAGACGGATTATCTGTCAAAAAGAGATCATATTCTTGACTCGAAAGCCGTTCATCCGGGGAAATACAGCTTGCGCCCCAGTTTTCCAACTGGCGAACGACAATATTGCGGATTTCAACCGAGGTAATATCAATCATCGCCACGACGTCATCGAGCAATTTTTCTTCGCTTTCTTCCTGCTGCGGACGGGCGGCCATTTTCACATGCAGTGAATAGCGGGTGCCAAGATCTTCCCGTGCCTTGATGTTCAAATGCCCACCCAGTTTTCTGGCCAGTTGATCGCATAACCAGAAGGTGAGGGCATCGGCTTTACCGTACTGGTCGCCTTGTGTGGGATTCAGGAACGGGAAGTGCAGATTATCGATTTCACTGTTGTTCACCCCAACGCCGGTGTCGAGGATACGGAACGTCAGACGATCGCCCGCTGACTCGTCCATATTCACCTCAAGGGTGATTTTGCCCATCTGCGTGGTTGTTACCGCATATTGGATCAGCAGCAGCAATATCCTGCGCAGCGCGTCACGGTCACCGTGGCGTTCTTCGTTCGCTGGAAGATGGTTGTTAATCAGCAACTGCAGGCCTTTGCGTTTGATGACCGGCAGAACGTCCGGCACCACTTCATCGATCAAATCCTGGATGGAGAACAGAGTTGACGAGCCTTTCCAGCTATCGCTTTCCAACATGTTCGCCAGTTGGATCTCATCAACCAGTTGCACCAGCCTGTCGGCGTGATCCGCCAACTGGTTGCCTTCCTCGGTTTGTAACGCGGCGGCTTCGCTGGCCAGCGTTTTCACCGGCAGTTTCAGCGCATCCGCGAGATTGTTCATAAAGATGGCGCGGCCCTGTTGGTTTTTTTCATACAGACGCTGCGCCTGTTTCAACTTTTTATTCACCAGCACTTCTCTGTCCTGGTCGCGAATAATAAAGATCTGCGTGCGCGAGGCAACCTGGCTGCGGAACTGACGGATCTCGTACAGCTCATTATTTACCGTCGCCTGAATCACACCCTGATGCTGGTCCGCCATGGCGGTGATGTTTTGCAGATTCAGGTGCGGTAAGAGATGGTCGGCAATCTTATTACTCAACACCGTGCGGTTCGCTTCCAGGTCATGCACAAGCAGACCGAGCGGCAGCAGTGAAACGATCTCTTCATTAAAGGCGCGCATCACGCGCAGCTCATTACTCGTACCGGCAGGCACCAGCGTATCGTTTTTACGTCCCGTTTGATGGCGGAAGGTGGTGTAGCCGAACAGCGCCAGCGCAAGCAGGCCGATATTCAGCAGTAATGGCAGTAAGATATTTTGCAGGGTATCAAGCAGGAGTGTGCCAAACGGCACCTGCCAGATCAGCCGCAGCCCGGTGCCGTTAAGCGAAGAGGAGATCTCGATTTTAGCGCTGTTAAAATTGACCGAGGCGCTGTCGGCGGCGTCTTTATCCTGCGTACGCGCGTTTGTTTGCGCGGTATCGGGGTCAAGGCGAAAGCTGTCCAGCGTCATCCCCGGAGGAATCAGATCGTTAATCGGCAGATCAAATGCGACGACGGTCGCCAGATGCCCAGGCTGGTTAAACGTTGTGCGCAGCGTAAAGTAGTGCCCATTTTGCCAGGCCAGACGGCGCAGAGGAGAGAAACTTTCGCGCTCATCCAGCGCATTGGCCTGCTGCAACATTTCCGCCCGGCGGGAGTCGACAATATTGCTGATAGTGGTGTCTTTAAAGCCGGAGGAGAGATCTTTCAGCGGCAGCGTGGAGACCAGGATCATGCTGTTGTCCTGGCCATTGAGGTAGTACATCGACCATGGCACCGTTTCTGCACCCCAGAGCGTATCCAGATAGGTGGAGATACGCTGGGTCATTTCCAGAGTGGAGCTGTCATGCGAGCCGAAGATCAGCGCTTCGGTTTTTCGCCGGGTTTTTTCCAGGTAGTAGACATCCTGTTTTAACCGGGTTTCCTGCAGACCATCACTGGGACTGGAAGCGGGTGCCGCGGCGATATTGTCGTAGATCTGCCAGGTTGCGTAGCGCCAGGTATCTATACGTTTATGAATCGCATGCGTCACATCGACGATTTGATAGCTTTTATCCTTTAGCCAGGCGTTGACCGCACTTTGGATCATCACGCCTAACGTCACCAGCAGGACAATTATCAGCAAAAGAAAGAAACGGGTAATGTTGCCCGGTATCAGGGAAAATTTGCCAGGGATCATTGTGTCAGATCGACTCATTCGTGTGTGTAACCCGTTATGACAACACTGCCAGGACATTCAGCGGTGTTCGCTGAGACAATGTTGCTGCCATGCCGTAAGAACCGCCTGTTGTCTGCGCGGCGTACTAATAGATGTCGTGTTGCAGAGCAGTGCACAGCAGGCAGTATATCGGTTAATCAATGAATTTCCAGACTCTCTTTCAGTGAATGCCTGACGCCTTATTGAAGCAGGCGCTTCGGTAAGCGCAGCGGTAAAAATGTACAACGGCATAAAAACCGTACAAATATTTACCGTTACGCTTTAGAAAGATCGCACGAAATAACAAGAAATTAATTATGCCGATATGGCAATAGGAAAAATCTGGCATGGATATTGATTAATTAATAGTCGTTACAAATAGTGATTATATGTATATTGATATTCAAGATGAGTAAAGAAAGGTAAAAAAAAACCGAATGCGAAGCATCCGGTCATAAGAGGGGTAAACAGACATTCAGATTCGAATGACGGTAATAAATAAAGTTAATGATGATAGCGTTGATAATATTAGTTGCGATCGAAGATCAGGGTTTTGCATTCAGTGCTATAACATTATTTTTATTTAACTTACTGTATTTTAAGTGATTTTTAATATTTTTTGATTATTTGTGCGCTATTTTTTAGCTATTTGTGCTAAAAAAAGTTCCCTCATATTTACATTTTGAAACACCTATTGATGAATATGAAACATCTTAAAAGTTTTCGTATCATATTCTAGTTGGATTATTCTTCTTTTTTAGAGAGAATGAATTTGCCAACTGATTAGAGGGTTAGTCAGTAAGCAGTGGCAATAAAAATGCATATAACAGAGGGTTAATAAAATGAAAGTTAAAGCACTATCCCTCCTGGTACCGGCTCTGCTGGTAGCAGGCGCAGCAAATGCGGCTGAAGTTTATAACAAAGATGGCAACAAATTAGATCTGTACGGTAAAGTCGACGGCCTGCACTATTTCTCCGACGACAAAGGCAATGATGGTGATAAGACGTACGTGCGTTTCGGCTTCAAAGGCGAAACTCAGGTTAACGATCAGGTCACTGGCTACGGTCAATGGGAATACAACGTTCAGGCGAACGATAGCGAATCCGCCAGCGATCAGGCATGGACCCGTCTGGCATTCGCCGGTATCCGCGTGGCTGACGCCGGTTCTATCGACTATGGTCGTAACTACGGCGTGATCTACGACGTAACCTCCTGGACTGACGTATTGCCGGAATTTGGCGGTGATACCTACGGTTCTGATAACTTCATGCAATCCCGTGCTAACGGCGTTGCAACTTACCGTAACACCGACTTCTTCGGTCTGGTTAATGGCCTGAACTTTGCACTGCAGTATCAAGGCAAAAACGGCAGCGTAAGCGGTGAAAACAACAGCGGTCGTAGCACATTGCAACAGAATGGCGACGGTTACGGCGCATCTCTGACCTACGATCTGGGTGCAGGCTTCAGCGTGGGTGGTGCAATGTCTTCTTCCCGCCGTACAGCTGACCAGAACGCAACCAGCGCTGCACTGTACGGTGAAGGCGACCGTGCTGAAGTGTACAGCGGCGGTCTGAAATACGACGCCAACAATATCTACCTGGCGGCGCAGTACACTCAGACCTACAACGCAACCCGTTTTGGTACCTCTAACGGCTCCAGCCCGTCCGACGCTTACGGTTTTGCTAACAAAGCGCAAAACTTCGAAGTGGTTGCACAGTACCAGTTCGATTTCGGTCTGCGTCCGTCCATCGCTTACCTGCAGTCCAAAGGTAAAGACATCACCAACAACACCGGTACGGTTAACTACGGTGATCAGGATATCCTGAAATACATCGATGTTGGCGCGACCTACTACTTCAACAAAAACATGTCCACCTATGTTGATTACAAAATCAACCTGCTGGATGAAAACGAGTTCACTCGTGCTGCCGGTATCGGTACCGACAACATCGTTGGCGTAGGTCTGGTTTACCAGTTCTAAGTCAGCAACCAACATTATTCAGGGGCCGAAAGGCCCCTTTTTTATTGTCGGTATCTTTTAAATAGAACGATTTGGTGTACGCTTGCCGCCAGCAAGGAGGTCACAAAACATGGCGATAACTTTTCTTCGTGCCGGCATGATGGCGGCGCTTTTATTACTGGCGGGTTGCGACAACGGCGAACAGGCAAAGCCGACGGTGCTCGAAGGCAAAACGATGGGTACCTGGTGGCGTGTCAGCGTGGTGGATATCAACACGCAACAGGCGCAGGCGTTGCAGCAAAAAATTCAGGCTCAACTGGATGGTGACGACCACTTACTGTCCACATGGAAGAACGACTCAGCGCTGATGCGTTTTAACCACGCCACCAGCACCGCGCCCTGGCCCGTCAGCGCTGCCATGGCGGATATCGTCACCACGTCGTTGCGCGTTGGCGAGAAAACCGACGGTGCGATGGATATTACCGTGGGACCTCTGGTGAATTTGTGGGGCTTCGGGCCGGACAAACAGCCAGTCAAAACGCCGGAACAGGCGCAGATTGACGCGGCGAAAGCGCGTACAGGCCTGGCGCATTTAATGGTAATTAACCGCGCAGGTGAGCAGTTCCTGCAAAAAGATCTGCCCGATCTGTTTGTTGACTTATCGACAGTGGGCGAGGGTTATGCAGCGGATCATCTGGCGCGACTGATGGAGCAGGAAGGGATCGCTCGCTACCTGGTGTCCGTTGGCGGTGCGCTCGCCAGTCGTGGCATGAATGCCCAGGGGCAACCCTGGCGCGTGGCGATTCAGAAACCTACCGATCGCGAAAATGCCGCCCAGGCGGTTGTGGACATTAACGGTCACGGCATCAGCACTTCCGGCAGCTACCGTAATTACTACGAGCTTGATGGTAAACGCATCTCGCACATTATTGATCCACGCAGCGGGCGACCGATCCAGCATGCGCTGGTCTCCGTTACAGTGATCGCGCCAACGGCGCTGGAAGCGGATGCCTGGGACACCGGTCTGATGGTGCTCGGTACTGAGCAGGCAAAAGAGGTCGTGAAGCGCGAAGGGTTGGCGGTATTTATGATAATCAAACAGGGAGAGGGGTTCACCACCTGGATGTCGCCGCAGTTCTCCGCCTTTTTGATCAGCGAAAAAAATTAAACCGCAAGATTGCAGGTGTCTGATGGCGAGCTAACGGGCACAGTGAGGCTAAGCTTATATGAGGAGCCTGACATGAATAACGCCATTTTATCTGATGAACAGCGCTGGCAGGCGGTGCTGGCGCGCAGCCCACAGGCCGATGGTCAGTTCGTTTTTGCCGTACTGACCACCGGTATTTTCTGCCGCCCCTCCTGCACGGCGCGCCATGCGTTGCGCCAGAATGTGCGTTTTTACCCGGATGCGCAAAGCGCCGTGGCTGCCGGGTTTCGTCCGTGCAAACGCTGCCAGCCGGATACCATCCACCCGCAGCAACAGCGGCTGGATAAAATCGCCAATGCCTGCCGTCTGTTAGAGCAGGATGCGCCTGTCACACTGGCGCGGCTTGCTGAGCAGGCGGCGATGAGCCCCTACCATTTTCATCGCTTATTTAAGTCCGCCACCGGGATGACGCCAAAAGCCTGGCAACAGGCATTTCGCGCCCGGCGCTTACGCGCGACGCTTGTGGACAGTGACACCGTTACCGACGCGGTGCTGGCGGCGGGTTTCCCGGACAGCAGCACGTATTACCGCCATGCAGACGCCTCGCTGGGTATGACTGCGCGTCAGTTCCGTGCGGGAGGCGACGATACGGAGGTCTGGTTTACTCTGAGCGACTGTTCGCTGGGACGCTGCCTGGTGGCAGAGAGTGCGCGGGGTATTTGCGCCATTTTGCTGGCAGACAGTGATGAGCCACTGATTGCTGAACTGAGTGCTATCTTTCCGCATGCGCATCGGGCGCAGGGAAATGAAGCCTTTACCCGCCGTGTGACGCAGGTGATCCAGCGCATCGACAATGCGGATTCCCCCTTCACGCTGCCGCTGGATCTGCGCGGAACGGCATTTCAACTGCGGGTGTGGCAGGCGTTGCGTGAAATCCCGGTGGGGGAGACCATGAGTTACCAGGCACTGGCGCAAAAGATAGGCAAACCTTGCGCAGTGCGGGCCGTTGCCAGCGCCTGTGCGGCGAACAAACTGGCGATTGTTATTCCCTGTCACCGCGTGGTGCGGGGCGATGGTGCACTCTCCGGTTATCGCTGGGGGACGGCGCGCAAAGCGCAATTGCTGCGACGGGAAGAAAATAAAGAGGAGACCTGATGCTCGATCTGTTTGCGGATGAAGAACCCTGGCTGGAGCCACTGGCGCCTGGCGCCGTGGTGCTGAGGCGTTTTGCCCTGCCGCACGTCGAGGCGTTGATGCAAGGGATCGCACAGGTTACCAGCCAGTCGCCGCTGCGCCATATGGTTACCCCCGGCGGGTACACCATGTCTGTGGCAATGACCAATTGCGGCGCGCTTGGCTGGACCACCGATCAGCACGGTTACCTCTATGCACCCGTCGATCCGCAAACCCGTCGTCCGTGGCCGGAGATTCCTGAGGCATTCCTGGCGCTGTGCCAGCAGGCCAGCGTTGCTGCGGGATACCCGGACTTCCGACCGGATGCCTGTTTGATCAACCGTTATGCACCTGGCGCGAAGCTCTCGCTGCATCAGGATAAGGATGAACCGGACCTGCGCGCGCCTATCGTTTCGGTGTCTCTGGGGTTGCCGGCAATATTTCAGTTCGGCGGGCTTAAACGCAATGATCCGCTGCAACGGCTGATGCTGGAGCACGGGGACATTGTGGTCTGGGGCGGTGAGTCGCGGCTCTATTATCATGGCATTGCGCCGCTGAAAACGGGTTACCACCCGATCACCGGCGAATGCCGTTACAATCTGACTTTTCGTCATGCCAGTAATAGCGAATAAAAATAAGAATTATTCTTGATGTAAATTGCCAGCCGTTTAAACTGCTGGCTGTTTTTGTTGACCGGGTCGTGTTATGCAACTCCTTCTTCTTGTCTGGCGACAGTATCGCTGGCCGTTTGTGGCTGTACTGGCGCTCACCCTGGCCAGCGCCGCGTTGGGTATCGGACTGATTGCCTTTATCAACCAGCGGTTAATTGAAACCGTGGATATTTCATTGACGGTGCTTCCGGAGTTTCTCGGTTTACTGCTGTTGCTGATGGCGGTCACGCTGGGTTCACAACTTGCGCTGACCACGCTTGGTCATCACTTCGTTTATCGCCTGCGCAGCGAATTTATCAAACGCATCCTCGATACGCCGGTAGAGCGGATCGAACAGTTAGGCAGCGCATCGCTACTGGCGGGGCTGACCAGCGATGTCCGTAATATCACCATTGCATTCGTGCGCCTGCCTGAATTGGTGCAGGGGATCATCCTGACCATTGGTTCGTGCATTTATCTCGCCATGCTCTCCGGTAAGATGCTGGTGATTACCGCGCTGTGGATGGCGCTGACCATCTGGGGCGGTTTTGTGCTGGTCTCCCGCGTTTACAAACATATGGCGACGCTGCGCGAGACGGAAGATAAGCTGTATAACGATTTCCAGACCGTACTGGAAGGACGTAAAGAGCTGAATCTGAACCGTGAGCGTGCTGAACATATCTTTGAACAGATGTACCTGCCGGACGCGCGTGAGTACCGCCATCATATTATTCGCGCCGACACCTTCCACCTGAGCGCAGTGAACTGGTCGAATATCATGATGCTCGGCGCCATTGGCCTTGTCTTCTGGATGGCAAACAGTCTTGGCTGGGCCGACACTAACGTGGCGGCGACCTATTCGCTCACTCTGCTGTTTCTGCGTACGCCGTTGCTCTCCGCCGTGGGCGCGTTGCCGACGCTGTTAAGCGCTCAGGTTGCCTTTAATAAGCTGAAAAAGTTTGCGCTGGCACCGTACCAACCCGCGTTCCCCCGTCCGCAGTCGTTTGCCGGCTGGCAAACGCTGGAGCTGCGTAATGTCACCTTTAAATACCAGGATAATGACTTTGCGATTGGTCCGGTCAATATGACCCTCAATCGCGGCGAGCTGGTGTTTTTGATCGGCGGTAACGGGAGCGGCAAATCGACGCTGGCAATGCTGCTGACCGGGCTATATCAACCGGTATCCGGTGAGATTCTGCTGGATGGCAAACCCATGGCGCACGATAAACCGGAAGATTACCGCAAGCTCTTCTCGGCGGTGTTTACCGACGTCTGGCTGTTTGACAATTTACTGGGACCGGAAGGGAAGCAAGCGGATCCGGCACTGGTGGACACATGGCTCGAACAGCTAAAAATGGCGCATAAGCTGGAGCTGAACAACGGCAAGATCCTGAATCTTAAACTGTCGAAAGGGCAGAAAAAGCGCGTCGCGCTGCTGCTGGCACTGGCGGAAGAGCGCGACATTTTGCTGCTTGATGAGTGGGCGGCGGATCAGGATCCCCATTTCCGTCGCGACTTTTATCAGGTGCTGCTGCCGCTGATGCAGCAAATGGGGAAAACCATTTTTGCGATCAGCCATGATGATCACTACTTTATTCACGCCGACCGCCTGCTGGAGATGCGCGACGGTCAGTTGAGTGAACTGGTCGGTGAAGAACGCGAAAAGGCCTCCCGCGACGCGGTTGCCCGTACAGCCTGATGATCCACGCCCCTGTGTTGCAGGGGCTTCGCTGCTTTTTTGCCCGAACACCCCCGCCGTTTATTATTTTTTACAAACTCACCCGCTATGCTTAACGCTGTTCTGCTTCGGTTTGCCGGAGCCTTTTGCCATTCAGGAACTGTCCAATGTCGGTGATGAAAAAAAACAGCGTCAAACTGCGTGATGAGGAGCGTGCGCGCCTGATTTGGCTGCTGACGACGCATAAAACGCTTACCGCTACGCTACTGGGAGAGATAACCCTCGTCGAGCCGTTGGATGGGGAAACTCTCGAGCAGGATCTGGCGGAAGTCCGTGCGCTGGTATCCCATCTGCCGCCTCCGGATTTGGCTGACACTCTTGAAGCGTTACCGGTGGCCGAACGTCATGCGCTGTGGCGGCTGGTGGAGGATGACAAACGCGGGAAAGTGCTGCTTGAAGCTTCGGAAAATGTCTGGGATGACCTGATTGATGAGATGAGCGATCGCGCACTGCTCGCTATCCTGGAAACTGTGGATATCGACGACCGGATTTGGCTGGTGCAGCATCTGCCGCGTAATCTCATCGGGCGGTTAATGGCGACGCTGCCGCCGGCAGAACGCGCTCGTGTTCGTCAGGTGATGCGTTACGCTAAAAATTGTGTTGGCGCGATCATGGAGTTCGAAGTCATCACCGTACGTTCAGAGGTGACGCTGGCGGCGGTACAGCGCTATTTGCGCAGGCTTGGCAGAATGCCGGAAAACACCGATAAGCTGTTTGTCATCGGGCGTGATAACCGCCTGGTGGGGGAGCTCGGGCTGCAAACCATTCTGCTTAATGCCGCAGGCAAGCGGGTGAGCGACGTGATGGATGCCGATCCGGTGATGTTTTCGCCCGAGGACGACGCGGAGAAGGTCGCGCGTACCTTTGAACGTGACAACCTGGTCAGTGCGGCAGTGGTTGACAGTAACGGCATGCTGATGGGGCGTCTGACCATTGATGAGATCGTCGATGTGGTCTACGAAGAAACCGACAATGATATGCGGCAGATGGGCGGCCTGAGCACGGAAGAAGATGTGTTTGCGCCGGTGACGAAAGCCGTCAGAACGCGCTGGGTATGGCTGGCGACCAATCTTTGCACCGCATTTATCGCCTCCCGGGTGATCGACGGTTTTGAACATACGATTTCGCAACTGGTGGCGCTGGCGTCTCTGATGCCAATCGTCGCCGGGATCGGCGGTAATACCGGTAATCAGACCATTACCATGATTGTCCGGGCGCTGGCACTACAGAACATTCAGCCGGGTAACTTTACCTTTTTGATTCTGCGCGAGATGGGCGTGGCGCTGATTAACGGCCTGGTGTGGGGTGGGATCATGGGCGGTGTGACCTGGTGGTTGTATAACGACGCAGCTTTGGGGGGTGTGATGACGCTGGCGATGGTGCTGAACTTGCTGATGGCCGCGCTGATGGGGGTATTAATCCCGATGATCATGACCCGGCTGGGGCGCGACCCGGCAGTCGGCTCCAGCGTGATGATCACCGCGATTACGGATACCGGTGGTTTCTTTATTTTTCTCGGGCTGGCGACACTGTTTCTGCTGTAGTTTGCGGTTTCTTCCGCCACTTCGCGGGGGTGATCGCCAGCGTAACCAGCCCGGCGACAACGCCGAGCGCCAGGTTAGCGGTGCCGACGGTTACCGCGACGGTTATCAGCATCACGCCGCTTTCCACCACGGGCGCGCGTTTCAGCGCTGCGGGTTGCAGGCTGCCCCAGTTAAACGTTTTACAGGCCACAATGGCCATAATCCCTGCCAGCACCACCATCGGGATTTTCGCCATCATGCTGCTTAAGGCGGTCACCAGCAGTAATAGCACCACGCCGGCGGCGAGCGTGGAGAGGCGGGTCCGCCCTTTGCCCATCTCCACGTTCACGATGGTTTGCCCAATCATCGCGCAACCGGCAATGCCGCCATAGAACCCCGCGAGGATATTCGCCACGCCCAGCCCGACACTCTCTCGTCCCTTGTCAGACGGCGTATGCGTCAGATCGTCCACCAGTTTGGCGGTCAGCAAAGACTCCATCAGGCCGACAAAGGCGATACTCAGCGCGCAAGGCCAGATAATGCCTAAGGTGTGCAGATTAAAAGGCACCAGCCATTGCGTCAGACCCGGCAGACCGCTGCTCATCGGGCCTTCGTCTCCCACGGTGGGCAACTGCTGCCCGGAGAAAATGGTAAAGGCGGTAAGCACCACAATCGCCACCAGCGGGGCGGGAACACTTTTCAGCCAGCGCGGCAACCACAATACGATCAGCAAGGTCAGGACAAACAGCGCCACAATCAGCGGATCTCTGCTCCAGAAATGCGGCACCTGCGCAAAGAAAATCAGGATGCCCAGCGCGTTAACAAAACCGGTCATCACCGCGTGAGGAATAAAGCGCATCAGGCGCGCCATGCCGGTCAGACCAAAAATGATTTGTATGACTCCCGCCAGTAACACGGCGGGCAAAATGTATTCCACACCGTTTTGATGAACCATCGGTCCAATAACTAATGCGACTGATCCCGCCGCCGCCGTTACCATTGCCGGTCGTCCACCGAATAGCGACATGGAAAGGCACAGCACAACAGAGGCAATCAGACTCACTTTGGGATCAACGCCGGCAATCACCGAAAAGGAGATCACTTCAGGGATCAGCGCCAGCGCGGTAATCACCCCGGCCAGGACTTCGCGGGTGAACAACTGCGGCGAGCGCAGGACATGGCTTATCTGCTGTGCAGAATGGCGTGCTTTTTCGGTCATAAGATTTTGCAGGTGAGGGCGCCTCGTTGCGTTGCAAAAGGCATCCGTTCAGGCGGAAAAACGCAGGACTATAGCAGACTTCGGTCATTTATGACCAGCGAAAAGCGTTAAATCTAATGCAAAAAATAAACTTATTAGTAACATTTATACAATGGAAATTTAATGATTAAACATTATTTAAATCTCAGATTGTAAGTGCTACGTTAGAAGCGCTAACGACTTTACCCTCAATAAATGCGAATAAAACAGCACTAAAAGTAAGGCAATGACAACATGAAAAAAATGACTGCCAGGCTGTTTTCGATGGCTGTCGGGCTAAATGCTGTCTCGAAAGCAGCAAAAGGTTCCGCATCGAAAGAGCAGGAAACAGATGTGCTTTTAATTGGTGGCGGGATCATGAGCGCCACGCTGGGAACCTGGCTGCAAGAGCTGGAACCCGACTGGTCGATCACCATGGTAGAGCGGCTGGATGCCCTTGCGGAAGAGAGTTCGAATGGCTGGAACAACGCCGGAACCGGGCACGCCGCATTAATGGAACTGAACTACACGCCGCAAAGCGCGGATGGCGCCATCAGTATCAAAAAAGCGATTGAAATCAACGAAGCGTTCCGTATTTCTCGCCAGTTTTGGGCGCATCAGGTGAAGACCGGTGTGCTGAGCGAACCCCGCTCCTTTATTAATACCGTGCCGCACATGAGCCTTGTGTGGGGCGATGATAACGTCAACTTCCTGCGCGCCCGCTACAAAGCGCTGCAGCAGAGTTCTCTGTTCCGCGGCATGCGCTACTCCGAAGATGCTGAGCAGATCAAACAGTGGGCGCCGCTGGTGATGGAAGGGCGCGACGCGAAGCAGAAAATTGCCGCCACCCGGACGGAAATTGGCACCGACGTGAACTTCGGTGAACTGACCCGTCAGATGATTGGCGCGTTGCAGAAAAAAGAGAACTTCTCACTGCAACTGGGTACGGAAGTGCGCGGTCTCAAGCGCAATGCGGATAATAGCTGGAGCGTGACGCTCCATTCGCTGAAAGGCGGCGGTGAGCAGGTTATCCGGGCGAAGTTTATCTTTATCGGCGCGGGCGGTGCGGCGCTTAAGCTGCTGCAAGAGTCGGGTATCCCGGAAGCGGCGGATTATGCCGGTTTCCCGGTGGGCGGCCAGTTTCTTGTTTCCGAAAACCCGGATGTGGTGAATCATCATCTGGCAAAAGTCTACGGTCAGGCCACCGTGGGCGCGCCGCCGATGTCTGTGCCGCATATTGATACCCGTATTATTGACGGTAAGCGCGTACTGCTGTTTGGGCCGTTTGCCACCTTCTCGACGCGTTTCCTGAAAAACGGATCATTGTGGGATCTGTTACGCTCCACCAATACCTCCAACGTATTGCCAATGCTGACTGTCGGCATGACCAACTTTAGCCTGGTAAAATATCTGGTCGGTCAGGTGCTGCAAAATGAAGACGATCGTTTTGATGCACTGCGTGAATACTACCCGCTGGCGATGAAAGAAGACTGGCGTTTATGGCAGGCCGGTCAGCGTGTGCAGATCATCAAGCGTGAACCCGGCAAGGGCGGGGTATTGCGACTGGGCACGGAAGTGGTCAGTGATAAAGAAGGCACCATCGCCGCGTTGTTAGGGGCATCGCCGGGGGCATCGACCGCTGCGCCGATTATGCTGGAACTGATGGAGAAAGTGTTCACGGAACGCTTTGCTTCCGCCGGCTGGCAGGCAAAGCTGAAAGAGATCATCCCTTCGTTTGGCACAGAGCTGAACGGTGATATCGAAGCTGCTGACGCTGAGCTGCGTTACACCAGTCAGATTCTGGGGCTGAAATGTGACGAATCGCTGATTGCCGACATTACACCGCCGGTGCAAAAACCTGCTCTGCATCCGCAGAGCGACAGCGAAACCGTGGCGGATATCGCGCTGTAACCGCACCTGAAGCAAAAAGCCGTAACGGACCCGTTACGGCTTTTTTTATTACCCCCGGCATGCTCCGAGGCAATTCTCACGCCATTCATCCAGTGAAGGCCTGGTCCGTTTTTTTCGCAAACGGATCAATATGCACCATGACATTAAGAACATCATTCTTTGTCATGACCCTTTCGCGTGCCGCAACAGCAATGTCATGCCCGTCCCTGACAGAGAGATGCTCCGGCACCTCCAGATGCACATCGACCAGGATGAGGTCTCCCGCCTTGCGGGTTTTCATATCATGAAGACCCGCAACGCCGGGCGTGGAGAGAAGGATCGTTTTTATTTCATGCTCTTTTTCTGCATCAACAGAACGATCCATCAGGTCATGCAGGGCATCTGCGGCGAATGAATATCCCATCCGGGCGATCAGTACGCCAACCACGAAGGCTGCAATGGGATCAAACCAGGCATACCCGGCCAGTGTTCCGGTAATGCCGATGGCCACCACGACGGATGACGCTGCATCCGAGCGGGCATGCCACGCATTGGCAATAAGCAGGGTGGACTGGATGTGTGTCGCCACGCTGAGCATGTAACGGAAAAGCATTTCCTTCGCGACCAGCGTAGCAAGGGCGACCCAAAGAGCGACGATATGAATATCGCTAAGCGTTTCCGGATGCTGTAATTTTCCGATAGCGGACCATAGCATTCCCACACCAACGGCTATCAACATGATCCCAAGAATCATCGACGCGCCATTTTCGTACCGCCAGTGCCCGTAATGATGGTCACTGTCTGAAGGCTTACGGCTTTTTTTATTGGCGAACAACACGACAAAATCGGCAATCAAATCAGAAAGCGAATGAATACCATCAGCAATAAGCCCCTGAGAACCTGAAAATAAGCCGGTAATAACCTGAATGCAAGAGAGTATAAAATTAACCACCACGCTGACGACGGTACTTCTTTGCGCCATTCTTGATCGGTTATGATACCCATTATCATTTCGCATATTAATATTCCATTTATGAGGAAAATCTCAAGGCGGGGATTATATTTGTATAATCTTAATGTAGCGTTAAGCATAAAAAAATAAATTGCTTAATGTTGGGTCTGGTAATTTTTCATATATCAATAATACCGAATGAAATGAGTATATTGATAAACAGGAAAACACAACTATGCACCGTGAACGCCACAGTATTGGAAGGGTAGGATGGCTCAGGGCCGCCGTGCTTGGAGCAAACGACGGCATTGTCTCAACCGCCAGCCTTGTGCTGGGTGTTGCTTCGGCGCAGACATCCTCCTCTGGCGTGCTACTGGCTGGCGTTGCCGGGTTGGTGGCGGGGGCCATGTCGATGGCAACCGGCGAATATGTCTCTGTCTCCTCGCAGGCGGATACGGAAAAAGCCGCGCTGGCGCAGGAAAAAGAAGAGCTCGCTGTGAATTATGAGGGCGAAGTGCAGGAGCTTATGTCGCTGTACGTGAAACGGGGTCTGGAGCCCGCGCTTGCTCATCAGGTTGCAGAGCAGTTAATGGCTCACGATGCGCTGGATGCCCATGCCAGAGAAGAGCTGGGGCTAACAGACACGAATAGTGCGCGCCCGCTTCAGGCGGCGCTCTTTTCCGCCGTCAGCTTTTCTGCCGGGGCCGTATTGCCTGTCATGGTGGCCTGGTTAACACCTGCTGGGTTTGTTCTGCCGTTGGTTATCCTCTCCACGCTGTTGTCCCTGGCAGTGCTCGGATACATTTCATCCGTTGCAGGGAAGGCGCCTGCGGCAATGGCAATTATCAGAATTACGTTCTGGAGCGCGCTGGCGATGGCGCTTTCGATGGGAGCAGGTTCGCTTGTCGGCCACGCGCTGGCATAGCGTCCTGGTTATTTCACAGGAATGATTAAAAATGAAAAAATACTCAGGTAGTCAGATAATTATGCACTGGCTGGTTTTACTGCTTATTATCGTGACCTATGCGGCTATGGAATTTAAAGGTATTTTCCCCAAAGATTCTGTCGGTCGCTATTGGATGGGAATAACACATTACACGTGTGGTGTTACAGTATTTATCCTGATGATAATCAGACTGGTATTGCGAGTCATAAATACTGAACCGCCGGTGGTCCCGCCACTGCCGTTATGGCAGAAGCGGAGCGCCTCTTTTGTACATATAATATTATATGTACTTTTTATTTCTCTGCCGGTGCTTGGCGTAGCATCACTCTTTTTTGGCCAGAAAGAATGGGCTTTCTTTTTTATAACGATGCCGGTTTCTGCTGTTAAAAATAGTTTATTACAGCACAGCCTGAAGGACGTACACGAGGCGCTGGCCAATGCGGGATACTTTATTATTGGGTTGCATGCTGCTGCGGCATTACTGCACCACTATGTGTTACGGGATAACACGCTGCTCAGAATGCTTCCCGGAAAGCGTGCCGATTAATCGGTTTGATGGCGGGCATTTTCCCTGGCAGGTGTGTTTTTCGCATGATGTCTGTGGGTGAGTGCGATACAGGAGCACCGCGTGGCAGGTGTTTCGCAAAGCAGGCCGCCATCTGACAGCGTTCCTTCATTTTACCTTTGTTTTACCTTTTCCAAATCGCAGGCATAAAAAAACCAGCCTTAAAAGGCTGGTTTTTCTGGGGAATTTTGGTCGGCACGAGAGGATTTGAACCTCCGACCCCTGACACCCCATGACAGTGCGCTACCAGGCTGCGCTACGTGCCGACATGTGGCGCTAATAGTACCCTTTTCATCGCTGAATGCAAGTGAAGGGCAAGCTGAGTGATTCATAATTAATCAATCAGTTAGCGATAAAACGTTTTTCATCCGTCAGAACCTGCAGCAGCAAACTGAGCTGTGGTTTCTGTTCACGGAACTTCTCGCCCTGCGCATTCCAGGTGCGGTAATTCCCGTTCTGATCGAGCACCAGCGTTATCTCAGGGGTGGTGATGGCCAGCGTATCGCCATTCGCCGCTGTGACCCAGTTATTGCGCCGCGTGGCGTTAAACAGATCCTGCCCCTGTGAGTACTCATTAGCAGGCGTGCTGACATGCAGCAGGCGCTGCATCAGCGTGGTCATAATATCTTTATGATCCGTCAGCTTGTTGATGCGTTGAGCCGGTGTTCCCGGCCAGTGTACGACCAGCGGAACGTGCAGCCTGCTGCGCGACCAGTCGAAATTAGCGTCATCTTTGCCTTCTGGCATACCGCGACCGGCGGTGATAATCACTACGGTGTCATCCAGCTTGCCGGACTCGCGCAGCGCATCCAGCACGCGGGCGATTTGCGCATCGACATCAGTTGCGGCGCGACTGTATTTACGGGCAAAGCCTTGCTGATTACTGTCCAGCGCGGCGGTGCCATTCAGCGATACCCAGGAGAACCAGCGGTTATCATCCTGCGCGTAGTGCCCCAGCCAGTTAATCCACTGATCGGCGGTTTGCTCATCACTTTGTGGTTTTGCCGCCGGCAGCGAGAAATCAGACAGTAGCGCCTGACGATAGAGCGGGCTGCTAAAGCCATCGGATGAGAACAGACCCAACTGATAACCTTGCTGGTTGAAGGCGGTGATCAGCGCGGCCGGAATGCGCGCCGACAGCACGCCATCCATATAACTTGCCGAGATGCCGTAGAACAGGCCGAAATAGCCGCTATCTGCGGTATTTCCTGAACTCATATGCTGCGTAAACGCCACGTTTTGCTGCGCGAAACTGGCCAGTTGCGGCATCTGTTTTTCATACCGCGAATAGTTGAGGCCATCGACGGTAATCAGCAAGACGTTATGACCCGCGCCCATATCCTGATAGCGCAGGTCGCTTAATGGGTATTGAACCGAAACCGCTTCCGGATTCCCTTGTTCCACCAGGCGACGTTGATAATCCTGCGCATCCAGCAGCCCGTGTTTTTCCAGAAAACGACGCGCGGTCATAGGATAAGAGAGCGGCAGGTTGGCGCGCTGCATGGTAATAGGGCGATAAAAATTAGCGTCCGCCCAGATGTACATCACATGGGTGGCGACAAAGGCGACGAAGAAGAACGCGGCGACGGGTTTGGCATAATGGCGACGCCGGGTAAGGCTGCGCAGCTTTTGCCAGCTCCAGGTCGCAAACAGCATCTCAATGAGCAGGATCACCGGCACGCTAATAAACATCAGCTGCCAGTCCCGCGCCATCTCATTTTGATCCGGGTTAATCACCAGTTCCCAGACGACGGGGTTAAGGTGCAGGTGGAAACGGGTAAAGACTTCGCTATCGATAAGCAACAGCGTCATACCGGCTGTCGCGAGGATCGCAGACAGCACCCGCATAAGCCGCTGCGACATCACAATAAAGGTCAGCGGAAAGAGGATCAGCAAATAGGCGGCGAACACCAGAAAGCTGAAATGCCCGGCAATGCTCAGGTACGAATAGAGGCGACCGGAGAGCGTGGTGGGCCAGTCGGCGACGAACAGATAGCGGCTACCCAGTACAATGGACAACAGAATGTTGAACAAAGCAAACCAGTGTCCCCAGCTAACCATCTGGGAGACTTTTTCAAAGTAGCGCTGACGATTCGTCACCATAAACTGTCGATATTTCCCTTAATGCGCTTTGTTGTCGCCAATTGACGATTGTAACGCCTGAGCAAACGACTTTGCGATAGCCTGACGCTGCGCAGGGGCGACGCTGGTATTAATCAGGTTCGTCACCATATTGCCCAGCACCATCAGGGACAGATCGGTCGGCGTTTTGTGTTTTTCCAGCACGCTGGCAAGCTCACTGAGCAGTTGTTCAACGTGTTCATCGCTGTAACGGGAGATTTGTGGCATAAATCGACATCAGTTTGTGTGTTCATGAAAGGGCAACATATTACCGTAGCAACAGCTTTTTTTCTGCTTTTTTATCTGCTGTTGCACAGTCGCGTTGGTGGTGGTTGAATACCGCGGTCTAAAAGGAGAGTTTATCATGAGTCTGGATATCAACCAGATTGCCCTGCATCAGCTTATCAAACGCGATGAGCAAACCCTCGAGCTGGTGCTGCGCGATTCTTTGCTGGAACCTACCGCGCCTGTCGAAGAGATGGTCGAAGAGCTGCACCGGGTGTATAGCGCAAAAAATAAAGCTTACGGCCTGTTTAACGAAGAGAGTGAGTTGGCGCAGGCCCTGCGTTTGCAACGCCAGGGCGAAGAGGAGTTTCTCGCCTTCAGCCGCGCAGCGACCGGGCGTTTACGTGATGAACTGGCGAAATATCCGTTCGCTGATGGCGGTATTGTCCTGTTTTGCCACTACCGTTACCTGGCGGTGGAATATCTGCTGGTGGCGGTGCTGAACAACTTAAGCAGTATGCGCGTTAACGAGAATCTGGATATCAGCTCCACGCACTATCTGGATATTAATCATGCGGATATCGTGGCCCGTATTGATTTAACCGAGTGGGAAACGAACCCGGAGTCAACCCGTTACTTAACCTTCCTGAAAGGGCGGGTAGGGCGCAAGGTTGCCGATTTCTTTATGGATTTCCTTGGCGCCAGCGAAGGCCTGAACGCCAAAGCGCAAAACCGCGGTTTGTTGCAGGCGGTGGATGACTTTACCGCGCAGGCGGAACTGGATAAATCAGAGCGTCAGACCGTGCGCCAGCAGGTCTATACCTATTGCAACGAACAGCTGCAGGCGGGTGAGGAGATTGAATTAGCCTCGCTTTCTAAAGAGCTGGCGGGCGTGAGCGAAGTGAGTTTCGAAGAGTTTACCGCCGGTCAGGGCTATGAGCTGGAAGAGAGCTTCCCGGCGGATCGCAGCACCTTGCGTCAGCTTACCAAGTACGCGGGTAGCGGCGGTGGTCTCACCATCAATTTTGATGCGTTGCTACTCGGCGAGCGTATTTTCTGGGATCCGGCGACCGACACGCTGACCATTAAAGGTACGCCGCCAAACCTGCGCGACCAGTTGCAACGCCGTTTTAACGGCGGAAAATAGCCCGTGAAACCTGCCCGTCCGGGCGGTTTTTTGTAACATGCAGATATAAAAAAACCCCGCCGTGGCGGGGTTTCTTCAACTTTGTCGGCGATTAAGCGCGAACGAAGTCGATGTGAGACAGTTTCGGTTTGTAAGCGTGACGCTGTACAGCCTGAACTTTCACTTTTACTTCTTTGCCATCAACAACGATGGTCACAACTTCGCTATAGAACTCAGCTTTCGCCTGCAGGTTCCACAGTTTGTCATGATCCAGTTCGATAGCGATCGGAGCTTCAGTTCCACCGTAAACGATAGCCGGGAACTTGTTAGCTGCGCGCAGGCGGCGGCTCGCACCCTTACCCTGCTCTTTACGTACGTCTGCGTTAATAGTAAACATTTAAATCTCTCTTAAATAGATCCTGTTACAGGCGACCCAGCAACAGGCAGATGATCGGCTTTCGCGGATGCAAAAGCGGGCGGTATTCTATCCCCGAATACCCGATACATCAATCAAAAGCGCGTTTATCCGCGTAATTCATATGCCCGACGAAAGCGACCTTCATAATCGAAGACTTTTTCCCGCACTTGCCAGAACTGCCCCTTGAGGCGCGCTACCACAAAATCCGGGTGTCGTAGCAGTGCCTGTTGCGCGACGATATCCGCGGCAACAATCCAGCGCAGCGGTACGCCAGGCGTGCGGGTATGTGGGCGAATGAACAGTTGTTCGAAAGCGGTGCGCTGAGCGGCGGTTTGCAGACGGAAGCGCTCACTGACATCCGCGCCGTCTTCGTCGTAGTAGGTGATTTTCAGCCATTCGCCTTTCGCATCCGCCCCTTGCTGTAATGTCATCCCACTACAGCGCAGTACCAGCGCATCCTTGAGCTTCAGCGCCGCTTTCAGCATATCGTCGGGATCAACCAGCACGCAGTCGCAGCTGCGGCAGCGGCGGGCGGCAATGTCATTTTCCGCATTACATTGCGGGCAGTTTTTAAAGCGAAAGCGATAATCACACTGCTCCCGATGGCCTTCATCATCTTCCAGCCAGCCCTGGCAACGGCGGCCAAAATGCTCGATCAGCGTGCCATCAGCAGTGGTTTTCCCCCAGAATGTGTTGGCAAAACCGCAGCCGGGGCAGAACACCTGTACCGGAACATTGTCACTTTTGCCTTTTGGCGCACCAATTTCCGGTGCGTAGAGATCGTGGGGGTTGCCTGCGTAATCCAGAATCAGGCAGTCGGTTTTCCCGGGCGCCAGCCGCAGACCGCGCCCGACGATTTGCTGATACAGGCTGACAGACTCCGTCGGACGTAAAATGGCTATCAGATCAACATGCGGCGCATCGAAGCCGGTGGTCAACACCGACACATTAACCAGATAACGAAACTGTTGTTGTTTAAATGCTGCGATCAACGCATCGCGTTCCGGGCCAGCAGTATCACCTGTGATAAGCGCGGCGTCATCGGCGGGCAACAGGCCGGTAATCTCTTTGGCGTGTTCAACGGTGGCGGCAAAGATCATTACCCCTTTGCGCGTCTGCGCAAATTCAACGATCTGGCTGACAATATGCGGGGTAATGCGTTGCTGTTTTTTCAGCTCGCGGTTCAGATCTGCTTCACTGAACAGACCGTTGCTCTGCGCCTGCAGACGGCTGAAATCGTACTGCACCACGGGCATATCCAGCCGCTCCGGCGGAGTAAGATAGCCGTGTTTAATCATATAGCGCAGCGGAAGCTCATAAATGCAGTCGCGGAACAGCGCCTTTTCGTCGCCGCGTACCATCCCATGGTAATGAAAACGGTAAATCCAGCCTTTACCCAGACGAAAGGGCGTTGCCGTTAAACCGAGCAGACGTAAGTGGGGATTTACTTCGCGCAGATGCGCCAGGATTTGTTGGTACTGGCTGTCGTCATCGTCACTGATACGGTGGCACTCATCTACCACCAACAGTGAAAACTCGCCCTGAAACTGCGCCAGGTTGCGCGCCACGGATTGCACGCTGCCGAACACCACTTTACCGTGACTCTGTTTACGCTTTAACCCGGCGGCGAAGATATCCGCTTCCAGCCCAAGCGCAACATACTTGGCGTGGTTTTGCGCTACCAACTCTTTGACATGCGCCAGCACCAGCACACGACCGCGCGCCAGACGCGCCAGCTCGGCGATCACCAGGCTTTTCCCGGCGCCGGTTGGCAGTACGATGACCGCAGGTTCAGCATGTTGACGAAAATGGGCGAGGGTGGCGTCCACCGCTTCGCGTTGGTAAGGGCGCAGCGTAAAAGTCATTGTCTCAATAAGGTTGCAGATAGACGGCGCATAGTATGCCACGAATCTTTCCCTTGAGCGGTGTATGATGGCCGCTATACTACTCACGTTTATAACGTCTTTTTTGGGCGTCATGCCCGCATCCAGCACCATACAGGCTAAAAAACTTCATGCGACTTGATAAGTTTATCGCTCAGCAACTTGGCGTCAGCCGCGCCATTGCCGCGCGTGAAATCCGTGGACAGCGCGTTACCGTCGATGGCGAGATTGTGAGAGATACCGCGTTTAAACTGCAACCCGAGCACGATGTTGAATACGACGGCAACGCCCTCGTTCAGCAAACGGGCCCGCGTTACTTTATGCTGCACAAACCGGAAGGTTACGTCTGCTCGACGGACGATCCGGATCATCCGACAATCCTCTATTTCCTCGATGAGCCCGTCGCGCATAAGCTCCATGCCGCAGGACGTCTGGATATCGACACCACCGGTCTGGTGCTGATGACTGATGACGGTCAATGGTCGCACCGCATCACGTCGCCACGCCATCATTGTGAAAAAACGTATCTGGTTACCCTGGAATCGCCGGTGAGCGATGACACGGCGGAACAATTTGCCCGCGGTGTACAGTTGCATAATGAAAAAGATCTCACCAAACCCGCAGTACTGGAGGTGGTGACGCCGAACCAGGTTCGTCTGACCATCAGCGAAGGCCGCTACCATCAGGTTAAACGCATGTTTGCCGCCGTTGGCAATCATGTTGTGGGGCTGCATCGCGAACGTATTGGTGCGATTGCACTGGATGCGGATCTGGAGCCCGGCGAGTACCGTCCACTGACGGAAGATGAAATTGCCAGTGTGGGCATGCCCTCACACTAATATCAGGAGACTGACGTGACCTCAAGGCCACACTCTTCGTTGAGCATTGTGTTTATTCTCGGCCTGCTGGCGATGTTGATGCCACTGTCCATCGATATGTACCTGCCTGCGCTGCCCGTGATTGCTGAGCAGTTCGGCGTACCGGCCGGCAGTGCGCAAATGACGTTGAGCACCTATATTCTGGGGTTTGCGGTCGGTCAGTTGCTCTATGGCCCGATGGCTGACAGCATCGGTCGTAAGCCGGTTATTCTCGGCGGAACACTGATTTTTGCGGCAGCGGCAGTGGCCTGCGCGCTGGCGCAAAGTATTGATCAGTTAATCACCATGCGTTTTTTCCACGGTCTTGCCGCCGCGGCGGCAAGCGTGGTGATTAATGCCCTGATGCGCGATATCTACCCGAGGGAAGAGTTCTCGCGCATGATGTCGTTTGTCATGCTGGTCACCACCATCGCTCCGTTACTGGCGCCAATGGTGGGGGGCGCGGTGCTGATTTGGTTCAGCTGGCATGCGATTTTCTGGATCCTCGCCATTGCTGCATTGCTGGCCTCAGCGATGATTGCCTTTTTTATTCGCGAAACGCTGCCGGTGGAAAAGCGGCATAAATTCCATTTGCGCACGACGATAGGCAACTTTGCTTCGCTGTTTCGTCATAAACGCGTGCTGAGCTACATGCTGGCGAGCGGTTTCAGCTTTGCCGGGATGTTCTCATTTCTGAGCGCCGGGCCGTTCGTTTATATACAGATCAACCACGTTTCACCGCAGAATTTCGGCTACTACTTTGCGCTGAATATTGTCTTTCTGTTTGTCACGACCATTATTAATGGCCGTATTGTTCGCCGCGTGGGAGCATTAAACATGTTCCGCAGTGGGCTGTGGGTACAGTTTGTCATGGCGCTGTGGATGGTCGTGACGGCGCTGCTTGATGTTGGTTTCTGGTCGCTGGTGCTTGGTGTGGCGGCATTTGTGGGGTGTGTCTCGCTGGTCGCCTCTAACGCCATGGCCGTCATTCTTGATGAGTTTCCACATATGGCGGGTACGGCGTCTTCCCTGGCCGGGACCTTTCGTTTTGGTATTGGTGCGATCGTCGGCGCACTGCTGTCGATGGCGACCTTTAACTCTGCCTGGCCGATGATTTGGTCCATCACGTTTTGCGCAACCAGTTCCATTCTCTTCTATCTCTACGCCAGTCGCGGTAAAAAACCGGCGTAACCCCTCACCACAGGGAGTGAAAACACTCCCTTGTTTGATGCATATCAACTTAGACTGACATACCTTCAGACATGTTTGTTTATTTTATGTAAAATCCATTTATGTAAAAAGTCACACTATTGTAGTGAAAAAGGTTGAGTTAGATCGCAGAAACGGGTACATATACCCCGAAAGTCGGCCCACCGCTTAGCCATTAAAACCCTGATAAATGAGCGGCCAGCCCTCACGCTACGCAGGATTTGACCTTTTCTGCGAGGTTGACAGGACGATTTGTCAATAGTGTGTTAATATAAATGTAAAATATTTGTGAAGTAAAAGTGCTTCGGGGAAAGAAAGTGAATACATTCCAGCTCTCCATCATCCACCGCCTGCCCCAGTGCTATCGCTGGCTGGAGGGTTTTGCAGGTGCAAAAGTTGAACCGATTCCGCAAAATGGTCAGTCTGCGGATGACAGCCTTGTGGCATTGAAACTGCTGAGTCCGGACGGCGACAACGCCTGGCCGGTAATGCACAAACTCAGCCAGGCATTGAGCGATATCGAAGTGGATTGCTCGGTACTGGAATGCGAAGGCGAACCGTGCCTGTTCGTTAACTGCCAGGATGAGTTTGCCGCGACCTGTCGCCTGAAAAACTTCGGCGTTGCCATCGCGGAACCGTTCTCCGGGCAGAACCCTTTCTGAACGTCAGCTTAATGCGAGAAGCTGACGTGTATAGGCCTGCTGAGGCTCGCTAAAGACACGCCGACACTCTCCCTGTTCAATCACTTCCCCCTGTTTCAGCACAATCACCTGGTGACATAATGCGCGCACCACGTGCAGATCGTGGCTGATAAAGATATACGCCAGCCGGTGCGTCTCCTGTAGTGATTTCAGAAGCGTGAGGATTTGCGCCTGCACGGTGCGATCCAGCGATGACGTGGGTTCATCCAGAATGATCAGTTCCGGTTTGAGGATCAGGGCGCGGGCAATGGCAATGCGCTGGCGCTGACCTCCCGAGAACTCGCCGGGGAAACGACGCCGGGTTTCCGGATCCAGCCCCACTTCCTGCATCACCTCAATCACCCGTTGCTCACGGGCGCTACGCGTCAGCTCTGGCTGATGAACGCGCAAACCCTCTTCAATAATTTGCTGCACATTCAACCGCGGGTTGAGCGCGGAGTTGGGATCCTGAAACACCACCTGAATCCGGTGCCGTACCGGCAGCATCTGCTTGCGGTTCCACTGGTGCAGTGGTTTACCGTCGAAGAGGATGGCACCGCGTGAGGCGACGAGACGCAGCAGGGCAAGGCCGGTGGTGCTTTTGCCCGAGCCTGACTCGCCAACCAGCCCCAGTGTCTCGCCGGGTCGCAAGGTAAAGCTGATATTCTTCACCACCGGGTTGTGGTCAACCACGCGACGCAGGATCCCTTTACGCACCGGGAAGCTCACGGCAAGATTTTCCACCTGCAGCAGCGGTTGCGCATCCTGGGGCAGGGCAACAGGCTCCCCACTGGGTTCGCTATTGATCAGTTTTTGCGTATACGCATGCGCCGGGGCGGTAAACAACGCCCGGGCACTATTTTGTTCGACGCATGTCCCGTTTTGCATCACCGCAACGTTATCCGCCAGCTTGCGTACGATACTGAGGTCGTGGGTAATAAACAGCAAACCCATATTCAGTTCATCGCGCAGTTCACGCAGTAACGCCAGGATCTGCGCCTGTACGCTCACATCCAGTGCCGTGGTGGGTTCATCGGCAATCAGCAGTTCCGGGCGTGTTAACACGGCCATGGCGATCATCACGCGCTGGCGTTCACCGCCGGAAAGCTGGTGTGGAAAATCGCCCAGTCGTGCACGGGCATTGCGGATCCCGACGCGTTCCAGACAATCGAGAATTTCCGCCCGCGCTGCTTCCCGCCGCATACCGCGATGCAGCGACAGCACTTCATAAAGCTGTTTTTCCAGCGTATGCAGAGGGTTAAGGGAAACCATCGGCTCCTGGAAAATCATGGCGATTTTATTGCCGCGCACGCCGCGTAGCGTTCTTTCGCTGGCGTGCAGCAACGATTCGCCATGAAACAGAATATCGCCGGAGGGGTATTCCACGGGAGGAGAAGGCAGCAAACGCAGGATCGATAATGCACTGACGCTTTTACCGGAGCCGGATTCGCCGACCAGCGCCAGCGTTTCGCCCGCATCAATGCGCAGCGATAAATCGCTGACCACCGTTCGCAGCGTATTCTGCTGGCGAAAAGCAACGGTCAGGGAATCAATAGTCAGCAGGGGAGACGTCATCTTACACCGCCTTATTAGGATCAAACGCGTCGCGCACCGCTTCGCCAATAAAAATCAGCAGCGAAAGCAGCAGGGCGGTGGAAATAAAAGCGGCGATACCGAGCCAGGGGGCCTGTAAATTGTTTTTCCCCTGGAGCAGCAGTTCGCCCAGCGACGGAGAACCCAACGGCAGGCCGAAGCCGAGAAAATCGAGCGACGTCAGGGTGGCGACCGAGCTGCACAAAATAAACGGCAGTAGAGTTAAGGTCGCGACCATCGCATTGGGCAGCATATGGCGCAGCATAATGCCGCGATCGCTCACGCCCAGCGCCTGTGCGGCACGGATGTAATCAAAGTTACGTGTGCGCAGGAATTCGGCGCGCACCACGCTGACCAGCGCCATCCAGCCAAACAATACCGTGATGCCTAACAACCACCAGAAACCAGGTTGGATCACGCTGGAGAGCAGAATAATCAGGAACAGCGTCGGCATTCCGGACCACACCTCAATAAAACGCTGCCCCCAGAGATCAATTTTGCCGCCGTAATACCCCTGTATTGCACCGGCCAGCACGCCGATCACGCTGGAGAAGAAGGTCAGCATCAAGCCGAACAGCAAGGATATCCGGGTGCCATAGAGAATACGCGCCAGTACGTCGCCGCCGTTAGCGTCGGTGCCGAGCCAGTTTTTTGCTGAAGGGGCTGAGGGAAAGGGCTCCGTGGTGGCATAGTTAATGCTGCGCGCGCCAAAACGCACGGGTGCCCACAGTGTCCAGCCGTGTTCATCGAGCTGTTTACGTAGCCACGGATCCTGATAATCCGCCGGTGTAGCAAAGGGACCGCCAAAATCGCTCTCGCTGTAATTGATGAGCGCTGGCGCAAACCATTTGCCTTCGTAGCGCACCAGCAGTGGCTTGTCGTTGGCCACCAGCTCTGCGCAGAGGCTGAGGATAAAAATCACCAGAAAGATCCACAATGACCAGTATCCGCGACGGTTGTGACGAAAACGCAGCCAGCGGGCCTGGTTGACGTAGCTTAATTGAATCATCAGCGTCCCTCAAAATCGATACGCGGATCCACCAGCGTATAACTGATATCACTGAGAATATTCAGCAGCAGGCCAATCAGAGTGAAAATATAGAGCGTGCCGAACATCACCGGGTAATCCCGGGAGACCGTCGCTTCGTAGCCCAGCAGGCCAAGACCGTTAAGGGAGAAAATCACCTCGATCAACAGCGAACCGGTAAAAAACATGCTGATAAAGGTCGCCGGGAAACCCGCAATCACCAACAACATGGCGTTGCGAAACACGTGTTTACGCATGATATTGCGTTCGCTCACACCTTTGGCGCGGGCGGTGACCACATACTGTTTTCGGATCTCATCAAGAAACGAGTTTTTGGTCAGCATGGTCAATGCGGCGAAACCGCCAATCACCGTTGCCAGTACCGGCAGGGTGATATGCCAGAGATAATCCAGCGCCTGTTTGTACCACGGCAGGGCGTCGAAATTGCTTGAGGTGAGCCCGCGCAAGGGGAAAAGGTCGTAGTAGCTGCCGCCGGCAAAAAAAACAATCAGCAGGATAGCAAACAGAAACGCCGGGATAGCGTAACCGACAATGATCAGCGCGCTGCTCCAGATATCAAAGCGGCTCCCGTTGTACACCGCTTTGCGAATGCCAAGGGGAATCGACACCAGATAGATAATCAGCGTTCCCCACAGCCCCAGCGTTATCGACACCGGCATGCTGTCTTTGATCAGTTGCAGCACCGATGCGCTGCGGAACAGACTATTGCCAAAGTCGAAGCGCAGATAATCCCACAACATTTTGAAATAGCGCTCATGCAACGGTTTATCGAAACCGTAGCGCTGTTTTATCTCTTCAATAACCTGCGGATCCAGACCGCGCCCGCCGCGATAGTGGCTGTCATTGCTTAGCGCGTCGCCCACACCGGTGCGGGCATGCGTGGCGCCCATTCCACCGCCGCTGCTGCCCGGCATTGCGCCTTTATCGCCAAACTCAATGGCGGCAATTGCCTGGTCGACCGGGCCGCCCGGCGCGATTTGCACAATAAAAAAGTTAATGGTGATGATCGCCCAAAGGGTGGGGATTATCAGTAATAAACGCCGAATGAAATACGCGCCCATCCCTTCTCCTTAGCGTCTGGCGGCGGGCAATTTCGCCGCCTTGTTTACGTCATACCACCAGGTGTCAAACCCCAGCGAATAGACCGGGCGAATGCCGGGCATGGAAAACTTATCCCAATAGGCGACGCGATCCGCCGCCATGTACCACATGGGCAGCATGTAATAATTCCAGGTTAGCACCCTGTCCAGCGCGCGGCCAAGCGGCAGCAGCTTCTCTTTATTGCCCTGCCAGCGGTTAATTTGCGCAATCAGGTTGTCTACTGCCGGGTTTTTCACGCCGGGAGCGTTATAAGAAGAGTCGATATACTCCGAACTCCACGCAATTTGCAGATCGCCGCTTGGCCACGGTTGCGCACGCCACAGGCGTGGCATCATGTCATAGTCACGGCTGCGCATGCGGTTGGTGGCCTGCGAGTTATCGACCTGGCGGATCTCCATCGTGATGCCCAGCCGGGACAGATTATGCTGGAATGGCAACACCCATTGGGTATTCCCGCCCGAGGGCAGCAGCAATTCGAACGTAAACGGTTTGCCGGTTTTCTCATCCACGCGTTGCTGATTTTTCAGCACCCAACCCGCTTGTTTTAACAGTGCATCCGCTTTCAGCAGATTTTCCCGATCATAGCCATCGCCGTTAGATTTTGCCGGTGAGTAGATGGAAGTGAAGACCTCGGGCGGAACCTGCGCTTTGAGCGGGGCCAGCAGCGTGAGCTCATCGGCATCCGGATAGGTGTGCGCGGCGTATTCCGTGTTCTGAAAATAGCTGTTCGCCCGGCTGTATGCCCCATAAAACAGCGCTTTGTTCATCCATTCAAAATCAAACGCCAGCGAGATGGCTTCCCGCACGCGGCGATCGTTAAATACCGGGCGGGTAATGTTAAACGCCAGCCAGCGCGTGTCCTGCGCGGACGTATTGGGCTGCTCATCTTTGACAATGTAGCCACGGCTGAAGTTAGTGCCGATATAGCGCGTGGCCCAGTTTTTGGCATCCCCTTCGCTACGCAGGTCAAACGCGCCCGCTTTGAAGGCTTCGAAGGCGACATTGTCGTCCAGATAGTAGTCATAGCGGATATTATCGAAATTCCAGCGGCCCCGGTTAACGGGCAGATCCGCAGCCCAGTAATCCCGCACGCGGGTATAAGCGATGTATTGCCCCATGCGCCAGCTACTGATGCGATACGGCCCACTGCCCAGCGGCGGGCGGTTCAGCGGCTCGCTCAGTTTATGATCTTTCCAGAATTTTTCTGGCATGACCGGCAGCGTCAGCAGGCTGAGCATATCTTCTTTGCCGGGCTTCGCCAGTTCAATACGCACCGTTAACGGTGAAATGGCTTTAACGGTGGTGCCTTTATAGATCAGGCGAAATTGCGGCACCCCTTCGGTCATAAATTTGTTGAAGGTGAAGGCGACATCGCTGGCGCGAATGGGCGAACCGTCGTGAAAGGTTGCGCGCGGGTTAATGCTAATCTCCATCCATGCGTAGTCATCGGCATAGCGCGCCATCTCCGCGATAAGCGGATAGTAACTTCCCGGCTCGTCGTCAGACGTGGTAAACAGCTCGTCGTAAAGTGATTCGGTACGCACAGCGGCATTGCCGCGTAAGGCAAAGCGGTTAAAGTTATCAAACGTACCCAGCACTGACAGCGTGACATTGCCGCCTTTCGGTGCGGCAGGATTAACATAGTCAAAATGGGAAAAGTTGATGGCATATTTCGGTTCGCCAATCACGGCGAAAGAATCACGTTCCTTGATGGTTTGCGCCTGACAGGCCAGACCGACAAACGCCAACAATAACGCTGAAATGCGGACAAACTTCATTGTGTGTTCCTTTGACCCCGCCTGCGCGGCAGGCGCGCTAAGCTCTTATTGTTGAATAATAAGGGAGCCCTGGCCTGATGTGAAATAATTCGCGCCTACAACAGGGCATCAAAAGAAGGAACCTGCCAGTTAACAAACTGCTCCAGCGTCATCGGGCGGCTGAAATAGTAGCCCTGCATAAAATGCACGCCATGTTCGCGCAGCCATCGCGCCTGCTCGGGCGTTTCAACGCCTTCGGCAACGGTGAGCATATTCAGGCGTTTCGCCAACGTTAGCACGGCATCCAGTACCGGCGAGGTCACGGTTTCGGTGCCAATCGCATTCACAAAGCCCCGATCGATTTTCAGATAATCCAGGGTAAAGCGCTCCAGATAGATCAGTGCGCTGTGGCCGGTGCCGAAATCATCAATCGCGATTTCATATCCTTCGGCGCGCAGCCACTCAAACAGTTTTGTCACTTCGGTGTAGCGCAGCATATCCCGCTCGGTGATCTCCAGTACGATGCTGAAATGGTGCTGCGGGAGTGAACGCGCGAACGCATGGATATCATCGGCAAAGCTCTCTGCATGCAGATGCCCCGGCGCGATATTAATTCCCAGCTTTGATCCTTCCGGTAGCAGCGTTTTCAGCACCGGCGCATCGCGGGCTATCAGGCGGAATAAATGCAATGTCAGTGGGATAATCAGTTGCTGCGCTTCAGCAAAATGAATAAAGGCGTCCGGCGGGATTTCACCTGCGGTGGGGTGTTTCCAGCGCATCAGCACTTCGACGCCGCTGACTTTCAGGCTCTTTGCATTCACCACGGGTTGGTAGACCACATAAAACTGTTCCCGCTTGATGGCGGTCAGGATCTCCTTGCCCGGTCGCAGGCGCGTGTACAACACGTAAGCAGTCAGCAAAGCCATCAGCATACCCACCGTTGCGCCGAGCAGGGCGGCAAACTGAGCGTCTTCCTTGCGCCATTCTTCCGCATAGAGATACAGCGTCAGCGGAGTGCCTCCCACATGCGCGATGCGAAAAGGGCGTTGGTTAAAATTTGCTAAATCAATCAACCCGATGGTAAAGGTTGAGATGGCACGATCATTGATACCTATTGCAATCCCCGCCAGATCCGGCTGTTCTGAACTGTACATCATGTAGGGCGTCAGGTTGATGTTCAGCGAGGCAAATACGCCGCGGTTGTCGAGCAGTGGGCTGCGGAACCACAATGCCATTGCCGGTTTGTCCGGCATCATCGGGGTTCCGGGTAAAACCACCATATCGGTCGCTTTATTCAGATCAATATCGGGCACCAGATCTTTCATGGGGACATTCATGACACCTGTTGCCGAGGAGCAGATGGCGTTTTGCCCTTTAACCAACAGAAAGGCGCGCACGTTCATCGAAAAGGCGGCGCGGGATGTGAGCTCACTGACAACATCGTGGCAGTCGCTCAGCGTGAGGGGTTGTAATGCTTCCGCTGTGGCGCGAATTTCGCCGAGATACGCTGAAAACCAGCTCGAAACGCCGTTCAGTAGGGCATCGTAGCGGGTAATGCGTTTTTCTTGCTCAAGCCAGAACTGGAACCCGCCGACCGCAAACGCTGTAAGCAGACCGGTAAGAATACTGATCAGCACAATTTTTCGGTTCAGGTGGAAAAAATAGCGGGTGAACATAATGTTGGACCCATTTATATGCATTCAATGATGGGACGGTTGGCGGCTTACTTTTCAGGACTATAGCCCGAAAAACGTTACGAGGATAGCAGACATAAAAAAACACTGCCGAGGCAGTGCTTTTTTATGCTTAACGCCAGCCAAGGGAAAACCGGCGTTAAGTGATTAGCTGCGGGTCAGGATCCGTCGCGCTTCATTGTAGCGCTTCTTCCAGTAAGGCTCGTCCATGCTGGAAATCATCACACCGTTGCTGGTGGAAGCATGAACAAATTGGTTATTACCAATATAAATGCCGACATGTCGACCGGTAGAACCTGCTCTGAACAGAACCAGATCGCCCGTACGCAAACTGGTGCGCGAAATGGACTTACCTGTTTCCTGTTGTTCCCAGGTGGAACGTGGCAGTTCTAAACCGAACTGTTCACGGAACGTGCGCTGCACGAAACCGGAACAATCGATGCCTTTTTTGGTGTCGCCGCCCAGACGGTAGCGTACGCCTTTCCAGTCAGCATATTGATCCATAATTCGGGATTTGACATCCAGATTACGAACCATATTTTCAAATTCATCCTGAGAGGTTTGCAGTGAAGAAGCATCTTCACCCACAGCAAGCGTCTCAGAATGCACATTCTTTGCGGTATTGGTTGAGCAAGCTGACAGCAGTACCGCTACCGCTATCGCGGGGATCGCCCGCAAGATATATCTCACAATCGGCTGAGATTTGACCATATTGCTTATTTTCCCTTGAAGTCCTTAACGATAAATATCGTTATAAAAAATGCCAACGCAGCGAGATTAATTATCTGTAAGCAACGAGACAATTACTCATGGTCAGATCTGTGGAAGAACGCACAAATTTACGCACAATGAGAATAAAAGCACTCTTTGCGACAAGACGAACCCGAGATTACCCTAACCCTCCCGGCATTGCGAGCGCTTTTCCGCGTTTTTTTATAAGAAATTATGATACAGAAAGTGAATATTCAGGATTGGTCACAAAACCGGCAATTTAGTTTAAATAGCGTACAAATTGCTCTTTTATAGGCAGATTGTTATGACGCGAAAATGACAAAATTAGGAAAGCGCCGGGAATTTGCATCAGGGATCGAAAACGATCCCTAATGAATGGGGCAAAACAATGTTGTTTACTTGTTTAAATATTGTTATTTCCGGGCAAATAACGATCAAAGCATTGAATAATTTTATCGCTAAGCGGCGTCATCAAACACCATGGCAACCCAATCAGCACTGACGACAGCGAACCCACCGCAATATCAGTAAACCAGTGAGCGCCGATCATTACGCGCGGGAAGGCGAAAACCACAACAATAATCAGGGCAATGCCAAAGGCTTTCTTACCGAAATAACGCAGCATAACGGCGGAAAAAATAAGCAACATCATGCCGTGATCGCCGGGAAAACTGTCTTTTGAGGCATCTTTGGTCGGGAAGTCGAGCAGATCGCTGACCCGATAAATATCCGTAAAGAAGAGCGACGGGCTTTCACGTTGCACGGGCATCAGCAACTGTGCCAGCTGGTTTAATACCACCGCAATCAGCAACATGGTCAGGCCAATCATCACAACCCGACGACGGCCGCTGCGATCTCCCCGCAGCCAGAAGGTCAGCATCAGGCAGCCCATGGCGAGTAGTGAGCAGGCATCAAAAGCGCGGTTGTTGGTCAGCGCAACAAACCATAAATAGGCACGGTTTTCAGCCAGGCCGCGGTTGAAAAAATGGAAAATGGTTGAGTCCAGCGGGAACCAGAAACCATGATTTACGGGCAGATACCAGGAAAAAAAGAGCGCCAGACCGGCGACGTTAAGCAGCAAAATCAAGGAATAACGAGTTTTCATCTTCACAGCATTTTCAATTAACACAGACGCAACGTTAGTGTTGTTAACTTAAACGAAGCTTCAACAGAGTGGACTGAAGCGCGTTCCAGTCGGCTTCAGAGGCGGTAATCAGCTCGATTCGACTATCCGGCGGCGCGGCCTGTTGGGTTTCGATATGCAAATCCTGCCCCTGGCGGTTAACCCGCAACAGGCCTTCAGGAATGCGCAGTACGCCTTTAACGCGTTCGACAGGCGCAAGCCGCGCCCATTCCAGCAAACCAACGGTATCAAACACGGTATCGGCATCGAAAATCCAGCCGCAGGCATGGTGGCCCTGGCCGCTGTTCAGGTTGCGACGCCAGCGCTGATGCGCCGGTAAGCTCAACGCAGCCAGCCCTTTATTTACCGCATGGGAATGGTCATGCGCGGCACTGGTTGGCAGTTCACGCAGGTTACGGCGTGGCAGATCGAGCAACGCCCCGTCGATGGCACCCTGCGTGGCGGTAACCTGTAAACGGTCGCCGCCGAACGTTTGCCACCAGCTTTCCAGTGCGCGCTGGCTCTGCGACGTGGCGCGATCCTGCTTATTCGCGACAATAATGTCGGCTGCAGCCAGCTGATCGCGGAAATTTTCATTGTTGACTGCTTTCTCATCCAGCAACTGGCGCGGATCGAGCAGGCACAACGTCGCACGAAGGTCGATCCACGGCTCGTAAACCGGGGCATTAAGCATGTCGAGGATCTGTTTGGGGTGACCGAGTCCGGTAGGTTCAATCAGCAAACGATCGGGTTTGCCCTGGCGCAGCAGCGTATTCAGCCCGACCTGCATAGGCAGGCCGTTGACGCAGCACATGCAGCCGCCGGGGATCTCTTTGAGCAGCGCACCGCTGTCTGCCAGCAAAGCGCCATCAATACCGACTTCGCCAAATTCATTCACCAGCACTGCCCATTTTTCCTGCGGATCTTTGTTGGCCAGTAAATGCAGTATCGACGTGGTTTTACCACTGCCAAGGAAGCCGGTAATGAGGTTGGTTTTTGTCACGGAAACTCCCTGGATCAACAAAATTGCATGTTGAAGGGATCCTGGCGAAAAAAAAAGAAAAAGAGAAGGGCGCGGGCGATGTAAAGCACATATCGCCCGCAGTAATAGCAGTAAATGTTAAGTATTGAGCACGGATTTCACTGCGCCATGCGCGCCGTTGGCGGCGATGTTGCGCCATGCGTCGGTAATGGCATCGACAAATACCGGGTTTTGCGGCAGGTCAGTGCCAAAGATTTCTTGCAGCGTGAGCAATGCGGTGACGCGTTCCGCTTCACTGCTGGTGTCGACGATGGCGCGAATTTTATCCACCAGTGGGTCGCGAACATCAATCATGTTACCAGCATCATCAACGCCGCTGACATAACGCATCCAGCCTGCTATCCCCAACGCCAACAGTGGCCAGTGGCTTTCCCGTTGTAAATGCACGCGAATGCCGTCCAGCATACGTTGCGGCAGCTTCTGGCTTCCATCCATGGCGATTTGCCAGGTACGGTGTTGTAACGCCGGGTTAGCGAAACGCGCGATCAGGCTGTCGGCGTAGGCGGTGAGATCAACCCCGGTTATCCGCAGTGTTGGCGCCTGTTCCTCAAGCATCAACCGGCGCGCAGCACTGCGAAACGCGCTGTCCAGCATACAATCATTAATATGGGCAAACCCGGCAAGATAGCCAAGATACGCCAGGAATGAATGACTGCCGTTAAGCATACGTAATTTCATCTGTTCCCAGGGTTGTACATCCTGGACTAGCTGCGCGCCCGCCGCTTCCCACTCCGGCCGCCCGGCCACGAAATTATCTTCAATGACCCACTGAATAAAGGGTTCGCAACTGATTGCGCAGGGATCCTCAACGCCCAGTATTGCACTGATTTCTGCCAGCGATGCTTCCGTCGCCGCCGGTACAATTCGGTCTACCATGGTTGCCGGGAAGCTCACGTGTTCCGCGATCCACTGCGCCAGTTCCGGCGAACGGGCCTGCGCCATACCCAGCACGGCATTTTTCACCACGTGACCATTATCAGGAATATTGTCACAAGAGAGGACGGTAAACGGCCCCAACCCACGCTGGCGACGGCGGTGCAGGGCTTCAACCAGAATGCCTGGTGCAGAGTGCGGTTCGTCGGGATGTTGCAGGTCATGTTCAATGCGCGGCTGGCGCAAATCCAGCTTGCCGCTGGCAGGGTCGATACAATAGCCTTTTTCGGTGATCGTCAGTGAAACAATGGCGACCTGCGGTTCACAAAACTTTTCAATAATTGCCGCCAGCGAATCGAGTTTTGCATTCAGGCATTCGCTCACCGCGCCCACAATAATCGGTTGGTTACCGTCCGCGCCTTTTTCCAGCACCGTATACAGATGATCCTGCGCGCGCAGTTGCGTCATCAACACATCACCGCTAAACAAGCTGATTTCACAGATGCCCCAGTCACCGCCCCGGGCATTCAGCACACGGTTGGTTAACAGCGCCTGATGCGCGCGGTGAAATGCGCCAAAACCGAAGTGCACAATACGCGAACGCAGCTTCGTACGATCATACTGAGGTTGCTGAACGGCTGCGGGAAGCGTTATCGAGGCAATTGTCTTCATCTATATACACCTGATTAACCAATAATTAACAATGAGCAGTGTAAAGTTATATGACAGCAAAAAGAATTGGTATGCCGTAATTATCCGGGGAATGTGAGCTGGATCAATCATTGCTGCGGGAGAGTTTGACCCTCCTGATTAAACATGTATGGTAGTCGTCATGCGGTTATGTGTATTGGTATAACAACTTTAGAGGGTAAGGCGATGGAACAAACCTGGCGTTGGTATGGACCGAACGATCCGGTATCTCTTGATGACGTGCGTCAGGCGGGCGCGACAGGCGTAGTCACTGCGCTGCACCATATCCCTAACGGCCAGGTCTGGCCGGTGGAGGAGATCAAAGCGCGTCAGGCGCTGCTGGCAGAGAAAGGGCTGGTCTGGTCAGTCGTGGAAAGTATCCCGGTACACGAGGATATTAAAACCCATACCGGGCAGTACGACACCTGGATTGCCCATTATCAGCAGAGCATCCGTAACCTGGCGGCCTGCGGTATTGATACCGTGTGCTACAACTTTATGCCGATCCTCGACTGGACGCGTACCGACCTGGAATATCAACTGCCGGACGGCTCCAAAGCGCTACGTTTTGATCAGATTGCGTTTGCCGCTTTTGAAATGCATATCCTGAAGCGTAAAGGCGCAGAAGCGGATTACAGCGACGAAGAGCAGCGCCAGGCGCAGGCCTACTTTAACGCGATGAGCGAAGCGGAAGTGGAAAAACTGACGCGTAACATCATCGCGGGTTTGCCGGGGGCGGAAGAGGGCTATACGCTGGCGCAGTTCCACGCGCGTCTGGCTGAATACGACGGTATTGATAAAGCGCAGTTACGTGAAAATATGGCGTATTTCCTGCGGGCTATTGTCCCTGTGGCACAGGAAGTGGGCGTCCGCATGGCGGTGCACCCGGATGATCCGCCGCGTCCGATCCTCGGCCTGCCGCGCATTGTTTCCACGATCGAAGATATGCAGTGGCTGAAAGACGCGGTCAACAGCATCAACAACGGCTTTACCATGTGCACAGGCTCATACGGCGTGCGCGCGGATAACGACCTGGTGCGGATGATCGAGACGTTTGGCGATCGCATTCACTTTACGCATCTGCGTTCAACCTGCCGTGAAGACAACCCGAAAACCTTCCATGAAGCGGCGCATTTGCAGGGCGATGTGGATATGGTGTCGGTTGTTGCCGCGATCTTGAGTGAAGAGCAGCGTCGTAAGAAAGCGGGCGATCTGCGTCCTATTCCGTTCCGTCCGGATCACGGTCACCAAATGCTTGACGATCTGCGTAAGAAAACGAATCCGGGTTACTCGGCGATTGGCCGTCTGAAAGGGATGGCGGAAGTGCGCGGTGTTGAACTGGCGCTGAAGAAAACCCTGTTCCGCGATTTGCTGTAAGCATTCCTGGCGGCAAACGCCGTCAGCAGGTAAAAGAAAAAGCCACTTCATTGAAGTGGCTTTTTACTGCGTTGCTTATCAGTCGGCGCGGCCCATATAGCGGCGCTCTTCGATATGGATACGGATTTTCTCACCCGTGGTCAGGTATTCCGGAACCTGTACCACCAGGCCTGTGTTCAGCGTGGCGGGTTTGGTACGGGAGCTGGCAGATGCGCCTTTAATACCCGGAGCCGTTTCAACGATTTCCAGATCGACAGTTTGCGGCAGTTCAAGCGCCAGCAACTGGCCATCCCACAGCAGAACCTGCATATCCGGCATGCCGCCTTCCGGAATAAACTGCAACTCTTCTTCAATCTGATCTTTGTTGAAGGTATACGGGGTATAGTCTTCTTTATCCATAAACACGTATTCGTTGCCGTCAACATACGAGAAGTCGACAAAACGACGGTTCAGGGTCACGGTATCAAGGATATCGTCGCCTTTAAAACGCTCTTCTACTTTCAGCCCGGTACGGACATCAGAGAAGCGCATTTTGTACAGCGTTGCTGCGCCGCGGGCGCTGGGTGACTGAATATCAATATCTTTTACAATCAGCAGCTTGCCATTGTAATTCAGCACCATACCTTTTTTTATTTCGTTCGCTCTTGGCATTGCAAGGGTCCTGTAAAATGAAAATCACGAAAATATCGCGACAAAGTACTCGCGAGGGCCTTTTCAGGCAAGTGGAATTGGCGAGTTTTGCATTCCATCAGTAAAAGATGGTAGCGTGCGCCTGTTCGCGCCACTCCGACGCGTAATAAATGAAAGAGAGCCATTATGGAATGCCGCCCGGACTGCGGAGCTTGCTGTACTGCCCCGTCCATCAGTAGCCCGATCCCCGGCATGCCCAACGGCAAACCGGCCAACACCCCGTGCGTGCAACTCGACGCGCAACAGCGCTGTAAAATCTTTGGCTCGCCGCTGCGCCCGAAAGTGTGCTCAGGTCTGCAACCTGGCCGTGAGATGTGTGGGCAGAGTCGTGCTGACGCCATGATTTATCTGCTCGATCTGGAACACCAGACCGCGCCTTAAACGTCTTTGATTCGCGCCAGGCACACCTGTGTCAACAGGGCCATCGCCAGCGCAATCCAGAACACTGCATGATAACTCCAGATTTCCGCCACCACGCCCGCCAGTGAACCGGCGATGATCCAGCCTACGCGCGTAGTATTAGTATAAAGGGTCGTCGCAGAACCGGCCTGACCCGGCATTAAATCCTGGAAATAGAGCATGCCAATTCCGGCGAGAATGCCAATATAGATGGCGTTCAGCAACTGTAAAGCTAACAGGATGGCCGGGGTATGCACTGTCAGCATCCCGAGATAGAAACAGGTACCCGCCACGGCGCTGACACGCATCAAAAAGCGCTTGCCATAGCGTTTAGCGTAATAACCGGCAATCAGCATGGTGGGGATTTCCAGCCCGGCAGCGGTTCCCATCATCACCCCTGCCAGCTTCTCCGGGAGATGCAGCTCATCAATGATAAACAGCGGCATATTGATGATATAAAGGCTATTGGTGCCCCACATCAGGGTACAGATCACAAACAGCAGCAGCGCGTCACGACGATGCGTCCGCGGCGCTTCCAGCACTGCTGACGTTGGCTGCGGAACTTTACGCATACTGGGCAGGAACAGCCACACCATCGCCGCACAGGCAATGAACGCGACAGCAGCGCATAAATACATCACCGTAAAACCAAATCCCATCGCCAGCGCGTACGCCAGCGGCGGGCCAATCACCCACGCCAGCGATACCTGCGCACGCAAAATGGAGCTGAACATCACCGCTTCCCGCCCGGTGTTATCCGCATGTTCCCGCGCCAGGGCGAACATCTGTGGGTTAGCCGTGGAACCAAAGCTGCTCAGAAAGACGCCCACAAACAGCAGGATAAAGTAATTGCGATTCCAGGCGAACAGCCCGCAGGCCAGCACGCCGAGCAGGCAGCAGAAAACGATCAGTGTCTTGCGATCGCCTTTGCGGTCGGAGCGCCCGGCCAGGAACTGGCTGACCAGAATGCCAATCACTGCGCTGCCGGTGAAGAAGAACCCCACCATGGCCGGACGGACATGTACTTCATTGGTTAAAAACAGGCTGAGCGTTGGCGTTTGCAAGGCGCCGGCAATACCGGTCAGGAACGCGACAATCAAAAACGCCGTCGATGTGAAATCAAACGCGCCGGGCCGGGCGGCGGCGGGGGAGTTTTGCATTTTACTCTGAGATCCAATTGGCAGACGCGGAGTGTACGCCGCTACGGGATAAAAACACAGATCCTAAGGTGCGATTACCGTGAAAAAGCAAACCGTTATTTCAACCGACGTTATTAAAGCTGACCGGTGCTGACGTTTACGTGCTGAAGGCAAAAACGGCTTCAGCAAATTTGCATCAGCCAACGGTGAAATGTGCTGTACCTCTAAATTTTGCAACGAAAATTCAGAGATTTCTTGATTGCTGAAGTAAAAAGGTGAAGACTCATTGAAACGTTTCAGCGTCATCGCGTAATGTCTGAACCAGGGCGGTGACGCATCATTTCTCAAGTTAGCTGAAACGATTCAATTTCAGCAGGAGAGGGTCACATGTTCCAGTTATCCGTTCAGGACATCCATCCCGGTCAGCAGGCCGGCAATAAGGAAGAGGCCATCCGCCAGATCGCGGCTGCGCTGGCAGAAGCAGGCAACGTTGCTGACGGCTACGTCAACGGCATGCTGGCGCGCGAGCAGCAAACTTCCACCTATTTAGGCAACGGCATCGCGATTCCACACGGCACCACGGATACCCGTGATCAGGTGCTGAAAACCGGAGTAAAAGTGTTCCAGTTCCCGCAGGGCATCCTGTGGAGCGAAGGACAGGTCGCGTATGTTGCTATCGGTATTGCCGCCAGTTCTGATGAACACCTGGGCCTGCTGCGTCAGCTGACACATGTGCTGAGCGATGATTCCGTGGCCGAACAGCTGCAATCTGCAACCACTGCTGAAGAGCTGCGTGCGCTGCTGATGGGTGAAAAACAGAGCGCTTCGCTGAAGCTGGATATTGAAACGCTGACCCTCGATGTCGTTGCCAGCGATCTGGTGACCCTGCAGGCGCTGAACGCCGCACGTCTGAAAGAAGCCGGTGCGGTAGACGCCGCGTATGTTACCCGCGCTATCAATGAACAACCGCTGAACCTTGGTCAGGGCATCTGGCTGAACGACAGTGCTGAAGGCAACCTGCTGAGCGCTGTTGCTGTAAGCCGCGCCGCTGCGCCGTTTGACGTGAATGGTGAGCAGGCTGCGGTGCTGGTCAGCGTTGCGATGGCAGACGAACAGCCGGTCGCGGTGCTGAAGCGCCTGAGCGATCTGCTGCTGAGCAAAAAAGCTGAACATCTGTTGAATGCTGACGCCGCGACGCTGCTGGCGCTGCTGACCAGTGATGATGCGATTGCCGACGATCTGCTGAGCGCAGAGTTTGTTGTCCGCAATGAGCACGGTCTGCATGCCCGTCCGGGCACCATGCTGGTGAACACCATCAAACAATTTAACAGTGAAATCACCGTTGCCAACCTGGACGGTACCGGGAAACCGGCCAATGGTCGCAGCCTGATGAAAGTGGTTGCACTGGGAGTGAAGAAAGGTCACCGCCTGCGTTTCACTGCACAAGGGGATGATGCTGAACAAGCGCTGAAAGCGATTGGCGAAGCGATTGCCGCAGGTTTGGGAGAGGGCGCATAAATGAGCAGACGTGTTGCTACCATTACGCTTAATCCGGCCTATGATCTGGTGGGGTATACCCCTGAAATTGAACGCGGTGAAGTGAACCTGGTCCGTACGACGGGCCTGCACGCCGCCGGTAAAGGCATCAACGTTGCGAAAGTGCTGAAAGATCTCGGCATCGACGTGACCGTTGGCGGTTTCCTTGGCAAAGATAACCAGGACGGATTCCAGCAGTTGTTCAGCGAGCTGGGCATTGCTAACCGTTTCCAGGTGGTGCAGGGGCGTACCCGCATCAACGTCAAGCTGACGGAAAAAGATGGCGAAGTCACCGACCTGAATTTCTCCGGTTTTGAAGTGACGCCGACCGACTGGGAACGTTTTGTTGCCGACTCGCTGACCTGGCTGGGTCAGTTCGATATGGTCTGCGTGAGCGGCAGTCTGCCGTCTGGCGTCAGCCCGGAAGCCTTTACCGACTGGATGACGCGCCTGCGTAGCCAGTGCCCATGCATTATTTTTGACAGCAGCCGCGAAGCGCTGGTGGCCGGTTTGAAAGCCGCGCCGTGGCTGGTGAAACCGAACCGCCGTGAGCTGGAAATCTGGGCGGGTCGCAAGTTGCCGGAATTGAAGGATGTCATTGAAGCCGCTCATGGGCTTCGCGAACAGGGTATCGCCCATGTGGTGATCTCTCTGGGAGCAGAAGGGGCGTTGTGGGTTAACGCTTCGGGCGAATGGATCGCCAAACCGCCGTCAATGGAAGTGGTAAGCACCGTTGGCGCAGGGGATTCGATGGTCGGTGGTCTGATTTATGGTCTGCTGATGCGTGAATCCAGTGAACATACGTTACGCCTGGCCACTGCTGTTGCTGCACTGGCGGTCAGTCAGAGTAACGTAGGTATTACCGATCGTACCCAGTTAGCCGCGATGATGGCGCGAGTTGACTTAAAACCCTTCAACTAACAGCAGGAGAGGCATAATGAAAACGCTGCTGATAATAGATTCCGAACTTGGGCAGGCTCGCGCTTATATGGCGAAGACCTTGCTGGGCGCGGCTGCGCAGAGCGCAAATCTGCAATTCATCGATAACCCTGGCGAAGCGGAACTGGCTATCGTTTTGGGCAGCCAGGTGCCGAATGACAGTGCACTGAGTGGGAAAAAAGTCTGGCTGGGCGATATTAATCGCGCAGTGGCGCACCCTGAGCTGTTCCTGAGCGAAGCGAAAAATCACGCGAAGCCCTACACAGCACCGGTGGCCGCTACTGCGGCGGCGACCAATGGTCCAAAACGCATTGTTGCTATTACTGCCTGTCCGACAGGGGTAGCGCACACCTTTATGGCGGCGGAAGCGATCGAAACCGAAGCGAAAAAACGCGGCTGGTGGGTGAAAGTGGAAACCCGTGGTTCCGTAGGTGCGGGCAACGCCATCACGCCGGAAGAAGTGGCGCAAGCCGATCTGGTGATTGTGGCGGCAGATATCGAAGTGGACCTGGCGAAATTCGCGGGTAAACCGATGTACCGCACCACTACCGGCCTGGCGCTGAAGAAAACAGTCCAGGAACTGGACAAAGCCGTAGCGGAAGCCAAAACGTTCCAACCGACCGGCAAAGCGCAGGCTGAAGCAACAGAAACTAAACAAGAGAGCGCTGGCGCATACCGCCATCTGCTGACGGGCGTCTCCTACATGCTGCCGATGGTGGTGGCGGGTGGTTTGTTGATTGCCCTCTCGTTCGCCTTTGGTATCACGGCGTTTAAAGAAGAAGGTACGCTGGCGGCTGCGCTGATGAAAATCGGTGGGGGTTCTGCATTCGCCCTGATGGTGCCGGTGCTGGCGGGTTACATCGCGTTCTCCATTGCTGACCGTCCGGGTCTGACGCCGGGTCTTATCGGCGGCATGCTGGCAGTGAGCACCGGTTCTGGCTTTATTGGCGGTATTATTGCCGGCTTCCTCGCAGGTTACATTGCGAAAGCCATCAGCAAAAACGTCAAGCTGCCGCCGAGTATGGAAGCGCTGAAACCGATTCTGATCATTCCGTTGTTCTCCAGCCTGATTGTCGGTCTGGCGATGATCTACCTGATCGGTACGCCGGTTGCGAAAATCCTCGCAGGTTTGACCTCCTGGCTGCAAACCATGGGCACGGCTAACGCAGTTCTGCTGGGCGCAATCCTCGGCGGTATGATGTGTACCGACATGGGCGGCCCGGTGAACAAAGCGGCGTACGCGTTTGGTGTCGGCCTGCTGAGTACCCAGACTTACGCACCGATGGCGGCGATTATGGCTGCCGGTATGGTGCCGCCGCTGGCAATGGGTCTGGCAACTCTGGTTGCACGCAACAAGTTCGACAAAGGTCAGCGTGAAGGTGGTAAAGCCGCACTGGTTCTCGGTCTGTGCTTTATCTCTGAAGGTGCGATTCCGTTTGCCGCCCGTGACCCGATGCGCGTTATCCCGTGCTGTATCGCCGGTGGTGCGCTGACAGGCGCTATCTCGATGGCGATTGGCGCGAAACTGATGGCACCGCACGGTGGTCTGTTCGTCCTGCTGATCCCGGGTGCGATTACCCCGGTGGTGGGCTACCTGCTCTCTATCGTTGCAGGTACGCTGCTGGCGGGTCTGGTGTATGCCTTCCTGAAACGTCCGGAAACAGAAGCAGTGGTCGCAAAAGCTGCGTAATACAGTGTCAGTACCAGGGATATCAGAAGGGCCGCATTTGCGGCCCTTTTTTTACGCTGCGGCGTCGGCGGTTTGTTGCGCTTTCAGCCAGGCGATCTCTTCTGCCCAGATATCCGGATTAATGGTTTCCAGAATCAGGGGAATACCGTCAAAACGGCTGTCTTGCATAATCCAGCGAAACGCATCGTGGCCGATATTGCCCTCGCCGAGCGAGTGATGGCGGTCAACACGACTGCCGAAGGTGCTTTTTGCATCATTCAGATGCATTCCACGCAGATAGTTGAAACCCACCACGCGGTCGAATTCAGCAAACGTCTCGGCGGTGGCTTTCGCAGTACGTAAATCATACCCGGCGGCAAAAGCATGGCAGGTATCAATGCAGACGCCAACGCGGGATTTGTCTTCCACGCCATCGATGATGGCTGCCAGATGTTCAAAGCGGAAGCCCAGATTGCTGCCCTGGCCTGCGGTGTTTTCGATCACGGCGGTGACACCTTCGGTTTGCGCCAGCGCGATGTTGATCGACTCGGCAATCCGCGCCAGACACGCCTCTTCCGGGATCTGCATCAGGTGGCTGCCAGGGTGGAAGTTCAGCAGCGTCAGCCCCAGTTGCTGGCAGCGCGTCAGCTCATCAATAAACGCGTCGCGGGATTTTTCCAGCGCATCAGCGACCGGGTGGCCAAGGTTTATCAGGTAGCTGTCGTGCGGCAGGATCTGACCCGGTTTGAAATGGTATTTTTCGCAGGCGGCTTTGAACTCATCAATGGTTTCTGTACTCAGCGGTGCAGCGCGCCACTGACGCTGATTCTTGGTAAAGAGCGCAAACGCGGTTGCGTCGATTTCGGCGGCGCGGATGGCGGCATTCGCCACTCCACCTGAGGCGCTCACGTGCGCACCAATGTATTTCATAAAAACTCCTTAAAACCCGCCAGGGGAAAGAAACCATCATAGCGGGTCTGCAGGAAAGGGATGTAGTGGTTTATGCCATCAGATGGTGAACAGCCAGGTTTATTGCGCCACCGCCAACGATTAACCAGATAAACAGCACCAGCCCCAATGCCAGCGGTTTCGCCCCGGCGTTTTTCAGTGCGCTGATGTGGGTGGTCAGCCCCAGCGCCGCCATCGCCATCGCCAACAGTAAGGTATCCAGTGTGTTTAGCGCCTGGATTAGCGCGGAGGGTAGCAGGTGAAATGAGTTAAAACAGGCGACAGCAACAAAGCCCAGCGCAAACCACGGGATCGTGAGTTTACTTTTCGCTTCGCCGGTGTGCGGGCTGAGTTGTTTAACGCGGGCTGCCAGCAGCAATAAAAAGGGGGCCAGCATCATAACCCGCAGCATTTTGGCGATCACCGCCGCATTTTCCGCTTCCGGGCTGATAGCATGTCCGGCGGCGACGACCTGAGCGACTTCGTGCACCGTGGAACCTATCCAGATCCCGTAAGTTTCCGGGCTGAACCAATGCGCCAGCAGGGGATAAAGCGCCGGGTAGATAAAGATCGCCAGCGTCCCGAATATCACCACCGTGGCGACGGCAACCGTCACTTTGCTGGACTCGGCCTTCACCACCGGTTCCGTTGCCAGCACGGCCGCTGCGCCGCAAATACTGCTGCCCGCGCCAATAAGCCAACGGGTTTTTTTATCCAGCCCGAAGAGGCGTTGCCCCAGCACGCAGGCCAGCAAAAAGGTGCCGGACAGCGTCAGCACATCGATGACGATCCCGCTGACGCCGACCTCTGCGATTTGCGAAAAGGTCAGACGGAAGCCATAAAGAATAATACCCAACCGCAGCAGATGCTGCTTGGCGAACAACACGCCGCTATCGCATGAACGATGCAGGTGAGGGTAAAGCGTATTGCCCACGACCATGCCGAGCAGGATCGCCAGTGTCAGTGCACTGAAACCGATGCCGGCAATCGCCGGAAAGTGACCGAGCCAGAGAGCCGCACCGGTGATAAGCATGCTGAGCAGCAGTCCGGGCGCGAAGCGCCATGCAGGATGGCGCGCAGTGTGTAGTGTGATTTCTGTCATAACCTTCTCCTTTCAATAGCGAAAAGGGTACGGCGGACTGGTTTAAAGGTAAAATTGATTATATATTTATAATCAATCTTTATAAGTGGTAAGTGACCTCTCTATGCATATTACTTTGCGTCAGCTTGAAGTCTTTGCTGAAGTGCTGAAAAGCGGCTCCACCACCCAGGCTTCACAGCGGCTGGCGCTCTCCCAGTCGGCGGTAAGCGCAGCGCTCACCGACCTGGAAGGCCAGTTGGGCGTGCAGTTATTCGATCGTGTCGGTAAACGACTGGTGGTCAATGAGCATGGTCGGCTGCTCTATCCCAAAGCGCTGGCGGCGCTGGAGCAGGCAACGGAAATAGAGCAACTCTTTCGTGAAGACAATGGCGCGCTGCGCGTGTTTGCCAGTAGCACCATTGGCAATTACATTCTGCCTGAAGTGATTGCCCGCTACCGTCGGGATTTTCCTGAGTTACCGCTGGAGCTGAGCGTAGGCAACAGTCAGGATGTGATCAATGCCGTGGCGGATTTTCGCGTGGACATCGGCCTGATTGAAGGGCCGTGCCACACCGCGGAAATCATTGCTGAACCCTGGCTTGAGGATGAGCTGGTGGTATTCGCTCCCCCTTCCGCACCGCTGTTGCAGAGCGAGGTCACGCTGGAGCGACTGGCCGCAGCGCCGTGGATCCTGCGTGAACGTGGCTCCGGCACCCGCGAAATTGTCGACTATTTACTGCTGTCGCATTTGCCACAGTTTCATCTCGGCATGGAGCTGGGCAATTCTGAAGCCATTAAGCACGCGGTTCGCCACGGTCTTGGCATCAGTTGTCTCTCCCGTCGGGTTATTGCTGAACAGCTGGACACTGGCACGCTGGTGGAAGTCCCGATCCCGCTACCCCGCCTGGTGCGCACCTTGTGGCGCATTCATCACCGGCAAAAACACCTTTCCAGTGCGCTGAACCGCTTTATTCGCTACTGCGCCATCTGATTGCACCATCATCATGCGTCTGCACCGTTTCAGGGAGCGGACGCAGCGATGAAACTATCGATTCACCCTGAAACTCCACGAATAACGCGTGCTGAGCGCGATATATCGCGTTGGCACATTAGTTGCAGAAAGTGATTCAAAGAATCTTTTGTTTCATGAGCGATGAGGTGTTGACGATGAAAAAGTGGATGATGGCGGCAGCCGGTGCGGCATTAATGATGACTTGCGCCGGGCAGGCGCTGGCGGATCAGTTGCAGGATATTCAGAAACGCGGTGTGTTGCGCGTTGCCGTACCCCAGGATTTTCCGCCGTTTGGCTCGGTGGGCACGGATCTGAAACCCCAGGGTTACGACATTGATATGGCGGAATACCTGGCGAAGGGCATGAAAGTAAAACTGCAACTGGTGCCGGTCACCAGCGCTAACCGCGTTCCCTACCTGCAAACGAACAAAGTCGATCTGGTTATCTCAAGTCTTGGGAAAAACGCCGAACGTGAAAAAGTGATCGACTTCAGCCGGGCGTACGCACCGTTCTTCCTCGGGGTATTTGGTCCGAAGGAGGCCACATTGCCTGATGCGAAAGCATTGAGCGGCAAATCCATCGGCGTTACCCGTGGCGCGGTTGAAGATATGGTATTGACCGATATCGCCCCGAAAGACGCGGACGTGAAACGCTACGAAGACAACAACACCACGCTGTCGGCATACATGTCCGGGCAGGTGCAGTACCTCGCCACCGGGAACGTGGTCGTTGCCGCTATCGCGCGTCAGAACCCACAAAAAGCCCCGGTCAGCCAGTTTATGCTGAAAGACTCGCCGTGCTACATCGGGCTGATGAAAAACGAACCGGCGCTGAAAGCTGAAGTCGATAAGCTGGTGGATCAGGCGCTGAAAGATGGCTCACTGAACACCCTGTCGCAGAAATGGATGCAGGCACCGTTACCGGCCAACTTCGGCGCATAAACGCATGACGACCTCGCTTGATTTCGCTGCGCTCTGGCCTTTCTGGCCGGAGCTGCTGGCCGGATTGTGGACCACCCTGACGCTCACCGCGCTGGCGACGGTAGGCGGTGTGTCGCTGGGGATTGTCGGCGCGGCCCTGCGCAGTGGAAAACCCGGCCTGCTGAGCACGCTATGGGGCGCGTATGTGGAGTTGATCCGCAATACGCCGTTTGTGGTGCAACTGTTCTTTATTGTGTTTGGCTTGCCCAGCCTTGGGGTGAAACTGACCGCCGGGGAAGCGGCGCTGATCGCCATGCTGGTTAACCTCGGCGCGTATAGCACGGAGATTATTCGCGCCGGGATCCAGGTCACGCCGAAAGGGCAGTGGGAAGCAGCGCGTGTGCTGGGGCTGAACAAATCCCAGACATTTTTGCGGGTGATCCTGCCGCCCTCCCTGAAACGCATTTACCCGGCGCTGGTCAGCCAGTGCATTATCGTGATGCTCGGTTCGTCGGTGGTCTCGCAAGTCTCTTATGAAGAGCTGACTTTTATGGCCAACCTGATCCAGTCGCGCACGTTTTTAAGTTTTGAAGTCTATTTCGTCACCACATTGCTGTATCTGGCGCTTTCGTTGCTGATGCGCCAGGTGTTGCTGGCGATTGGCCGTAAATGGTTAGGGAGCGAGGGCTGATGAGTACCTTTACCGACTGGGATATTCTGCGCAATCTGCTACTGGCGGCGCGCTGGACGGTGCTGCTGTCGCTGATTGCGTTTCTGTGCGGCACGCTGGTCACGCTGCCACTGCTGGTACTACGCATTAGCCGCTGGGGTTGGCCAAAACGCCTGATCAGCGGTTATGCCGCGCTGTTTCAGGGCACGCCGTTGCTGATGCAGTTGTTCCTTGCTTTTTTCGGTCTGGCGCTGTTCGGTATCGACGTAAGCGCATGGACCGCCGCTACGCTGGCGCTCACGTTGTTTACCAGCGCGTTTTTGCTTGATATCTGGTACGGCAGTATCAAAGCCCTGCCGAAAGGGCAGTGGGAAGCTTGCCGCTGCCTGGGTTTAAGCTTCGGGCAGACGTTATTTCGCGTGGTTGCGCCGCAGGCCATCCGCATTGCCATTGCGCCCACGGTGGGCTTTTCCGTGCAGGTGATCAAGGGTACGGCGCTGGCATCTATCATCGGCTTTGTTGAGTTAACCAAAGCCGGAACGATGCTGAATAACGTGACCTTCGCCCCGTTTAAAGTCTTTGGCCTGGTTGCGCTGGGCTACTTCCTGCTGTGTTATCCGCTGTCGCGCTACAGCCGTTATCTGGAGAAAAAATTCCATGCCGCTCATCACCATTAATGATGTTCAGAAATATTATGGCGACAACCACGTATTAAAAGGCGTAAGCCTGGATATCGAAATGGGCGAAGTGGTGTCGATTATTGGCCGCAGCGGCTCTGGCAAAAGCACATTATTACGTTGTATGAATGGGCTGGAAGGTTACCAGGATGGCAGCATTAAGCTCGGCGGTATGACGGTCACCGACAGAGAATCTCAGGCGCGGGAAATCAGCCGTTCTGTGGGCATGGTGTTTCAAAGCTTCAACCTGTTTCCGCATATGACCGCGCTGGAGAATGTGATGCTGGCGCCGCGCCGGGTATTGAAAATGCCTGCCGATGAGTGCCGTAAGCTGGCCACTGAAATGCTGGAAAAAGTGGGGCTGGGCGAGCGTATTGATTACTACCCGGCGAACCTCTCGGGCGGGCAACAGCAGCGTGTGGCGATTGCCCGTGCATTGGCGATGAAACCGAAGGTTTTGCTGTGCGATGAAATTACCTCTGCGCTGGATCCGGAACTGGTCGGCGAGGTACTGCGCGTGCTCGAGCAGCTTGCTGCCGAAGGGATGACGCTGATCCTCGTCACGCATGAAATGAATTTCGCCCGTGAAGTGGGCGACCGCGTGGTGTTTATGCATCAGGGCAAAGTCTGGGAGCAGGGGGAGAGTAAGTCCTTCTTTACGCAACCCCGTACGCCGGAACTGCAACAGTTTATCGCCTCGGTTCGTGGTCTGAATTGATCCCCCGCTCCCGCAGCCCTGCGGGAGCGTATTTACACCTTCGTAACATCATCCATTCACTGCTTTACTTATAATTCGCTGCCTATCATGAAGGTCTCTAATAACAGACGTTTTATGCCAGAAGGGCCGCGTTTCGTTTGCTACAATCGCGCCTCATTTTTTGGATGGATAGCTTTTTCTTATGGTTTCCGAAACAAAAACCACACAAGCGCCCACGCTACGTCGTGAACTGAAGGCGCGTCACCTGACGATGATCGCGATTGGCGGTTCAATCGGTACAGGGTTGTTTGTCGCATCCGGGGCGACCATTTCTTCAGCGGGCCCGGGTGGCGCGCTGTTCTCCTATATTCTTATTGGTTTGATGGTTTACTTCCTGATGACCAGCCTTGGCGAACTCGCCGCGTTTATGCCGGTCTCCGGCTCATTCTCGACCTACGGTCAGAAGTATGTAGAAGAAGGCTTTGGCTTCGCGCTGGGCTGGAACTACTGGTACAACTGGGCGGTGACCATCGCCGTTGACCTGGTGGCATCGCAACTGGTGATGACCTGGTGGTTCCCGGACACGCCAGGCTGGATCTGGAGTGCGCTGTTCCTGGCGGTGATTTTCCTGCTGAACTACATCTCCGTAAAAGGGTTTGGTGAAGCGGAATACTGGTTCTCGCTGATTAAAGTGGCGACGGTGATTATCTTTATCATCGTTGGCGTGATGATGATTGTCGGTATTTTCCAGGGGGAAAAACCGGCAGGCTGGAGTAACTGGGCCATTGGCGATGCGCCGTTTGCTGGCGGTTTATCGGCGATGATTGGCGTGGCGATGATTGTCGGCTTCTCCTTCCAGGGGACGGAACTGATTGGTATCGCAGCGGGTGAATCGGAAGATCCGGAAAAGAATATTCCGCGCGCGGTGCGTCAGGTGTTCTGGCGTATCCTGCTGTTTTATGTGTTTGCGATCCTGATCATCAGCCTGATTATTCCTTACACCGACCCGAGCCTGCTGCGCAATGATGTGAAAGATATCAGCGTGAGCCCGTTCACCCTGGTGTTCGAGCATGCGGGCCTGCTCTCTGCGGCGGCGGTGATGAATGCGGTGATCCTGACGGCGGTACTGTCGGCGGGTAACTCCGGCATGTATGCCTCCACGCGTATGCTTTACACGCTGGCCTGTGACGGCAAAGCGCCGCGCATCTTCGCCAAACTGTCGAAAGGCGGTGTGCCGCGTAATGCGCTGTATGCCACCACGGTGATTGCTGCGTTGTGCTTCCTGACCTCGATGTTCGGTAATCAGACGGTGTACCTGTGGTTGCTCAATACCTCCGGTATGACTGGTTTTATCGCCTGGCTGGGTATTGCCATCAGCCACTACCGTTTCCGTCGTGGTTACGTTGCGCAGGGCCATTCACTGGATAATCTGCCGTACCGCTCCGGTTTCTTCCCAATCGGGCCAATCTTCGCCTTCGTGTTGTGCCTGATCATCACCCTGGGGCAGAACTATCAGGCGTTTCTCGCCGATACCATTGACTGGGGAGCGGTCACCGCGACCTATATCGGTATTCCGCTGTTCCTGGTTATCTGGCTCGGTTACAAATTCTCTAAAGGCACCCGTTTCGTACGTTACAGCGAAATGGAGTTCCCGGAACGCTTTACCAAGTAAATTCACTCTTTAGCCCTCCGTCCGGAGGGCTTTTTTTTGCCTGCCTGTCTCGCCTGACGTTGTAACAATTTACATAACTTTGAATTTCTAAAATTGATAATAATTATCGTTTACATTAATGTAACTTACTGAATAACAAGGTATCAGCCTGCTTTTTCAGCGCCAGAATACCCCTGACACACCTCCGCCCCGTCAATGTAATGGGGCGCGGTTTATTGCATGTGAGCAGTATTTTTAGCAATTTTTTGTAGTTACCTCATGGAGTTACGGAATGTTTACCTTGAATCCTATCGTCCGGGGAGGCCTCTGCGCGTCCGCACTCTCCCTGGCGCTGCCAGCGATGGCGGCCGTAGAGAGTGGTGAAACGCTGGTGGTGACCGCGTCAGCCAGCGAACAGAACCTGAAAGATGCCCCCGCCAGTATCAGCGTCATTACGCAACAAGACCTCCAGCGTAAACCGGTGCAAAACCTGAAAGATGTGCTGAAAGAGGTGCCCGGCGTACAGCTCACCAATGAAGGGGATAACCGTAAAGGTGTCAGTTTGCGCGGTCTCGACAGCAGCTACACCTTGATCCTGATTGACGGCAAACGCGTCAACTCCCGCAATGCGGTATTCCGCCACAACGATTTCGACCTCAACTGGATCCCGGTGGAAGCGATTGAGCGTATTGAAGTGGTGCGTGGGCCGATGTCTTCTCTGTATGGTTCCGATGCTCTTGGCGGCGTGGTGAATATCATCACCAAAAAAATCGGCCAGAGCTGGACCGGCAGCGTGACCGCTGACAGCACTGTCCAGGAGCACCGGGATCGGGGCGATAGCTGGAATGGTCAGTTCTACACCAGCGGCCCGCTGATTGACGGTGTGCTGGGGCTGAAAGCATACGGCAGTGTGGCGAAGCGCGAGAAAGATCAGCAGCAACCTTCGCAGACCGATGCCAGCGGCCTTACGCCGCGCATGGAGGGCTTCACCAGCCGTGACGGCAACGTTGAGTTCGCCTGGACGCCGACGGCGGATCACGATTTTACCGCCGGTTATGGCTACGATCGCCAGGACCGGAATTCCGATTCGCTGAATAAAAATCGCCTCGACAGACAGAACTACTCACTGGCGCATAACGGCCGCTGGGGCGTCGGCAACAGTGAACTGAAATTCTACGGTGAGACGATCGACAATAAAAACCCAGGCAACAGCAGCCCGATCCGTTCACAAAACACCACCGTCGATGGCAAGTATGTGCTGCCGCTTGGCGTCATCAATCAGTTGGTCACCGTTGGCGGTGAGTGGCGGCACGACAAATTACAGGATCCGGTCAACCTGACAGGGGGAAGCAGTAGCGAAACCTCAACCAACCAGTACGCGCTGTTTGTGGAAGATGAGTGGCGTATTGCCGAGCCGCTGGCGCTCACTACCGGCGTGCGCATGGACGATCATGATACCTATGGCGATCACTGGAGCCCGCGTGCTTACCTGGTCTACAGCGCCACCGATACCGTCACGGTCAAAGGCGGCTGGGCGACGGCATTTAAGGCTCCATCACTGTTGCAGCTCAGCCCGGACTGGGCGACCAACTCTTGTCGTGGCAGTTGCCGCGTGGTGGGCAGCCCGGAACTGAAACCGGAAACCAGCGAAAGTTTTGAACTGGGCCTTTACTACAACGGCGAAGAGGGATGGCTGGAAGGGGTTCAGGGCAGCGTGACCGCCTTCCAGAATAACATCGAGGATATGATCAATATCAGTCGCACTGCCAGCCTGATTGAGGCGCCGGGTTACACCAACTTCGTTGGTTTTGAACGTAATGCTAACGGCAGACTGGTGCCGGTATTCCGTTACTACAACGTCAATAAAGCGCGGATCCAGGGGCTGGAAACCGAACTGAAAGTGCCGTTGGGCGACGCATGGAAAGTGACGCTGAACTACACCTATAACGATGGTCGCGACCTCAGCGGCGGCGGCAATAAACCGTTGCAGGATCTGCCGTATCACGCCGCCAATGGTACGCTGGACTGGCAAGCGACGCAGGACTGGTCGTTCTATCTTTCCGCAAACTATAGCGGTGAAAAACGTACCGTATCGCAGGGCATGACGCCTGGCGGTTATGTTATCTGGAACGTGGGCGGTGCCTGGCAGGCGAGCAAGAACGTGAAACTGCGCGCCGGTGTGCTGAACCTGGGTGATAAAGATCTGAACCGCGACGACTACAGCTTCAATGAAGAAGGCCGCCGCTACTTTATGGCCGTCGATTACCGCTTCTGACGGGCAAACCCGGCGGTGGGAAGCCGCCGGGGCTGGGATCACTTCAGCAGATACTGCGCATGGAAGCGCAGATGATCTTCAATAAACGACGCAATAAAGTAATAGCTGTGATCGTAACCGGACTGAATACGTAACGTCAGCGGCCAGGATTTTTGCCGCGCGGCTTCCGCCAGCCGTGCCGGTTGCAGTTGATCGGCGAGGAACTGATCGTTATCGCCCTGATCAATCAGCGTTGGGATGGCATCCGCCTCGCCACTTTCCAGCATCAGTACGCAACTGTCCCAGGCACGCCACTGTTCGCTGTCTTCCCCAAGGTAGGCCGCAAACGCTTTTTGCCCCCAGGGGACCTGCAACGGGTTAACGATAGGCGCAAAAGCAGAGACGCTGGTGTAACGACCGGGGTTTTTCAGCGCCATGATCAGTGCGCCGTGGCCACCCATAGAGTGACCGCTGATCGCATAACGTGAACTGACCTTAAATTCCGCAGCGATCAGCGCCGGCAGCTCATCTCGCAGATAGTCATACATCCGGTAATGTGCAGCCCAGGGCTGCTGCGTGGCGTTGAGGTAGAACCCGGCGCCTTTGCCTAAATCGTAGCTGTCGGCATCGGCCACCTCGTCGCCGCGCGGGCTGGTGTCCGGCATCACCAGCACAATGCCCAGCTCTGCTGCTACGCGTTGCGCACCCGCTTTGGTGGTGAAATTCTCATCATTGCAGGTCAGGCCGGAGAGCCAGTACAGGACGGGAGGCGCTGTCGCTGTACGTTGCGGCGGTAAAAAGATGCTAAAGGTCATCGTACAGTTGAGTACGGCGGAGTCGTGGCGCCAGCGCTGTTGCCAGCCTTCAAAACAGCGGTGCTCTTCGAGCAATTCCATGCAGGGCTCCTCAGTTAATTCGGGGTTAGGATGGGGGACATCCATAATAATACAGATTATTCATTGCCCTGTGAGTAACTTTCACTTCCGCATAAATGCTACATATTGCATCATAAACATAACTTTACTTTAACAAACGAGGTGCTCATGGCACGCAAAGTTGCGCTTTGCGGGTTTATTGTGCTGGTGGTGGCGATGGGAATCGGGCGTTTTGCCTTTACGCCGCAGGTGCCGTTAATGATTCGCGATGGCCAGCTCACATTGACCAGCGCCGGGCTGGTCGCCGCCATTAACTATCTCGGTTATCTGCTGGGTGCGTGGGATGCGATGCGCGCCCGGCATCATATTGAACTGCGCTTGTACGCTGGCATTAGCGGCGCGGTGGCGCTGACGTTCTTGTCATCGATTGCCGATAACGCGCTGCTGCACGGCGCGTTACGGCTGGTGATCGGCGCAATGAGCGGCTGGGCGATGGTGCTGATCGCCGCCTGGACTAACGATCGTCTGGCGCAGGCCGGGCGGCCGGGCTTGAGCGCCGCAGTGTTTGCCGGGCCGGGCGCGGGTATCGCATTGAGCGGTCTGCTGGCGGTGGCGATCCAGGCCAAAGGGCTGACGGCGGCGTCCGCATGGCAGGTCTATGGCGTGCTGGCGCTGTTACTGGTGACGTTTATCGCGCGTTATCTGCCGCGACCGGGTGAGTGGCACCGGCCTGGCGTAAAAGCGCAGCCGCTGCACCTGACGCCGGATCTCAAGCGTCTGGTATGGAGCTATAGCCTTGCCGGATTTGGTTATATTTTGCCAGCGACATTTCTTTCGCAAATGGCGGCGCTGCGTTTTCCTGGCAGTATATTCGCCCAGTTTGTCTGGCCGGTATTTGGCGCGGCGTCGGTGGTGGGGATTACGTTAAGCATCTTGCTGCGCCATGTGGGCCACAGCCATCAACGTCTGGCGATCGTCCTGTGGTTACAGGGGGCGGGCGTGCTGGCGGCATGGCTGCTGCCTGGGATGAGCGGTCTGGTCACTGGCGCGCTGCTGGTGGGCGGCGGTTTTCTCTGTGCGGTACAGTTGTCGCTGTTGTACGGACGGGAACTCGCCCCCGATCACACCCGCTATATGGCCGGGTTGCTGACCACCGGTTATGCGTTGGGGCAACTGGTGGGGCCGATGACGTCGGCGCTCTCGACCTGGCTGACGCAACGCCTTGAACCGGCACTTGGGGTGGCGGCGTTAGCCCTGCTGATTGGCGGTGTTTTGGTGTGGAAACCGACGCCCAGAAAGCCGGCGGAATTTCAATAATTATCGGCGTCAGGACTGGATTATGTGCGCGACCTCACGCACAATGATCGTTCACTTCGCCTGCGCTAAAGGCGAAGCACGCCACACCTGCAGGAGAATAAAAAATGTCATCACTCAGTAAAGAAGCGGCTCTCGTCCATGAGGCTTTAGTCGCCCGCGGCCTGGAAACACCGCTGCGTCCGCCGGTCCGTGAAACGGACAACGAAACCCGCAAGCGCCTGATTGCCGGCCATATGACCGAGATTATGCAACTGCTTAACCTCGATCTGAATGATGACAGCCTGATGGAAACGCCGCATCGCATTGCCAAAATGTATGTCGATGAGATCTTCTCCGGCCTTGATTACGCCAACTTCCCGAAGATCACCGTGATTGAAAACAAAATGAAAGTGGATGAGATGGTCACGGTACGCGATATTACGCTGACCAGCACCTGCGAGCACCACTTCGTGACCATCGACGGGAAAGCGACCGTTGCGTATATCCCGAAAGAGTCGGTGATTGGTTTATCAAAAATTAACCGCATTGTGCAGTTCTTTGCCCAGCGTCCGCAGGTGCAGGAACGCTTAACGCAGCAGATCCTCACGGCGCTGCAAACCCTGCTTGGCACCAATAATGTGGCGGTATCCATTGATGCTGTGCATTATTGTGTGAAAGCGCGCGGCATTCGCGATGCCACCAGCGCCACCACCACCACCTCTCTGGGCGGTTTGTTCAAATCGAGCCAGAATACCCGCCAGGAGTTCCTGCGCGCTGTACGCCACCATAACTGATTATCGGGGAGCCGGAGACATGGAACGGAATGTCACGCTGGATTTTGTTCGTGGCATCGCCATTCTTGGGATCCTGCTTCTGAATATCACCGCTTTTGGGTTACCAAAGGCGGCCTATACCAACCCTGCCTGGTATGGCGAGATCACGCAACGTGACGCCTGGACCTGGGCGTTGCTCGATCTCTTCGCGCAGGTAAAATTCCTTTCGCTATTTGCCCTCTTATTTGGCGCGGGTTTGCAAATGCTGCTGCCGCGCGGTAAACGTTGGATCCAGTCGCGGCTGACCTTGCTGGTCTTGCTGGGCTTTATTCACGCTCTCTTTTTCTGGGATGGCGATATTCTTCTGGCTTACGGGCTGGTGGGGTTGATTGCCTGGCGCATGGTGCGTGATGCGCAAAGCGTGAAGACGATGTTCAATACCGGCGTTGTGCTCTATCTGATGGGCATCGTGGTGCTGCTGTTGCTGGGCGGTATTTCCGGCAGTGAACCAAACCGCTCCTGGTTGCCGGATGCGGCGAACCTGCAATATGAAGTCTGGTGGAAAACCAGCGGCAGCATGATAGAAGCGATCAGCAACCGGGCGGACATGTTATCCAATGCGTTGCTGGCGCTCGGCGCGCAGTATGGCTGGCAACTGGCGGGATTGATGCTGCTGGGGGCAGCGCTGATGCGTAGCGGTTGGCTGAAAGGGCAATTCAGCCTGCGGCATTACCGGCGCGTTGGCGGGCTGCTGATTACGCTGGGTATGCTGATTAACCTGCCTGCGATTGTCGCGCAGTGGCAGCTTGGCTGGTCATATCGCTGGTGCGCCTTTATTTTGCAGGCGCCGCGCGAACTGAGCGCACCGTTTCAGGCCATAGGTTATGCCGCGCTGGCGTATGGTTTCTGGCCGCAGATTGGCGCCAGCAAATGGGCCAATGCAATCGCCTGCGTTGGCCGCATGGCATTAAGCAACTACCTGCTGCAAACGGTGATTTGCATTACCTTGTTTAATCACTTCGGCTTATTTATGAAGTTCGACCGTCTCCAGTTGCTGGCTTTTGTTCCGCCGGTATGGGCTGCCAACATTCTGTTTTCTCTCTTCTGGCTCAAGCATTTTCGTCAGGGGCCGATGGAGTGGTTGTGGCGGCAATTCACCGCACGTGCTGCGGGGACAGCATTGGCACGAACATCCAGATAACGATCTGGATCACAATCGTTAACAAAACGGATGTAACCGTTTCCATTCATGTGATGTCACTCACGCAGCAATCTCCCGCCGACTGACAGAATAGCCTCCTTACTTAACCCAGGGGGTGACTGTGAACTGCCGCAATCCAGTAAAGGTGAGTAAAAATGATCACCATTCGTGACGTTGCCCGTCAGGCGGGCGTCTCTGTCGCGACGGTTTCCCGCGTGCTGAATAACAGCGCGCTGGTAAGCCAGGATACGCGTGAAACGGTGATGAAGGCGGTCGCTCAGCTTGGCTATCGCCCGAATGCCAACGCGCAGGCGCTGGCCACGCAGGTCAGCGATACCATCGGCGTGGTGGTGATGGATGTGTCCGACGCCTTCTTCGGCGCACTGGTGAAGGCGGTGGACACCGTGGCCCAGCAACATCAAAAGTATGTGCTGATTGGCAACAGTTACCACGAGGCGGAAAAAGAGCGTCACTCCATTGAGGTTCTGATTCGCCAGCGCTGTAACGCATTGATTGTTCATTCGAAAGCGTTAAGTGATGAAGAGCTGATTGGCTTTATGGATCAGGTGCCGGGCATGGTGTTGATCAACCGTCTGGTGCCGGGTTACGCCCATCGCTGCGTCTGTCTGGATAATATCAGCGGCGCGATGATGGCGACGCGTATGTTGCTCAACCATGGCCATCAGCGCATCGGCTATCTGGCTTCCAGTCACCATATTGAAGATAACGATTTGCGCCGCGAAGGCTGGTTCCGCGCCCTGGAAGAGCAGGGGATAGCTGCGCCGGATAGCTGGGTTGGCACCGGCTCGCCGGATATGCAGGGCGGAGAAGCGGCGATGGTTGAACTGCTGGGGCGCAATTTGCAGCTCACGGCGGTGTTTGCCTACAACGACAGCATGGCCGCCGGGGCGCTGACTGCGCTGAAAGATAACGGCATTGCGGTGCCACAGCATTTGTCATTGATTGGTTTCGATGATATCCCGATTGCGCGCTACACCGACCCACAGCTGACTACCGTGCGCTATCCGGTGGCGTCGATGGCACGTCTGGCGACCGAGCTGGCGCTGCTGGGGGCCGCAGGAAAGCTGGATCCGCAGGAATCTCACTGCTTTATGCCCACGCTGGTGCGCCGCCATTCGGTGACCGGCCGACAAACTGTGGCTTCGATCACTAACTTATAATGTTCGTGGATGTAACCGTTTTCAATCTGTGAGTAAATTCACAGTATCTTAACAAGGCGCTGACTATGATGTCAGCGTCTTAGAAGCTGAAACACGATGTAACGGTGATTATTCACTTTAACAGCGCATAGCCGCGCAGATACATCGAAGAAAGCGAATTTCTGGAGCGTTACCGTACACGGACGAATGGATTTTTTAGAGTGAACTTCGGTCGAAAGTAACGTTTCAATAACATACTTCCCACCGAGCTTTTTTCACAAGAACTACCCTGCATATAAAAAACCGGAGATACCATGAATAAGAAGGTGTTGACTCTGTCTGCTGTAATGGCAAGCATGCTTTTCGGCGCAGCCGCACACGCAGCGGATACCCGCATTGGTGTGACCATCTATAAGTATGACGACAACTTTATGTCCGTTGTGCGTAAGGCGATTGAGAAAGATGCCAAAGAAGCGCCGAATGTTCAGCTGCTGATGAACGACTCCCAGAATGACCAATCCAAACAGAATGACCAGATTGACGTTCTGCTGGCGAAAGGCGTGAAAGCGCTGGCCATCAACCTGGTTGACCCGGCTGCTGCAGGCACCGTTATTGAGAAAGCCCGTGGTCAGAACGTGCCAGTGGTGTTCTTCAACAAAGAACCTTCCCGTAAAGCGCTGGATAGCTATGACAAAGCGTACTACGTCGGTACCGACTCTAAAGAATCCGGTGTGATTCAGGGTGATCTGATCGCCAAACACTGGGCGGCAAACCAGGGCTGGGACCTGAACAAAGACGGTCAGATCCAGTTTGTACTGCTGAAAGGCGAACCGGGCCATCCGGATGCTGAAGCGCGCACCACTTACGTTATCAAAGAGCTGAACGATAAAGGCATCAAAACGCAGCAACTGGCGTTAGATACCGCAATGTGGGATACCGCTCAGGCGAAAGACAAAATGGACGCCTGGCTCTCCGGCCCGAACGCAAACAAAATTGAAGTGGTTATCGCCAACAACGACGCCATGGCAATGGGTGCTGTTGAAGCGCTGAAAGCGCACAACAAGAGCTCAATTCCGGTATTTGGCGTAGATGCGCTGCCTGAAGCCCTGGCACTGGTTAAATCCGGCGCAATGGCGGGTACCGTACTGAACGATGCCAACAACCAGGCGAAAGCCAGCTTCGACCTGGCGAAAAACCTCGCCGAAGGTAAAGGCGCGGCGGATGGCACCAACTGGAAAATCGAAAACAAAGTTGTTCGTATTCCTTACGTTGGTGTAGATAAAGACAACCTCGCTCAGATTGCTGGTAAATAATATTTAGCTAGTCTGTTTTCACAGGGCGTATTAAAAAATACGCCCTTTTATAACAACATGATATGCCAGGCCAACAAGGTACAATTATGGTCAGCAATAATACTCAGTCGTCAGGTGAATTCTTGTTGGAAATGAGCAATATCAACAAGTCTTTTCCAGGCGTAAAGGCACTCGATAATGTCAATTTAAAAGTTCGTCCTCATTCCATTCATGCATTAATGGGTGAGAACGGCGCGGGTAAATCAACGTTATTAAAATGTCTTTTTGGGATCTATCAAAAAGATTCCGGCAGCATCCTTTTTCAGGGGAAAGAGATCGATTACCATTCGGCTAAAGAAGCACTGGAAAATGGTATCTCGATGGTTCACCAGGAACTTAACCTGGTGCTGCAACGTTCCGTGATGGATAACATGTGGTTGGGGCGTTACCCCACCAAAGGCGTGTTTGTCGATCAGGATAAAATGTACCGCGATACGAAAGCTATTTTTGATGAGCTGGATATCGATATCGACCCGCGAGCACGCGTGGGCACATTATCTGTTTCGCAAATGCAGATGATTGAAATTGCGAAAGCGTTCTCCTATGACGCCAAGATCGTTATTATGGATGAACCGACGTCGTCATTGACGGAAAAAGAAGTCAATCATCTGTTTAAAATTATCCGTAAGCTGAAAGATCGCGGCTGCGGTATTGTTTATATCTCTCATAAAATGGAAGAGATCTTCCAGCTTTGCGATGAAATAACCATCCTGCGCGACGGCCAGTGGATTGCCACCCAGCCGCTGGAAGGACTGGATATGGATAAGATCATCGCCATGATGGTGGGGCGTTCGCTGAACCAGCGCTTCCCGGACAAGCATAACGAGCCGGGCGAAACGATCCTTGAAGTGCGTAACCTGACTTCGCTGCGTCAGCCGTCTATTCGCGATGTCTCCTTTGATTTGCGCAAGGGCGAAATCCTCGGTATCGCCGGTCTGGTTGGTGCAAAACGTACTGATATCGTCGAGACGCTGTTTGGTATCCGCGAGAAATCCGCCGGTACTATTAAACTGCATGGCAAGCCGATTAATAATCATAATGCGAATGAAGCGATTAATAATGGCTTTGCTCTGGTAACCGAAGAACGCCGTTCAACCGGTATTTACGCTTACCTCGATATTGGTTTTAACTCACTGATTTCCAATATTCAGAATTACAAAAACAAAGTCGGTCTGCTGGATAATAGCCGTATGAAGAGTGATACCCAATGGGTTATCGACTCGATGCGTGTGAAAACCCCAGGACACCGTACGCAAATTGGTTCACTGTCTGGTGGTAACCAACAGAAAGTGATTATTGGTCGCTGGTTATTAACCCAGCCAGAAATCTTAATGCTCGATGAGCCAACGCGTGGTATTGACGTTGGTGCGAAATTTGAAATTTATCAGCTGATTGCCGAATTGGCGAAAAAGAATAAGGGGATCATTATTATTTCCTCTGAAATGCCTGAGCTGTTAGGCATCACTGACCGTATTCTGGTAATGAGCAATGGCCTCGTTTCCGGAATTGTTGACACTAAAACCACAACGCAAAACGAAATTCTCCGTCTTGCGTCTTTGCACCTTTAAGATCAGGGGCTCCTCATGAGTGCGTTAAATAAAAAAACTTTTCTCACTTATCTGAAAGACGGCGGCATTTATGTTGTTCTTTTAGTGTTACTGGCCATTATTATTTTCCAGGATCCCACATTCTTAAGTCTGCTGAACTTAAGTAACATTCTGACCCAATCTTCCGTGCGTATTATTATCGCGCTGGGCGTGGCGGGACTGATTGTTACACAGGGTACTGACCTTTCCGCCGGGCGCCAGGTGGGCCTTGCTGCGGTGGTTGCCGCAACACTGCTGCAATCAATGGAAAACGCCAATAAAGTCTTCCCCGATATGGCCACCATGCCGATTCCGGTGGTGATCCTGATTGTTTGCGCCATTGGCGCGATTATCGGGCTGGTGAACGGTATCGTTATTGCTTACCTGAACGTAACGCCGTTTATCACGACTCTGGGTACGATGATTATCGTTTACGGTATCAACTCCTTGTACTACGACTTTGTCGGTGCGTCGCCGATTTCCGGCTTCGACAGCGGTTTCTCCACCTTTACGCAGGGCTTTATTGCGCTGGGCAGTTTCCGCCTGTCGTATATCACCTTCTATGCGTTAATCGCCGTCGCCTTTGTCTGGATCCTGTGGAATAAAACCCGCTTTGGCAAAAATATTTTCGCTATCGGTGGTAACCCGGAAGCGGCGAAAGTGTCCGGCGTGAACGTGGCGCTGAACCTGCTGATGATTTATGCGCTGTCCGGCGTGTTCTATGCCTTCGGCGGTATGCTGGAAGCGGGTCGTATCGGTTCTGCAACCAACAACCTCGGCTTTATGTATGAGCTGGATGCTATCGCAGCTTGTGTGGTGGGCGGCGTTTCCTTCAGCGGCGGCGTGGGTACCGTACTGGGCGTGGTGACCGGTGTGATTATCTTCACCGTTATCAACTACGGTCTGACCTATATCGGCATTAACCCGTACTGGCAGTACATCATCAAGGGCGGCATCATCATCTTTGCTGTGGCGCTGGACTCCCTGAAATACGCGCGTAAGAAATAAGCGTGTCATACTCAACAAGCCTGCTGGTTCCAGCGGGCTTTTTTTATGCCTGTCATTAATAGGTCATGGATGGGGCGGGTGCGAAAAAACTTTGTCTAAACAAATTTGTTAAATTTTCCGCTTCGATGCTACGCTCAAATAAGACACAGCATTAATGAGGTAATTCTGATGGACAAAGAATTCGTGTTTCCTGCTTTTCCTGTTATCGGCTGGCAAGTTGGGCCGGTGGAAGATTTGAATGGTGTGGTAGTCAAATTTGGTTACAGTACGTCGCCCTATGGACCCGGTGCGACAACCTTTGATTCGCAATTTTTTAGTCTGACGCCGGAAATGGTCAAAAGCCTGATCTACGACCTGGAGCGCAGTTTGCACCGGTGTGAAGACAAAGTCGCCTGACACGCTGCCAAGAGACTACGCGCAGCCGCTGTTGAGACTCTTTTGTGCCCTGCGCGGTAGTTTTCCCTCTTGCAAATTTTCGTCCCGACGCGTGCGCAACTGACCGCCGCATTAACAATTAAGTCTATTCTGAATGCCTTCCGCTCCGCAGGTACTTACGCTTGAAAGATAAATCTCTGAAATTAGTATCTGCAGCTCAGAGGGGCGCCTATGAATGTTGTGTATTTTAAAGTTGATCACCTTCCGCACGAAAAAACCGAACATGTGAATTTCTACCTTAAGGGAGTTGAATTACTGCGTGATGGCGAAGTGGTTGCCACCCCCGGTGATATCAAGGTCACATTCCTGCCGTTTTACTATTTTTGCACGGTGCCTACCGGCTTTCGCAAAATCGAATTCAAAATGAAGAACGCAGCGCCAGCCCGTATTTACTGTTCGGCGGGGTATTTAAAAACCGGGGAGTATCTTGTCGAAACGCCGGAGGGGGAGACGATATTCTCGTTTAATGCGCTGAGCGGCTTATGGACGCTCGACAGGAATGAGGAGGAGGTTATCGATCACCGCGCGTTTAAGGCACGGGATTTTACCCTTATCAGACCCGTGAAGAGCGCAAATCGCAATGTGTCGGCGTACTGACGCCGGATCAGTTTTTCCCTTTCTTTTGCATCTCAAACAGTTGCCCGGCGGTGACGGCCGGGTAACCTTGCGCATTATCCGGAACTTCCTGCAATGACGGAATGGGCACCAGCGGGCCTAAAAAACGTGGCTCGCGCTTGAACATGTACAGATCCGCGATGGTGCCGAGCCGCGCACCGAATTCCCGCACCCGAACGCTCCACATATCTTTTGGCGATGGCACGGCGTAACACTGCGCCTGGATCCCCATATGCTGGGCGATAAATAGCGCACGCTCACAGTGGAAACGCTGGGTGATAATGATGAAATCGTTGGTATCAAAGACCTTACGCGTGCGGACAATCGAATCGAGGGTGCGAAAACCGGCATAGTCGAGCACGATGTCGGAGGGATCGACGCCAGCGGCAATCAGATCTTTACGCATGGTCATCGGCTCATTATAGCTTTGCAACGCGTTATCGCCGCTGAGCAACAGATAGTTGACCTTGCCGCTGTTATAGGCGTTCAGCGCGCCCTGAATACGGTAACGGTAATATTGATTGATAACGCCAGTGCGGTAGTACTTCGCGGTGCCGAGCACAACGCCTACCTGCCGCCAGGGCAGATCCTGTAAATCGTCGTAGATATAGGGCGAGGTTTTCCAGCTCATCCAGCGATCGAGACCAAGCGCTGTTAACAGCAGTAAGCCGATCAGGACTAACAGGCTGTATAGCAAACGCTTTAACATGCAGGAGACTCGGTACAGGATTGAAATTTAACTCAGGCTACTTTACCCGTCCGGCAAGCGCAAGAAACGGAGGTTCAATTGCGGGCTTTTTCATCACTGCGGGCGTGAACCCGCAGTGATGAAGATTATGCCAACAGTACGCGATCGGTATGCTGGCAGCCCAATGCGCGCAGCGTGGCGACGGTCGCATCCCACTGCGTGAGCGGTGCATCGGCGCGTTCTGCGAGCAGCGCGCGTTGAATGTCAGCGTAATCAAAACCACTCAGGTTGAGCAAGTTTAGCGCCCCCTGCAACGGTGGCAGTGTCGGGTTGAAAGCGGCGTTTTCCGCATAGCTGCCGCTAAAAATACGCCCATCACGACATTCGAGCGCAACCCCGGAGGGGGAATGTGTGTAAGGGGAGTGGCTGCGGTTCGCTGCGCTGATGGCCGCTTGCGCTAATGGCTCTCCGCTCACGGCAAAACCATGGTTCTGCTCGTCCATCAATAAGGTTTTGATCTCCAGATCTTTTGGGCCAAAAGCGTCCGGAAGATAATCGCCCAGCGTATGGGGCGCGCGTCCCGGCAGGTTAATGCGCAGACTCAGCCCGCTGTTCAGCTCATTCATAAACTGGCGGCAATGCCCGCAAGGGGTGTAGTTCACGGTGACGGAAGAGAGGGTTTGTTCGCCACGTAGCCAGGCATGGCTGATGGCGCTCTGCTCGGCGTGCACGGTTTGTTGCATCGTTGCACCGCGGAACTCCATATTGGCGCCAAAGTACCAGATGCCGCTGACGCCACGGGCAATCGCGCCAACATTGAAATGCGATAAATCGGTGCGGGCACAGGCCGCAGCAAGCGGTAACAGCGCAAAGGCCAGCGCATCGTCATCCATGCCGGTGGCGCTACGCAAAGTCGCCACCTGCTCCGCGCTCAGCATTGCGGGGAAGTGCTCATCCGCCAGCAGAGGCGCCAGCGCGGTTTGCAAATCTCCCGCCAGCCCGGAAAACGCGGTGTGAAAACGTGAATGCATGGCGTTGCCTCATAATCGTGTATTGGAACCGTAGTTTACGGGGCAATATCGTGATTATGTGTGATTTTACTCACACTATGTGTGCAACTTATGAAACTGAAATTAAAAATGCGCGACCAATCGCAAAGTTTAATGCAGTACCGCGACGATCAACGGAAACAGAAATGGTGCCACCAGTGAGGTAATAATTCCGCAGATCACCAATGCCAGCGAACTGAAAGCCCCTTCCTGATAATCCACTTCGGCGCAGCGCGCGGTGCCCAGCGCATGCGAAGCCGTGCCCATCGCCAGCCCGCGGGCGGATTTGGTATGTATGCGCATAAGATTGAGAAAGGTATGACCGAAGACTGCTCCCAGCACGCCAACGAAAATCACGCAGACGGCGCTGATGGCGGGAATGCCGCCGATGCTGCCGCCCACGGCCATCGCAATCGGTGTGGTGACGGATTTCGGCAACACCGACGCGGCGATTTCCGGCGTTGCGCCCATCAGCAGGGCGATAGCGGTACCGGAAATCATCGCCACCAGGCTGCCGCAAAAGCAGATGGTGATAATGGATTTCCAGCGCGCGCGGATCTGGTGCAACTGCTCGTAAAGAGGAAACGCCAGCGCAACCACCGCAGGTTGTAGCAAGTCGTTGAGGATTTTGCTGCCCTGAAAGTAGTGATCGTAAGGGATACCGGTTAACAGCAGGATGGGGATTATCACCACCATGGCGACAAGCAACGGGTTCAGCAGCGGCATTTTGAAACGCGCGGCAAGTTTACGGGCGGCGAAAAAGACCGCCAGCGTCAGTGGCAGCGACCACCAGATATACGTCATCATTCTTTATTACCTTCTTGCCCGGCGATTTTACGTTCACCATGCGCCAGATGGGTGCTCCAGCTCACCACCAGAAATACAATCACCGTACTGACCGCACAGGAAACAATAATGGGACCGAATTGCGCGCGCAGCAGGTCGTAATACTGCATCACGCCAACCCCGATAGGCACAAACAGCAGCGCCATATAACGGATCAATAGATAGCAGCCCGGATTGACCCACTTCGCGGGCAGGATTTGTAGCGCCAGCAGTACGAACATGATCAGCATACCGATAATGCTGCCGGGAATGGTGATGGGCAGAAGGGATGCGATATAGATCCCTGCGTACAGGCAGGCGTAGATAAGTACAAAAGCACGCAGATATTGCCAGATAATATTCAATGATTTACTCATGGTGAAAGCCCTTGCTGAAACGCATTCATCATACAATTAAAGCTAAAAACGTGCTACTGATCACATCATGAATTGTGAGCATACCAAACATTCCATTCTGGAACGTTATGCATTCCCACAAGATTTTCCCCGCGGGCTACCGGCAAGTGTAGTTTTTCCGCCCGATAAAGGCACTTTCCACACCGTGACAGAGACGCTACTATGGCGCCTCATTTTTTTGGGGTGATTTATGCGTGTATTACTGGCGCCAATGGAAGGTGTGCTCGATTCGCTGGTGCGCGAGCTGCTGACCGGGGTTAACGATTACGATCATTGCATCACCGAGTTTTTGCGGGTGGTGGATCAACTGCTGCCGGTAAAATCCTTCTATAAAATCTGCCCTGAACTGCACCGACAAAGCCGTACACCTTCCGGCACGCTGGTGCGCGTACAGCTCCTGGGGCAATACCCGCAGTGGCTGGCGGAAAACGCGGCCCGTGCGGTTGAACTCGGGTCATGGGGCGTGGATCTGAACTGCGGTTGTCCGTCAAAGCTGGTTAACGGTAGCGGCGGCGGCGCGACGCTGTTGAAAGATCCTGAGCTGATTTATCGCGGCGCGAAAGCGATGCGTGAAGCCGTTCCTGTTCACCTGCCAGTCACGGTAAAAGTGCGCCTGGGATGGGACAGTCCCGCGCGGCAGTTTGAGATTGCTGATGCGGTGCAACAGGCTGGTGCGACGGAGCTGGTGGTGCATGGCCGTACCAAAGAAGATGGCTATAAAGCAGAGCGTATTAACTGGCAGGCCATCCGTGAAATCCGCCAGCGACTATCGATTCCCGTGGTCGCCAACGGTGAAATCTGGGACTGGCAAAGCGCGCAGGATTGCATGGCGGTCACCGGGTGCGATGCGGTGATGATTGGGCGCGGCGCATTGAATGTACCGAACCTCAGCCGGGTGATTAAGTTCAACGAGCCTCGCATGCCGTGGCCGCAGGTTGTTGCTTTATTAGCGCAATATGCCCAGCTGGAAAAACAGGGTGATACGGGCTTATATCATGTCGCACGTATTAAACAGTGGTTGGGTTATTTACGTAAAGAATATATAGAGGCCGGAGATTTATTTTCTATTATTCGAACCTGTAAAACGTCTGTTGCAATTGCAGCAGAAATTTCTCGCGAGCTAAATCACGTTTCTGCTGATTTATAAAATAAGCCTCTGGTAGGTTGGTGTGTAGCGTGTTATTTATATCCGCGCAGCACATCAGGATTGTTACTGTTATACAGGCAAAACCTAAACATCATAATTCATTGTTTATCGAATTATGGGTTTGGGTTTTTTGTTTTTTAATGGCCTGATTAATAGAAACGCTTACGCGAACCATTTAAATAAATACTGATTACTCACAGGTGTCGAAAGTAATTCGACGGTGTTCCTGTGGTTTAAATATAAAATGGAATAAACAGTATGGCTCTATTTAAATTAACGTTACCTTTATTTTTTATTTCCGGCTGGAGTTGCGCAGCAATTTCCGCTAATGCCGTTCCTGTCGCCACCCAGGGCTTTCTTGAAGATAGTCAGTTTACGGTCACGCTGAAAAATGTCTGGATGTTGAGCACCAACGATCAGCAAGAGCAGGCCGGTATCGGTAAACAAAATGCCTGGGCGCAAGGGGCGTTACTGGATTACCAAAGCGGCTGGTATCAGGAGGCCGTCGGTGTTGATGCATCCTGGTACAGCGTGGCGAAACTGTACGCCAACGATGACTTCGCCGGTAGAGATCTGCTGCGCGATAAAAACGGTCATGCGGAAGGGTTCACCAAGATCGGTCAGCTCTATGCAAAGCTGAAATGGGAAGAGGGGGATGCCTACGCCAGGCTGTTTGCCGGTTGGCAACAGTTGTATAAGTTTGGCGTGCTCAACGTCACCCGCAGTCGCGCAGCCCCCAGTACCTGGCAGGGCATTCGCGCGGAAACGGGCTGGGGGACGTGGTCGGCTCGCGGCGCCTGGGTCACGCGTTTTTCCGAACGCGATGAACCGGAAAAGCGCGGTTTTTATACGCTGAAGAGTAATAAACCCATCGATTATATTGCCACCGGAGAAATGAACTGGAGCCCAACGAAATATGCCCGTATGACCTGGGTTGCCGGTGAGAGTCATCATTATCTGTTGCGCCAGGGGCTGGAGACGCAATTTACCGTACCGCTCGGCGAAAAGGAAAACCTCTTATTGCGCAGCGCCTGGTATTACAACCGTGGACTGGAGGAATGGGAGGGCGCTCGCGGTTTTACGCATGACGCTCAACATTTTTTCGCACTACTGGGTTATCAGTATCAGCAGATTGAATCCGGAATAGGGTGGTCAAAAACAAAGGCTCATCTTGAAAATGGGCTGGGAAATTTTTACTGGCATATGGGGAAAAATACCCGCGGTGCATTTAATAGTCCGGCGGATGGTGAAGGGAATGATTATGTCAACGATGGTGAGCAGATGTTGTATTTATATGGGAAATATCGTCTGTCGCCAGAATTTACCGTCGGGGTCTATGGCAATTATGGCTATGGAGCACAATATCAAACGACGGCATTAACGCAGTGGGAATACGGCGGATATGTTTCATGGACGCCGAAAAGTATTGCGGGTTTCTCTCTGTTTGCCGGATTTGGCCCGAGTTATAGCTGGAAGCTGGTGAACGGCAAACCGTGGCTGACGGACGATAAGCGGACATTTCACCGTTCGAAAGGGATCGGTGGCGGCGTGACAATGGAATACAAATTTGGTCTGCATTAATAAAAGGAAAATAAGGATGAATAAAACATTGCTGGCATTGCTACTCACTTCGCTCACCGCGGCGCATACGCAGGCTGCCGAACAGGCGATGCGCATTCTGTTGGTTAACGACGACGGATGTGAATCGGTGGGTACCACCTCTTTGCAGGAGAAACTTGCCGCCAAAGGGTACGACGTATGGATGGTGGCGCCCGCAACCAATCAGAGTGGTATTGGTTCGGCAATCACCTTTAAGCCCAACATGATTTTTGATGTGAAGAAGGTAGCGGAAAAACGCTATTGCTTCCCCGGCACACCCGCAGATTCACTGGATTTTGGTCTGCTTGGCGTGCTGAGAGACACACCGCCGGACCTGGTGATTTCCGGCGTTAACGACGGTCCGAACACCGGGGTGGCGCAACTCAATTCCGGTACCGTCGGCGCAGCGGCCCGTGCGGTGCGTTATGGCTATCCGGCCATTGCCGCCAGCATTGGCTATCTGTTTACCGTCGAAGAGATGAAAGCCGGCTGGCCCAGCACACACCAATATTGGCCGGACTCCGTTGACTACCTGGTTTCACTGGTGGACACGCTGCACAGCAAGTGGAAACCGGGGCAGCCTGTATTGCCTGTGGGCTCCGGGCTCAGTATTAACTACCCGCCACTGGCGAAAAACGCCATCAAGGGCGAGAAGTACATCGGCAACGAACGTTTCCCCGTGCCGCAGCACTACTACAAATTACTCGATGATGGTCGCGCACAGCAGGTGATGAGCGAGAACGTGCTGACGCCTACAGAGGCTGACACCGATACTGGCTGGTTGAATAAGGGCTATATCACCTGGACGCTGTTGGACGGCGAGTGGAATGCGCCGCAGTATGAATCACAATACAAAGCGCTTTTTCGTTAAGCGCCTGGCTGAGACGACGATCACAGTTTGTTTTCTGTCTCGTTGTTCGCCGTAGGGAAGCTGGTAGAGTGCTCAGGTGGATTGTTACTGCGAAAGCGGGCTAAACCTGATTATCTGGCTTCTGTCGGAGATCAGGTTTTTTTGTTTCTGGGGTCGTGATGAAGATCGCCAAAGTATTAAACAACAACGTTGTGGTGGTGCTGGACGCGCACCAACGCGAGCAGGTGGTGATGGGCAGAGGAATCGCCTTTCAGAAACGTCCCGGCGATCAACTGGATGAACGCTGTATCGAAAAGGTGTTTGCGCTGCAAAGCGATGAGCTGGTGCGTCGTCTTGGTGAACTGCTGAGTCAGATCCCGCTGGAGGTGATGACCGCCTGCGATCGCATTATCGAACTGGCGCGCGAGCGGCTCGGCAAGTTGCAGGAGAGTCTTTACATCACCCTGACCGATCACTGTTTTTTTGCCATCGAGCGGCAGAAAAAAGGGGCGGTGATCCGCAATGTGCTGCTGTGGGAGATTAAACGTCTCTACCCCAAAGAGTTTCAGTTGGGTCAGGAAGCACGGGCGATCCTCGCCAAACGCCTTGGGGTGCAGTTAGAAGAAGATGAGGCCGGTTTTATTGCCCTGCATCTGGTGACCGCGCAACTGAACAGCGAAATGCCGGAGGTGATGCATATCACCAAAGTGATGCAGGAGATTCTGCATATCGTGAAGTACCAGTTAAAGCAGGAATACGATGAGGAATCTCTTAGCTATCACCGCTTTGTGACGCATCTGAAGTTTTTTTCTCAGCGTATGCTGAGCCGCACGGTGGTGGAAGACGACGATCTCTCCCTGCACCAGGCGGTCAAAGAGAACTACAGCCTGGCATGGCAGTGTGCGGAAAAGGTGGCTCGTCATCTGGTCAGCACCTATCAGCGTGAGTTGACCACCGAGGAAATTATGTTTCTCGCCATCCATATTGAGCGAGTGAGAAAAGATCGGCGCTAAGGCTACGCCTCGCGTTCTGGCATTACCTGGATTGTTACTGCGTGATACAACGCAGGCAAAACCTGAGTTCGGCACCGCGAGGCGCCGGTCTCGGGTTTTTTTTTACTCAGTCACCGCCCTCGGGCATGAAGCAAGGAACACAGCATGGAATATCAAGCGCTGGCGAAAGAGATTCTGAGCCACGTTGGTGGAAAGGAAAACATCAACAGTCTGGTGCACTGCGCTACGCGGTTGCGCTTTAAATTAAAAGAGATGAAAAAAGCCGATGCCGAAGGGTTGAAAGCCAATCCCGGCGTGATCATGGTCGTCGAAAGCGGCGGGCAGTTTCAGGTGGTGATCGGCAACCATGTCCACGATGTCTGGCAGGCGGTACGTGACGAAGCCGGGCTGACGGACGACACGCCCGCGGCGACCTCCGAAGAGAAGGGCAACCTGTTCGGGCGATTGATCGACATCGTCTCCGGCATTTTTACGCCGTTTATTGGCATTCTGGCCGCGTCGGGGATCCTCAAAGGGCTGCTGTCGCTGACGTTGGTATGCGGCTGGCTCACCGCTGAAAGCGGAACGTACAAAATCTGGTTCGCCGCCAGTGACGCGCTCTTTTTCTTCCTGCCATTGGTGCTGGGTTATACCGCCGGAAAGAAATTTGGCGGCAATCCTTTTGTCACCATGGTGATTGGTGGCGCATTAACGCATCCGCTGATGCTCAGCGCCTTTAACGCCAGTCAGGGGGCTGATGCAGTCAGTGAAAGCTTTCTCGGTATCCCTGTGACGTTTCTGAACTACAGCGGCTCTGTAATCCCGATTATTCTTGCCGCCTGGGTAAGCTGCTGGCTGGAGAAACAGGGGAATCGCTTTTTACACTCCGCTGTTAAAAACTTTATTGCGCCGCTGCTGTGTATCGCCATCACCGTACCGCTGACATTTTTGATCATCGGCCCGGTGGCGACCTGGCTGAGTCAGATGCTGGCCTTTGGTTATCAGACTATCTACATGCTGGCGCCGTGGGCGGCAGGCGCAGCGCTGGGCGCGCTGTGGCAGGTTTGTGTGATTTTCGGTCTGCACTGGGGGCTGGTGCCGTTGATGATCAATAACATTGCGGTATTTGGTCAGGATACGATGTTGCCGATCCTGCTGCCGGCAGTCTTCGGTCAGGTGGGGGCAACGATGGGCATCTTCCTGCGCACCCGCGACGGGCGGCAAAAAGCGCTGGCGGGCTCCTCTATTGCGGCGGGCATCTTCGGCATCACTGAACCGGCCGTTTACGGTCTGACATTACCGCTGCGTCGTCCCTTTATTTTCGGTTGTGCGGCCGGGGCGTTGGGCGGCGCGATCGTCGGCTTTAGCGGCACCCATGTCTACTCTTTCGGTTTCGGGAATATCTTCACGTTTGCGCAGATGATTCCGCCTGGCGGCGTAGATGCGACCTTGTGGGGCGGGATCCTCGGCAGCGTCATCGCACTGGTGTTGTCCTGCGTGCTGACGTTTATTGCCGGGTTGCCGCAGGCGTCCGCTGAAAGCGATAAGCCGCTGATGGTCGCCGCCACGGATGACAACGCACTGCTTGCGCCGATGAGCGGCACCGTGCTGGCGCTGGACCAGGTGCCGGACAGCACCTTCGCCAGCGGTCTGTTAGGCCAGGGCGTGGCCATCATTCCGCAGGAAGGGCGAGTGATTGCACCGTTCGCCGGGGAAGTCGCCTCATTGTTTGAAACCAAACATGCGATTGGTCTGCTCAGCGACAGCGGCATTGAAATGCTGATTCATGTCGGCATCGACACGGTCAAGCTGGACGGAAAACCCTTCACCGCCCATGTCCGGGTAGGGGACAAAGTACAGCCGGGCGACCTGCTGCTGGAGTTTGACCGCGCTGCGATAATCGCCGCCGGGTTCGATCTCGCTACGCCGATTATTATCAGTAACAGCGACAGCTTCGGTGGCGTCAGCACCGTCGCGTCAACCTCAGTTCAAGCCGGGATGCCGCTGCTGGCGGTTGCCCGCTAATCAAAGGAGCCAGTAATGAAATCGTTTCCGAAAACATTCTTATGGGGCGGCGCGATTGCCGCAAATCAGGTCGAAGGCGCGTATCTGGAAGACGGGAAGGGACTTTCCACCTCCGACGTGCAGCCGAAAGGGGTATTCGGCGATGTGGTTGAACGTGTACCGGGCGACAGCGCCCTGAAAGATGTCGCCATCGATTTTTATCATCGCTATCCGGAAGATATTGCGTTGTTTGCCGAGATGGGGTTTAGCTGCCTGCGTGTGTCGATTGCCTGGACGCGTATCTTTCCCAATGGCGATGAAAGCACGCCGAATGAAGCCGGACTGGCCTTTTATGACAAGCTGTTTGATGAATTAGCGAAGCATAGCATTACGCCGCTGGTCACACTCTCTCACTACGAAATGCCGTGGGGGCTGGTGAAACAGTATGGCGGCTGGGGCAATCGTAAAACCATCACCTTTTTTGAACGCTATGCGCGTACGGTGTTCACCCGTTATCAACACAAGGTCAAGCTGTGGCTGACCTTTAACGAAATCAACATGTCATTGCATGCGCCGCTGACCGGTGTGGGTTTGCCGGAAAACAGCAGCAAAGCAGAAGTCTTCCAGGCCATTCATCATCAGTTGGTCGCCAGTGCGCTGGCAGTAAAAGCCTGCCACGACATTATCCCGGACGCGAAAATCGGCAACATGCTATTGGGCGGCCTGATGTATCCGCTGACCTGCAAGCCTGAGGATATTTTCGAAACGCTGCAGCAGAACCGTAGCTGGGAGTTCTTTGGCGACGTTCAGTGCCGTGGCGCGTATCCGGGTTATATGCTGCGCTACTTCCGCGACAACGGCATCAGCATTGAGATCACGGATGCCGACCGCGACGCGCTAAAATCGACCATCGATTTTATCTCCTTCAGCTACTACATGACCGGTTGTGTCACTACGGACGAAGAGCTGAATCAGAAAGCGCGCGGCAACATTCTCAGCATGGTGCAGAACCCGCACCTGGCAAGTTCCGAATGGGGCTGGCAGATCGATCCCATCGGTTTGCGCACTCTGCTGAATATGCTGTGGGATCGCTGGCAGAAGCCGCTGTTTATCGTGGAAAACGGGCTTGGCGCGAAAGACAACGTTGACGCGGAGGGCAGCATTAACGACGACTACCGTATCGACTACCTGAACGATCATCTGGTGCAGGTGCGCGAGGCGATTGAAGACGGCGTTGAGGTGATGGGCTACACCAGTTGGGGGCCGATCGACCTGGTGAGCGCGTCGAAAGCCGAAATCTCCAAACGCTATGGTTTTATCTATGTCGATCGTGATGACAGCGGCAACGGTACGCTGGCGCGCAGTCGCAAGAAAAGCTTTTACTGGTACCGCGATGTGATCACCAGTAATGGGGAAAGCCTGAAGTAAGCGGAATATGCCCGGTGTCTGATGCGCCGGGCAATATTGTTACATCAGCAATCCGGCGATAAAGGTTTTCAGCCACATCACTGCCGGATCGCTACTGTGACGCTGGTGCCACAGTAGCGCCACCTCTACCGGTTCCGCCTCCAGCGGCACCGGGCTTGCCATCAGACCGCGTGTACGCTGCCATTCTGCGGCCAGGCCTGAGGGCACCGTAGCCAGCGCAGGCATCGTCTCCAGCAAACCCGGCAGCGCAGCGAAATGCGGCGTCGTGTAATGGATACGACGCTGGTGGCCGGTTTTAGCCAGCAGTGTATCAAAATGGCTGCCGGTGGCTTCCCGGTAGCTGACCATCAGATGGGGTTGTGCGGCAAAGCTGTCGATATCCAGCGGCGTGGTTAACGTTAACTGCTGCGGATGCCAGAGCGTGACAAACGACATGCTCGTCAGGACTTCCCGTTCCAGCCAGCGTGGTCCGGCCGTGGCGACGCTTATTGCCATATCCATTTCCCCGCCTTCCAGTCGCGTGGCATCGCTAAACGGATCGCTGGCGACCACATTCAGGCGCATACCCGGTGCGGCCTGCTGTAATGCCGGGATCAGCGTCGGCATCAGCCACATCTCAACCCAGTCAGCCATGCCGAGCGTCAGCGTCACAGTGACCGTGCGCGGATCGAACGCCGCTTGCTGAAACAGCGTGCTCTGCAATTGTTCCAGCAGGGGTAACAACCCGGTATGCAGTTCTTCCGCGCGGGCGGTGGGTTGCATGCGATGACCACTGCGGATAAACAAGGGATCGTCGAACAGGGTACGCAGGCGCGACAGCACACCGCTTACCGCGGGCTGACCCAGGTGCAGTTTATCTGCCGCCGCTGAGACGCTCTGTTCACGAAACAGCACTGCAAAGGCGATCAACAGATTAAGGTCGATCTTGCGGAAATCATTCTCTTTGATAGTCATTATTGCTCCAATCAATTGGAGTGATAGTAGCGGCGGCGGGATACTGGCGCAACTGAAACTATCGGAGCAGGCAATGAAACATTATCCATTATTACTGGCGCTGCTGGTCTCTGGCGCAAGCCTCAGCGCGCTCGCGACGCCGCTGTCGACGCAACAGACGCAGGCACCGGGTTACTACCGTATGGCGTTGGGTGACTGGCAAATCACCGCCGTTTCCGACGGCACCGTGGCCGTGCCGTTTGATAAATTGCTCACCCCGATTACGCCGGAAAAACTGAAAGCGCGGATGGCGCAGGCAAACCTGCCAGTAAATGCAGAAACGTCCATCAACGCATTTGTGATCAATACCGGTAAGCAGCTGATCCTGGTGGATGCTGGCGCCGGGCCATTATTTGGCGACGCGGGCGGTCACCTGCCGGAGAACCTGCGGGCGGCGGGTATCGATCCGAATGCCATTGATACTGTGTTATTGACCCATATCCATGCCGATCACTCCGGCGGTGTACAGCGTGAGGGCAAACCTGTTTTCCCGAATGCCACCGTGCGTGTGGATCAGCGCGATGTGGATTTCTGGCTCAACCCCGCGCATCAACGCGAGGTGGAAGAGGGGCAACGCCACACTTTCGCCGAGTCTGAGCGTTCGCTGCGTCCGGTGATGGATGCTGGTAAGCTCAGTCCTTTCCGTGCGCCGGTGCAGATTATGCCCGGCATTGATGCTATTCCCGCCGCCGGTCATACGCCCGGCAGCGTGATCTACCGTGTCAGCCACGCGGGTAAAACGCTGCTGTTGTGGGGCGATATCATTCACGCGCACCCGGTGCAGTTACCTCAGCCTGAGGTGGCTATCCATTTTGACGTCAATCGCCAGCAGGCGGTGGCGACGCGGGAGAAAGTGCTGGCCCAGGCCGCGCGTGAAGGTGACTGGATCGCGGCGGCACACATTGCCTTCCCCGGCATTGGTAAAGTGATGAAAGCCGAAGAGGGATACCGCTGGGTGCCGATCAATTACAGTGCGCAGGGTAAATAACCTGCATGACCGGGTGTGCATGAGCGCACCCGGTTTACCCTCAAAAAATCATCTTAAACACGCCCGTCACCACCAACAGACCAATCAAGAAGATAATCAGGATCACCCAAAGTAAAATCTTTAACATTTTCCTCGTCCTTCCGGCTGTTCAGGTAGTGCAAAGCTTAGGCAATCTCTCAGCATCCTGCCTTTTTTCTATACTTAGCTGTTCATAAGTTAACCGGAGGGTGAAACATGTCTGCAACGAAAGTCGCGATTGTTACTGCAGCAGATTCCGGTATCGGCAAGCAATGTGCGCTGATGCTGGCGGAGCAGGGGTTTGATATCGGTATCACCTGGCACTCCGATGAACAAGGCGCCAAAGAAACAGCCCGGCACGTTGAAAAACGGGGGCGGCGTGCGGAAACCATCCAACTCGATCTCAGTCAGTTACCGCAGGGAGCACAGGCGATTGATTCATTGATTGCCCGCTTCGGGCGTATCGACGCGTTAGTGAATAACGCCGGAGCCATGAGCAAAGCGCCGTTTCTTGATGTGACATTTGAAGAGTGGCGCACCATTTTTACCGTGGATGTCGATGGCGCGTTTCTTTGCTCACAAATCGCCGCCCGGCAGATGGTTAATCAAGGGCAGGGAGGACGTATTGTGAACATTACCTCGGTACATGAGCACACGCCGCTGCCGGAAGCCAGCGCTTATACTGCGGCCAAACATGCGCTGGGCGGGTTAACCAAATCCATGGCGCTGGAGCTGATTGAGCACAACATCCTGGTCAATGCCGTCGCACCCGGCGCGATAGCCACGCCGATGAACAACATGCGTGATGAAGATGCCACACCGGGTTCAATGCCCGATATTCCGCTGGCGCGACCGGGCAGAACCCAGGAGATTGCCAGTATGGTTGCCTGGCTCTGCTCTGACGACGCCAGCTACACCACCGGTCAATCGATGATTATCGATGGCGGCTTTATGCTGGCGAACCCGCAATTTAAACCGAAAACCGGTTAGTCCTCGGTGGAGCGGCTCTGGCGTTTTTTCCGACGATGCCGGAGCCAGCCACGCAGGCACAACACCAGCACCACCGCGAGGATCAGCCAAATCCAGCGTTTCACATGCTGGTCGAACTGGTGCAGCCACGGACCAATCACCTCGCCGCCAACGTACCCCAGCGTGGTGAAGAGGAGCGCCCAAACGATAGCGCCAATGATGTTCAGCGGCAGGAAAATTTTCGGTCGCAGGTGGCTGGTGCCAATTAATAGCGGGCCGATAATGCGAAAGCCGTACATAAATCGCGAGCCAATCACAAACAGGTAAGGATGGCGGCGAATGAGTGTTTGCGCCTGATGGATCTTCGCGCGGTGGCGGGAAAAACGCCGCAGGATCTTCATGCCATAACGCCTACCCAGCAAATAGAGCAACTGGTCGCCAATCATCCCTCCCAACGCAACTGACAGCACCACCAGCGGGAAACGCAGTAACCCCTGATGCGCTGCTACCCCGCCCAGCAGGGTAATGGTTTCTCCTTCGGCAACGCTGCCAATAACCAGTGCGGCGTAGCCATACTGGCTAATCAGATGATTGATATCCATTGTGTTTACGTCCTCCCGGTAAAACGCCTGTAAGCATACACCCGATATCGCGCTCTTGCCGGAAGAAGAGAGTACTTTGCCTGCGGCGGCATTTTTTGAGTTGTACATAAAATAAGCGAAATAGTGAATTATACTGAAAGTGTCGATGTCCGGGCATTCAGCAAGGGGGCGTTATGAACCATGTCTGGGGACTTCTTTCCCATCCCGATCGTGAAATGCAGGTTATCAGAGGTGAAAACGAAACCATTTCGCATCACTACACTCACCATGTATTAATCATGGCGGCAATTCCGGTGATTTGCGCCTTTATTGGCACCACGCAAATCGGCTGGAATTTCGGTGAGAACAGTGTCGTGACGTTATCATTGGTGACCGGTTTCTCTCTGGCGGTGCTGTTCTATGCCCTGATGCTGGCGGGCGTAGCGGTGATGGGGCGCGTGATCTGGTGGATGGCGCGCAGCTACCCGCAACGGCCGTCACTGGGGCGCTGTATGGTGTTTGCCGGCTATGTGGCGACGCCGCTGTTTCTGAGCGGTATTGTGGCGCTTTACCCGCTGGTATGGCTGTGCGTGCTGGTGGGAACGGTGGCGCTGTTCTACACCGGTTATCTGCTCTATGTCGGTATCCCGACATTCCTGAGTATCAACAAGGAAGAGGGGCTGAGCTTTTCCAGTTCAACGCTGGCGATCGGCGTACTGGTGCTGGAAGTTTTGCTGGCGCTGACGGTGATCCTGTGGGGTTACGGCTACCGGTTGTTCTGACACCTGTTCTCTGAATCTTGCGTTGCTGGTGTAAAAGCCGGCAACGCAATCTCTCGCAATGATTATCCTCTGGCGACAACCCTGCATGGCGGCTATTATGCCAAAGCCAGCTCTGCTATTGCTCCGGCTAACAGACGCGGTGTGCGTAATAACGTGCGTGAATAATCTTCAGAAGTCTCATCATGCAGAAATTTCGAGTCTCCTTATTAAGCCTGGCCTTATTATTGGCTGCGCCTGTGGCGCCGTTTGCTGTTGCGAAAACGACTACCCCGACTGTTGCCGCACAACCTGAGATTGCTTCAGGCAGCGCGATGATTGTCGATCTGCAAACCAATCAAGTTATCTATTCCAGCCATCCCGATCTGGTGCGTCCTATAGCCTCCATCACCAAACTGATGACGGCGATGGTGGTGCTGGATGCGCGACTGCCGCTTGATGAGAAACTCACGGTGGACATCAGCCAGACGCCGGAAATGAAAGGGATTTACTCCCGCGTGCGTCTGAACAGCGAAATCAGCCGTAAAAATATGCTGCTGCTGGCGCTGATGTCATCGGAAAACCGTGCGGCGGCAAGCCTGGCGCACCACTATCCGGGCGGCTATAACGCCTTTATTGCGGCGATGAACGCCAAAGCGAAAGCGCTCGGCATGAGCAATACCCATTTTGTTGAGCCGACCGGGTTGTCGATCCACAACGTTTCTACCGCGCGGGATTTGACCAAACTGCTGATCGCGACCAAACAATATCCGCTGCTGGGGCAACTGAGCACCACGCGTGAAGAGATGGCGACCTTTGCAAATCCGGCGTATACGCTGCCGTTCCGCAATACCAACCATCTGGTCTATCGCGATAACTGGAATATTCAGCTGACGAAAACCGGCTTTACCAATGCGGCAGGACACTGCCTGGTGATGCGTACCGTCATCAATAACAAATCGGTGGCGCTGGTGGTGATGGATGCGTTTGGTAAGTTCACACACTTTGCTGACGCCAGCCGTTTGCGGACCTGGATTGAAACCGGGAAAGCGCAGCCGGTACCGGCTTCCGCTTTAAGCTATAAGCGCCAGAAAGCGGCGCAAATGGCGCAAAACCCGGCCGACGACGCGCAGACCGCGCAAAACGATTAATTATTCCGGCAGCGTCCAGTCACCGTCGTTGAGTGGGCGCTGCATAATCAACGTATCCCGCCAGTCCCCTTTTTTATAGCCGACGCTGCGCAGTTGCCCGGCCAGCTCAAACCCGTACTTTTTATGCAGGCGCAACGAGCCGGTATTGTTGTTGCCATCGCCGATCACCGCAATCATCTGCCGCCACGGCCCGGCTTCGCAACGGGCGATGAGCGCGCCCATCAGCGTACTCCCAATGCCGCGCCCAATCATACTGGCATCGACATAAATAGACTCTTCAAGCGTGTAGCGATAGGCCTCGCGAGGGCGGTAGAAACTGGCATAACTGTAGCCGACCACAATGCCATGGTAGAGGGCGACCAGCCACGGCAGACCGTCTTTGGCAACCTTGTTCATGCGGCTACGCATGTCATCAATGGTGGGCGGGACTTCTTCGAAGGAGGCGCGGCCATGCAGCACGTGCCAGGCATAGAGGGAAGCAATGGCGTGAACGTCTTCAGGGCAGGCGTCGCGCACTTCTATCGCAGGACCGGATAAGACATCAACAGCAGACATGACAGGTGTGCTCCTTCAAAGCAGAGAGCCATAGAAACGTTTCTATGGTTTTCGCTACTCTAGTACGAACGGAGCACACAATACAGTGCACGGTGCGGTTATTTGGTCAGTGTTTCTGCGCCGTGTCAGCCGCTTCGCCTTCCTGCCAGAATTTACGCTTGCTGGTTTTCCCGATGCCGGGGTTCATGCTGTTTGTCGGGTCGTTATCCTGATAGAAACGTTTTAGCGTTTCTGTGGCTTCATACAGATGACCGACGTTATGTTCAGCAGGGTATTGCGCCCCGCGTTCTCGCAGCAACGCCAGCATCTGCTCTTTGAGCGCATGCGCATCCACCCCTTTTTTGACGATGTAATCCTGGTGGAAAACGTGGCACAAAAAGTGTCCGTAGTAGAGCTTATGCACCAGTTGGCTGTCGATTTCCGGCGGAAGATGCTCAAACCACTCGGTATCGTTACGTCGGAGGGCAATGTCCAGCGGCAGAATATCCTCCACCTCATCGGCATGCACCGCCTGGTAACGGATGGCGGCGCCCGCTGCGGCAAAACGGTGTAAAAACGCTTTGCTGCCTTCCTCCGGCGTACACACAAAAAATGCCCCCTCGGCGTTCGCGAAGTAGTCGTTTAACCAGCTTTGTGCTTCGGCAATGCCATCACCGGACACCTTCAACAGCAGATGGTGTTCGTATTTATTGCGCCACTCTTTCATGCGCGGCGGCAGGTGCGACGGGAATAAGCGGGTGATCTTTTGCAGTGAACGGTCGACAAAATGCGGCTTAAAGAGCGGCGATTTTTCCAGTAACGCATCCGTACGCCCCTTCAGGGTGAAGAAGAACGGCATTTTATCGGTGCCGAGCTTGTCGATCATCAGGAAGGTGTCTTTGCTGTACTGTTCGGCAATATCGTAGATATCCCGGTGCATATACTCCCCGGCGATCGGCAGATGCGTAAAGTTCGCCAGGATGTGACGGCGGATCTCCGTAAGCACTTCGGTCTGGTTGGTGCCGATATAGAACACCTGCTGGTTGGATTCCGCCAGGAAGGTATCCAGGCGAACGGCGAACACTGCCAGTTTTCCTGCGCAACCGGAGGATTCAAACAGCCGATCGGGGTCGGCGTTATAGCGCGCCGGGGAATCCGCTTCGATGTCGCGCACGCGGGTGACGTAATCATGATCGTACCCGTGGCGCTGGTCGTGGTGCACATCGGCATCAGTAATACGATCGTCATCGAGTTTGCTGAGGATCGCTTCCGGCGACTGACCTAACTCAATCCCCAGATGATTCACCAGTTGCAATTTGCCCTGCTCATCAATGCGCGCGAACAGCGACATTTCGGTATAGGCCGGTCCGCGTTGCACCAGGGAACCGCCGGAGTTATTGCAGATCCCGCCGATCACCGATGCGCCGATACAGGATGAACCAATCACTGAGTGCGGTTCGCGGCCCAGCGGTTTCAGCGCTTTTTCCAGCGAATAAAGGGTCGTACCGGGGTACGCCAGCACCTGTTGACCGTTGTCCAGCAGATGTAACTTATCCAGACGCAGGGTGCTGATAATGACGATATCGCGGTCGTAGTCGTTGCCGTTGGGGGTGGACCCTTCGGTAAGGCCGGTGTTTGCCGCCTGCATCAGGATGATTTTGTCGGCGCGAACGCAGGCCTGTAGCACACGCCACAGTTCTACCAGCGTGCCGGGAAAGACCACCGCCAGCGCATCACCCTGACCCGAGCGGAACCCTTTGCGGTAACGGGCGGTTTTTGCCGGTTCGGTGAGCAGGTGAGATGCGCCAACCAGCCGTTTAAGTTCGTGTATAAAGGCATTATTTTCGTGTGACATGTTCCCCTCCTTGTGGCTAAACATGACTTTTCAGGCTTATTGATAGTAGTCCTGGAAAGCGAACGGGGGAATGAATTTGCATAAAAATCAGCGTCCAACTCTGCAAGATGCGCCAGGATTATGTCACACTGCGTGCTTTCGCGGCCCGCTCCGCGGTTTTGGGTGAAAATACAAGAGAGTAAAACGACATGAAATGGCTATGTTCTGTAGGTGTCGCCGTGAGCCTTGCGCTGCAACCCGCACTGGCGGATGAGATGTTTGGCAACCATCCGCTGACGCCGGAAGCAAGGGATGCGTTTGTCACCGACTTGCTCAAAAAAATGACTGTTGATGAAAAAATTGGTCAGCTACGCCTGATTAGTGTCGGTCCGGATAACCCAAAAGAGGCGATTCGCGACATGATCAAAGTGAGCCAGGTTGGCGCCATTTTTAACACCGTCACCCGCCAGGATATCCGCGCCATGCAGGATCAGGCGCTGCAGCTTAGCCGTCTGAAAATTCCACTCTTTTTCGCCTACGATGTGGTTCACGGTCAGCGCACCGTGTTCCCGATTAGCCTCGGTCTGGCCTCCAGTTTTAATCTTGAAGCGGTGAGAAGCGTTGGCCGGGTGTCGGCCTATGAAGCCGCTGATGACGGCCTGAACATGACCTGGGCGCCGATGGTGGACGTCTCCCGCGATCCGCGCTGGGGGCGCGTCTCCGAAGGGTTCGGTGAAGATACGTATCTGACGGAAACCATGGGCCGCACGATGGTCGAAGCGATGCAGGGCAAAAGCCCGGCGGACCGCTACTCGGTGATGACCAGCGTCAAGCACTTCGCAGCGTATGGCGCAGTGGAAGGCGGCAAAGAGTACAACACCGTGGACATGAGCCCGCAGCGTCTGTTCAACGACTATATGCCCCCCTATAAAGCGGCGCTGGATGCCGGCAGCGGCGGGGTGATGGTGGCGCTTAACTCGCTCAACGGCACGCCAGCCTCTTCGGACGCCTGGCTGCTGAAAGATCTGCTGCGCGATGAGTGGGGCTTTAAGGGCATCACCATTTCCGACCACGGCGCAATCAAAGAGCTGATTAAACACGGCACCGCTGCCGATCCGGAAGACGCCGTGCGCGTGGCGCTGAAGTCCGGCATCAATATGAGCATGAGCGATGAGTACTACAGCAAGTATCTGCCAGGGCTTGTGAAATCCGGCAAAGTGACCATGGCGGAGCTGGATGATGCGACCCGTCATGTTCTGAACGTGAAATACGATATGGGGTTGTTTAACGATCCCTACAGCCACCTCGGCCCGAAAGAGAGCGATCCGCAAGACACCAATGCTGAGAGCCGTTTACATCGCAAAGAAGCGCGTGAAGTGACGCGGGAAAGTCTGGTGCTGTTGAAAAACCGCCTCGACACCCTGCCGCTGAAAAAGTCCGGTACCGTGGCGGTGATTGGGCCGCTGGCGGACAGCAAGCGTGACTCAATGGGCAGCTGGTCTGCGGCAGGCGTGGCCGATCAATCCGTTACCGTGCTTACCGGCATCCGTAATGCGCTGGCGGGCAAAGGCAACGTGGTTTACGCCAAAGGCGCGAACATTACCAACGACAAAGACATTGTTAACTTCCTTAATCTGTATGAACCGGCGGTGGCGGTCGACCCCCGTTCGCCGAAAGCAATGATCGATGAAGCCGTGGCGGCGGCGCAGAAATCGGATGTCGTGGTGGCTGTTGTGGGTGAAGCGCAGGGGATGGCGCATGAAGCCTCCAGCCGCACCGATATCACCATTCCGCAGAGTCAGAAAGATTTGATCGCCGCGCTGAAAGCCACCGGTAAACCGCTGGTGCTGGTGCTGATGAATGGTCGCCCGCTGGCGCTGGTCAAAGAAGATCAGCAAGCGGATGCGATCCTCGAAACCTGGTTTGCCGGTACGGAAGGTGGTAACGCGATTGCCGATGTGCTGTTTGGCGATTACAACCCGTCCGGGAAGTTGCCCATGTCCTTCCCGCGCTCGGTCGGGCAAATTCCGGTCTATTACAGCCACCTCAATACCGGTCGTCCGTACGATGCCGATAAGCCGAACAAATACACCTCCCGTTACTTCGACGAAGCCAACGGCCCGCTGTATCCGTTTGGTTATGGTCTGAGTTACACCACCTTTAGCGTTTCCGATGTGAAAATGTCTGCGCCGACTCTGACGCGCAGCGGCAAAGTAACGGCCAGCGTGCAGGTGACGAATACCGGTAAACGTGAAGGTCAAACCGTGCTGCAAATGTATGTGCAGGATGTGACAGCCTCCATGAGCCGCCCGGTGAAACAACTGCGTGGTTTTGACAAGGTGAACCTGAAACCGGGTGAAACCAAAACCGTCAGCTTCCCGATTGATGTTGACGCACTGAAGTTCTGGAACCAGCGCATGAAATACGACGCGGAACCTGGCAAATTTAACGTCTTTATCGGCGTTGATTCCGCCCGTGTTAAACAGGGCGAGTTCGAACTCCGCTAATCCCTTTCGGGCCGGGAAACCGGCCCGATTGTCTTCGCTATACCTTATTCCTTTATCGTTTAAATTGTTAACGCGACAAAGCCGCTATTTTTCAGCTACGCTTTTTTCTCAAACTGCTGAAAAAGGCAGTAAAACTGAGGAAAAGACAATGACAATCACGAAGAAGATTGCCTGTTCACTGGCGCTGATTGCCAGCGTGAGCTTACCTTTGCAGGCGGCGGAGCCCATTAAAGTCGGTTCTAAAATCGATACCGAAGGCGCGTTGCTGGGCAATATCATTTTGCAGGTACTGGAAAGTCATGGCGTAAAAACAGTCAATAAAGTCCAGCTTGGCACCACGCCGGTGGTCCGCGGGGCGATCACCTCAGGTGCGCTGGATATCTACCCGGAGTACACCGGTAACGGTGCGTTTTTCTTCAAAGATGAGAACGACACCGCGTGGAAAAACGCGCAGCAGGGCTACGAGAAAGTGAAAAAGCTCGATGCTGAGCAGAACAAGCTGGTATGGCTGACGCCTGCGCCTGCCAACAACACCTGGACCATTGCGGTGCGCCAGGATGTGGCGCAGAAAAATAACCTCACTTCCCTTGAGGATCTCAGCCGCTACCTGAAAGCGGGCGGTGTATTCAAACTGGCGGCGTCGGCGGAATTTATTGAGCGTACCGATGCGCTGCCGGCGTTTGAAAAAGCCTACAACTTCACCCTCAAACAGGATCAACTGTTGTCGCTGGCCGGTGGCGATACGGCGGTGACGATTAAAGCGGCAGCGCAGCAAACGTCCGGGGTGAATGCGGCAATGGCTTACGGCACCGACGGCCCGGTTGCGGCACTGGGGCTGCAAACGCTGAGCGATCCGAAAGGCGTGCAGCCCATCTATGCCCCGACCCCGGTCGTGCGCGAAGCTGTACTGAAAGCGTATCCGCAACTGGATGCGTGGCTGAAGCCTGTTTTTGCCAGCCTGGATGAGAAAACACTGCAAAAACTGAACGCCAGCATTGCCGTTGAAGGGCTGGATGCGAAGAAAGTGGCAGCGGATTATCTGAAAGAAAAAGGCCTGGTGAAATAAGCCGCGTGATGGAGGGATCATTACGCTGCCATAACCGCGTGCTGTTGCTGTTGGGGATACTGGCGCTGGCGGCGACCGGGTTGCCGTTTATTAACTATGCGCCCAACCGTCTGGTCTCCGGCGAAAGTCGGGCATTGTGGCAGCTTTTTTCGGCGCTGTGGTTGCTGCTGCCGTGTCTGCTGCTGGTATTCAGTTTTGTGCCGGGGCGGGGCGCGCAGATAGCGACGCTGCTGTTGGCGGAAGTGCTGGTCTGGCTGCTGGTCTGGAGCGCAGGCCGTGCGGCGACGGATCTTGCGCAAAACGGCAGTGCGCTGGCCCGCACCTCGCCCGGTAGCGGGTTGTGGCTGTGGCTGGCGCTGGCGTTGCTGGTCTGTAGCGACGCCATTCGACGTTTTGCCGCGCATCCGGTCTGGCGCTGGCTGCTGCATGCTCAGATTTGGGCGCTACCGCTTTTTCTGCTGCTCAGCGGCGAGCTGGATAATCTCTCACTGCTGCGTGAATACGCGAACCGCCAGGATGTGTTCAACGACGCACTGGCGCAACACCTGACGCTGCTGCTGGGCACGCTGTTGCCTGCGCTGGCGATCGGCTTTGCCATTGGTTTGTGGTGCTACCGCCACCCGCTGCGCCAGGGGCCGGTGTTCGCCATCCTCAATGTTATCCAGACTGTTCCCTCAGTCGCGCTGTTTGGTCTGCTGATTGCGCCGCTCGCCGGGCTGGTGCTGCATTTCCCGTGGTTGTCGCGTTTCGGTATTGCCGGAACGGGCATGACCCCCGCCCTGATTGCACTGATTCTCTATGCGCTGTTGCCGATGGTGCGCGGTGTGGTGGCGGGGCTGAACCAGGTGCCGCAGGAGGTGCTGGAAAGCGCCAGTGCGATGGGCATGAGCGCCCGCCAGCGCTTCTGGCATGTGCGCGTGCCGCTGGCGTTGCCGCTGTTGCTGCGTAGCATGAGGGTGGTCTCTGTGCAGACCGTGGGAATGGCGGTGATCGCTGCGTTGATTGGCGCAGGCGGGTTTGGCGCGCTGGTTTTCCAGGGGCTGCTGAGCAGTGCGCTGGATCTGGTGCTACTGGGGGTTATTCCGGTGATTGCACTGGCGGTTGTTGTGGATGCGTTGTTCGGATTAGGGTTAGCGCTGCTGAAGGTGAAACAGCCATGATTGAGTTTAACAACGTCAGTAAAATTTTCGCCGGGCAGCGGGCGGTGAGCCATCTTAATTTGCACTTTAAAACCGGTGCGTTTTCCGTGCTGATTGGCACTTCGGGTTCAGGAAAGTCCACCACGCTGAAGATGATTAACCGGCTGGTGGAGCACGACGAAGGAACCATTCTGTTTGCCGGAGAGGATATTCGCCAGCAGCCTGTTCTTGCGCTTCGCCGCCGTATGGGGTACGCCATTCAGTCGATTGGCCTGTTTCCGCACTGGACGGTGGCGCAAAACATCGCCACCGTGCTGCATTTGCAAAAATGGTCGCGGAGCAAAAGTAATGCCCGCGTGGATGAGCTGATGGCGCTGCTGGGGCTGGAGCCGTCGTTGCGCGAACGTTTCCCGCATCAGCTTTCCGGCGGGCAACAGCAGCGGGTCGGTGTGGCCAGAGCGCTGGCGGCGGATCCGGAAGTGTTATTAATGGACGAGCCGTTTGGTGCGTTGGATCCGGTGACGCGCGCGGCCTTGCAACAGGAGATGGTGCGGATTCACCGTCTGCTTGGGCGCACCATCGTGTTGGTGACTCATGACATTGATGAGGCGCTGCAACTGGCCGATCATCTGGTGTTAATGGATAACGGCGAAGTGGTGCAGCAGGGGACGCCGCTGGACATGCTGACCGCGCCGCGTAACGATTTTGTGCGTGAATTCTTTGGTCGCAGCGAGCTGGGCGTGCGCCTGTTGTCGCTACGCCAGGTGCGCGACTATTTGCGACACGAACCGCCGGTGGACGGTGAACCGCTGCGTGACGATATGTCACTGCGCGAGGCGTTGTCGGCCTTTGTTGCCCGGCAGTGCGATGTGTTACCCGTCTGCGATGCGCAGGGGCAACATTGCGGTACGCTGCATTTTCGCGATCTGCTGCGTGTGGAGGCCTCCGGTGACGTACCTGCGTGATCCGTTGTTATGGCTGGTGGCGTTGTTTATCGCGCTACTGCTCTGGCTGCCGCACAGCGCCGGGATATTTAGCGCGCTGTTCCCGCAGTTGCCGCGTCCGGTCTATTTACAGGAGAGTTTTCTGGCGCTTACCGCCGCACATTTCTCGCTGGTGGCGGTCTCGAGTGTGATCGCCATTGTGATGGGTGTTGGGGTGGCTGTCGCGGTGACGCGCCCGGCCGGGCGTGAGTTTCGCCCACTGGCGGAGACCATCGCGGCGGTGGGGCAAACCTTCCCGCCCGTAGCGGTGCTGGCTATTGCGGTGCCGGTAATGGGCTTTGGCAAAGAACCGGCGATCATTGCGCTGGTGCTGTATGGCGTGCTGCCGATTTTGCAGGGCACGCTGGCAGGTATTGCCGCCGTTCCCGACGGTGTGCAAAGCGTGGCGCAGGGTATGGGCATGAGCGGCGCGCAGCGTTTGTGGAAGGTGGAGTTACCGCTGGCGGCGCCGGTGATCATCGCCGGGGTGAGAACGTCGGTGATCATTAATATCGGCACCGCGACCATTGCCTCAACGGTGGGAGCCAGCACGCTCGGTACGCCGATCATTATCGGGCTGAGCGGGTTTAACACGGCGTATGTCGTGCAAGGCGCCGTGCTGGTCGCGCTGGCGGCGGTGATTGTCGACAGAGGGTTCGAGCGGCTGGCGAGCCTGCTTAACCGGCACCGCCACGTACAATAAACGAATAACCCGCCAGCATCACGCCGCTGATCCCGCCGATCGCCATCAGCAGAAAAAGGGTGATGACGAGAATTTTACCAGGCTTCATTTTTTGCTCCTTTTGTTAAGACACGTAGTATAAAGGGAGCCGGGTTGTTGATAAAACATTAAATACCGAGAAGGTAGACCGTATGACCGGCATCGCGCCATGCCAGTAGCTGTTGCTGCTGCGTGGCGGATGGCGTCTCGCCGCACCAGACTAACAATGTCTGGCCCTCGAACATCTCCGGGCGTACATGCGACAGTGAATGGGGCAGCACATCCACCCGCCAGCCCTGTTGGCTTGCCATCCAGCCCTCCAGCCACAGCTGTGTGGTGTCCTGAACATTCCAGCCGATCACCAGCGCGTGTTTATCGTTTTTTTTCCGCGCCGATGCCAGACAAACGGAGATATGGTTGATCAGCGCGCCATCCAGCAGACCCAGCAATGCGGGTTGTGCGCTTTGCAGACGGCGGCGTAACGGAGTGAACAGCCAGGTGTTTAGCGTCCGGGCGGGGTAGTCGCGGGCGCGCTCTTTGATCCACACATGCAGCCGGTTGAGGTTGCCCTCCTGCAAATAGTGCAGCCCGGTTTCCTGCTGGGCGCGCCAGCCGTTATGTGCCTCTTCCGTTTCGTTATACAGCAGTGAGCGTACTTTACTGACCTGGACGCCAGTGTCTATCCAGCGCTGGATTTCCCGGATACGGTCAATATCCGCGTCAGTAAACAGACGGTGCCCGCCATCCGTGCGTTGGGGTTTTAATAATCCGTATCGCCGCTGCCAGGCGCGCAGCGTAACGGGGTTAATATCACACAACACTGCCACTTCGCCGATCGTGTAAAGCGCCATGGTTTCACCTTTGCCTGCACTCTCCCCACACTAACTGTAGCTGGTGTTTATCGCGGCCGGGCTTGCGGTTGAAAATTTGCGTTATGGGTTTATTCCGCTGGATGACTTTGTGATATTGAGCACGATTTGGCATTTTTTTGGAAAGCTTCAAAGAAACGCGCAGCGACTCCCTGTATGTTACGCGCTTTCGGTTGATGTGGTTTGGCGGGTATGTACGAGTTCAATCTGGTGTTGCTACTGCTCCAGCAAATGTGCGTGTTTTTGGTCATCGCCTGGCTGATGAGCAAAACGCGTCTGTTTATTCCGCTGATGCAGGTCACGGTACGTCTGCCGCACAAGCTGTTGTGCTATGTCACCTTCTCCATTTTTTGCATTCTCGGCACCTATTTTGGTCTGCACATCGAAGACTCTATCGCCAATACCCGTGCGATTGGCGCGGTGATGGGCGGTCTGCTCGGCGGCCCGCTGGTTGGCGGCCTGGTGGGGTTAACCGGCGGTCTGCATCGCTACTCGATGGGCGGCATGACGGCGCTCAGCTGTATGATCTCTACCTTTGTTGAAGGGCTGCTCGGCGGCCTGATGCACAGCATTCTGATCAAGCGCGGGCGCACCGATCTGGTGTTTAGCCCGTTTACCGCAGGTGCGGTGACCTGCGTGGCGGAGCTGATACAGATGCTGATTATTCTGTTGATTGCCCGGCCGTTCGACAGCGCGCTGCACCTGGTGCAGAGCATCGCCGCGCCGATGATGGTGACCAATACCGTGGGCGCCGCGCTGTTTATGCGCATCCTGTTGGATAAGCGCGCCATGTTTGAAAAATACACCTCGGCGTTTTCCGCCACTGCGCTGAAAGTCGCCGCCTCGACGGAAGGTTTCTTGCGCCAGGGCTTTAATGAAGAGAACAGCATGAAGGTGGCGCAGGTGCTGTATAAGGAGCTGGAAATCGGCGCGGTGGCGATCACCGATCGCGAAAAACTGCTGGCGTTTACCGGCACCGGTGACGATCACCATCTGCCCGGCAGGCCAATCTCATCGGTGTGGACGCAACGCGCGATCGAGACAGGGGAGGTGGTCTATGCTGACGGCAACGAAGTGCCGTACCGCTGCTCGCTGCACCCCCACTGCAAATTAGGCTCGACGCTGGTGATCCCCTTGCGCGGTGAGAACCAGCGCGTGGTGGGCACCATTAAATTGTATGAGGCGAAGAATCGTCTCTTCAGCTCCATTAACCGCACGTTAGGGGAAGGCATTGCCCAGTTGTTGTCGGCGCAGATCCTGGCCGGGCAGTATGAACGTCAGAAAGCGCTGCTTACCCAGTCAGAAATCAAACTGCTGCACGCACAGGTTAACCCGCATTTCTTGTTTAACGCGCTGAATACGCTGAAGGCGGTGATCCGCCGTGATAGCGATCAGGCCGGGTTGCTGGTGCAGTATCTGTCGACCTTCTTTCGCAAAAACCTGAAGCGGCCGTCGGAGATTGTCACGCTGGCGGACGAAATCGAGCATGTGAACGCCTATCTGCAAATTGAAAAAGCGCGTTTCCAGTCGCGTTTACAGGTGCAGTTGCACGTGCCCGAAACGCTCGCGCATCTGCATCTGCCCGCCTTTACCCTGCAACCGATCGTGGAAAACGCCATCAAACACGGCACCTCACAACTGCTTGGCGTCGGCGAAATCTCCATCAACGCCAGTCTCGAAGGGCAACATCTGCTGCTGGCGATTGAAGATAACGCGGGTCTGTACCAGCCGAAGGGCGACGCCAGCGGGTTGGGCATGAGCCTGGTGGATAAGCGCTTGCGCGCCCGTTACGGCAACGAATGCGGGATCACCATCGCCTGTGAGCCGGACACCTTTACCCGCATTACCTTACGACTCCCGCTGGAGGAACACGCATGTTAAAAGTGCTGATTGTTGATGATGAACCGCTGGCCCGGGAAAACCTGCGTATTCTGCTCCAGGAAGAGAGTGATATAGAGATTGTTGGCGAGTGCAGCAATGCGGTTGAAGCGATTGGCGCGGTGCATAAGCTGCGCCCGGACGTCCTGTTTCTGGATATTCAGATGCCGCGCATCAGCGGGCTGGAAATGGTCGGCATGCTGGATCCGGAAAACCGACCTTATGTGGTGTTTTTGACCGCGTTTGATGAATACGCGGTGCAGGCCTTTGAAGAGCACGCGTTTGATTATCTGCTCAAACCCATCGAAGCGCGTCGGCTGGAGAAAACGCTCACCCGTCTGCGCCAGGAGCGTAATGAACAGGATGTTTCCGTATTGCCGGAAAATCAGGACGTGCTGAAGTTTATTCCCTGCACCGGGCATAGCCGCATCTGGCTGTTGCAGATGGAGGAGGTGGCGTTTGTCAGCAGCCGGATGAGCGGGGTGTATGTGACCAGCCATGAAGGCAAAGAGGGGTTTACCGAGCTGACTTTGCGCACGCTGGAGAGCCGTACGCCGCTGATCCGCTGTCATCGTCAGTATCTGGTGAATCTGGCGCACCTGAAAGAAATTCGTCTTGAAGATAACGGGCAGGCGGAATTATTGCTGCGCGATGGCCTGACGGTGCCGGTAAGTCGCCGCTATCTGAAAAATTTAAAAGAGGCGCTGGGGTTGTAAATTCCTGCGCGATGCCTAAACTGCGCGCTGGTTCATCATTTCCGGGAAACAACATGCTTAATAACGATATCCTGCGCAGCCTGCGTTACACCCTGCAAGTGGACAATGCTGCACTGGTGCGGATCCTGGCGCTGGCGGACACGCCCGTCACCGTCGAACAGTTAGCCCCCTGGCTGCGCAAAGAGGACGAAGCGGGTTATCAGCCGTGTCCGGATATTGTGTTGTCCGCTTTTCTGAACGGCCTGATCTACGAGAAACGCGGCAAGGATGAGAGTGCGCCACCGCTGGTTGCCGAGCGTAAGCTGAATAACAATATCGTGCTGAAGAAGCTGCGCATCGCGTTTTCATTAAAGACAGACGATATTCTGGCGATCCTCACCGCCCAGCAATTCCGCGTCTCAATGCCGGAAATCACCGCCATGATGCGCGCGCCGGAGCATAAGAATTTCCGCGAATGCGGCGACCAGTTTTTGCGCTACTTCCTGCGCGGCCTGGCGGCGAAAGGGCAAAAACCACAGAATTAACGCAAACAGGCCGGATAGCGGCTGAGCCTTATCCGGCCTGTGCAGGCACCTGTTGCAGGCCCGATAAGCGTGAGCGCCATCGGGCAATGTCGCTTATTTCACCTCTTTAAAGCCGCGCGCTTTTAACAACGCTTCTGACTTTTTCATGCTGATGCCGTCTTTCACCTCGCCGGTGAATTCCGCACCCTGCAGGGCGTTCAAATCGGCAAAATTCACCGTGCTGTAATCCACATTCAGCGTTTCCAGCGCGTAGGTGTCCTGGTAATCCACCTTTTCCGTGATGCCTTTTATGTTCTGGTATTTCTGGCTGACAGGGCCGAGGATGCTTTTTGCCTCTTCTTTGCTCTTCACACCGACGGCGGCGTAGTCAAACTTATTGTTTGCCGTCTGGCGCAGCACTTTGTCATCTTTATAGTAATAGGTCAGCGTCATTTCTGTACCCTGACCGGACCACTGAAAGGATTTGCTCTGCTCTTTTTCCTCACAACCACTCAGGCCGAGCAGCAACGCGACAGAAAAGAGTGCGGCAATAAGTTGACTGAATTTCACGATGTTCCCCTGTGTCTCATTGAGTCTGTTCAGTATAGAAAAAAGGCGCTGATATCAGCGCCTTTTTGACTTATTTGACCTGCTGGCCCGCTTTTGCGCCGCTGTCCGGGCTTAACAGGAAGATATCTTTCCCGCCAGGACCTGCCGCCATCACCATTCCTTCGGAGATGCCAAAGCGCATTTTACGCGGAGCGAGGTTGGCGACCATCACCGTCAGGCGACCAATCAACGCAGCCGGGTCCGGGTACGCAGAGCGAATACCGGAGAAGACGTTGCGTTTTTCACCGTCCAGATCCAGCGTCAGGCGCAACAGCTTATCGGAGCCTTCAACGAATTCGGCGTTCTCAATCAGCGCTACGCGCAGATCGACTTTGGCGAAATCATCAAAACTGATGGTCTCCTGAATCGGGTTATCCGCCAGTTCGCCGGTCGCCGGAGCGGCGGCCGCTTTCACTTCCTCTTTAGAGGCTTCCACCAGGGCTTCCACCTGTTTCATCTCAATGCGGTTATACAGCGCTTTAAACGCATTCACTTTGTGGCTCAGCAGCGGCTGGTCAATGGCATCCCACTCCAGCGTGGTGTTCAGGAACGCCTCCGCACGCTCCGCCAGCGACGGCAGTACTGGCTTCAGATAAGTCAGCAACACGCGGAACAGGTTGATGCCCATTGAGCAGATGGCCTGCAGGTCGGCATCGCGGCCTTCCTGTTTTGCCACCACCCACGGAGCCTGCTCATCGACATAACGGTTCGCCACATCCGCCAGCGCCATAATTTCGCGCACCGCTTTACCAAACTCGCGGCTTTCCCATGCTTCGCCAATGGTGGCTGCGGCATCGGTAAAGGTTTTGTACAGCTGCGGATCCGCCAGTTCCGCCGCCAGCACGCCGTCAAAACGCTTGGCGATAAAACCAGCGTTACGGGAAGCGAGGTTCACCACTTTGTTGACGATATCGGCATTCACGCGCTGGATAAAATCTTCCAGGTTCAGGTCAATATCATCAATGCGTGACGAGAGCTTCGCGGTGTAGTAGTAGCGCAGGCTGTCGGCATCGAAGTGGTTCAGCCAGGTACTGGCTTTGATAAAGGTGCCACGGGATTTGGACATCTTCGCGCCATTCACCGTCACATAACCGTGAACGAACAGGTTGGTCGGTTTACGGAAACCGCTGCCTTCCAGCATCGCAGGCCAGAACAGACTGTGGAAATAAACGATGTCTTTACCGATAAAGTGATACAGCTCGGCGTCGGACTCTTTCTTCCAGTACTCGTCAAAGCTGGTGGTGTCACCGCGTTTGTCGCACAGGTTTTTGAACGACCCCATGTAGCCGATTGGCGCGTCCAGCCAGACGTAGAAATATTTGCCCGGCGCATTCGGGATTTCGAACCCGAAGTAGGGCGCATCGCGGGAGATATCCCACTGTTGCAGGCCGGATTCGAACCACTCCTGCATTTTGTTCGCCACTTGTTCCTGCAGTGCGCCGCTGCGGGTCCATGCTTGCAGCATTTCGCTGAACGAGGGCAGATCAAAGAAGAAGTGTTCAGAGTCACGCATCACCGGGGTTGCACCGGAGACCACGGATTTCGGTTCGATAAGCTCGGTCGGGCTGTAGGTCGCGCCACACACTTCGCAGTTATCGCCGTACTGATCCGGAGATTTACATTTCGGGCAGGTACCTTTCACAAAACGGTCCGGCAGGAACATGCCTTTTTCCGGATCGTAAAGCTGAGAGATGATGCGGTTTTTAATAAAACCGTTCTCTTTCAGGCGCGTGTAAATCAGCTCCGACAGCTCGCGGTTCTCGTCGCTGTGCGTGGAGTGATAGTTGTCGTAGCTGATATTGAAGCCAGCGAAATCGGTCTGATGCTCCTGACTCATTTCGGCAATCATCTGCTCCGGCGTGATGCCAAGCTGCTGTGCTTTCAGCATGATCGGCGTACCGTGCGCATCGTCCGCGCAGATGAAATTGACCTGATGGCCGCGCATTCGCTGGTAACGGACCCAGACATCAGCCTGGATGTGCTCCAGCATATGGCCGAGGTGGATGGAGCCGTTGGCGTACGGCAATGCGCACGTTACCAGAATTTTCTTCGCGACTTGAGTCATAGTAGGCATTACATCTTCTTGAGAAAAAGGGGTATCGATAGTACCAAAAGGGGAATTACTGCGCCAAGCGATAAGGGCATTTATCCGTAAATGAATAATTATTACCCCCAGGGTAAACTGGGTAGCTACAATGTCGTTTTCAGAACAACTACAAAGGAGTCGGGATGAGTTCGCAATCCCAGGCCAAATCCCCGGAAGCCTTACGTGCGATGGTCGCCGGGACGCTGGCTAATTTTCAGCACCCAACCCTGAAGCACAATCTCACCACGCTAAAAGCGTTGCACCATGTCGCCTGGCTGGATGAGACCCTGCATATCGAGCTGGTTATGCCGTTTGTCTGGCGCAGCGCGTTTGGCGAATTGCAGGCGCAATGTAGCGCGGAACTGCTGCGCATTACCGGCGCGCACGCCATCGACTGGAAACTCTCTTACAACATCGCCACCTTAAAACGTGTGAAAAATCAGCCGGGCGTTAACGGTGTGAAGAACATCATTGCCGTCAGCTCTGGCAAAGGCGGGGTAGGGAAGTCGTCGACGGCGGTTAACCTGGCGCTGGCGCTGGCGGCGGAAGGGGCGAAAGTCGGTATTCTCGACGCCGATATTTACGGGCCGTCCATTCCGGTGATGCTGGGTGCGGAAGATCAGCGCCCCACTTCGCCAGACGGTACGCATATGGCGCCGATCATGGCGCACGGGCTGGCGACCAACTCTATCGGTTATCTGGTGACCGACGATAACGCCATGGTCTGGCGCGGCCCGATGGCCAGCAAGGCGCTGCTGCAACTGTTGCAGGAGTCCATGTGGCCGGATCTGGACTATCTGGTGCTGGATATGCCGCCAGGCACCGGCGACATCCAGTTGACGCTGGCGCAGAACATTCCGGTGACGGGCGCGCTGGTGGTGACCACGCCGCAGGATATCGCGCTGATTGATGCCAAAAAAGGCATCGTCATGTTTGAGAAGGTCGAGGTGCCGGTACTGGGCATCGTGGAAAACATGAGCGTGCATATTTGCAGTCACTGCGGTCACCATGAGCCGATTTTCGGCACTGGCGGCGCAGAGAAGCTGGCGCAGCAATACCATACGCAGCTGTTAGGCCAGTTGCCGCTGCACATCACGTTGCGTGAAGATCTCGACAAAGGCACGCCAACGGTGGTCAGCCGCCCGGACAGCGAGTTCACCGCGCTGTACCGCCAGCTTGCCGGGCGCGTTGCCGCGCAGCTGTACTGGCAGGGTGAAGTGATCCCTGGCGATATCGCTTTCCGCGCTGTGTAAGAATAGAGGCCTGATGGCGTTTAGCGAATCAGGCCTGGAGATACACATCGGGTGCAGGCAGGGTAAATCTGGCCGCCGACGATCACCGCGTCAGCACATAGTGCATCAGCAAATAGTCCCCTTGCGGTGAGACGCCCTGTGCTTCGACATGCCAGCCGTGGCGCTGATAGAATTTCAGCGCCCCTTCGTTAAGCGACAAACACTTCAGCGCCCCGGTGTGGGTAAACGTTGACTGCGCATGCGTGAGTAACGCGCTACCCACACCTTTTCCCTGAAAGTCCGGATCCACAAAAAGGTTGTGCAGGAAATTATCGTTCTCGTAGACCGAGGCGAATCCCATCCGGTGACCTTCCTCTTCCGCCACCCAAATCGCTTCACCAAGGGTGACGGCATCGAAATCTTCCAGCCGCCACGCACTGGCATCGAGCCACGTCCAGCTGCTTTTTCGGGCGCGCAAATAGAGGGTGCGTAAAAACGGCCGATCGCTTTCCTGCCAGCGGCGGATAATCACAGGCGTTCCTTACTTAGCGGTGGTAGAAGATGTCGCCATTATAGGCTTTGAGAATTTTACCGTCAGCGTCGGTAATCAGCACATAGTTACCGCCCATATAGGTCCAGTGGCTGCCAGCGTCGGGTGCGGGCAGGTTACGTAACTGCCACTGTTTGATGTTGTACTCCTGGCTGCGGTACATTTCCGGCACCACATCGCCAATGTGGAATTTCGTGAAGTCAGCGACGAATTCGTTAATCTCGTACGATTGCGGCCCTGTAGCAGTGGCTGTTTGCGGTGCGGCAAATGCGGAACTGGCGGTTGCCAACAGCGCGCCCAGAAGCATCATTTTTGTTTTACGCATACTCTCTCCAGGTTGTTCTTATCCATTTCACGTAGTTGCATAAATTAGCAGGTCATCATTGCTGTTAACTGACGACTGAGCAACCACGAAAAAATAACCCTTTGGTAAAAAGTGTAAGCAAACCCAGGAGAAAGCAGGAAAAGCGGACACCGGTTTTCGCTATCCGCTTGTAACGTTTGAGAATAATCCTGGCAAAGGATCAGTTGTCAAAGCCTTCCAGCACGATTTTACCCACCGCCCGCTGGCTTTCGAGCAGTGCATGGGCTTTACGCAGGTTTGCGGCGTTAATCGTGCCAAAGTGTTCGCCAAGGGTGGTTTTTAACACGCCCTCATCAATCAACGTTGCCACGCGGGTCAGCAACTGATGCTGGGCAATGATGTCCGCCGTGGTGAACATGGAACGGGTGAACATAAACTCCCAGTGCAGTGAAATGCTTTTGACTTTCAGCGGCAGCGCGTCAAGGCTTTGCGGGTCGTCAATCAGCGCCAGCTTGCCCTGAGGTTGCAACGCGTTGATTAATTGCTGGTAGTGATCCTCGGTGTTTGTCAGGCTGGCGACATGGCTAACCTGTTTGACGCCAATACGTGCCAGCTCTTCCGTCAGCGGTTTGCTGTGGTCAATCACATAATGCGCGCCGCGCTCTTTCACCCACTGCTGGCTGGCAGGTCGCGACGCGGTGCCAATCACTGTCAGGCGTGTCAGCTTACGCGCCAGTTGCGTAAGGATCGAACCGACCCCGCCCGCCGCGCCAACAATCAATAACACGTCGCCTTCGTTACCCTTTTCCTGCACGCCAAGACGATCGAACAGCAACTCCCAGGCCGTAATGGCAGTTAAGGGCAGGGCGGCGGCTGAGGCGTTATCCAGCGTTTTCGGTTTCAGCGCTGCAATACGTTCGTCCACCAGTTGGTATTCACTATTACTGCCCGGCCGGGTCAACGCCCCGGCGTACCAGACTTCATCTCCTGGCTGAAAAAGGGTCACGGCTTCGCCCACCGCTTTCACAACACCCACGGCGTCCCAGCCCAGTACGCGTGGCGTATCGGCGTTGAAACTGGCGCGAACTTTTGTATCGACCGGGTTTACGGACACGGCCCGTACTTCAATCAGCAGGTCGTGACCGTGGGCCTCAGGTTGCGGCAGGTCGATGTCGGTGAGGAAATCCAGATTGCTGCCGTGCCGGGCAGCGTGGGTAATGGCGATAGCTTTCATACATGCTCCGTTAACACAGGGTTTCTGTTGATACCGATAAGGGTAGACAACCCCTTACTGATGAAAAACCCGCAAAACGGAGCAGCACTTATCCGCCAAAAGAGAAAATCAGGGTGTCGGCTTTACCGTGTTCGACCGGCTAATCATGATGGGGCACCGGGATATCGGCGCTGACGCGCTGATCCTGATCGTCAAAAATCATGCAGTGCTGGCTGTCGAAGGCGAGCGTAATTTGCTGCCATGGGCGGAAATGGACATCACCTGGCAGCAGGATCTTGATATTGTCGTGGCCATAGCACTGACCGAACAGATACGTGTTGTTGCCCAGACGCTCAACCACTTCACACTGAAACGCCAGTGGTGTGCCGCGCGTGACGTCCGTCGAGAGATGTTCCGGGCGGATGCCCAGCGTAACCGCTGCGCCCGCCTGCAGCGGCGTGGTGGTGATCCCGAGGGTTAACTGATGCCCCTGCGCCAGCGTCACGCTCACTTCTCCCGGCTGCCAGTGATTGACGGTTGCAGGCAGGAAGTTCATTTTTGGCGATCCGATGAATCCGGCGACAAATTTGTTTTTCGGGTTGTAGTACAGCGACATCGGCGAACCCATCTGCTCGACATTGCCGTAGTTCATCACCACGATTTTGTCTGCCAGCGTCATCGCTTCCACCTGGTCATGGGTCACATACACCATGGTGGTTTTCAGCTCCTGGTGCAGGCGGGCGATATGCAAACGCATCTCTACGCGCAGTTCAGCATCGAGATTCGACAGGGGTTCATCGAACATAAATACCCGTGGGTTGCGCACGATGGCGCGGCCAATGGCGACGCGCTGGCGCTGGCCGCCAGAAAGCTGCTTCGGTTTTCTGTCCAGCAGATGCCCCAGTTGCAGGGTTTTCGCCACCATCTCCACCTGGCGACGGATCTCCTCTTTCGGCACCTTATTCACTTTCAGACCGTAGCCCATATTTTCCGCCACCGTCATGTGCGGGTAGAGAGCATAAGACTGGAACACCATCGATACCCCACGGTGAGCCGGTGCGATGTCGTTCATCACTTCGTCGCCAATCAGCACCTCGCCTTCGCTGACCTCTTCCAGACCGGCAATCATGCGCAGCATGGTGGACTTACCACAGCCGGAGGGGCCAACAAACACGGCGAACTCGCCATCTTCAATCGACAGATTCACATTGTTCAGCGTCACTGTGTCGCCAAACCGTTTGGTGACATTCCTCAGTTGTATATTGGACATCAACGTTCCCCAAAATTAGTAGCCGTGATGGGCGGTCTTCAGGCCTGTTTTCGAACATTTTGTTTTACGTATAACAATTTTTCGATAACGCCGGTAAACCGCTAAAACTCATGCTCTGACTATAACTTCCAGCATTTTTGCACCCTATATCGAATTTTCATTTCTGGAATGACGGTCACACAACTCGCAGTTAATTCTCGTTTTATTTCGTCGTGAAGCGTAGCGTATAACAAATTCAATAAGGCGCATGAATGCGTTTAAAGCCCAGCAATATCAAGTGATCTCTGTGATGGGTTGCCTGATGTTGCGGAATAAAAACCACAAAATTGTTATACCTTGACATGAGGTTGATAATGAAAAAGAACACCCTTACTGCACTGATCCTCTCCGCGCTCGCTGTGGCGCAGTCAATCAGCCTGCCGGCACAGGCGGCGACCCGGCAGCTTAACGTCTGGGAAGACATCAAAAAGTCGGTCGGCATCCAGGATGCCGTGCGCGATTTTGAACAAAAGTATGACGTTAAAGTGAACGTGCAGGAGATGCCTTATGCACAGCAACTGGAAAAATTGCGCCTCGATGGCCCGGCCGGTATCGGCCCGGATGTGCTGGTGATCCCGAATGACCAGTTGGGCGGCGCAGTGGTGCAAGGACTGCTGACGCCCCTGACTCTTGATAAAGAAAAAGCCGACGCGTTTACGCCCGCGTCCATTAACGCCTTCCGTCTGGACAACACCTTATACGGCGTTCCCAAGGCCGTGGAAACGCTGGTGCTGATTTACAACAAAGAGCTTATCGACAAACCGCTCGATAACCTCACGCAATGGCTCGACTACTCGAAAAAACAGCGTGAACAGAATAAATACGGCCTGTTGGCGAAATTTGACCAGATCTATTACAGCTGGGGCGCGGTCGGCCCAATGGGCGGTTACCTGTTCGGTAAAAACGACAAAGGCGGCTACAACCCGCAGGATATCGGCCTGAACAAACCGGGCGCGGTGGAAGCGGTGACCTTCCTGAAAAAATTCTACAGTGAGGGCGTGTTCCCATCGGGCATTCTCGGTGATAACGGCCTGAACGCCATTGATTCCCTGTTTACCGAGAAAAAAGCCGCCGCGGTCATTAACGGCCCGTGGGCCTTCCAGCCGTATGAGGCTGCGGGGATTAATTACGGCGTTGCGCCGCTGCCGAACCTGCCGGACGGCAAACCGATGAGCTCTTTCCTTGGCGTGAAAGGTTATGTCGTCTCCACCTGGAGCAAAGACAAAGCGTTAGCCCAACAATTTCTCGAATTTATTAACCAGCCGCAGTACGTGAAAACCCGCTATATCGCCACCCGTGAGATCCCGGCGCAAAAAGCGATGATTGACGATCCGGTTATCAAAAACGATGAGAAAGCCAGCGCGGTTGCCGTTCAGGCGGCGCGGGCAACGGCAATGCCGGGCATCCCGGAAATGGGCGAAGTGTGGGGGCCGGCGAACGCCGCGCTGGAGCTGAGTCTTACCGGCAAACAAGCGCCGCAGGCCGCGCTCGATGCTGCGACCAAACAGATCCATATGCAAGTCGAAGCCATGCAGGCCAGTAACCAGTAACCGCTTGTGGTAACAGAACGGGAGGGCCGCCTCCCGTTTGTGAAAAGGAGTCGTACGTGATTATCAGTCCCAGCGAAAATTTTGCCAAAGCGCGCGGCGCAGGGCGTCATGCGTGGTGCGGGCTGCTGTTGGCTATCGCGCCGGGTTTTGGCCAGTTCTATCATCGTCAGTGGCTGAAGGGAGCGATCTTCCTGGTGCTGCTGGCCAGTTTTATGGGCACATTTTACGATTTTCTGCGGGAAGGATTATGGGGGTTATACACCCTTGGCGAAGAAGTCCCGCGCGATAACTCTATCTTTTTGCTGGCGGAAGGCATTATCAGCGTGCTGGTGATCGCGTTTGGCCTGACGGTCTGGTACCTCTCGCTGCGCGACGCCTGGCTGAATGGCAAGAAGCGCGATGAAGGCAAGCCGCTGAACAGCGTACGCAAACAGTATCAACTGTTGCTGAGTGAGGGGTTCCCCTATTTGATGATCACCCCCGGCTTTATCCTGCTGGTTTTTGTGGTGATTTTCCCGATCCTGTTTGGTTTTGCCATCGCCTTCACCAACTACAACCTCTACCACACGCCACCGGCAAAGCTGGTGGATTGGGTGGCGTTTAAGAACTTCATCAATATTTTCACGCTCTCTATCTGGCGCTCCACCTTCCTGGATGTGCTGCAATGGACGGTGGTGTGGACATTGCTGGCCACCACCTTGCAGTGCACCGTTGGCGTTCTGCTGGCGATCCTCGTTAACCAGAAAGATCTGCGCTTTAAGCCGCTGGTGCGCACCATTTTTATTCTGCCATGGGCGGTGCCGGGGTTTGTCACCATTCTGGTGTTTGCCGGGATGTTTAACGACACCTTCGGGGTGATTAACAACGCCATTCTCGCGTTCTTTGGCATTGCGCCAAAGGCCTGGTTAACGGACCCGTTCTGGACGAAAACGGCGTTGATTATGATGCAGACTTGGCTGGGTTTTCCGTTTGTGTTTGCCATGACCACGGGCGTTTTGCAGGCCATTCCGGACGATTTGTATGAAGCGGCGAAAATGGACGGGGCCGGAACCTGGACGCGGCTGCGCACCATTACGCTGCCGCTGGTACTGTACTCCATCGCGCCGATCATCATTACGCAGTACACCTTCAACTTTAATAACTTCAACATCATTTATCTGTTCAACAACGGCGGCCCGGCGGTGGCAGGCGCGAACGCGGGCGGGACAGACATTCTGGTGTCGTGGATCTACAAACTGACGATGTCCTCTTCGCAGTATGCCATTGCGGCGACCATCACCATTCTGCTGTCGATTTTTGTCGTCGGCGTGGCGTTGTGGCAGTTCCGCGCCACCAAATCCTTCAAAAATGATGACATGGCATAAGGGAAGAAAAATGGCTAAATCACAAAGCATCCGCCGTGAGAAGTGGATCCGCCTGACGCTCTCCTGGCTGGTGATCGCGCTGGTGTCGCTGCTGATTATCTACCCGCTGGTCTGGACGGTGGGGGCGTCGCTTAACGCGGGCAACAGCCTGCTCAGTACGTCGATCATTCCGGAAAACCTGTCGTTCCAGCACTATGCTGACCTGTTTAACGGCCAGGTGAACTACATGACCTGGTACTGGAATTCGATGAAGATCAGCCTGCTGACCATGGTGCTGACATTAATCAGCGTCAGCTTTACCGCTTATGCGTTTTCCCGTTTCCGCTTTAAGGGGCGGCAAAACGGGCTGATGCTGTTTCTGTTATTGCAGATGATCCCGCAATTCTCCGCGCTGATTGCCATTTTTGTGCTGTCGCAGTTACTGGGATTAATCAACAGCCATATGGCGCTGGTGCTGATCTACGTTGCCGGCATGATCCCAATGAACACGTATCTGATGAAGGGCTACCTTGATGCCATCCCGCGCGATTTGGATGAATCCGCGCGCATGGATGGCGCGAGTAATTTCCGCATCTTTATCGAGATCATCATGCCGCTGTCGAAGCCGATTGTGGCGGTGGTGGCACTGTTCTCCTTCACCGGGCCGCTGGGGGATTTCATCCTCTCCAGCACCATTTTACGCACCCCGGACAAATTCACGCTGCCGATCGGGCTTTATAACCTGGTGGCGCAAAAAATGGGCGCCAGCTACACCACCTATGCGGCAGGAGCGGTGCTGATCGCCGTGCCGGTGGCGATCCTCTATCTGGCATTACAAAAATACTTCGTCTCCGGCCTGACCTCCGGCAGTACCAAAGGATAAGCACATGAAACGATTTACACCCGCTCTGCTTGCGGCATGTCTTTGCAGTTTTTCCACAAGCCTCGTTGCCGCCGATACCCTGACAACGCGCACGTTTACCAACATGCCCGTGGATTTTATTAAAGGGGCGGATATTTCCACGCTGCTGGATGCGGAAAAGCACGGGGCGAAATTTTACAACGCTAACAACCAGCAGCAAGACGCGATCGCCATCCTGAAAGCCAATGGCGTGAACTATGTCCGCCTGCGTCTGTGGCTCGATCCCAACGATGCGCAAGGGCAGGCTTACGGCGGCGGTAATAACGATCTCGCCACCACGCTTGCGCTGGCAAAACGGGCGAAAGCGCAGGGAATGAAGCTGCTGCTCGACTTTCACTACAGCGATTTCTGGACTGACCCGGGCAAACAGTTCAAGCCAAAAGCCTGGGAAAAAATGGATTACCCGCAGCTGAAAACAGCGATTCATGACTATACCCGCGACACCATCGCCCGCTTTAAGCAGGAGGGCGTGCTGCCGGATATGGTGCAAATTGGCAATGAGATCAACAGCGGCATGTTGTGGCCGGAAGGCAAAAGCTGGGGGCAGGGCGGCGGCGAGTTTGATCGGCTGGCGGGCTTGCTGAACGCGGCGATCGGCGGGCTCAGAGAGAACCTGAAAAACGGTGAGCAGGTGAAAATCATGCTGCACCTGGCGGAAGGCACCAAAAATGACACCTTCCGCTGGTGGTTTGATGAAATCACCAAACGCAACGTGCCGTTCGATGTGATTGGTCTGTCGATGTACACCTACTGGAACGGCCCCATCAGCGCGCTGCAAGCTAACATGGACGACATCAGCAAACGCTACAACAAAGATGTGATTGTGGTGGAAGCGGCCTATGGCTACACGCTGGCCAATTGCGATAACGCAGAAAACAGCTTCCAGGCAAAGGAAGAGAAAGACGGTGGTTACCCGGGCACGGTACAGGGGCAATATGACTTTATCCACGATTTAATGCAGTCGGTCATTAATGTTCAGGGCCAGCGCGGTAAAGGTATTTTTTATTGGGAGCCAACGTGGATTGCGGTTCCAGGAAATAGCTGGGCCACGCAGGCGGGAATGAAATATATCAATGACAAGTGGAAAGAAGGCAACGCGCGCGAAAATCAGGCGCTCTTTGATTGCCAGGGAAAAGTACTGCCGTCGGTACACGTCTTTAATTAATGTGGTGTGGTCATTTCCAGGATATTTAATATGAATAAATTTGCGCCTTTAAGCCCGAAGGTCGTCTCGCTATTGCACGGCGCGGACTATAATCCGGAGCAGTGGGAAAACTATCCCGATATTATTGATAAAGACATTGCCATGATGCAGCAGGCAAAATGCAATGTGATGTCTGTGGGTATATTTAGCTGGTCAAAACTCGAACCGCAGGAAGGGGTATTTAATTTCGCCTGGCTGGATACCATTATGGAGAAATTATATGCGGCGGGGATCCACGTATTTCTGGCGACGCCAAGCGGCGCGCGCCCGGCGTGGATGTCGCAACAGTACCCGGAAGTCCTGCGCGTTGGTCGCGATCGGGTGTCTGCGCTGCATGGCGGGCGACATAATCACTGTATGAGTTCCCCGGTTTACCGGGATAAAACTTTCAAAATCAACACGCTGTTGGCGGAACGCTATGCGCAACACCCGGCGGTGCTCGGCTGGCATATTTCCAACGAATACGGCGGCGAATGTCACTGTTCATTATGCCAGCAGCGATTCCGCGACTGGCTGAAAGCCCGTTACCAGACGCTGGAGAACCTCAATCACGCCTGGTGGAGCGATTTCTGGAGCCATACCTATATCGACTGGTCGCAGATCCAGTCGCCGTCACCACAGGGCGAGGTGTCAATTCACGGGCTGAACCTTGACTGGCGGCGCTTTAATACCGCACAGGTTACCGACTTCTGTCGCCATGAAATTGCACCACTGAAAGCCGCGAACGCCGCGTTGCCGGTGACCACCAACTTTATGGAGTATTTCTACGATTACGATTACTGGCAGCTTGCCGAACCGCTTGATTTTATCTCCTGGGACAGCTACCCGATGTGGCACCGGGATAAAGATGAGACTCAGCTTGCCTGCTATACCGCCATGTATCACGACATGATGCGCACCCTGAAAGGGGGCAAACCGTTTGTGTTGATGGAGTCAACGCCAAGCGTCACTAACTGGCAGCCCACCAGTAAGCTCAAAAAACCGGGTATGCATATTTTGTCGTCGTTGCAGGCGGTGGCGCACGGCGCCGATTCGGTGCAGTACTTCCAGTGGCGGAAAAGCCGTGGTTCGGTGGAGAAATTCCACGGCGCGGTCGTTGATCATGTCGGGCATCTCGATACCCGCGTGGGGCGTGAAGTCTGCGCGCTCGGCGAGATACTTAACACACTGACGCCGGTGATGGGCTGCCGCACGGAGGCGCGGGTGGCGATCATCTTTGACCAGCAGAACCGCTGGGCGCTGGATGATGCTGAAGGCCCGCGCAACTGCGGTATGGAGTATGAGAAGACGGTCAATGAGCATTACCGCCCCTTCTGGGAACAGGGCATCGCGGTGGATGTGATTAACGCCGATGCGGATCTGAGCCGTTATCAACTGGTGATTGCACCGATGCTGTACATGGTGCGTGAGGGGTTTGCACAGCGCGCCGAGGCGTTTGTCGCCAACGGCGGGCATCTGGTGACCTCGTACTGGACCGGGATCGTGAATGAATCTGACCTCTGTTATCTCGGGGGCTTTCCGGGGCCACTGCGTAAGCTGCTGGGCATTTGGGCGGAAGAGATTGACTGTCTGGCCGAGGGGGAACGCAATCTGGTGCAAGGGCTGGCGGGCAATCAGGCCGGACTCCAGGGGCCTTATCAGGTGCGTCATCTCTGCGAGCTTATCCACACTGAAAGCGCCCAGGCGCTGGCAACCTACCGGGATGATTTCTATGCCGGACGCCCGGCCGTGACGGTGAATCATGTCGGGAAAGGCAAGGCCTGGCACGTGGCGTCGCGCAACGATCTCGCGTTTCAGCGCGACTTCTTCTCTGCGCTCATCGACGAACTGGCATTGCCGCGCGCCCTGGCAGTGGATCTACCGCCAGGGGTAGTGGCGACGGCGCGTACCGACGGTGACACCACGTTTGTGTTTATCCAGAACTTTAGCGCCCAGCCGCAAGGTATCACCCTGCCGCCGGGTTATCAGGATTGTCTGTCGGCCTCCCCGGCCAGCGGTGCCATGACGCTGACGCCATGGGACTGCCGTGTTGTTAGTCGTAACGCGTAAGTGTTGTCTGTGCGCCTGCCCATTCGGGCAGGCGTTTTTTTATCTGCTGATTATCAGGAGACGATGATGGTGAGCCTTAAATCCTTTCTGCACTACTTCTCTCATCCGCAACCGGCAACGCCGGTCAGTGCCGATGAGCTGCTAAAAATTCAGCGCCTGGCGCAGGCGTTTGGCGGGGCGGAGAATATTGAACAGGTGGATGCCTGTATTACCCGTCTGCGGGTAACGGTAAAGAATCTGGCAATTGTTGATTCACAGGCGCTGCAAAATGAGGGCGCGTTGGGAGTGATTATTCTCGGTCAACAGGTGCATGCGATATTTGGTAAACAATCCGATGCGCTACGTAAATTACTGGATGACCATTTCTCTGCGCGTTAAGAGATAAAAAAAGGGATACCCGTAATGGGTATCCCGAAATAAAAGAAAGCAATGGCAATATCACTCAGTATTAGAGATAACGTAAATAATGATGTTCAGCGCGACGACATAAAATCCTTCGCGTTATAGTGTGGCGGCACAGCTATCACTCTCCAGACGATTACTGAAGTAAATAGTCAAAGTAACAGTGGCAGCGAACAAAAAGATAACGCGACGGATGATGTCTGGTTACCACCAGGCTTCAACTTGTACGCCAAAATTCCACGTATTATTTTTTGTTCCGTCTTCAAATGATTTCCCATCTTCGGAATCGTTTAAATACGAGGCAAAAACACGCAGTTCCGGACGTGACATAAATTCCGGGCCATCCGCCAGACCCACGGCAAAGGTGTATTTCTCACCACTTTGTTTATAGTGCGTGCCGTTTTTGTAGTCATCTTTTTGGTAGAAGCTACCGACTTCGCCAATCAAACGCACATAGTTAGTCAGTTGATACTGCGCACGCCCGACCAGCGACACCAGACGGGTTTTGTCGGTGTATTCGGTGATGTCATTCGCCGCGCCATAGGTCAGCACGTGGTTCAACGAGAATTTGTCTGTAATCGGAATCAGACCGGTGTTGATCACGCGGTAACCGCTGGCGTCGTTCACATAGTGCCACATGTCATACCAGCCGCCGCCCTGGGAGACCATATTCTGCGCCAGCCCTTTGTTGGCGTATTGCAGTACCAGCTTGTTATAACCGCCGAACATGTCCTGACTGATCTCGCCGGTGACCATGACGCCGTTGTCAGCATCGTACAGTCCACCGTACGTTTTTTGTTTGTTGGTGGGGTTGGGCATGGCGTAATCGACGCCAAATTCGGTCCATGCGCCAGACCACGGTTTCCAGCCTGCATAGCGCAGATCGAGATAGTTGATGTTGACGTCGTTGTCGTTATCGACGCGGTAATCCACATCATTGGCATCCCCACGGATCCAGGCAAAAGAGACCGCGCCTGGGCCGACACTGTAGTTCTCGATACCGGCGCCGGAACCGGAGATATTCCAGTATTTGGTATCAATGATGTGCAGATCGTGGCGCTGATAGTAGCGTTTACCGCCCCAAATCACCGCATTGGGATCGCCGGGGATCAGCCCCTTAATTTGCAGATTTAACTGACGCAAACCAAATTGGGCATCATCGCCAAAGGTGGTTTCGCTGTCGTTAGAGCCGTCGGAGACCATGCTGACCATGGTATCGAGATAAAAACTCACCTCGTCTTTTTTATACACTTCCGAGCCCAGTTCGACTTCGCCGTAAGTATCGGCTTCGTTACCGAGGCGACCGAGCTTGTTTTTTTGCCACTCCACCATGCCGCCATCGCCCGACACGCCTACGCCGCCGCGCAGGTAACCGTGAAAGTCGATCGGCACAGAAGAGGCTGCCAGCAGTGAAGGTGAAGTCAGCGCAGCGGCTAACGCAAGGGTCAGAGTGCGTAGCGTAGTGTTCATATCATTCCTCTTATTGTTTTGTATTACGTTCACATAAACGATGTCATAAAATGCCTAAATGTAAAAACAGGCAAACTGACAATCACGAATGTGTGATTAACTGCAAATAAATCAGTCTTTTTTGTTACCAATAGCGAATTTATTAAGGAGGTTGTGTATTGTGAGCGTGATACTTTTATGGTGGTTTCTATGAGGGTGAAAGTGTGGTGAGCGTTTTTTTAGATGGCCCCTGTTACAATTGGCGCATAACAACATAAGGAACCGGACCATGAAGTCTAAAAGTGCCACATTAGAGGATGTTGCCCGCCATGCGGGGGTCTCCTACCAGACGGTGTCCAGGGTACTCAACAAATCTGCCAATGTATCCGAAGCCACGCGTCTCAAGGTGGAGAAATCCATTGAGCTGCTGCGTTACGTACCCAATCGTCTTGCTCAGCAACTGGTGGGCAAGCAGAGTCAGACCATCGGACTGGTGACCACTTCCCTGGCGTTACACGCCCCTTCACAGGTGGCGGCAGCGGTAAAACGCTACGCCAATATGGATGGTTATCAGGTGCTGATCTCAATGATTGATGAGAACGTCAATCATGATATTCAATCTGCGATCAATGAGCTGAAGTCGCAGTTGGTGGATAAAGTCATTATTAACGTGCCGTTAGAAACCGAGCAGGCGCAACACATTGCGGCTGAGAACGATGACATTGTTTGTCTGTTCCTTGATGTCGATCCCTACAGTTCGGTGTTTAACGTTTCGTTTAACCCGGCAGACGGCACACGCGCCAGCGTCAAACATCTGTACGATTTAGGGCACCGGGAGATTGCGCTGCTGGCAGGGCCTGCGTCATCGGTCTCAGCAAAATTGCGTCTGAAAAGCTGGGTCGAAACACTTAACAGCTATGGTCTGAAGCCGGTGACGGTGTTTCACGGCAACTGGGATGCGCAAAGCGGCTACGCCGGTGCGTTGCAAATGTTGCGGGAGACACCCAATTTTACCGCAGTGCTGGTGGGCAACGATCAGATGGCATTGGGTGTGCTCAGCGCGTTTCATCAGCATCAGGTGGCGATCCCCGGTGAGAAGTCGGTGGTGGGGTATGACGATACCTATGAAAGTTCCTTTTTCTACCCGGCGCTGACCACTGTTTCGCTGGATCTTGATTTACAGGGTAAGGAAGCGGTGCGCCGCCTGCTCGACAGCGGGTATAGCGACACCACGCGCAGTTCATCTGTTTTGCCCGCCCGATTGATCGTGCGCCACTCCACCGGTACGCCGCAGGGACAGGGAACTAATTTGCAGGCGATTGCCCAGCAGTTGCAGGCAATTGCGCATCAGTTGTTGAAGTAAAAGGAAAGCGTAATCTCATTGTTTTTACTTGGTTTTTAGGAATGTGTTGTGTGTACATGCCTTGCCTCTGGTGCTATTCAGGAGCGTAACGTTAGCGCCAGAGAGGCAAAGGCCAGAACATGTCCAACAAGAAAAGCAAGCGAGGGAAAAACGGCACGCCGACCCCGCATGATGCTGTGTTTAAGCAGTTTCTGACAAACCCGGAGACGGCCCGGGATTTTATGATGTTGCATTTACCGGAACATCTGCGGGTTCTCTGCGATCTTCGAACCTTGAAGCTGGAGTCAGGAAGTTTTGTTGAGGAGAGCTTACGCCCCTATTACAGTGATGTGCTCTACAGTCTGAAGACCGTCGCGGGAGAGGGGTATGTGCATGTCCTGATTGAGCATCAATCAACTCCGGATCAATGCATGGCATTCCGGCTGCTTCGTTATGCTGTTGCGGCCATGCAACGGCACCTGGATACCGGGCATAAAAAACTGCCTCTGGTTATCCCGGTATTATTCTATACCGGTAAACGTAGCCCGTATCCCTACTCAACCAACTGGTTGCAACTGTTTGATTTACCTTCGGTGGCGGAAATACTCTATAGTCGTGATTTCCCGCTGGTGGATGTGACGGTGATCCCGGATGACGAGATCATGAATCACCGCAGTATTGCGGCACTGACATTGTTGCAAAAACACATCCATCAGCGTGACCTCAGTGAATTGCTGGACAAGCTTGCCACGCTCTTACTGACCGAATACATGACAGGACAGCAATTGGTTTCACTGATAAACTACCTCGTACAGGCTGGCGAAACATCCGACGCAGAAGCCTTTGTCCGTGAACTGGCGCAGCGGGTGCCACAGCATGAGGATCAACTGATGACTATCGCGCAACAGCTAGAACAAAAAGGCATTGAGAAAGGTATTGAGAAAGGCATCGAAAAAGGTATTCAGCTTGGAGAGCAGCGCGGTATTGAGAAGGGGCGCAAGGAAGAAGCGCTACGGATTGCCCGCACCATGCTTCAGAACGGCCTCGATCGCAACGTGGTGATGGAAATGACAGGCCTCGGCGAAGAGCAACTCGCGCAGATCCGTCACTGATTTCGCTACTGCAACCTGCCGCGTGCGATGAGCGTATCGCTGCCGCCGGATGGTCATCTTCGCTGCCGCTTTATCTGTGGCAGGACGTTTAACCCGCTTGTGTTCACCTGTCCATTCCCTTAATCTGCTGACCGGGACGCACTGTCCCTTTGACTCGGGGTGCCCTTCCTTGTGAAGGCTGAGAAAAACCCGTATTACCTGATCTGGATAATGCCAGCGTAGGGAAGTCAGATGCCTGCCCGGCATCCCTTCTTCACGCCGGGCAGGAGCGAATTTATGCAACCTGACCTGCTTGATCATGCGCAAACTGCGCATGCGTTACAGCAATTCCGCCGCCGTTCTCCTCTTGTACACTGCATGACCAATGACGTTGTGCAAACCTTCACTGCCAACGTGTTGTTAGCGCTGGGCGCGTCGCCTGCGATGGTGATTGAACCCGAAGAAGCGCAGCAATTCAGCGCCATTGCCGATGCGTTATTGATTAACGTCGGGACGTTAACCCGTGAACGCGCCGATGCGATGCGTGCGGCGATTGACAGCGCGCGAGCGGCGGGCACGCCCTGGACACTGGATCCTGTTGCTGTCGGCGCGCTGACCTTCCGCACGCAGTTCTGCCAACAGCTTCTTACTCTGCAACCTGCCGCCATTCGCGGTAACGCCTCGGAGATCCTGGCGCTGGCCGGGATGAGTGCAGGCGGGCGCGGCGTGGACACGACCGATACCGCCAGCACGGCGCTACCCGCTGCACAAACGCTTGCACGGCAAAGCGGTGCGATTGTGGCCGTGACCGGGGAAGTGGATTACATCACGGATGGCGAGCGCACCCTGATGGTCACCGGCGGTGATGTGCTGATGACGCGTGTGGTTGGCACCGGTTGTGCCTTGTCGGCGGTGGTGGCGGCCAGTTGTGCGCTGGAAGGCGACCGGCTGATCAATGTGGCTGCCGCTTGTGCCTTTATGGCGCAGGCGGGCGGTCTGGCCGTGACGAACAGCACAGGATCGGGCAGTTTTGTGGCTGAATTTCTCGATGCGCTGTATGCGATGAACGGGGAGGGGCAGCAATGAAACGGATCAACGCCTTAACCATTGCCGGTACCGATCCCAGCGGCGGGGCCGGGATCCAGGCTGACCTGAAGACCTTTTCCGCTTTAGGCGCTTATGGCTGTTCGGTGATCACCGCACTGGTGGCGCAGAACACCCGCGGGGTACAGTCGGTCTATCGCATTGAACCGGATTTTGTCGCCGCACAGCTCGATTCCGTACTGAGTGATGTACGCATTGATACCACTAAAATTGGCATGCTGGCGGAGACCGACATCGTTGAAGCGGTGGCGGAACGCCTGCAACGCTACCGGGTGCGCAATGTGGTGCTGGACACCGTCATGCTCGCCAAGAGCGGCGACCCGTTGTTATCGCCATCGGCGGTGTCGGCGTTGCGTCAGCATTTACTGCCGCAGGTTTCACTTATTACACCCAATTTACCGGAAGCCGCCGCGCTGCTGGATGCCCCGCATGCCCGGACAGAAAAAGAGATGCATGCGCAGGGGGAAGCGTTGCTGGCATTAGGCTGTGAAGCGGTATTGATAAAAGGCGGGCATCTGGATGATGCAGAGAGCCCGGACTGGCTCTTCACCCGCGATGGCGCACAGCGCTTTACGACGCCACGCGTGGCAACGAAAAACACCCACGGTACGGGATGTACGCTCTCTGCCGCACTGGCGGCGCTGCGCCCACGTCATAACGACTGGGCAGCGACCGTGGCAGACGCAAAAAACTGGCTAACCGCGGCGCTGGCACAGGCGGACTCGCTGGAGGTGGGACACGGCATCGGGCCAGTGCACCATTTTCATCAGTGGTGGTAAAACCACATACGAAACGTGCCAGCAGATTATGCTGAAAAAAAGCGTCGGCGGTGGAAAATTACGCGCATGAAGACCAGGATTATCTCTGCCCGGCGAAAGTCGGGTAAGGACAATCCATTTCGCCTTGCGCGAAGCTTACGGGAGCATAGCTATGACTGATATCGTGCAGCTACTTGGCAAAGACGCCGACAGCCTTCTGCAACACCGTTGTATGACCATCCCCGCCGACCAGCTCTATCTGCCAGGAAACGATTATGTTGATCGCGTGATGGTGGATAACAACCGCCCGCCTGCGGTGCTGCGTAATATGCAGACGCTTTACAACCACGGGCGTCTGGCCGGTACCGGGTATCTGTCAATTTTGCCGGTAGACCAGGGGATCGAACACTCAGCAGGCGCCTCGTTCGCGGCGAACCCGCTCTATTTCGATCCGAAAAACATCGTTGAGCTGGCGATCGAAGCGGGCTGTAACTGCGTCGCGTCCACCTATGGCGTGCTGGCTTCGGTCTCCCGTCGTTATGCGCACCGCATTCCTTTCCTGGTGAAACTTAACCACAACGAAACCCTCAGCTATCCCACGGAATACGACCAGACGCTGTACGCCAGTGTGGAACAGGCGTTCAACATGGGAGCGGTGGCGGTTGGGGCGACCATCTATTTTGGTTCGCTGGAATCGCGCCGACAGATTGAAGAGATCTCGGCGGCGTTTGAGCGCGCGCATGAGTTGGGAATGGTCACCGTATTGTGGGCTTACCTGCGCAACTCCGCCTTCAAAAAAGAGGGCGTGGATTACCATGTGTCCGCTGACTTAACCGGCCAGGCGAACCATATCGCTGCGACCATCGGCGCGGATATCGTGAAGCAGAAAATGGCGGAAAACAACGGCGGCTATAAGGCGGTGAACTTCGGTTACACCGATGAGCGCGTCTACAGCAAGCTGACCAGCGACAACCCCATTGACCTGGTGCGTTACCAACTGGCGAACTGCTATATGGGCCGCGCCGGGCTGATTAACTCCGGTGGCGCAGCGGGAGGCGATACCGATCTCAGCGACGCCGTGCGCACTGCGGTTATCAATAAACGCGCCGGCGGCATGGGCCTGATCCTCGGTCGTAAAGCCTTCAAGAAAAGCATGACGGACGGCGTGAAGCTGATTAACGCCGTGCAGGATGTCTACCTGGATGACAAAGTAACGATTGCCTGATGACCATTATCCCCTTTCAATGAGAGGGGATATAAATGTAAAACATAGTTTCACTTCACTAAAACCCTCTTCCCGATCTCCATCACACTTCCGAAACCTTTTGTGAAAACTGTCACGCATTGTCGTGCGCATGCCCAAAAAATGGCCAATGCTTAGCGGAAATTGTCCGAGGATGCGACGCATTTTTGTGCATATATTCTGTTATGAAACGGCTTTTCAAAAACACCAAGGACATGCAATGAAAATTGAATCTGTAAACGTCACCGTCTTTCAGCATCCCACGCGACGGGTTTCCGACAGCGCCGGGCACTCGCATCCGGGGCCGGAAAGCCAGGCGAAAATGGCGATGCTGACGATTACCGCAGACGATGGCAGCAAAGGGTATGCGTTTGCACCGCCGGAAGTTGTGCGTCCCTTTGTGCTTAATGCCTTTTTCCGCAAAGTGATGGTGGGCCAGGATCCGTTTAACCGCGAACGCATCTGGCAGGATTTGGTGCACTGGCAACGCGGTAGCGCCCATCAATTGACCGAACGCGCGTTGTCGTTCGTCGAACAGGCGCTGTGGGATCTGATTGGTCGAAAACTCAATATGCCGGTGTATAAACTGCTCGGCGGCTTCCGCGATAAAGTGCCGGCCTATGGCAGCACCATGTGCGGCGACGAGCTGGAAGGCGGTCTCTCCACCCCGGAAGAGTACGCGGCGTTTGCCGAAACGCTGGTGGCGCGCGGCTATAAAGCCATCAAACTGCACACCTGGATGCCGCCCGTTAAATTCGCGCCTAATCCGAAAATGGACGTGAAAGCCTGCGCTGCGGTGCGCGAAGCGGTCGGGCCGGATATCGATTTAATGATTGATGGTTATCACTGGTACAGCCGTACCGACGCGCTGTACATCGGCAAAGAACTGGAAAAACTCAACTTCGCCTGGTTCGAAGAGCCGATGGAAGAAGAGAGCATGTCGTCGTATGTCTGGCTGGCGGAAAATCTGTCGATTCCGATTATCGGACCGGAAAGCCTGGGCGGTAAGCATCACAGCCGTGCTGATTGGGTTAAAGCGGGCGCTTGTGACATCCTGCGCGCCGGGGCTAATGGCGTCGGCGGGATTTCGCCCACGCTGAAAGTGGCAAATCTGGCGGAATCGTTCGGGATGGACTGCGAAGTTCACGGCAACGGTGCGGCAAGCCTCGCGGTGATAGGCGCGATCCGTAATTGCCGTTGGTATGAACGCGGTTTGCTGCACCCGTTCCTGGATTACGACCAACCGGCGGCGTATCTCAACACGATTGTCGACCCGATGGATGAAGAGGGTTTTGTCCATTTGCCGCAGCGTCCGGGGCTCGGCGAAGACATTAATTTTGCGTATATCGAAGCCAATACCCTCAGTCACGACTGATAAAAAATAATAAATGCCCGGGAGCACTGACTTTCGGGACGCGTAGGCCGGAGGAGGCGCAAGCCGCTATCCGGCAAAACGTACCCTACAAACGGTATACACAGATGAAAAAATCCTCCCTCGCCGGAGCGTGTTTACTCGCGCTCTCGCTGATGATGGGGAGTGGGGCGGCACGCGCTGCGACGCCGCCCGACCAGCTCATCATCGGCATGAACATGAACAACCTGCTCACCCTCGATCCGGCAGCCATGACCGGTAACGAAGTGGTCGGGATTGTGGTCAATCTGTATGACTCGCTGGTCGAACTGGATGCCAACGAGCTGACTAACGTCAAACCCGCGCTGGCGGAGTCCTGGGATATCAGCCCGGATGGCAAAACCCTGACCTTCCATTTGCGCAACAACGTCCGCTTTCATTCCGGCAATCCGCTGACCGCTGAGGATGTGGTGTGGTCGATGCGCCGCCTGCTGCATCTCAATCTTGCCCAGGCCTCGGTGTGGAAATCTTACGGTTTCAGCAAAAAAAATATTGATGAGCAGGTCTCCGCGCCGGATGCGTACACCGTGCAAATCCGCCTGCCGAAAGCCAACGATCCGCAACTGGTGATTTACTCGCTGGGGGCGCTGGGCAATCTGGGTGTGCTGGACAGCAAAACGGTGCAGGCGCACGAGGTGAATAATGATTGGGGCAACCGCTGGCTGACCACCAACGAAGCCGGTTCCGGCCCTTTTATGCTGGAAACCTGGCAGGCGAAAGATGTGCTGCGCATGAAGCGCAATCCGCATTACTGGCGCGAAGAGCCGAAACTTAACCGCGTGGTACTGCGCCACTTCCAGGAGTCGCAAACCCTGCGCCTGATGCTGGCCAAAGGCGATCTGGATGTCGCCAACAATATGGCGGTGTCCGACATCAATGCGCTGCGTAAAGATCCCAACGTAACCGTCGAGGCGGTGCAAAAGGGCACGGTCTACTACGTGGCGATGAGCATGAAAGAGCCGCACTTTGCCAACCCGAAAGTGCGCGAAGCGGTGCGTTATCTGATTGATTACCAGGGCATCAATAAAGCGCTGATGCCGGGCTATGGCGTCCTGCACCAGCGCCCGATCAAAGCCGGGATGCCATCAACACTGCCGGACCCTGGCTACCGGCTGGATATTCCGCGGGCGAAAAAACTGCTGGCGGAAGCCGGTTATCCAAACGGTTTCGACACCACGTTACGCGTGCTCGCCGATCAACCGTTTCTCAATATCGCCATTGCGGTGCAGTCGACGCTGATGCAGGCCGGTATCAACGCCAAAATCGTGACCGGTACCGGCAACCAGATTTACGGCGCGATGCGTGAACGGAAATTCGACATGCTGGTCGGTCGCGGTGGCAGCGGGGTCGAGCCCCATCCACACTCCAGCCTGCGTGCGCTGGTCTATAACCCGGACAACAGCGACGAAGCCCGCCTGACCAACTTCCAGGGCTGGCGCACCAGTTTTTACGATAAGCCGCTCAATGAGATGATCGATAACGCCTTGCTGGAGCGCGATCCGCAGAAGCAGAAAGCCGATTACCAGCAAATCCAGGTGCGTTATGACCAGTTGATCCCGGCGCTGATCCCGCTATCGCAGATGGTGGATTCCGTGGTGGTGCGTAATGAAGTGAAAAACTTCCAGTCGCACCCTTCCGCCACCACCTTCCTGCGTGAAGTGTACAAAACCACCGCCAGCGGAGGAGAGAAAGGATGAGTACGCTGCTGCTTGCGCCCGGTTCGCGGGCCAGACGTGTGTCGAAACGGTTGACCCAGGTGATCGTCACCCTGTTCGGGTTGCTGTTACTGACCTTTTTTATCGGCCGTGTCATGCCTATCGATCCGGTGCTGGCCATTGTCGGCCCGGATGCCGATCACAGCACTTACCAGCAGGTTTACCAGCAACTGGGTTTTGATAAATCGCTGATGACCCAGTTTGGTATCTACCTGAACAACCTGCTGCACGGGGATTTGGGCAATGCGCTACTGACCGGCAAACCGGTGATGGACGATATCGTGCGCGTTTTTCCGGCGACGCTGGAGCTGGCGACGATGGCGATTATTGTCGGCGCCGGGTTAGGTATTCCGCTGGGGGTACTGGCTGCCGCCCGTCGGAACTCGCTTTCTGACTATGTGGTGCGCATTATCAGCCTGGCCGGTTACTCCACGCCTATTTTCTGGGTCGGCATGATGGGGTTGTTGCTGTTCTATGCCTGGCTCGGTTGGGTGGGCGGCGCAGGGCGGTTGGATCTGGGGCTGGATGGCGTTGTACCGCACCGCACCGGGTTGATTACCGTCGATGCGCTGCTGGCAGGCAACGGGCAGGTGTTCTGGAATGCGTTAAATCATCTGGTGCTTCCGGCATCGCTGCTTGGCTTCCACTCACTGGCTTACATCAGCCGTATGACCCGCAGCTTTATGCTGGCGCAACTGTCGCAGGAGTTCATTATCACCGCACGGGTGAAGGGGTTGACCGAGCGGCAGGTGATCTGGAATCACGCCTTTCGCAACATTCTCGTGCAGTTGTTAACGGTGGTGGCGCTGGCGTACGGCTCGTTGCTGGAGGGGGCGGTACTGATCGAAACGGTCTTCTCGTGGCCGGGGTTCGGCTCCTACCTTACCGGCAGTTTACTGCTTGGCGATATGAATGCGGTGATGGGCTGCGTGCTGCTGGTAGGGGTGATTTTTGTGCTGCTCAATTTGCTCTCCGACATGCTGTATCAACTCTTTGATCCGAGGACGAAATCATGACGGTCTCTTTTGATACGCCGGTTCCCTCAGCCCGCCACGAACGCACCCTGCGGCTCAAACGGGGAGTGGGGCGCGCGGCGGGCTTCCTCGGCAAGATGGCGCGTAACCCGCTCACGGCGATTGGCGGCAGCATCATCTTGCTGTTGTTGATGGTGGCGATTTTTGCGCCGTGGATTGCGCCCTATAACCCGCTGGTACAGGACCTGGACAGCGCGCTCTCTCCGCCGAATGCGGCGCACTGGTTCGGCACCGACGAGTTTGGCCGCGACATCTTCAGCCGCCTGGTCTATGGCTCGCGCATCACGCTCTATATCGTGCTGCTGGTCTCAGTCACCGTCGGGCCGCTGGGCCTGCTGCTGGGCGTGAGCGCCGGGTACTTTGGCGGCAAGGTCGATATGGTATTGATGCGCGTGACCGACATTTTTATCTCTTTCCCGAGCCTGGTGCTGGCGTTGGCGTTTGTCGCCGCACTTGGCCCTGGTCTTGAGCATGTGGTGATTGCCATTACGTTAACCGCCTGGCCGCCGATTGCGCGTCTGGCGCGAGCGGAGACGCTCTCTTTGCGCCAGGCTGACTTTATTTCCGCGGTGCGTCTGCAGGGTGCTTCTCCACTGCGGGTGCTGTGGCGTCACATTGTGCCGCTGTGTCTGCCGTCGGTGATTATCCGCATCACCATGAACATGGCCGGGATCATTTTGACCGCCGCGGGTCTCGGCTTTTTAGGCCTTGGCGCGCAACCACCGGAACCGGAGTGGGGCGCAATGATCTCCAGCGGACGGACATACATGATGGAGTGCTGGTGGGTAGTGACCATTCCGGGGCTGGCGATTTTGATCAACAGCCTGGCGTTTAACTTCTTGGGAGACGGCTTACGTGACATCCTCGATCCTCGCAGCGAATAATGCACCGCTTCTCGATGTGCGCAATCTGCACGTTGATTTTGTCAACGGAGGCGCGATCACCCATGCGGTGCGCGGCGTCTCTTTTACCCTCGGTCAGGAGAAACTGGCGATTGTCGGCGAGTCGGGTTCCGGCAAGTCCACCGTCGGGCGCGCGTTGTTGCGTCTGCATCCGGCCAAAGCGCGCATTCGCGCGGATGCCATGCAGTTTGGTGATGTGGATTTGCTGAAGGTGGACGAAGCGCACATGCGCAGCGTGCGCGGCAAACGCATCTCGATGATTATGCAGGATCCAAAATATTCGCTGAACCCGGTGGTCTGCGTGGGCGATCAGATTGCGGAAGCCTGGTTGACGCATCATCCGGGGAAAAAAGTCGAGGCGAAAGCCAAAGTGCTGGAAATGCTGGATGTGGTGCGTATTCGCCAGCCGGAGCGGGTGTATCACCTCTATCCTCACGAGATCTCCGGCGGCCAGGGGCAACGTATCATGATTGCGATGATGCTGATCACCGACCCGGAACTGGTGATTGCCGATGAACCCACCTCGGCGCTGGATGTGTCCGTGCGTTTGCAAGTGCTGGGGTTGCTTGACGATCTGGTGAAATCACGTGGGCTGGGGCTGATTTTTATCAGCCATGATATCAATCTGGTGCGCAGCTTTTGCGACCGCGTGCTGGTGATGTACGCCGGGCGCGTCGTGGAATCCATTGCGGCGAACGATCTGGATAACGCCCAACACCCGTACACGCAGGGGCTGATTCACTCTCTGCCGGAAATTCACAACCGCCGTCCGGTGCTGCCCGTGTTGCAGCGCCAGGCCAGCTGGCTGGGTGAGTAAGGAGGGCAAGATGATTACTGTGCAAAATCTCAACCTGGCGTTCGGGGAAGGGGAAAAGCGTAACCAGGTACTCAGCGATGTCAGCTTCTCGGTGCAACCGGGGGAGATTTACGGCCTGGTGGGCGAGTCCGGTTCGGGTAAGACCACGGTGCTGAAGTGTCTGGCCGGGCTGTTCACGCATTGGGAAGGAGCGCTGGCGATTAATCAGCAGCCACTGGAAAAGCGCCTCAGCCCACCGCGTTGCCGACTGGTGCAGATGGTCTTCCAGGATCCCTATGGTTCGCTGCACCCGCGGCATACCATTGGCGATATTCTTGCGGAGCCGTTGCAAATCCACGGCATTCATGACAGAGACCGGCGGATCAACACGCTGCTGGATAAGGTGGGGTTAAGTCGTGCTTTTCGCGATCGTTACCCGCATCAATTGTCCGGCGGGCAGCGCCAGCGCGTGGCGATTGCCCGGGCGTTGATCCTCGAACCGCGTGTACTGCTGCTGGATGAACCGACGTCGGCATTAGACGTGTCCGTGCAGGCGGAGATCCTCAATCTGCTGGCGGCGCTGCATCAGGAGTCGCAACTGACCTACCTGATGGTGACGCACGATCTGGGAGTCATTGCTCATTTGTGCCAGAAAGTGGCGGTGATGCAGTATGGCAAAATCCTCGAAACGCTCACGGTGGATGCGCTGGTCAGCGGCGCGGCGCAAACGGCGTATACGCAGATGCTGGTGAACGCCAGTCAGCAGTACAGCCGCGAAATGGCGCGGGAAGTGGCGGCGTATTGATGACCTGTCAGGCCGGACTGGCGCTGCCATCCTCCGGCCTGAAAACGCCCGCTAGCGCAATAACGGGCAATCCGGCGGTAACCGGCACTGCAAGGCGCCGGGGAGCACTTCAATGCGGAAATGCTCCCCGCGCAGCGGTTCACCGTCGAGATTAAAGGTCAGCTCGTGGGGGGCATTCACCTCAAACCAGGCCGATTTTCCGTCAACAATATGCGGATTATCATCCGGTTGCGTTAACGTGGTGAACAGTGCAGGCAGGAGCTCATCGCCGGTAAAAATACGCAGTTGCAATAACCCATCGTTAATCAGCGCCTGTGGGCAAAGCTGCTGCCCGCCACCTGCCTGGCGACCATTGCCGATGCCAATCACCAGCGCATCGCCCTGCCAGTGAAAATTGTCGCCACGAATTTCGCAGCGATCCGCTTTCAGCATGTCTATGCGCATCAGACCGTGGATCAGATAGGAGACACCCCCGAGGGCGGCTTTGAGTTTTTCCGGCGTTTCGCTGGTAATGCGGGTGCCAAAGCCGCCGGTCGCCATATTGATAAAGCAGGTTTTATCGTTAACCCTGGCGATATCCACCGGCACCGCTTTGCCGACAATCGCCAGCTGCAACGCTTTGTCCAGCGCGTCCGGAATGGCGGCGCTGGTGGCAAAATCGTTGGCGGTGCCGAGCGGTAAAATGCCCAATGCCGGAACATGCTCCCCCGCGCATTCCACCAGTGCGGTTGCCACTTCGTTAATGGTCCCGTCGCCGCCACCCGCGATCACCGTTGCGACGCCGAGCTGCTGCGCCTCTTTCACGTAACGTGCGGCATCGCCTTTTTCCCAGGTCACCCGCACCTGAATAGCCATACCTTCATTGCGCAGCAGCGTTATCGCTTCGCGCAGCGTTTCGTCACCGGCGCTTTTACCGTTGAGGATCAATAAGCTTGTGGGAAATTCATGCATCCTTTTTCACCCTGGCTGAACAACATCAGCAAAGTGTACGTCAGGAAACGGGGATGCGGAGGAAAAGCGGAATAATGGAGAAAAAAAATCAGCCTGCGTAAGGGAGATTACACAGGCTAAGGAGGTGGTTCCTGGTACAGCTAGCATTTATGGGTTATGTTTTTCAGCGAGGTGGATGATACCCATATTAACCGCAACGGTATGTGATCCGATTCTAAGAATCTTATCCTGCAATAAATAACCGTGCTTAACTATCCAGGACGCTGCTCAGGCGTGCGGATTTCGCGTTGACTGACCATCAAAATTGCGCATTAACAGAGCATATTCCAGCGCCATATCTTCCGGTACCGGCAGCCAGACGGTATAACCGTCGCCGGGTGCCACCGGCATCGCTTCGCCTTTGGCGTTTTCCATCTGTTCCAGCGTGAAGTTAACGTTGCCTTGCGGCGTCATCAGCTCCAGGCTATCGCCAACGGAGAACTTGTTTTTCACCGCAACCGCGGCGAGATGGCCTTTGCGCTCGCCGGTGAACTCACCGACAAACTGCTGGCGCTCGGAGACGGAGTAGCCGTATTCGTAGTTCTGGTAGTCATCGTGGGTGTGGCGACGCAGAAAACCTTCGGTATAGCCACGGTGCGCCAGACCTTCCAGCGTTTCCAGCAGCGAGGTGTCGAACGGTTTCCCGGCGGCGGCGTCGTCAATGGCTTTACGGTAGACCTGCGCAGTACGGGCGCAGTAATAGAACGACTTGGTGCGGCCTTCGATTTTCAGCGAGTGCACGCCCATTTTGGTCAGGCGCTCAACGTGGGCAATGGCGCGCAGATCTTTGGAGTTCATGATGTAGGTGCCATGCTCGTCTTCAAAGGCGGTCATATACTCGCCCGGACGCTGTGCTTCCTCAATCATAAACACTTTGTCTGTGGGCGCGCCGACACCCAGCGTCGGTTCAATGTTCTGCACCGGGATCGGTTCGTGAACATGCACGATATTCCCGATAGTGTCTTCTTTGCCTTCCTGCACGTTGTATTCCCAGCGGCAGGCATTGGTGCAGGTGCCCTGGTTCGGATCGCGTTTGTTAATATACCCTGAGAGCAGGCAGCGGCCGGAGTAGGCCATGCACAGTGCGCCGTGAACAAAAATCTCGATTTCCATTTCCGGCACCTGGGTGCGGATCTCTTCAATTTCTTCCAGCGACAGTTCGCGGGAGAGGATCACACGTGTCAGGCCCATCTGCTGCCAGAATTTTACCGTTGCCCAGTTCACGGCGTTCGCCTGAACGGAGAGGTGGATCGGCATCTGCGGGAAATGTTCTCGTACCAACATGATAAGCCCCGGATCGGACATAATCAGCGCATCCGGCCCCATATCCACCACCGGTTTTAAGTCGCGGATGAACGTTTTCAGCTTGGCGTTGTGCGGGGCGATATTCACCACCACGTAAAACTGCTTGCCCAGCGCATGGGCTTCGTTAATGCCGATTTGCAGGTTTTCGTGGTTGAATTCGTTATTGCGCACCCGCAGCGAGTAACGCGGCTGGCCAGCATAAACGGCGTCCGCGCCGTAAGCGAAAGCGTAACGCATATTTTTCAGCGTTCCCGCCGGGGAAAGGAGTTCCGGTTTAAACATGATGGTCTCATTCTGATGACAGGTCAGATAGCCTCACCGGGGTGAGGCTGCAGGGGAGTTCCCCTGATTTCAGGGCGGGAATTGTAGCGCCGGGGGCAGGGGGAGTAAACCTGCGCGTCAATCCACGCGTAAGTATTTACCGTCGGCGCTGACGTTATGACCAAAACCGCAGTTCATCGGGTCATCGGCATCGGTTTTTGCATTCAGTGTTTGCTTGTCTGCCGACAGCGTCAGCGAAATGGTGCAGTGCGCAATATCTTCATCGTCGTGCAGGTTGATGTCGCCTTTATTCTGTTTGAAGGTCACTTTCTCCGAGAATTCACCGATATTTGGCCCGTAATAGAGTCCCATGAGACCGAACGCGTAACCCGCCCAGTCGGCCTGATAGCGGTCATTACCTTCTGCTTTCAGGGTCAGTACTTCCCACTCACCACGCCCGGCATATTGCCAATATTCGCCAGCGGCGGACGTCGGTTTTGGCAGCGCGAGTAGCTTGTCCTGAATACGCGAAAGGTTATATTGCGACTTCTGATCGTCCGGCATGATTTGCAGCCAGGCTTGCGCTTTGCGGTATTCGCCCTGGCGGATGAACGTCAGCGCCACGTTATTGTAAGCGGTGGCTATCAGTACCTCATTGGGCTGATTTCCGCCGTATTCACACTGTTCAAGCCACGCGGTTTGCTGAATGAAAGCCTCCCTGGCTTTGGCGTAGTTTTTGGCCTGATAGAATTGATTGCCCTGTCTGGCGTAATCGTTGATTTTGGCGCAGTCGGCGGCGATTTGCGCCTCGGTGATCACCGCCTGGCAGCCAAACGCGGCAAACAGCAGCGCCAGTGCGCCGTAACCATATTTCCTCATCATCCTTTACCTTTTATTGACGACGCTATTAGCAGCCTGATCCGTTGTTATCAAACAGTCATTTTCGCGGTTGTCATCATACAGAGGGTAAGGAAATTGTTCGCGGGCAAATACCCTACCAGTAAAGATGGGGCAGACGGGGGAAGCTGCACGGTCAGCCGGTTTGCTGTGGAGAGAGAACTGATGGGGCGCAATCAGGTGAAAGGGGTTAAAGAAGCGTTTACAGCACTGGCGCGCAAATAAGCGAGTGCCGGGCGGTTAACTCCGCCCGACACACGCGGTTACGCCAGTTTGCAGGCATCCGCTTCCCAGCGATAGCCCACGCCATAGACCGCGCGGATAAAGGATTGCTCTTCGTCCAGCGCTTCCAGTTTGCGACGCAGGTTTTTGATATGGCTATCGATAGTACGGTCGGTCACTACGCGGTAGTCATCGTACAGATGATTAAGCAACTGTTCGCGGGAGAAGACCTTACCCGGTTCGCTGGAGAGGGTTTTCAGCAGGCGGAACTCGGCAGGCGTCAGATCCAGCAGTTTGTTGTGCCAGCTTGCCTGGAAACGCCCCTCATCGACAATCAGCGGGCTTTCATCGTCCATTGCTTGCAGTTCACGCTGCGGCTTGCAGCGACGCAGAATGGTTTTCACCCGGGCCACCACTTCACGTGGGCTGTACGGTTTGCAGATATAGTCATCCGCGCCAATTTCCAGCCCCAGCAGGCGGTCAATCTCTTCGATTTTCGCTGTCACCATAATGATGGGGACATTGGAGAAACGGCGAATTTCACGGCACAGCGTCAGGCCGTCTGTGCCGGGCAGCATCAAGTCGAGCAGGATCAAATCTGGCGGCGTCTGTCGAACATAAGGAAGCACCTGGTCGCCGTGATTGATCAGCGCTGGCGCGTAGCTTGCCGCCCGCAGGTAATCGATCAACAACTGCCCAAGCTTGGGTTCATCTTCCACGATCAGAATGCGTGGCGTGTTTTCGTCAATCGGTAACTCTGTCATACGTCTCTCGATTTTTCGCGTTCAAGCGGTAGTTCAACTGTAATGCTAACCCCGCCAAAAGGCGAGTGCGCGGCATGGATAGCGCCACCGTGCGCTTCCACAATATTCAAACAGATAGCCAGCCCCAGACCTGAACCGCCGCTGGCGCGGTTGCGTGAACCCTCAGTGCGATAAAAGCGCTCAAACAGACGCTTAAGTTGCTCATCGTTCACACCGGGAGCGCTGTCGGCAAAACGCATTACCAGCTTGCCATCCTCGGTGGTGGCCTGAATATGTGTACGGCCACCGCCGTCGGTATAGCGCAGGCTGTTTTCCAGCAGGTTATTGAAGAGCTGCATCAGGCGATCGGGATCGCCAAAGACCGTGGCGCGCGCCGGTGCTTCAAGCGACAGGGTCAGGTTGCGGCTGGCGAAACGCTCGCGGAATGCGCCTGCTGCAATCTCCAGCAGTGTTATCACATCCACCGGCGTGCGCTGATACGCCAGCGCGCCTTCATCGGACATCGAAAGCTGGTGCAGGTCGTTCACCAGTTTAGTGAGTGTGCCGACCTCCGCCTGCAAGGATGCCACCGACTCCGGGGTGAATTGCCGTACGCCGTCCTGTATCGCTTCCAGCTCGCCGCGCAATACCGCCAGCGGTGTCCGCAGTTCATGGGAGATGTCCGCCATAAAATCGCGACGCATCTGCTGGTTTTTTTCCAGCGTGCTGGCGAGCTGGTTAAAGTCCCGCGCCAGCCGGCCTAATTCATCATGGCTACCGGGGGTGACACGGGTGGTGAAATCCCCGGAAGCCAGCTTATGCGTCCCTTCGACCAGCCGTTTGACCGGTGCCAGCAAGCCCCTGGCCAGCGGGAAGGTTGCGATAGCGGCCAGCAAGGTGGCAAGCCCGACAATTAGCCAACTGGTGCGCCGTTGTTGGCGATCAAAATTAATATCGGTATTGCGCGTCAGGCGCTCAATCGGTGAAGCGATCACCCAGCCGACCTGTTGGTTATTCACCACAATCGCCCGGCGTGTGCCATCCTCCGGCACCGGTGAGCGTGGCCCTACCAGCACCTGGGATTGTTGATCAACCACCCAGAACAGGGTGCGCCAGCCGTGCGGAGGCATGCCTGGCGGCCCTCCCGGTGGACCTGGTGGGCCCGGTTCGCGCTCCGGTTCACCGTCGGGGCGGGGGGGCATTTCGTGATCCATGCCAGGCCCGCCATTATTACGACCTGGCCCGCCAGCGCGATCATCTTCGTGCTCATTATCTCTTTCGAACGAGCGCAGGATCTGAAAAATGACCCGATCGTTATTGCGCAAAAACTGCCAGCTACCATTCTGGGCATATTGTTCGGCCAGCGAGTCGCTCAGCATCTGCAAACGCTGTTCGTTACCGCGCTTGATATAGTCGATAAAGCCGCGTTCGAAGCTGATGCGCACCGCCCAGTGCATAGTGATGAGCAACACAATGCAGGTGGTTAAAATAGCCAGAAACAGCTTGGCCGTGATGCCCGGCCGCCAGAATGTCATGATTCTCTCCTTTTGCGACGGGCAATGACGACGTTTTTGCTGGCGTCATCCGGGACGCGGGCAAAGAGTAACGCCGGAAGTGCAATCACCACCGCCATACTGAGGTAAGCGTAAAGAAAAACGTGGTGCGCCACGCCGCTGTCCGCCGACAAATGCTGCGAACCAAATAAGCCCAACAGCAACCCGGCAACGGTCACGCCGATACTCATCGACAGTTGCATCACCATCGACAGCAGGCTGTTGCCGCTGCTGGCCAGCTCATCCGGCAGATCTTTCAGCGTCAGGGTATTCATTGAGGAGAAACGCATGGAGTTGATCATCCCCTGGCAGAACAGCACCACCGGTAGCACGTAGTACCAGCCCAGCAGGGCGGTGGTCATAAACAGCAGGCTTATCAATGCAAGGCCCAGCGTGGAGCAGACCAGCACCCGGCGGTAACCGAACCGGTTCACCACCTGCACGACAATGCGTTTCATGCCCATGCTGCCCAGCACCATCGGGATCATCATTAACCCGGCGTGAAAAGGCGAAAACCCGAGGCCGATTTGCAAAAATACCGGTGTCATAAACGGCAGCATGCCGCTACCTATACGCCCGGCGAAACTGCCCGATAGCCCGAGCGAGAACGAAGGTGTGCGGAACAGGCGCAGGTTAAACAATGCGCCATCGTTGCCTTTTGCATGCAGCAGATAGGTAATAAGCGCTACCGCGCCAACGCCTACCAGCAGGCCCAACATCCACGGCGACAGCCCCAGACCTTTATGCCCGTCGAGCGCCAGCGTCAGCGTCGCCATGCCGCAGGCCAACAGCACAAATCCCACCATATCAAAGCGGCGGGTTTGCAGGGTGTAGTTCGGCATCAGGCTCAGGGTGGCGATAGCTCCGATGATCCCCACCGGCAGATTAATCAGGAAGATCCAGTGCCAGGAGGCATACTCCACCAGAATCCCGCCCAGCGCCGGGCCGACCAGCGGGCCAATCTGCCCCGGCAGCGTGACAAAGGTCATCGCCGCCATATAGTGATCGCGCGGGACGATTTTCATCACTGTCAGCCTGCCGACCGGCACCATCATCGCGCCGCCAACCCCTTGCAGCACGCGGGCCATAACCAGTTGGTCCAGCGTGGAAGCCTGCGCGCAAAACAGTGAGCCGGTCGTGAACAGCACAATGGCGATAAAAAAGATGTTGCGCACGCCTACCCGATCCGCCAGCCAGCCGCTGGCCGGCAGCATGACGGCTACCGTCAGCACATAGGACACCACCACCATATGCATGTGCAGCGGACTCTCCCCCAGACTTTTCGCCATCGAGGGGAGGGCGGTGTTCACAATAGTGGTATCCAGCGACTGCATAAAAAAGCCAAAGGCGACGATCCATAGTTGCCAGCGGATGTTTTTGGGTAGTTCATTCATTCACTAACTGGCTCTCTCTCTTTACGGCTAAAACGCATGCGCAGACGGTCGAAGAACAGATAGACCACCGGCGTTGTGTACAGGGTCAGCAACTGGCTCATCACCAGACCGCCCACGATAGTGATACCGAGAGGCTGACGCAATTCGGAACCGTCGCCGCCGGAGATAACCAGCGGCAGCGCGCCAAACAGCGCCGCCAGCGTGGTCATCATGATGGGGCGAAAACGCAACAAACAGGCCTGGAAGATAGCGTCTTCTGCGCTAAGGTTACCCTGACGCTGCGCTTCAAGGGCGAAGTCGACCATCATAATGGCATTTTTCTTCACAATCCCGATCAGCAACATAATGCCGATAAGCGCAATCAAGCTAAAGGGCGCGTTAAACAGCTCCAGCGCCAGCAACGCGCCCACGCCCGCCGAGGGCAGCGTCGAGAGAATGGTCAGCGGATGCACATAGCTTTCATAGAGGATCCCCAGCACGATATAGACCGTCGCGATCGCCGCCAGAATCAGGATCACCTGTGAGTTCATGGTTTGCTGGAAGATCTGCGCGGTACCGGCAAAGCTACCGCGCACGGTTGAAGGCACGCCCAGTTGGGTCATTGCGCGGTTGATCGCATCGCTGGCTTCCGATAACGACGACCCGGTCGGCAGGTTAAAGGAGATGGTCGACGCGGCGGATAAACCCTGATGATTCACCGACAGCGGCGCGTTGGCCGGAAGCCAGTGGGCGAAGTAGGAGAGCGGGATCGATTTGCCCTCGCTGTTAATCACATACATTTTATCCAGTGCGCTAACGTCCTGGGTGTAACGCGGATCGACTTCCATCACCACTTTGTACTGGTTTAACGGCTGGTAGATAGTCGAAATCTGCCGCTGGCCGAAGGCGTTATTGAGCAGGCTGTTGGTCTCTTCGACGCTGATCCCGAGACGCGACATGGTGGCGCGATCGTAAACCAGGTTCATCTCTGCCCCGTTATCCTGCTGATCGGAGTTGACGTCTGCCAGTTGCGGCAGGGCGGCGAGGGCTTTACGGATCTTCGGCTCCCACTCACGCAGGGCGCTGAGATCATCCGACAGCAGCGAGTACTGGTAACTGGCGTTCGCCTGCCGACCGCCAACGCGAATGTCCTGCACGGCCACTAAAAACAGGCTGGCGCCCGGCTCTTTCGCCAGTTTGCCGCGCAGGCGATCAATCACCTGCTGGGCGGTTTCATGGCGCACACCGCGGGATTTCAGCGTAATAAACATCATGCCGCTGTTTACCCGCGAGCCGCCGGTAAAGCCGGTGACATTGTCCACTGCCGGATCGTCGCGGATGATTTTCATAAAATCCTGCAACTTCACGCGCATCGCCTGGAAGGAGATGCTCTGATCCGCCTGGATGCCGCCCATCAGCACGCCGGTGTCTTGCTCCGGGAAGAAGGTTTTGGGTATGGTGATGTACATCCAGATATTCAGCGCGATGGTGGCAAGCAGCACCAGGCCGACGAGGCGGGCATGGTTAAGCACCCATTTCAGCGAGCGCGCATACTGCTGTTGCAGCGCAATCAACAGGCGGCCCACGCCGCGTTCGCGGGTGCGTTCGCGAGGTTTATGGCTCTTCAGCAGCCAGCCGCACATCATTGGCGTTAATGTCAGGGAGATGGCCAGCGAAATGCCAATCGCCACGGACAGCGTGACGGCGAACTCCCGTAACAGTCGACCGGGTAAACCGGCCATCAGCAGCAACGGCAGGAACACCGCCACCAGCGAGACGCTCATGGAGAGAACGGTAAAGCCCACTTCCCGTGTCCCCTGAAGCGCGGCCTGAAGCGGTTTTGTTCCCGCTTCAAGGTGCCGCGAGATATTCTCCAGCACCACAATCGCGTCATCCACCACAAAACCGGTGGCAATGGTCAGCGCCATCAGCGACAGGTTATTGAGGCTGAATCCGCACAGGTACATAGCGGCAAACGTGCCGATCAGCGAAACCGGCACGGCCACTGCCGGGATCAGCGTCGCTCTGCCGGAGCGCAGGAACAGGAACACCACAAGGATCACCAGTGCCACAGAGATCACTAAGGTCTGCTCCACTTCCGCCAGCGAGGCGCGGATAGTGGGGGAGCGATCCTGGGCAATTTGTAAATCGATGGCCGCCGGAATGGTCTTTTGCAAACCGGGTAAACGGGCGCGAATGCTGTCCACGGTCTCGATGATATTGGCTTCCGGTAATTTGCGGATCATCAGCAAAATCGCCGGTTTGGCGTTGGTCATCCCGGCGTTGCGAACATCCTGCACCGAATCGTTGACCGTTGCGACATCGCTTAAACGCACCGCCGAGCCGTTTTTGTAATGAATGATCAACGGTCGGTATTCGGCGGCGGTTTTCAACGCATCGTTGGTTTGTACCTGCCAGCGGTGCGCGGTATCTTCCACCGCACCTTGCGGTCGCCGCACGTTGGCGTTGCTGATAGCGGTGCGAACGGAATCCAGCGATACGCCCTGGTTAAACAGCGCCTGTGGGTTCAACCCAACGCGCACTGCAGGCAGGGAACTCCCGCCAACGTCCACATCCCCCACACCCTGAATCTGCGCGATGGTTTGCGCCAGTTGCGTGGAGGCAAAATCGTACAGCTCGCCCTGCGAATAGGTGTCCGACGTTAGCGTCAGGATCATAATCGGCGCATCGGACGGGTTAGCCTTGCGATAGGTCGGTCGGCTTGACATACCGCTTGGCAGCAAACTTTGCGCTGCGTTTATCGCCGCTTGCACATCGCGCGCGGCACCGTTGATATCGCGGTCGAAGTTAAACTCCAGAATAATACGCGTACTGCCCAGCGAGCTGGTGGAGGTCATTTCGCTGACCCCGGCAATGCGCCCGAGCGAGCGTTCCAGCGGGGTGGCGATCGATGACGCCATGGTTTCCGGCGATGCCCCGGAGAGCGATGCGCTGACCATGATCACCGGAAAATCTACCTGCGGCAGCGGGGCGACCGGCAACAACCGGAAGCCGAGTATGCCGCACAGGGTGATGGCCAGTGAGATCAGGATCGTCGCCACCGGGCGGTAAATGAAGAGGGCGAAAAACTTCACTTACGCCTCCTCCTCATGCCGGGGGAAACGCTGTTTTGCCCACAATGCCAGTCGGTCAAACAGCAGGTAGATAACCGGCGTGGTGAACAGCGTCAGCACCTGGCTGACCAGCAGCCCGCCGACCATGCCAATCCCCAGCGGGCGGCGTAACTCCGCGCCAACACCGGTACTCAGCATCAAAGGCAGCGCACCCAGCAGGGCGGCCAGCGTGGTCATCAGAATCGGGCGAAAACGCAGCAGGCAGGCCTGGAAAATGGCATCGCGCGGCGACATCCCCTCTTCGCGTTCGGCGGCGAGGGCAAAGTCGATCATCATGATGGCGTTTTTCTTCACAATCCCGATCAACAGAATGATGCCGATGATGGCAATCACATCCAGCTCGCTCCCGGAAATCAGCAACGCCAGCAGTGCGCCCACGCCCGCTGTGGGCAGTGTCGACAGAATCGTAATGGGGTGAATAAAGCTCTCATACAGCACGCCGAGCACGATGTACATCGCCGCCACAGCGGCCACAATCAGCCAGACGGTACTGCCAAGCGCGGCCTGGAACGCCAGCGTACTTCCCTGGAACTGTGTGGTGATCGAGGTCGGGAAGTTGAGCGTTTTTTCACTCTCCATCACTGCCTGCACCGCATCTCCCAGCGAATAACCGTCCGCGACGTTAAAGGAGATGGTCGTGGAGGGGAATTGATCCAGGTGGTTGATACTCAGCGGGGCATAGCGCTGCTCGACTTTCGCAATCGACGAGAGGGGCACCACACCGCCATCGGAACTGGTGAGGCGTACGTTATCCAGCGCCGACAGGCCTGGCGTTTGCGCGGTATCGTGTTCCAGCACCACGCGATACTGATTCGCCTGGGTGTAAATGGTTGAAATCAATCGCTGACCAAAGGCGTTGTACAGCGCATTGTCCACATCCGACATGGTGATGCCCAGACGACTGGCGCTGTCGCGGTCAACGTTGACATACGCCACCAGCCCTTTGTCCTGCCAGTCGCTGCTGACATCGGATAGCTGCGGCAACGCCTGGAGTTTGCTGACCAGTTGCGGTACCCAGGTACTGAGGGCATCCAGCGAGTTTGCCTGGAGCGTGAACTGATATTGCGTGCGGCTAACCTGCGTATCGATGGTCAAATCCTGGATTGGTTGCAGGTAAAGCGACACGCCCGGTACGTTCGCCACTGCCTGTTGCAACCGTTCGATCACCGGCTGAACGCGGTCGTCACGCTCATCCAGCGGCTTGAGGTTGATTTGCAGACGCGCGCTGTTCAGTGAAGGGTTTGTGCCATCGACACCAACAAACGAGGTCAGGCTTTCCACCGCCGGATCGCGCAGAATCACATCCGCCACCTGGCGCTGGCGCTCCGCCATGCTGGCAAACGAGGCCGACTGCGGCGCTTGTAAGGTTCCCTGGATGATGCCGTTATCCTGCACCGGGAAGAAGCCTTTCGGAATCACAATCCACAGCATCACGGACAGCAGCAACGTGCCGATCGCCACGCTCAGTGTCAGCCACGGGTGGTTCAGCACTTTGCTCAGCAAACGCCCGTAACCGGCAATCACGCGCTCAAAGAAACGTTCGGATGCACGAGAAAAGCGATTCTGCTTGCGCAGAGACTCGGCGCTCAGCATGCGTGCGCACATCATGGGCGTCAGCGTCAGAGAGACAATGGCGGAGATCAGGATCGCTATCGCCAGCGTAACGGCGAACTCGCGGAACAGGCGGCCGACGATATCGCCCATAAACAGCAGCGGGATCAGCACTGCAATCAGTGAAAAGGTGAGGGAGATAATGGTAAAGCCAATCTCACCCGCCCCTTTCAACGCGGCGGCCAGCGGTTTTTCGCCTTTCTCGATATAGCGCGAGATGTTCTCAATCACCACGATGGCATCATCCACCACAAACCCCGTGGCGATGGTTAGCGCCATCAGCGTCAGGTTATTGATAGAGAAATCAAGAAACACCATCGCGGCAAATGTGCCCACCAGCGACAGCGGAACGGCGACACCCGGAATAATGGTGGCGGGAATATTTCGCAGGAACAGATAGATGATCATCACCACCAGCGCAATCGCCAGCATCAGTTCAAACTGCGTATCGCTTACCGACGCGCGAATGTTGGTGGTGCGGTCAGAGAGCACCTTAACGGTCACCGACTTCGGCAGGCTTTCGGTCAGTTGTGGCAACAGTGTGCGGATGCTATCTGCGGTATTAATGATGTTGGCACCCGGCTGACGCTGGACGTTCATCACAATCGCCTGCTGTTTATTGGCCCACGCGCCCAGCCAGCTATTTTCCGCGCCCTGTTCAACGGTGGCGATATCGCCCAGGCGGATTGGCGCGCCGTTCTGGTAGGCAATGATCAACTGGCGATACTCTTGCGCCGACTGCATTTGATCGTTGGCAGACAGCGTGACCGCCCGTGCCGGGCCGTCCAGGCTGCCTTTCGCTGAGTTGACGTTCGCATTGCTGATGGCGGTACGGATGGTTTCGCTGGTCAACCCGAGCGCCGCAACCGCTTGTGCATTCAGCTTAACGCGTACCGCCGGGCGCTGACCGCCGGACAGTGTCACCAGACCGACGCCAGACACCTGGGAAATTTTTTGGGCGACCCGGGTTTCCACCATATCTTCCACCTGGGTCATTGGCATTGCGGAAGAGGTGACTGCCAGCGTCATAATTGGCGGATCCGCCGGATTCACCTTGCTGTACACCGGTGGGTTAGGTAAGTCCGTCGGCAGCAGGCTGTTGGCGGCATTGATCGCCGCCTGCACTTCCTGCTCGGCCACGTCCAGCGGCAGGGTTAACTGGAATTGCAGCGTAACCACCGACGCGCCGCCCGAGCTCTGCGAGGCCATCTGTTTCAGGCCGGACATCTGGCCGAACTGGCGCTCCAGCGGGGCGGTGACTGCCGACGTCATCACATCCGGGCTGGCGCCAGGGTAGAGGGTGACGACCTGAATGGTGGGGTAATCCACTTCCGGTAAGGCGGAAACCGGCAGAAAGCGATAGCCGATAATACCGGCAAGCAGGATCGCCACCATCAGAAGCGTGGTGGCGACAGGACGCATAATAAACAGGCGGGAAGGGCCGCCCGTTCTGCCTGGCGGGAGCAGTTGCATCAGGACTGCGCTCCTTTGGCCGGATGTTCACGTTTCGCCGGCATCTCCTGTGCGCTTTTTGCCTCTACTACTTCTACTTTTGCGCCTTCGGTCAGGCGGTCGATACCGTCAGTGACCACGCGATCCCCGGCGGATAGCCCGGCGGCAATGACCACCTTCTGGCTGTCCTGAATACCCGGTGTGACAATGTGTTTGCTGACCTGACTTTTGTCGTTCAGCACCCAGACGAAGTTGCCTTCATTACCCATTTGCAGGGCGGCGGCCGGGATCACCACGGCATTCTGCTCGGTGGCGACCAGCATCCGGGCGTTGACGAACTGGTTCGGGAACAGCGCGTCATCCTGATTGTTAAAGCGCGCTTTAAGCTTGATGGTGCCGGTGGTGGTATCAATCTGGTTATCCAGACTGAGCAGCGCGCCGGTACTCAACTTCTGTTTGTTGGTGCGATCCCAGGCTTCGACGGCCAGCGATTGTCCGGCTTTTTGCGCCTGCACCACGGTGGCGATATCGCTTTCCGGCAGCGTGAAGACCAGATCTATCGGGTGTGTTTGCGTCAACACCACAATGCCGGTGGTGTCGCTGCTGGTGATCTGGTTGCCGATATCCACCTGTTTTAAACCGACACGACCGGAGATGGGCGCGGTGATGCGGCTCCAGTCGAGCTGAAGCTGCGCACTGGCGACAGACGCTTCATCGGCTTTTACCGTCCCTTCGGACTCGCTGACCAGCGCTTGCTGTGCATCAAGATCCTGGCGGGAGACGAGGCTGGTTTTCACCAGTTGTTGGTAACGGGCGAGATCGCGACGGGCATTGGCCAGCGTGGCTTTATCTTTCGCCAGTTGGCCCTGCGCTTGTGCCAGCGAGACCTTGAATTCGCTCGGATCGATTTCCGCCAGCAGGTCGCCCGCCTTCACCTGTTGACCTTCCTGAAAGTGAAGGGCCAGCAACTGACCGCTGACGCGGCTGCGCACTGTTACGGTGTTCACGGCGGTAATGGTGCCAAGACCGGAGAGATAACGCGGCACGGACTCTGTCGTGGCGACAGCCGCCTGCACGGGCGGCAATGCTCCGCCACGCATACCGTGACGTCCACCGCCGCCAGGTCCGCCACCCGGTCCGCCGGGCCCCGGTTCCTGGGAAGCGGCTTGCCCGGTCGCGGTGGAAGAGGCGTCTTTATGACTGAAGTGATACCAGGCGGCGCCGATCGCCGCGATGACCACGGCCGCGACAATTGCGCGGCGAAACGTAACACTGCCTTTCATCGTAATGCGTATCTCATCCTGAAAACCGTTGCCGGAATAATACTAGTTTAGTAACGGTATGCCGTAGAAAAATGGAGGAAAAATGAAACACTGTCTGGAAACGTTTGTCAGGAATGGTAATTTGCGATAAGGCGATTATGGCGGAGAAAATAATGCCGGGTGAGGGACACCCGGCAGAAGATTAACGGAACAATACCTGCGCCCAACGTGCGAGACCGGCGGTAACGGAACCGAAGTCGTCGCCCCCGGCGATCGGGATACCCGGCAGGGTTTCCGCCAGCGCTTTTTTGATAATTGGCGAACGGGCGCTACCGCCAGTGAGATAAATCACCTCCGGTGTCTCCTGACCGCTCTCCAGCGCCAGTTGCACCTGCTCCAGAATACGCTGTAACGGCTGGCTGAGCGCCGCTTCCAGCCCCTGCTGGCTGATTGCCGCGGCCAGGTTGTCGCTGATAAACGGCAACTGCGTGAGGGTTTGCGGCTGTTCGGAGAGGGCGATTTTGCTCTCCTCCGCGCTGCGTACCAGGCGATAGCTCAGACGCTGACGCCAGACTTTCAGCAGTAAGGCGACTTTGTCGGCATCGAGGGCATCACGCAGCAAATCGTTGAGCAAACGACCATTGGCTGCGCTGTAGAACTCGGTTTGCGCCGGGACATCGTTGATGGCGACGGCGTTCCACCAGGGGAGGATCGGCAGCGCGATGCCTTTCTCTGTTTGCCCGCCCATGCCGAGTAATGGCATCAGGTTTTTAAACGCCAGCGCAATGTCGAGATCGTTACCGCCGACGCGGCAACCGCTGTGACCGAGCAGGCTGGCGGCGCGCTCTTGCTTCTCGCGCCATTGCGGTCCCATCAACAGCAGCGAGCAGTCGGTGGTGCCGCCGCCGATATCCACCACCAGCACGCGTTTTTCCGTGCTCAGCGTCGCTTCAAAATCCAGCCCTGCGGCAACCGGCTCGTACTGAAACACCACATCCCGGAAACCGGCGCGTTTTGCCGCACGTTCAAGGATCCCCTGCGCTTGTGCGTTTGCTTCATCGCCCCCCAGCCCCTGGAAGTTAATCGGGCGACCGATCACCGCCTGATCAATCGCCTGCGGTAGCTGTGACTCCGCCTGCTGGCGAATATGCAGCATCATGGCGCAGACCAGATCTTCGAACAGGGCAATCTGCTGCGGTTTCAGACCGCTGGCGCCGAGGAACGATTTCGGTGATTTAACAAAGTACACCTCTTGCGGATCGCTCACGTACTGGCGTAGTGACGCCAGACCGAACTGCACGCTGTTGGCGGCGACCTCAATATCTTCCTCGCGGTTAAAGCTCACCGCCCGACGCAGCAGCGCCTGGGTTTCGCTTCCCGTTGCCGGAACCTGATGATGGCGGTACAGCCATTCGCTGACGGCTTCGCGCGTGGGTGCGCACAACATGGACGGCAACAGCGAGCTGTTATTTTCCATGGTCAATAATTGCGGTGCGCCATCGCGCATCACGGCTACCGAGCAGTTCGCGGTACCGTAGTCAAAACCTACAAACACGTTTTTATCCCCATGCCAGTGAAGAAGGGGGGCGACTTTAGCCGAATGCGCGGCGGGCGACAACCGGAATATGAAAGCAAGGCGGAGATTGCCTGAGTTGTTTATGCTGTTAGCGTTAATCGTCAGGAGTCACTATGTATAAATTGCGCTGGCAGCCGCCTTATGACTGGGCGTGGATGTTGGGATTTTTAGGGGCGCGTGCGGTGGCGGGCGTCGAGGCGATTCGTGATGGGCGCTATGTCCGGTCCTATGCCTGCGCCGGGCATCGCGGTGTGATCACCGCCGAACCGGATGATGCGACGGCGACCTTAACGGTTACGCTAAGCGACGGATTGCAGCCGGTGGCGGAACACTGTTTGCAACGGCTGGCCTGTTTGTTCGATTTGCAGTGCGATCCGCAGGCAATCGGCGCTGCGCTGGGGGAACTGGGCGAGGCGCGCCCTGGTTTGCGCTTGCCGGGATGTATGGATCCCTTTGAACAAGGCGTACGGGCGATTCTGGGGCAACTGGTTAGCGTAGCGATGGCGGCGAAGCTGACGGCAAAAGTCGCGCAACGTTACGGCGAACCGCTGGCGGACGCGCCGGGCTTCATCTGTTTCCCGACGGCGCAGCAACTGGCAAACGCCGATCCGCAGGATCTGAAAGCGCTCGGTATGCCGCTGAAGCGTGCGCAGGCGTTAATTTTTCTCGCTCAGTCCGCCTGCGAGGGTCTGTTGCCGCTGACCCCGCCAGAAGATGTTGAGCAGGGGGTGAAGATGCTGCAAACGTTTCCCGGCATCGGGCGCTGGACCGCCAGCTATTTTGCCCTGCGCGGCTGGCAGGCGACGGACATTTTTCTGCCGGACGATTACCTGATCAAGCAACGTTTTGCCGGGATGACGCCTGCACAAACCCGCCGTTATGCCGAGCGCTGGCAGCCGTGGCGGTCGTATGCGTTGCTGCATATCTGGTATACAGAGGGCTGGGAGCCGTTGAAAAAGTAAGGCTGTTTTCTTGCCGTTTTGCCTCGGGCAGTGCGCTGACTGCCTGCGGCAATGGCGCCTTGTTTTCTCCGGCGCGACGATAAGATTGCGTCGTTCTGCGTATTAATTTATCGCGAAATAACTGGTATTCAGCAGCAAATCCAACGGCTGCGCCTGCGAGATAATATCGCCATAAATCATATCAATACCGATACCGGACAAGGTGTCCATCATCAGCGGCTGGCTGGTCGGGCCGGCAATGCTCTTCAGGCCAAGACGCTGGGCATGCCCCTGAATAATGGTCACCATCATCTCATCCATCAGATTGCCGTGGACATTGGTCACCAGTTCCGGCTCCAGCAGCAGGTAGTCGGCCATGTGCGGCGTGAGGTGGTTAAAGACTTCCAGGTCATGGCCAATATGGCTGAGGATAATCCGGCAGCCTGCATGGCGCAGACGCTTCAGGTTATCAATAATGGTTGCACCTTCACGCATTAACGCATCGGCATGGATCACCAGATGCAACAGGCGTCCTGGCATCGGCCCGCGCGCCAGCAAATCGAGTAATTCGTCCACCAGCGGGGTACTGCCCAATCCGGCGACGGAAAGGGGCAGGGCGATGCCGAGGCCTTTACCGGCAACGGCGGTCGCATGATTGCGGAAAAATTCGTGAAAGACCCGGCGATCGAGGGCGCGGATCAACTCAGGCTCATTTAAGCCGGAGCGGAAGGCGTGTTCTTCCATGACGTCGCCCTCGCTGGTCCACAACCGCAGGGAGAGAAGCCAGAAGTTACAGGCTTCCGGCACGCGCGGAGACGCCACGCCGCGGGCAATCAGCAGCAGATGGTTGTCTTTGATCATCCGCCACTGCTCATCCAGCGACATCATGCTGCGTTCGTGGGGCTGCATGCCTTGCTGCGGCTCGTACACCGTCACCATGCCGCGACCGTTATTCTTCGACGCATACAGGGCGATATCCGCCTGTGACATCACATCGGTCAGTTGATGATTGGTGTCGTCAATGAGGGTGATGCCGGAACTGGCGCCAATACGGTGCTCGCGCCCTTCCCATACAAAGCGATACTCGTTGATGGATTCAACAATGCGCCCGGCAATATACCGTGCGCTCTCAATGTTCGCGTCAGGAAGCAGCAGGCCAAACTCATCACCGCCAAGGCGGGCGAGAATATCGGTGGAACGCAACATGCTGAGCATCAGCGAGGAAATCTCGCGCAGCAGCGCGTCACCGGCCGCGTGCCCGGCGCTGTCGTTGACCGCTTTAAAACGGTCGAGATCGATAAAGACCAGCGCGTGACGCTGGCGGAACTCCTGCACGGTCACCAGCAGACGTTTCAGGTGGTTTTCGAAACTGACCCGGTTCGCCAGATGAGTGAGGGCGTCGTGTGATGCGCTGTAGCTGAGCTGACGCAGCATCTTACGTGATTCGGTCACGTCCTGAATAACCAGCACCGAGCCGATATTTTGCCCGTCCAGTGTGCTCAGTGGCGTAATGCTGTAATGAATATCGAAGTTACCACCTGTTCGACAATGCAGTACCACATCCTGCTCGATATCTGAGCGTGACATATCGCCGCTGTGAATATTCTCCATCACCGGGCCGTTGCTGCCAAAGGTGATGCGCAGAACGGTCAGCAGCGGCTGCCCCATCGCCTGTTCCTGCGACCAGCCGCTCATTTTCTCTGCCACCGGGTTCATAAAGGTGACGTTCATTTCCACATCGGTACAGAGCACCGCTTCGCCGATGGAATCGAGCGTGATATGCAGGCGCTCTTTCTCCTGAAACAGCGCGTCGTTAAGCTGCTTGACCTCGGTCATATCCATATTGACGCCAAGCAGGCGTTCAACGTCGCCGCTTTTACCCAGAACGCGGTTCGCCAGGGTGCGGATATGGCGTATGCCGCCTTTTACGCTGATACGAAACTCCAGCTTAAAGGCGATACGTGCGACCAGCGAATCACGGATGACACGCTCGGTCTCCGCCCGGTCTTCCGGCAGGATGCGCTCGTACCAGAGCTGCCAGGTGGGTTTGATGTGCGAAGGGACTTCATACATTTCGAACATCCGCTTATCCCAACTGATGATGTCCGGCTCCAGTTCCCACTCCCAGATGCCGATTCCCCCCGCCTCATTCGCCAGGGTAATACGTTCCATCAGGCGTTTGTTGACCCATTCGGTCTGTTTGAGATCGTTAATGTCTTCAATCTGGACGATATAGTAGAGCGGCGTACCGTCAGCGTGCCGTACCACAGAAACGGCAAGCAGCGCCCAGACTAAATCGCCATTGCGCGTGTAATAACGCTTCTCCATGGAGTAGCTGGAGATTTCACCGCGCGCCAGTTGTCCAAGCTGTTCAAGGTCGGCATTGAGATCTTCCGGCCAGGTGAGCTGCTGAAAGTTCATTAAGCGCAATTCGTCCTGGCTGTAACCGAGGAATTGGCACAGCGCTTTGTTCGCCTGTAGCCATTGCCCGTCGGTCCCCACCAGCGCCATACCGATGGTGGCGTACTCCATGGCGTTGCGAAAACGCTCTTCGCTTTCGGTGATATGCTTGCGTTCTGCGCGGAAGGCATACATCACCATGGTCATGACGTTCACGGGCAGTAAGATCATCAGGAACGGCAGCCAGGGGGCGTTCATCATCACCCCATTGCCTGCGCCCTTAATGAGAACGGGGTTCAGGGCGATGATCAGCGAAACCATCATCACGGTGCAGAGGAAGACCAAAAACGCTTCTACGCGCGGCAGGCGTACTGCGCTCCACATCAACAGGACGATCACTGCGGTGAAGGGCCAGGGCAGATAATGCAGCGCCAGCCAGCTTAGCGCCAGCGTCACCACCAGGGTGGCGAGGGTCTCCAGCAGCAGTTGCGGTTTACGGTGGCGCAATAAATAGTGCGCTTTAAATAGCAGGCCCAGCGGCACCAGCGCCAGCGCGCCAATCGACTCCGACAGTACCCATACCAGGAAGGTGCGCAGGAGATTGTCGCCCGGCACCACGATACAGGCCAGCAGACCGCCGATCAGCGGGGGGATGAGCGCGCTGCCAATCGCCAGACGCACCCAGTCGTTGAGATTTTGTAATGGGTTATACCAGGGCAGCAGTTTACGCAGCAGTATCGCGCCGATCACCGCTTCCACAATGTTGATGGCGGTATAGCGGAGATCGACAAAGTCGGGGGAAAAAAGAAAAATCGTCGCAGCGACATTGCCCAGCGTACAGGCGAGCGCGATACCGGGCCACATCCGCCCGGCGTGACGGTAAAACGCCACGGTCATAATAGCGGTAGGTAACCACAGTGGCGCGATGGCGGTGCCAAAACGAATCAGCTCCAGCGAGAACAGGGTAAAGATAAAAGAAAGCAGCCCTAAACTGATGAGTCGCAGTCCAGGATATGGAGTGGTAACCAAAACGCGCTGGTAGTGTTTCTTCATTTACCGCTTAGTCCGCAAACCCTGTGCCGTCGGGAACGGAGTCCGGACGTATAAATTTGAATTTCGGATTATGCTAGTACAAACAATTTACAATTCCTATGGCGGGCGCTCATAATTTGACATCATAGTGTTATTAATTACTTAGTCCGTAGAAAAAAGGCGCGTCACGCTTCATTTGTGAGCGTTTTAATTTGCGAATAGTCAGCAGGAAAAGCAAAAATAAACCACTTTGCGAGCGCCATCCCTCCTGCGCGTATTCGACTGGTATAGCGACCACGAAATCCCTATAATTGCCGCGTTTGACGCCTTGGCGTCGTCCTTCCTTTACATCCAGGTTAATCAGGTCGCTAAATTTATGACTGATAAGTCCCATCAGTGCGTCATTATCGGCATCGCCGGCGCATCCGCTTCAGGTAAAAGTCTCATTGCCAGTACGCTTTATCGCGAACTGCGCGAACAGGTTGGTGATGAACATATTGGCGTTATTCCGGAAGACAGTTACTACAAAGATCAAAGCCATTTGTCGATGGAAGAGCGCGTAAAAACCAACTATGACCATCCCAGCGCGATGGATCACAGTCTGTTATTCCAGCATTTACAATCCATTAAACGCGGCGAAGCCATTGAGTTGCCCGTTTACAGCTACGTAGAACATACCCGCACTGCTGAAACGATCCTCATCGAACCGAAAAAAGTCATCATCCTGGAAGGGATCCTGCTACTGACCGATTCGCGCCTGCGCGGTGAAATGAACTTCTCTATTTTTGTTGATACCCCACTGGATATCTGCCTGATGCGCCGTATTAAGCGCGACGTGAATGAGCGTGGGCGTTCGATGGACTCGGTGATGGCGCAGTATCAAAAAACCGTACGTCCGATGTTCCTGCAGTTTATTGAACCTTCCAAGCAGTACGCTGATATCATCGTGCCGCGCGGGGGCAAAAACCGCATCGCCATTGATATCCTGAAAGCCAAAATCAGCCAATTTTTTGAATAATACATGTTAGGCTGTAACACTCAGTATTAACCGCTGCCCCCTGAGGAATCTTCAGGGGGATATCGCACCAAAAGGAGAATGTGCCATGCGTCTTTGTGACCGCGATATTGAAGCCTGGTTGGATCAAGGCCGCCTTGCTATTACCCCGCGTCCCCCGGTAGAGCGTATTAATGGCGCTACGGTGGATGTCCGCCTTGGCAACAAATTCCGCACATTCAGTGGCCATACGGCGGCATTTATTGATTTAAGCGGCCCAAAACACGAAGTCAGCGCTGCGCTTGATCGCGTGATGAGCGACGAGATCGTGCTCGCCGACGGCGAGGCGTTTTACCTGCATCCCGGCGAGCTGGCGCTGGCGGTAACCTATGAGTCCGTTACCTTGCCTGCGGATTTGGTCGGCTGGCTGGATGGTCGTTCGTCGCTGGCCCGTTTGGGGCTGATGGTGCACGTTACCGCGCACCGCATCGATCCCGGCTGGTCGGGTTGTATTGTGCTGGAGTTTTACAACTCCGGTAAATTGCCGCTGGCGCTGCGTCCTGGCATGCTGATCGGCGCATTGAGCTTTGAGCCGCTGTCGGGCCCGGCCGATCGCCCCTATAACCGCCGCGAAGACGCGAAATATCGCGATCAGCAAGGCGCGGTCGCCAGCCGCATTGACAAAGACTGAGTGACGTAAGCCCACTGAGGATGCCATGAGAAGAGTGTTAACCACGCTGATGATTTTACTGGTCGTGTTGGTTGCCGGCCTGTCGGCGTTGGTATTGCTGGTAAATCCCAACGATTTTCGTGCGTATATGGTGCGCCAGGTCGAGGCGCGTAGCGGCTATCAGTTACAGCTTGATGGCCCGCTGCGCTGGCACGTCTGGCCGCAGCTTAGCATTCTGTCCGGGCGGATGACTTTAACCGCCCCGGGAGCGCAAACGGCGGTGGTTAAAGCCGACAATATGCGTCTTGATGTGGCGTTATGGCCATTGCTGTCGCATCAGTTGCAAGTCAAACAGGTGCTGCTGAAAGGGGCCATCATTCAGTTGACCCCGCAAAGCAAAGCGGCGGTGCAAAAAGATGCCCCGGTGGCGCCGAAAGAGAACGCGCTGCCAGATGTGGCAGATGATCGCGGCTGGTCATGGGATATTGCCGGTTTGCAGGTGGCGGATAGCGTGCTGGTGTTCCAGCATGATGATGATGATCCGATAACGGTGCGCGATATTCGCCTGCAAATGGAGCAGGATGCGCAGCATCAGGCGTCTCTTGATTTCTCCGGGCGCGTTAACCGCAACCAGCGCGATTTGACGCTCTCCCTGAGTGCGAAAGTCGATGCGCAGGACTACCCGCACAACCTGAATGCCGTGGTAGATAGCCTGAAATGGCAACTGCAAGGCGGCGATGTGCCGTCGCAGGGAATTACCGGGGAAGGGCGCTTACAGGCGCAGTGGCAGGGCGCACAGCGTCGTCTCACACTGAGCAACCTGAGCCTGAGTGCTAACGACAGCGCTTTTACCGGTAATGGTAGCGTGACCTTTGCCGCTCAGCCCGTCTGGGCGCTTGATTTGAATTTTGACACCCTCAACCTGGATAATTTACTGGCCCCGGAAACCAGCGAAGCCGCCAGCAGCGATGTTCAGCAACAGGGGCAGCAGACGCAGAACCGGTTGCCAAGACCGGTGATTGCCAACAGTCAGGATATGCCAGAGTACAATGGCTTACGCGGCTTTGTGGCGCAGGTCGGCGTGACGGCGAAGACGCTGCGCTGGCGTGGGATGACGTTTAACGACGTCAATGGGCAATTTGCTAACCAGCTTGGCTTGCTCACGATCCCGACGCTGGAAGGGAAAATGGGCAACGGGCGCATTGCCTTGCCGGGGACGCTGGATGTGCGCGGTGAGCAGTCCCGGGCCGTTTTCCAGCCGCGACTGGATGACGTGGAAATCGGCAATATCCTTAAAGCCTTTAATTATCCTATCGCGCTAACGGGCAGCCTGACGCTGGCGGGGGATTTCTCGGGTCCACGCATTGATGCGGATAATTTCCGCCGCCACTGGCAGGGCGAAGCGCATGTCGATCTGAAAAACAGCCGCATGGAAGGGCTGAACTTCCAGCAGTTAATCCAACAGGCGGTGGCGCGCAGCAGCGATGTGCAGACGCAGGAAAACGATGATACCGCCACGCGGCTGGATGATTTCACGACTGACATTGCACTGGATGAAGGGCAAATGACCTTCAGCAATATGCAGGGTAGTTCTGCGGTATTGTCGCTGACCGGCGAAGGGCAAATGGACCTGGTGAAAGAGCAGACGGATACGCGCTTTAACGTGCGCGTTCTGCAAGGCTGGCAGGGCGACGGGGCGTTGATCGATTTCCTGAAAAATACGCCAATCCCGCTCACCGTCTACGGTCAGTGGCAGTCGCTTCACTACAGTTTGCAGGTCGATCAGTTGTTGCGTAAGCATTTGCAGGATGAAGCGAAACGTCGGCTGAATGACTGGGCTGACCGTAATAAAGATCGCCAGAGCGGCAAAGATGTGAAAAAGCTGCTCGACAAAATGTAGGTGCATCTCCGGCCAGGTTCCCTGGCCGGATAAACGCAACGCCAACCGGCGGCTATAGCATCAGTCTTACAGGATCCCTTCCAGCGCCAGGTGTTGTAACAGCATAATGGTTTTGCCATCGGCAATGTCGCCGCTGCGGATCCCCGCCAGCGCCGTGGCAAAATCCATCTCCACCACTTCAATATCTTCCCCTTCGTCAATCAGCCCGCCGCCCTCGCTGATACGTCGACTGTCGTCATACTCTGCGATGAAGAAGTGCAGTCTCTCCGTCACCGAGCCCGGGCTCATCCAGGCTTCAAACACTTTTTGCACCTGGTCAATGCGGTAGCCGGTTTCCTCTTCAGCCTCGTGCTTAATACGCTCCTCAGGATCGAGTGCATCCAGCAGTCCGGCGGCAGCTTCCAGCAAAAAGCCGTGATGCTGGCTGACAAACAGCGGTAAACGAAATTGCCGTGTCAAAACCACGCTGCGTTTGGCGCGGTTATACAGCAGGATCACAGCGCCGTTACCGCGGTCGTAGACTTCGCGGGACTGACGTTGCCATTCACCGTCGCGTCGGCGGAAATCGAAGGTGTATTTGGTGAGTTTTCCCCAGTTTTCGGAAAGCGGTGTTGACGAGATAATGCGTATTTGTGCATGTTCAGATTGCATGGTCGCTCCTCAGGTCGTAGAATCGTCAGCATAACGTGCACTTTCGTGCATCATCAAGTAATTTCGTGCAAATGGAGTTCACCATGCTCACCTCGCAACGTAAGCAATTGATTCTGACCCGTCTCGCCGAAGAGGGGCAGGTGTTGTCCCGAAACCTCAGCGAAGCGTTTGGCGTGTCGGAGGATACGATCCGGCGTGATTTGCGCGAACTGGCGGCGGAGGGATTGCTTCAGCGAGTACACGGCGGGGCTTTGCCCGCTTCTGCCGCGGTCGTCACCTTTGCGGAGCGGCAGAGTCTGCAATCTGACGCCAAACGGCGGATTGCGCAAAAAGGCGCGCAGCTGGTCTCGCCAGGGCAGGTGGTGATGATTGACGGCGGCACGACAACCGCTGAGCTGATCACCTTCTTCCCGCCGGACCTGAAACTGACGGTCGTCACGCACAGTCCGGGTATCGCGGTGGGACTGGCGCAACACCCGTTGATTACGGTGATCATGATTGGCGGTCAGTTGTACAAGCACTCTATCGTGAATGTAGGGGCGGCGGCGTTTGAAGGGATTGCCAGAGTGCGCGCCGATCTCTTTTTTATGGGCGTCACAGGCGTGCATGTGGACGCCGGGTTGAGTACCGGCGATTTTGAAGAGTCGCGCATCAAGCGGGCCATGGCGGATCGTGCGGCGGAAACGATTGTACTGGCATCGCCGGAAAAACTGCACACCGCATCACCGTGGGTGATTGGCGATATTTCGCTGGTTAATACGCTGGTCGTTGACGCGCAGACTGACGAACGCAGTCTGGCGCCATTTGCTCAGCGGGGCATTGCCATTGTGAAAGCCTGACGTTTGCCGGGTTAACCCCGGCGCGTCAGACTTCGTAGTCGAGATCGTCTTCGTTTTGCAGTGGAATAAGCTGCACTTTCTGCACGCGGTGGCTTTCAACTTCCAGTGTTTTAAGCAGGAAGTCGCCGACCTGAACCTCTTCGCCGGGCTTCGGCACACGTTGCAGATACTCCATCAGCAGGCCGGCAATGGTGTGGTATTCACGCTTCTCGTCGAGGGGCAGGGGAACATACTGCACCAGATCTTCCAGCGGCATATGGCCGTTGGCGGTCCAGCTTCCGTCGCTGTTTTTCTGAATATCATGCCGGGCATCGATCTCTTCCACTTCGTTGGGCAGATTACCGGCGATGGTTTCCATCACGTCGCTCAGGGTGACAATGCCTTCGACTGAGCCAAACTCATCCACTACGAACGCAAAGTGCGTACGCGCATTGCGGAACTGCTCCAGCGCCTGCAATAGCGGCAGCGCTTCCGGGAACACCAACGGCTGGCGTATCAGCGCTTTCAGATCCAGCGGTTCGCCGCGCAGGGATTGCTGCAACAGGTCAATCACGTGCACCACGCCCAGCAGGTCATCCTGATCTTCACCGCCGGTCACCACCACGCGGGTGTGCTGATTTTTATCCAGCAGGGCGCGGATCTCCGCCTCCGGCGCGCGCAGATCGATATGCTCAATATCGTGACGTGAAGTCATGATACTGCTGACGGTACGCTGGTTAAGATTCAGCACCCGCTCAATCATGCGCCGCTCTTGCGGGTTAAAAATTTGACTGTCATCGCTGTCGCGCAGCATCGAGGCCGTGTCAGCGTCCAGCTCCGCATCCTCTTTGCGACCGCTTAACAGGCGCATCACGGTTTCGGTGGTGCGTTGACGCAATGTCTGATTGGCAAACAAGAAACGACGACGGTTAAAGATGGCCAACTGGTTAAGCGCTTCAATCATCACCGAGAAGCCAATTGCCGCGTACAGGTAACCTTTGGGAATATGGAAACCGAAGCCATCCGCCACCAGGCTAAAACCAATCATCAGCAGGAAGCTTAAACAGAGAATGACAATGGTCGGGTGACTGTTGACAAAGCGGGTGAGGGATTTACTGGCAAGCAGCATCAACGAAATGGCAATAACCACCGCAGCCATCATCACCGCCAGATGATCAACCATACCTACGGCGGTGATCACGGAGTCAAGTGAGAAGACGGCGTCCAGCACCACTATCTGTATCACGACAGCCCAGAATTTCGCCCCGCGACGTTGTGTAGGGTTGTCGCTGTCTTTCCCTTCCAGCCGTTCATTCAGTTCTACCGTGGCTTTAAATAGCAGGAATAAGCCGCCGACCAGCATTATCAGGTCGCGGGCGCTGAAGCTGAAATCCCGAACGGTAAACAGCGGATTGGTTAGCGTGACCAGCCACGAAATAGAGGCCAGCAACAGCAGGCGCATCAGCATGGCGAGTATCAGGCCGGTGACGCGGGCGCGATCGCGCTGCGCCGGAGGTAATTTTTCCGCAAGAATTGCAATAAAAACCAGGTTATCAATACCCAGAACCAGTTCGATTACGACCAGCGTAACCAGTCCGGCCCATATTGACGGATCGGCAATCCATTCCATCGTTAACGTAACACCTTCAGTGATATGACAATTGTCACAGCGCGATCATGGATAAAGCTGGCGCAAAATGCAATGCCAGCCTGCGATTTATCTTATTTTAATGGCGAGCTGGAATATATTTTAATTCTATTTCCTTATTGTTACTGTGATTAATCATTAGAGAAAAATAAAGGAATTAGGATATTTCGCACAACTAGTTCGGGATTCTTTGCTTGTCAATATACGTAAAATCCTAAAAGCTGAAAACTTTGCCCTTAATATTATTCTTAAAAAGATGTTTATCACAGGATGCTACCTTGCCTGCTATTCGCTTAGCTGCAACAATTCTCCGTGCATCATTAAATATACCAGCGCTGTTATTTTCAGCATTGTTTATCAGTGCTGAAAACACCACCCACAGTATTTTATCTGACCTGTCTCATGTCGTCGTCAGAAGAGGATAAAAAGGATGTCTGGCAAGAACTTATAGTCGAATCAGTGGTTTGGTTACTGAAAGCCAAGGGCGGTAGCGTGCCCGACAGTCATCAACCTGTGCAGATTATTCTGTAATCGCATGTGGTTGAATAAGCTCTTTTTAGGACTGATGCCAGTTATATTTCTTCGCGATTAACTGCATTCTGAATCTGTGTACAGCTTGAGCGCTTATATAAATCGCACAGGATAATTACTCTGCCAAAGTGATAATTAATCAATGATGAAATCTAAAACGAAATTGATGCCATTATTGGTGTCCATAAGCTTGATGAGTGGCTGCACAATTTTTCCTGGTAGCAATATGTCTACGATGGGAAAGGATGTGATTAAACAGCAGGATGCAGACTTTGATTTAGACCGTATGGTGAACGTTTATCCATTGACGCCGCGTCTGATTGAACAATTGCGCCCGCGTCCGAATGTCGCTCAGCCGAATATGTCGCTGGACCAGGAAATTGCCGCCTACCAGTATCGTGTAGGGCCAGGAGATGTACTGAATGTCACCGTTTGGGATCACCCTGAATTGACGACCCCGGCCGGTCAGTACCGCAGCTCCAGCGATGCCGGTAACTGGGTTCAGCCCGATGGCACCATGTTTTACCCCTATGTGGGTCGCGTGCAGGTGGTTGGCAAAACGCTTAGCGAGATCCGTAGTGATATTACCAGCCGTTTAGCGCAGTACATTGCTGACCCGCAGGTGGACGTTAATATCGCCGCATTCCGCTCGCAAAAAGCCTATATCTCGGGCCAGGTTGGCAAATCCGGTCAACAGGCGATCACCAACGTACCGCTTACCGTGCTCGATGCTGTCAACGCGGCAGGCGGTCTGACCGATAACGCCGACTGGCGCAACGTCATCCTGACCCACCAGGGGAAAGAGCAGCGCATTTCGCTACAGGCGCTGATGCAAAACGGCGATTTGAGCCAGAACCGGTTGCTCTACCCGGGTGACATTCTCTTCGTTCCGCGTAATGACGACCTGAAAGTGTTCGTGATGGGGGAAGTGAAAAAACAGAGCACCCTCAAAATGGACTTCAGCGGCATGACGCTGACCGAAGCGCTGGGCCAGGCCGAAGGTATCGATCTGACGACTTCCAACGCCAGTGGTGTGTTCGTGATCCGTCCGCTGACCAGCGAGAACGGTCGCGGTGGCAAGATTGCCAACATTTACCAGCTGGATATGTCGGATGCCACTTCACTGGTGATGGCGACGAATTTCAGACTCCAGCCATATGACGTGGTGTACGTCACAACAGCTCCGGTGGCGCGCTGGAATCGTCTTATCTCCCAGTTGCTGCCGACAATCAGTGGCCTTCGCTACATGACCGATTCGGCCAGCACCATCCATAAATGGTGATGCGCAATGTTTAATAAAATTCTGGTGGTATGCGTGGGGAACATTTGCCGTTCCCCAACGGCAGAGCGGCTGCTGAAAAAATACCAACCCGCACTACGGGTGGAGTCGGCGGGTCTGGGGGCGCTGGTAGGACGCAGCGCCGATGCCAACGCCGTCAGTGTGGCGGCGGACAATCAACTTTCTCTGGAGGGGCATAGTGCGCGGCAGGTTTCAGGAAGAATGTGCCGTCAATACGACCTGATTCTGGTCATGGAAAAACGCCACATTGCCTCGCTGTGCGAGATTGCCCCGGAAATGCGTGGAAAAGTCATGCTGTTCGGCCACTGGGATAACGAACGGGAGATTCCCGATCCGTTTCGCAAAAGCCGTGAGGCCTTTGAAGCCGTTTACACCTTACTTGATCAGTCTGCCCGCCATTGGGCGCAGGCATTGCAAGCTCAGCAGGGATAACAATGACAGAGAAAACACACCATTCGCACCATGCCGCCCCGGTGGTGGGCAATGACGAAATCGATATTGGCCGTTTGTTCGGCACCATCGTTGAAGCTCGCTGGTGGGTACTGGGCATCACGGCCGTGTTTGCGCTTATCGCCGTCGTGTATTGCCTGTTTGCGACGCCTATTTACAGCGCCGATTCGCTGGTGCAAATCGAGCAGAACACCGGCAGTTCGCTGGTTCAGGACCTGAACAGCGCGCTGTCGAACAAACCGCCTGCGTCGGAAGCAGAAATTCAGTTGATCCAGTCACGCATGGTGCTGGGCAAAACCGTCGACGATCTCGATCTCGACATTTCAGTGGTCAAAAATACCTTTCCACTGTTTGGCGCCGGTTGGGACCGTCTGATGGGGCGTCAGAATGAAACGGTAAAAGTCACCACCTTTACCTTACCGAAAGGGAAGAATGACGATACCTGGACGGTGAAGGTGCTCGGCCCGAAACAGTACCTGTTAACCAGCGACAGCGGTTTTGAGGCACGCGGTGAAGTGGGGCAGTTGTTGAGCAAAGCGGGCGTCACCATGATGGTGGGCGCAATCCAGGCCTCCACCGACAGCGAATTTACCGTGACCAAATTCTCCACGCTGGGGATGATCAACAATCTGCAAAACAACCTGACGGTAACGGAAACCGGCAAGGACACGGGCGTATTGAGCCTGAGTTTTACCGGGGAAGATCGCGATCAAATCCGTGCCATTCTCGACAGTATCACCCGTAATTACCTGGCGCAGAATGTGGAGCGCAAGTCGGAAGAAGCCGCGAAGAGCCTGGTTTTCCTCGACAAGCAGTTGCCTGAAGTGCGCCAGAACCTGGACATTGCGGAAAACAAACTCAACGCCTATCGCCAGCAACAGGACTCCGTTGACCTGCCGCTGGAAGCAAAATCCGTTCTCGACTCGATGGTTAACATTGACGCCCAGTTGAACGAGTTGACCTTTAAAGAAGCGGAAATCTCCAAACTTTATACCAGGGCTCACCCGGCGTACCGCACGCTGCTGGAAAAACGTCAGGTGCTGGAAACCGAGAAAGCGAAACTGAATACCCGCGTGACGGCGATGCCGAAAACGCAGCAGGAAATTGTCCGTTTGACTCGTGATGTGGAATCCGGGCAGCAAGTGTATATGCAACTGCTGAACAAGCAGCAGGAGCTGAAGATCACGGAAGCAAGCACCGTAGGTGATGTGCGCATCGTGGACCCGGCGATTACACAGCCCGGCGTACTGAAACCGAAGAAAGTGCTGATCATTCTTGGCAGCATCATCCTCGGCCTGATTGTGTCGATTGTCGCTGTGCTGCTGCGCTCACTGTTCAACCGTGGCATCGAAAGCCCGCAGATTCTGGAAGAGCATGGCATGAATGTGTATGCCAGCATTCCGCTGTCGGAGTGGCAAAAAGCGCGTGATAGTGCCAAAACCGCGAAAGGCAGTAAGCGTTACAAACAGAGCCAGTTGCTGGCGGTGGGTAACCCGACGGATCTGGCCATTGAAGCGATACGCAGCCTGCGCACCAGTCTTCACTTCGCCATGATGCAGGCGAAAAACAATGTGCTGATGATGACCGGGGTCAGCCCGTCAATCGGTAAAACCTTTGTCTGCGCCAACCTTGCCGCGGTGATAAGCCAAACCAACAAACGCGTGCTGCTGATCGACTGTGATATGCGTAAGGGCTATACGCACGAGCTGTTGGGGACCGACAACATTAATGGTCTGTCAGATGTGCTGGCCGGGAAAGGGCCGCTGGAGAACTGCGCGAAACCGACCTCCATCAGCAACTTTGACCTCGTGCCGCGCGGGCAAATACCGCCGAACCCGTCTGAGCTGCTGATGAGCGAGCGTTTTTCACAACTGCTGCAATGGGCCAGCAGCCAGTATGACCTGGTGCTGATCGATACACCGCCCATCCTCGCGGTAACGGACGCTGCCGTGGTAGGCCGCCATGCCGGCACCACGTTGATGGTTGCCCGCTATGCGGTGAACACGCTGAAAGAGATCCAGACCAGTTTGAGCCGTTTCGAACAGAACGGTATTGAAGTGAAAGGCGTGATCCTGAACTCGATTTTCCGCCGTGCAACCGGCTACCAGGATTACGGTTACTACGAGTACGAATACAAATCCGATTCGAAATAACAAGACCCTCACCTCTACCCTCAATGCGCTCCGCCCTCCTCCTGAACTAAGAAGGGGAGGGCGGGAGTGAGGGCACAAGCGGCATGTTGAACGTATTAGGGATCGCATCATGAGCACAACAGCAAACCCGTTAATTTCCATTTATATGCCAACCTGGAACCGGCAACAGCTGGCGATCCGCGCCATTAAATCGGTGCTGCGTCAGGATTATCCGCACTGGGAAATGATCATTGTTGATGATTGCTCCACGACCTTCGGGCAACTGCAACAATTTGTCGAGGAACTGGGCGACCCGCGTGTGAGCTACACGCGCAACGCATTTAATTCCGGCGCGTGCGCGGTGCGTAACCAGGCGATTTTGCAGGCGAAAGGGCAGTACATCACCGGCATTGACGATGACGACGAGTGGACGCCAAATCGTCTGTCCGTGTTTCTGGCGCATAAAGATCTGCTCAACACGCGCGCTTTTTTATACGCCAATGATTATGTCTGCCAGGGCGAAGTGTACGCCCAGCCTACCAGCCTGCCGCTGTACCCGAAATCGCCGTTTTCCCGCAAGCTGTTTTACAAGCGCAATATTGTCGGGAATCAGGTGTTTACCTGGGCATGGCGCTTTAAAGAGAGCCTGTTTGATACGCAACTGAAGGCCGCTCAGGATTACGATATTTTTCTGCGCATGGTGGAAGAGTACGGCGAACCGGCGAAAATCGAAGAGGCCACGCAGATCTTGCACATTAACCACGGTGAAATGCAGATCACCTCATCGCCAAAGAAATTTTCCGGTTATTTCCACTTTTATCGCAAGCATAAGGCCAAGTTCGACCGCGCCAGTAAAAAGTACCAGTTGTTTACCCTGTACCAGATCCGCAATAAGCGCATGAACTGGCGTACGTTGTTAACGCTGTTTTCCCTGCGTAATGGCAAACGTCTGGCTGATGGGCTGCGGGGGAAATAATGCGACTGGAAGACTTTCGCGCTAATCACTGGAGCTTACGTCCATGCTGCATGGTTGCGGCGTATCGCATCGCCCACTTTTGCTCCGTCTGGCGCAAAAAGCATGTCATTAACAACCTGTGGGCCGCCCCGGTGTTGCTGCTGTACCGCTTTGTCACCGAATGCCTGTTCGGCTACGAGATACAGGCCGCAGCCACCATCGGCCGCCGTTTCACCATCCATCACGGCTACGCGGTGGTGATCAACAAAAACACCATCGCCGGTGACGATTTCACGATTCGCCACGGTGTCACCATCGGTAATCGCGGCGCAGAGAGTCTGGCCTGCCCGGTGATTGGCAACGGTGTTGAGCTGGGCGCAAACGTGGTGATCATCGGCGACATTACCATTGGCAACCATGTCACCATCGGCGCGGGTAGCGTGGTGCTCGACAGCGTGCCGGACAATGCGTTGGTGGTGGGTGAGAAGGCGCGTGTGAAGGTAATTAAATGAATATTTTACAGTTTAACGTGCGCCTCGCTGAAGGCGGCGCTGCCGGTGTGGCGCTGGATCTGCACCAGCGCGCACTGCGTAAAGGCATGCAGTCACGCTTTATTTATGGCTATGGCAAAGGCGGAAAAAAAAGCGTCAGCCACGACGACTATCAGCAGGTGTATAAACAGACGCCGCGTCTGACATCGATCGCCAACCTGGCGCTATTTCGCCTGTTTAACCGTGATGTTTTTGGCAACCTGAATAATCTCTACCGCACGGTGACCCGCAGCGAAGGGCCGGTGGTGCTCCATTTTCATGTGATGCACAGCTACTGGCTGAATCTGGAAGAGGTCGTGACCTTTTGCCTGAAGGTGAAAGCTCACAAGCCGGACGTCACCTTTGTCTGGACGTTGCACGATCACTGGAGCGTCACCGGGCGCTGCGCCTTTACCGATGGCTGCGAAGGCTGGAAAGAGCAGTGCAAAAAATGCCCAACTCTGGCCAATTATCCGCCAGTCAAAGTGGACCGTGCGCATCAGCTGGTGTCGGGTAAGCGTCAGCTTTTCAACGACATGCTGGCGCTGGGCTGCCAGTTTATTTCCCCCAGCCAGCATGTGGCGGATGCCTTTAATAGCCTCTACGGCGCGGGACGTTGCCGCATTATCAATAACGGGATTGATGTCGCGACCGAGGCGATTTTGTCGGAGCTGTCGCCGGTGACCGTCACGCAGGGGAAACCGAAAATCGCTGTTGTGGCCCATGATTTGCGGTATGACGGCAAAACCAACCAGCAACTGGTGCGCGACATCATGGCGCTGGACTCCCGCGTGGAGCTACACACGTTCGGCAAGTTTTCGCCGTTTGAGGCGTCAAATGTGGTTAACCACGGTTTTCTGACGGATAAACGCAAACTGATGAGTGAACTCAACCAGATGGATGCGTTGCTGTTCACATCACGGGTGGATAACTATCCGCTGATTCTGTGCGAAGCGCTCTCTATTGGCGTACCGGTGATTGCCACCCACAGCGATGCCGCTCGCGAAGTGTTGCAGAAATCAGGCGGCCAGACGTTCAGCGAAGACGCGGTGCTGCCGCTGGTGCAGTGCCATAAAGCTGAGATTGCGCAGGCCGTGTTTGGCGAAAGCCTGGAGACGTTCCGCGCACGTAGCCGTCAGGCATACAGTGGACAACAGATGCTGGAGGAGTATGTCTCATTCTATCAAGGTCTGTAGTTACCTCCTGCTACCGCTGATTTACCTGCTGGTCAACGTCAAGATCGTCTCCCTGGGGGAGAGCTTTCCGGTGACCATCGTGACGTTTCTGCCAGTACTGTTGTTGCTCTACGTTGAGCGCATCAACCTGAAAAAGTTGATGATTGCGTTAAGCATCGGTGCGGCGTTAACGCTCTTTAACTACGTCTTCGGCAAGTCGCTGGATGCCAGCAAATACGTGACCTCAACGATGCTGTTTGTCTACATCGTGATCATTATCGGCATGGTGTGGAGCATCCGCTTCAAAACCGTTTCACCGCATAACTACCGCAAGATTTTGCGCTTTTTCTATGCGGTGGTGGCGATGGTGGTGATGCTGGCGGCGCTGGAAATGGCACAGATTATCCTGACCGGCGGCAGCAGTCTGATGGAGGTGATTTCGAAATACCTCATCTACAGCAACAGTTACGTGCTGAATTTTATCAAATTTGGCGGTAAGCGAACCACGGCGCTATATTTCGAGCCTGCGTTCTTCGCTCTGGCATTAATCTCAATTTGGCTCAGCATCAAACAGTTCGGTATCAAAACGCCGAAGACCGATGCTATGATTTTGGCAGGGATAGTACTTTCGGGATCGTTCTCAGGGGTAATGACATTTATCATGTTTTACCTGCTGGAATGGGCTTTCCAGTATTTGAACAAAGAAGCGATCCGAAAAAAGTTACCGTTGGCAATTATTTCATTGGCAGTCTTTATCGTCGGGATTGTGTTTGCTTTTCCATATATCGCGACGCGTGTCGGTGATTTAGGAACGGAAGGCTCTTCATCTTATTACCGCATTATCGGTCCGCTTGTGATGGTAGGATATTCGCTGACCAATATCGACGGGGTAGTAAGATTCGGCTCACTTTATGAATATGTCGCATCATTCGGAATCTTTAACGGTGCAGACGTCGGGAAAACAATAGACAATGGGTTGTATCTGCTGATCATTTATTTTTCATGGTTCGCAGTAATACTAACCGGGTGGTACCTGTTTAAAGTTGGGAAAATGATGATCAGCGCCTTCGGCAATAATCAGAATTTTCGCGTACAGCTTTACCTGTTTACACCGATATCGTTGTTTTTTACGGGGTCAATTTTTAGCCCGGAATATGCGTTTTTAATTGTTTGTCCGTTTATTCTGCGTAAAGCGCTGAATATAGTGAAAACATAAAGAGGTGGGTCAAATGCTGCTAACTGTTATTACTGTTGCATTTCGCAATCATGAAGGTGTGGTGAAGACCTGGCAGTCTCTGGCCCATCTGGCGAAAGCGCAGGATATCGAGTTCGAATGGATTGTCGTTGATGGCGGCTCGCAGGATGGCACTGCGGAATTTCTGAAAAATCTCAACGGTCAGTACAACTTACGTTATATTAGCGAGCGTGACAAAGGCATTTACGATGCGATGAACAAAGGCATCGATATGGCCACGGGCCGCTTTGCGTTATTCCTTAATTCCGGCGATATCTTCCATGAAGAAATTGTGGATGTTGTTCGCCAGCTGGATGAGGAAACAGACCATGCGATGTATATTGGCGATGCGATGCTGGATTTCGGCGATGGCACTAAAATACGTCGTAGCGCAAAACATGGCTGGTATATTTACCACAGTTTGCCGGCCAGCCATCAGGCGATATTTTTCCCGGTAAATGGTCTGAAAACATACCCCTACGATCTGCAATTTAAAGTCTCTTCCGATTACGCATTAGCAGCCAGAATGTTTAAAGCGGGTTTTCCGTTTAAGCGTTTGAAAGGTCTGGTGTCTGAATTTTCAATGGGCGGCGTATCCACATCGAATAACCTTGAATTATGTCAGGATGCTCGCAAGGTTCAGCGCACAATATTGCGAGTGCCGGGTTTTTGGGCGCAATTGTCATATATGTTGCGTTTGCGAACAACTGGCAAAGCAAAGGCCTTATATAACAAAGCATAGCGCTCAAATATAAGGAAAACAGATGCAGGATTTACAAGGATTCTCCGTGCCAAAAGGCTTTCGGGGCGGCAATGCTATTAAGGTTCAACTGTGGTGGGCTGTTCAGGCGACATTATTCGCATGGTCCCCGCAGGTGCTGTATCGCTGGCGTGCCTTCTTATTGCGTCTGTTTGGCGCAAAGGTAGGAAAAGGGGTGGTTATTCGCCCTTCAGTCAGGATCACCTACCCATGGAAATTAACGTTAGGCGATTACAGCTGGGTAGGAGATGACGCAGTGTTATACACGCTGGGTGATATTTCTATCGGCGCAAATTCCGTTGTTTCACAGAAATGTTATTTGTGCACCGGCAGTCACGATTATACGAGCGCGCATTTTGACATTAACGCGACGCCTATCGTGATTGGTGAAAAGTGCTGGCTGGCGACGGATGTGTTTGTCGCGCCTGGCGTCACCATCGGCGACGGAACGGTGGTCGGTGCGCGCAGCAGTGTTTTTAAATCGCTACCGGCAAATGTGATTTGCCGTGGCAATCCCGCAGTGGTGACGCGCGAACGCGTTGAAAAGGTAACTCCCTAACAGGGAACATTGAGGAAAATAAATTATGTCTAAAGTCGCTCTCATCACCGGCGTAACCGGGCAAGATGGTTCTTATCTGGCGGAACTGCTTCTGGAAAAGGGCTATGAAGTCCACGGCATTAAGCGTCGCGCCTCCTCATTCAATACCGAACGTGTGGATCACATCTATCAGGATCCGCATACCTGCAATCCGAAGTTCCACCTGCATTACGGTGATCTGACTGATACGTCAAACCTGACCCGTATCCTGCAAGAGGTTCAGCCGGATGAAGTGTACAACCTGGGGGCGATGAGCCACGTAGCAGTATCCTTTGAATCTCCGGAATACACCGCCGATGTGGATGCAATGGGTACGCTGCGTCTGCTGGAAGCCATTCGCTTCCTGGGTCTTGAGAAGAAAACCCGTTTCTACCAGGCCTCCACCTCTGAGCTGTATGGTCTGGTGCAGGAAATCCCGCAGAAAGAAACCACGCCGTTCTACCCGCGTTCTCCGTACGCGGTGGCCAAACTGTACGCCTACTGGATCACCGTTAACTACCGTGAATCTTATGGCATGTACGCCTGTAACGGCATTCTGTTTAACCACGAGTCTCCGCGCCGTGGCGAAACCTTCGTGACCCGCAAAATCACCCGCGCTATCGCTAACATCGCACAGGGCCTCGAATCCTGCCTGTATCTCGGCAACATGGACTCCCTGCGTGACTGGGGCCATGCGAAAGACTACGTGAAAATGCAGTGGATGATGTTGCAACAGGACAAACCGGAAGATTTCGTGATTGCCACAGGCGTGCAGTATTCCGTACGTCAGTTCGTGGAAATGGCGGCTGCGCAACTGGGTATCAAACTGCGCTTTGAAGGCACCGGCGTGGAAGAGAAAGGCATTGTGGTGTCGGTGACGGGTCATGATGCACCGGGCGTGAAACCGGGCGATGTGATCATTGCCGTTGACCCTCGCTACTTCCGTCCTGCTGAAGTGGAAACCCTGCTGGGTGATCCGACCAAAGCGCATGAACGTCTGGGCTGGAAACCGGAAACGACTCTGCAAGAAATGGTCTCCGAGATGGTCGCAAAAGATCTGGAAGCAGCGAAAAAACACTCACTGCTTAAGGCCCACGGTTACGAGGTTGCCATCGCGCTGGAGTCCTGAGCATGACGAAACAACGTATTTTTGTGGCTGGCCATCGCGGGATGGTGGGGTCAGCCATCGTTCGGCAGCTTGAACAGCGTGCGGATGTTGAACTGGTCCTGCGTTCCCGCGAGGAGCTGAACCTGTTGGATTCCGCCGCCGTGCATGCGTTTTTCGCAAATGAACGCATTGATCAGGTGTACCTGGCGGCAGCGAAGGTGGGCGGTATTGTGGCGAACAATACCTACCCGGCGGACTTCATCTACGAAAATATGATGATTGAGAGCAACATCATTCATGCGGCACACCTGCATGACGTGAACAAACTGTTGTTCCTCGGTTCGTCCTGTATCTACCCGAAACTGGCGCATCAACCGATGGCGGAGAGCGAGCTGCTGCAAGGCACGCTGGAGCCGACCAACGAACCGTATGCGATTGCCAAGATTGCCGGCATCAAGCTGTGCGAATCCTACAACCGCCAATATGGCCGTGATTATCGCTCAGTGATGCCGACCAACCTGTACGGGCCGCACGATAACTTCCACCCGAGCAACTCGCACGTGATCCCTGCGTTGCTGCGCCGCTTCCATGAAGCAACGCAAGAGAACGCGCCGGATGTGGTGGTGTGGGGCAGCGGTACGCCAATGCGCGAATTCCTGCATGTGGACGACATGGCTGCCGCCAGCATTCACGTTCAGGAACTGGCGAGAGAAGTGTGGCTGGAAAATACCGAACCGATGCTGTCGCACATTAATGTCGGCACCGGGGTGGATTGCACGATCCGCGAACTGGCGCAAACCATGGCCAACGTGGTGGGCTACAAAGGTCGCGTGGTGTTTGACGCCACGAAACCGGATGGTACGCCGCGTAAGTTACTGGATGTGACACGCCTGCACCAGCTTGGCTGGTATCACGAGATCTCACTGGAAGCCGGCCTTGCCAGCACCTACCAGTGGTTCCTTGAAAACCAGCACCGGTTCCGGGGGTAGGCATGTTTTTGAGTCATGAAGATTTTGCCACGGTGGTGCGTTCCACCCCGCTGATTTCCATCGATTTGATCGTGGAGAATTCACGCGGCGAGTTTTTACTCGGTAAACGCACTAACCGTCCGGCCCAGGGATACTGGTTTGTGCCGGGCGGACGCGTGCAAAAGGATGAACCGCTGGCGGTGGCTTTCGAGCGCCTGACCCAGGCGGAACTGGGGCTGCGCCTGCCGATGTCGGCAGGTGAGTTCTACGGCGTCTGGCAGCACTTCTATGACGATAACTTCTCCGGTAGTGCGTTTTCCACCCACTACATTGTGCTCGGTTTCCGTTTACGTGTGGACGAGGAGACGCTCGCGCTGCCGACGGACCAGCACAATGATTATCGCTGGGGGACGCCGGAGTCGCTGATTGCCGATCCGCTGGTGCATGACAACAGCCGCGCCTATTTCCTCGATGCGCAGGGAGTTCCGGGCTTATGAAAATCCTGGTCTATGGCATCAACTATTCGCCGGAGCTGACCGGGATCGGTAAGTACACCGGCGAAATGGTGGAATGGATGGCCCGTCAGGGCCATGACGTGCGCGTGATCACCGCGCCTCCGTACTATCCGGAGTGGAAAGTCGGCGAGCATTACAGCGCCTGGCGCTGGCGAAAAGAGCAGGGGGCCGCCACGGTGTGGCGTTGCCCGTTGTATGTCCCTCGTCAGCCTTCGACGTTAAAGCGGTTGCTGCACCTGGGCAGTTTTGCCCTGAGTAGTTTCTTCCCGCTGATGGCGCAACGTCGCTGGAAACCGGATCGCATTATTGGCGTGGTGCCCACGCTGTTTTGCACACCGGGCATGCGCCTGCTGGCGAAGCTCTCGGGCGCACGCACGCTGTTGCACATTCAGGATTATGAAGTTGACGCGATGCTCGGCTTAGGCATGGCGGGCAAAGGCAAGAGCGGTCGCGTGGCGCGTCTGGCAACGGCTTTTGAACGTAGCGGCCTGCATAACGTCGATAACGTCTCCACCATCTCCCGCTCAATGATGAACAAAGCGCGGGAGAAAGGGGTGGTGGCGGACAAGATCATTTTCTTCCCGAACTGGTCCGAAGTGGCGCGTTTTCGCGATGTCGATGCAGAAAGCATCGCGCAGTTACGCCGCCACCTCGGTCTGCCGGATGACAAAAAAATCATTCTCTATTCCGGCAACATCGGTGAGAAGCAGGGGCTGGAAAACGTGATTGAAGCCGCTGCGCGCCTGCAAAGTCATCCGTGGTTGTTTGTCATTGTCGGGCAGGGCGGCGGTAAAGCACGACTGGAAAAAATGGTCAGCGAACGCGGTCTGGACAACGTGAAATTTTTCCCGTTGCAGCCGTACGACGCGCTGCCCGCGCTGTTAAGCCTGGGCGATTGCCATCTGGTTATCCAGAAACGCGGCGCGGCGGATGCGGTACTGCCGTCGAAGTTAACCAACATTCTGGCCGTGGGCGGCAATGCGGTGATCACCGCAGAAGAGAGTACCGAACTTGGCCAGTTATGCCTGGCGCAGCCTGGTATTGCGGTCTGCGTGGAGCCGGAATCGGTGGATGCGCTGGCCTGGGGCATCGAACGCGCGTTAGCGCTGCCCAAAAACAACACGGTGGCACGTGAATATGCCGAACGCACGCTCGAGAAAGAGAACGTGTTACGCCAATTTATTGCTGATATCAGCCCGGAAAATTCCGCTCAGCCTGAGCATGCGCACACGCAGCACGGCAGCCTGAATTTCGACGGCAATGGGGATAAATCATGAGTCAAACGCAACTGTATCCGGTAGTGATGGCCGGAGGCTCCGGTAGCCGTCTGTGGCCATTGTCCCGCGTGCTTTACCCTAAACAATTCCTGTGCCTGAAGGGCGATCTTACGATGCTGCAAACCACCGTCAGTCGTCTGAACGGGGTGGATTGCGAAAGCCCGGTGGTGATTTGTAATGAACAGCACCGTTTTATCGTTGCCGAGCAACTGCGCCAGCTGCATAAGCTGACCGAAAACATCATCCTGGAACCGGCGGGGCGTAACACGGCGCCGGCTATCGCTCTCGCGGCGCTGGCGGTTAAGCGTCATAACCCGGATGCCGACCCGTTAATGCTGGTGCTGGCTGCTGACCACGTTATTCAGAACGAAGACGCTTTCCGGACATCCGTTCGCAACGCGATTCCTTATGCAGAAAGCGGCAAGCTGGTGACCTTCGGGATTGTGCCTGATATGCCGGAAACCGGTTATGGCTATATCCGCCGTGGCGAGGTCTGCGAAGGCAAAGTGGATGCGGTTGCCTTCAACGTGGCGCAGTTCGTGGAAAAACCGAACCTGGAAACCGCGCAGGGCTATGTGGCCACTGGCGAATATTACTGGAATAGCGGCATGTTCCTGTTCCGCGCCGGTCGGTTCCTGGAAGAGTTGAAAAAATACCGTCCGGACATTCTTTCCGCATGCGAAAGGGCGATGGAGGCCGCTGACCCGGATATGGACTTTATCCGTGTTGATGAAGAGGCGTTTCTTGCCTGCCCGGAAGAGTCGATTGACTACGCGGTGATGGAGAGAACCGCCGATGCGGTTGTGGTGCCGATGGACGCAGGCTGGAGTGACGTGGGCTCCTGGTCTTCGCTGTGGGAAATCAGCCAGCATACGCCGGAGGGAAACGTCCATCACGGCGACGTTATCAGCCATGACACCGAGAATAGCTATGTTTATGCGGAGTCCGGACTGGTGACGACCGTCGGCGTAAAAGATTTGGTGGTGGTGCAGACCAAAGACGCGGTGCTGATTGCTGACCGAAATCATGTGCAGGATGTGAAAAAAGTGGTGGAAAAAATCAAAGCAGATGGACGCCACGAACACCATATCCACCGTGAAGTCTATCGCCCGTGGGGGAAATACGACTCTATTGATTCCGGCGATCGCTACCAGGTTAAACGCATTACCGTCAAACCTGGCGAAGGCCTGTCCGTACAGATGCACCATCACCGCGCAGAGCACTGGGTGGTTGTGGCAGGTACGGCGAAAGTCACCATTGATGATGAGGTCAAATTATTAGGCGAGAACGAGTCGATTTACATCCCGCTCGGCGCGCGCCATTGCCTGGAAAACCCGGGAAAAATTCCGCTCGATCTGATTGAGGTGCGCTCCGGTTCGTACCTTGAAGAGGATGACATTGTGCGATTCAAGGATCGCTACGGGCGCATTTAATGTCCGTTGCCGGATAACGAAGCCGTTATCCGGCCTGAAACTTTTATTAATCAATTATATATGGCCATTTTGCGGTCAAGGCTGACTGTTGCCTGAAGAAGAGGTAATGATGGAAAAATTAACCTGTTTTAAAGCTTACGATATCCGTGGAAAGCTGGGCGAAGAACTGAATGAAGAGATTGCATGGCGTATTGGCCGCGCCTACGGTGAATACCTGAAGCCGCAGACCATTGTGCTGGGCGGCGATGTGCGCCAGACCAGCGAGGCGCTGAAAATGGCGCTGGCGAAAGGTCTGCAGGACGCTGGAGTGAACGTACTGGATATCGGACTTTCCGGTACCGAAGAGATCTATTTCGCGACCTTCCATCTTGGCGTGGATGGCGGCATTGAAGTGACGGCCAGCCATAATCCGATGGATTACAACGGCATGAAGCTGGTGCGTAAGGGCGCGCGTCCGATCAGCGGCGACACCGGCCTGCGCGATGTGCAGCGCCTGGCGGAAGCCAATGATTTTCCTCCGGTCAACCCGGACAAACGCGGCAGCTATAAACACATCAACCTGCGTGATGCCTACATCGACCATCTGCTGGGGTATATCGATACCAACAACCTGAAACCACTGAAACTGGTGATTAACTCCGGTAATGGCGCGGCAGGCCCGGTGATCGACGCCATTGAGGCACGTTTTAAGGCGCTCAACGTGCCGGTAACCTTTGTCAAAGTGCATAACGAACCGGATGGCACCTTCCCGCACGGTATTCCTAACCCGCTGCTGCCAGAGTGCCGCGCCGATACCCGCAATGCGGTGATTGAGCACCACGCGGATATGGGCATCGCGTTTGATGGCGATTTCGACCGCTGCTTCCTGTTCGACGGTGAAGGGCAGTTTATTGAGGGCTACTACATTGTTGGCCTGCTGGCGGAAGCGTTCCTCGAAAAACATCCGGGGGCGAAGATCATTCATGACCCGCGCCTCTCCTGGAATACCGTCGACGTTGTCAGTCGTGCAGGCGGCACGCCGGTGATGTCGAAAACCGGCCACGCGTTCATTAAAGAGCGCATGCGCGAAGAAGACGCCATTTACGGCGGCGAGATGAGCGCGCACCACTATTTCCGCGACTTTGCCTATTGCGACAGCGGCATGATCCCATGGCTGCTGGTAACGGAACTGCTGTGTCTGAAAGGCAAAACGCTGGCCGAACTGGTCAGCGACCGCATGGTGGCGTTCCCGGCAAGCGGTGAAATCAACAGCAAACTGGCCGATCCGGCAACGGCGATCGCCCGTGTCGAGCAACACTTCACGGCCGGGGCGCAGGAGATCGATCGCACGGACGGCATCAGCATCGCGTTCCCGGACTGGCGCTTTAACCTGCGCTCATCCAATACGGAACCGGTTGTGCGCCTCAACGTGGAGTCCCGCCAGGATGTGCCGCTGATGGAAGCGCGAACGCAGGAAATTCTGGCGCTGTTGAATCAGTAAATATCAGGCGTTCCTCTCCCCTTGGTCGGGGAGAGTGAACATACAGGCAGGTACAACGATGACGAATCTAAAAAAGCGCGACCGGGCCAAAACGAATGCATCGTTAATCTCTATCGTGCAGCGCTTCTCCGACATCACCATTATGTTCGGCGGACTTTGGGTAGTGTGCAAAGTGAATGCGCTGCCGTTTTTCTATATGCATCTCATGATGGCTCTGATTACCCTGGTCGTCTTCCAGATGATTGGCGGAATGACGGATTTTTATCGCTCCTGGCGGGGCGTCAAAATCATGACCGAACTGACGTTGTTACTGCAGAACTGGACGCTGAGCCTGGTTTTCAGCGCGGGGCTGCTGGCGTTCAGTAATGATTTTGATAATACCTTCAAAATTTACCTCTCCTGGTACCTGTTAACCAGCATGGGGTTAATGATGAGCCGTGCGGTGATCCGCTTTGGCGCGGGCTGGCTGCGTAACCTGGGTTATAACACCCGCCGCGTCGCGGTGGCGGGGGATATGCCGATGGGGCAGGAGCTGCTGGAGGGGTTTCGTAACGAGCCGTGGCTGGGTTTTGATGTGGTCGGTGTTTACCACGATCCGCAACCGGGCTGCATTACCACCGGCTGGGCAGGTAACCTCGATCAACTGGTTGATGATGCCAAGTCCGGCAAAATCCATAACGTCTACATTGCGATGTCGATGAACGATGCCGCCTGTATTAAGAATCTGGTGCGCCAGCTGGCGGATACAACCTGTTCCGTCATCCTGATCCCGGATGTCTTTACCTTCAATATCCTGCATTCACGTGTTGAAGAGGTCAACGGTGTTCCGGTGGTGCCGCTGTATGACACACCGCTGTCCGGCGTTAACCGCATCCTGAAACGCATTGAAGATATTGTGCTCTCTTCTTTGATTCTGCTGCTGATTTCCCCGGTGCTGTTGGGCATTTCTGTTGCCGTCAAACTCAGCTCTCCGGGACCGATTATCTTTCGCCAGACGCGCTACGGCATGGATGGTAAACCCATCAAGGTGTGGAAATTCCGCTCCATGAAGGTGATGGAGAACGACAAAGTCGTGACCCAGGCAACGCAGAACGATCCGCGCGTGACCCCCGTCGGCAGTTTCCTGCGCCGGACTTCGCTGGATGAATTGCCGCAGTTTATCAATGTGCTGACGGGCGGCATGTCCATTGTCGGGCCTCGCCCGCACGCGGTTGCGCATAACGAGCAATACCGTTCGTTAATTGAAGGCTACATGCTGCGTCATAAAGTGAAACCGGGGATTACTGGCTGGGCGCAGATTAATGGCTGGCGCGGTGAGACGGACACGCTGGAAAAAATGGAAAAACGTATTGAATTCGACCTGGAGTACATTCGCGAATGGAGCTTGTGGTTCGATATCAAAATCGTTTTTCTGACCATCTTTAAAGGCTTTGTGAACAAAGCGGCGTATTAAGGAAAGGTCATGAGCCTGAGAGAAAAAACCATCAGCGGCGCAAAGTGGTCCGCCATGGCCACGCTGACCATCATTGGTCTGGGGCTGGTGCAGATGACGGTGCTGGCGCGCATCATCGATAACCACCAGTTTGGTCTGCTGACGATCTCGCTGGTGATTATCGCGCTGGCGGATACGCTGTCCGATTTTGGTATTGCGAACTCCATTATTCAGCGTAAAGAGATAAGTCACCTTGAGCTGACCACGCTTTACTGGCTGAACGTTGGGCTGGGGATTGTGGTGTGTGTGGCGGTCTTCTCCCTGAGCGGCGTGATTGCGGATGTACTGAATAACCCGGATCTGGCGCCGCTTATCCGGACGCTGTCGCTGGCTTTTGTGGTGATCCCGCATGGCCAGCAGTTCCGTGCATTGATGCAAAAGGAGCTGGAGTTCAACAAAATCGGCGCGATCGAAACGCTGTCCGTGCTGGCGGGTTTTAGCTTTACGGTGATCAGCGCCTTTTTCTGGCCGCTCGCCATGACAGCGATCCTCGGTTATCTGGTCAACAGCGCCGTGCGTACGCTGTTGTTTGGCTATTTTGGCCGTAAGATCTACCGCCCGGGGCTGCATTTTTCACTGGCGTCGGTGAGTTCCAACCTGCGCTTTGGCGCCTGGTTGACCGCAGACAGCATCATCAATTACGTCAACACCAACCTCTCAACGCTGGTTCTGGCGCGTATTCTTGGCGCCAGCGTCGCCGGGGGATACAACCTGGCGTACAACGTGGCCGTGGTCCCGCCGATGAAGCTCAACCCGATCATTACCCGCGTGCTGTTCCCGGCATTTGCCAAAATTCAGGACGATACCGAAAAATTGCGCCTGAACTTCTACAAGCTGCTGTCGGTAGTGGGGATCATCAACTTTCCTGTCCTGCTCGGACTGATGGTGGTGTCGAATAATTTCGTGCCGCTGGTCTTCGGTGACAAATGGAGCAGCATTATTCCCATTCTGCAACTGTTGTGCATCGTCGGTTTGCTACGCGCGGTAGGAAACCCGATCGGTTCGCTGTTGATGGCGAAAGCGCGGGTGGATATCAGCTTTAAATTCAACGTCTTTAAAACGTTTCTTTTTATTCCCGCCATTATTATCGGCGGGCACACGGGCGGCGCGCTGGGCGTCACCCTCGGCTTCCTGCTGGTACAAATCATTAATACCGTGCTGAGCTATTTCGTGATGATCAAACCGGTGCTCGGCTCCAGCTACCGCCAGTACATTTTGAGCCTGTGGCTGCCGTTCTACCTCTCATTGCCGACGCTGGTGGTGAGCTACGGTCTGGGGCTGGCGCTGAATGGGCATCTGCCGCTTGCCGCCATGTTGGCCATTCAGGTGGCGGCGGGCGTGGTGGCTTTCATGCTGATGCTGGTGGTGTCGCGCAATGCGCTGGTGGTGGAGATGAAGCGCCAGTTTTGCCGTAACGAGAAATTAAAAACGCTGCTCCGCGCAGGCTAAGAAACGTTATTGAACCCCTTTAAGAGGTCGCTATGAAATTATTGATCCTTGGCAATCATACCTGCGGTAACCGTGGTGACAGCGCAATATTACGCGGATTGCTGGATGCTATTGCCCTGATTGAGCCTGATGCAGACGTGGATGTGATGAGCCGCTATCCGGTGAGCTCATCCTGGTTGTTAAATCGCCCGGTGATGGGCGACCCGCTGTACAGCCAAATGAAAGAACATAACAATGCCGCCGGATTGATGGGGCGGGTCAAGAAAGTCCTGCGTCGCCGTTATCAGCACCAGGTGCTGCTTTCCCGGGTGACCGATACCGGCAAACTGCGCAATATTGCCATTGCGCAGGGGTTTACCGATTTTGTGCGCCTGCTTTCCGGTTATGACGCCATTATTCAGGTCGGCGGTTCTTTCTTTGTTGATCTGTATGGCGTACCGCAGTTTGAACATGCGCTCTGCACGTTTATGGCGAAAAAGCCGCTGTATATGATCGGCCACAGCGTTGGACCGTTCCAGAACGAGCCGTTCAACCAACTGGCCAATTATGTCTTCGGCCATTGCCAGGCGCTGATCCTGCGCGAAACCGTTAGCCTTAATTTGATGAAGCAAAGCAACATCACCACCGACAAAGTGGAGCAGGGCGTGGATACCGCCTGGCTGGTGGAGCATCACCAGGCCGATTTTGTGGCCAGTTATGCGGTGCAACACTGGCTGGATCTGGCGGCGAAAGAGAAGACGGTGGCGATCACGCTGCGTGAACTGGCGCCATTCGACAAGCGTCTGAATACCACTCAGCAGGCTTATGAGCAGGCTTTTGCTGGCGTCGTCAACCGCATTATTGATGCGGGCTATCAGGTGATCGCGCTGTCGACCTGCACCGGTATTGATAGCTACAACAAAGATGACCGCATGGTGGCGCTCAATTTACGTCAGTATGTCAGCGACCCGTCGCGCTACCACGTGGTGATGGACGAACTGAACGATCTGGAAATGGGCAAAATCCTCGGTGCCTGCGATTTAACCGTCGGGACGCGTTTGCACTCTGCCATTATTTCGATGAACTTCGGCACACCGGCGATCGCCATCAACTACGAACACAAATCCGCCGGGATTATGCAGCAGTTAGGAATGCCGGAGATGGCGGTGGATATCCGTCATCTGCTTGATGGTTCTCTGGCGGCAATGGCGGCGGATACCCTCGGGCAACTGCCTGCCATTAACGCACGACTGTCGGTCGCCGTAGCCGCGGAACGGGAGCAGGGAATGAACATGGTGAAATCGGTGCTGGATCGCGTGCAGGGGGAGAAATGAAAGTCAGCTTCTTTTTGCTGAAGTTTCCTTTAGCGTCTGAAACGTTTGTTCTTAACCAGATTGTTGCCTTTATTAACATGGGTTTTGAGGTGGAGATTGTTGCCCTGCATAAGGGCGATATGAATAACACCCACGCAGCGTATACGGAGTATAAGCTGGCCGAAAAAACGCACTGGTTGCTGGCGGAGCCGGAAGGGAAACTGGCGAAACTGAGTTACCGCGCGCAGGCAATCGCACGGGGTTGCTTGAAGCCGTCGACGTGGAAAGCGCTGAATATGTCGCGCTATGGCGACGAAGCGCGCAACCTGATCCTCTCGGCTATCTGTGCGCTTGCACCTCGCGTCTTTACTGCCGATGTGTTTATCGCCCATTTTGGCCCGGCTGGTGTGACGGCGGCGAAACTGCGTGAGCTTGGGGTGCTGAAGGGCAAAATAGCCACGGTTTTCCATGGTATTGATGTCTCACACCGCGACGTGCTGAACCACTACACGCCAGAGTATCAGCGGTTATTCCAGCGCGGCGACCTGATGTTGCCGATCAGTGATTTATGGGCGGGCCGGTTGAAAAATATGGGCTGCCCGGAGCAGAAAATCGCCGTCTCGCGTATGGGCGTCGACATGACGCGCTTTAGCCTGCGACCGGTCAAAACACCCGGAAGCCCGTTGCAAATTATCTCTGTTGCCCGCCTGACCGAGAAGAAAGGGCTGCATGTGGCGATTGAAGCCTGTCGTCTGCTGAAAGCGCGCGGCGTGGCGTTCAAGTATCGCATTCTCGGTATCGGTCCATGGGAACGGCGCTTGCGCACCCTGATTGAACAGTTCCAGTTGGAAGACGTGATCGAGATGCCGGGCTTTAAACCGAGCCATGAAGTCAAAGCGCTACTGGATGAAGCAGATGTGTTTCTGCTGCCGTCCATTACCGGCGCGGATGGTGATATGGAAGGGATCCCCGTCGCGCTAATGGAGGCGATGGCGGTGGGGATTCCGGTGGTCTCGACGGTGCACAGCGGCATTCCGGAGCTGATTGACGCTGGCGCGTCCGGCTGGCTGGTGCCGGAAAAGGATGCTGAAGCGCTGGCGCAGCGTTTAGCCGCTTTCGGTACCATGCAGGATAGCGATCTCACCCCGGTGGTGACCCGGGCACGCGCAAAAGTCGAAGCTGACTTCAACCAAAAAATCATCAACCAGCAACTGGCAAGTCTGTTGCAAACGCTTTAAACAGAGGTTTTATGACCGCCTGCAAATCATCAACATCCTTCACCCGACGCTCCTTTCTCGCCGCCAGTTCAGCACTGGCGGCATTACCCCTCCTGCATACCAGAGCCGCGCGTGCCATTGGCGGCAATGGCACTGTCGATATTCGTCAATATAACCATAATGATTGGCCTGCGGCGCTTAACGATGCCTTTGCCGCCGGGCAAACGGTCGAGATCCCAGCCGGGCTGGTGTGTGACAATATCAATACCGGGATTTTCATTCCGCCTGGCAAAACGTTGCTGGTGCGTGGTGCGCTGAAAGGCAATGGTCGTGGGCGTTTGGTGCTGCAGGATGGCAGCCGTGTGATCGGCGAGGACGGCGGAAGTTTTTACAATATCACGCTGGATGTGCGCGGCTCCGATTGCGAGATCAAAGGGCTGGCGATGAGCGGCTATGGGCCGGTGATGCAGATCTATATTGGCGGCAAAGAGAAGCGGGTGATGCGTAATTTGCTGATTGATCACATCACGGTGACAAAAGCCAATTACGGCATTCTGCGCCAGGGCTACCATAACCAGTTTGACGGGGTGCGCATCACCAATGGTCGCTTCAGTGAGTTGCAGGGTGACGCCATTGAGTGGAATGTCGCCATCAACGATCGCAACATTCTGATTTCCGACCATGTGATTGAGAATATTGACTGTACCAACGGCAAGATCAACTGGGGCATTGGCATTGGTCTGGCGGGCAGCACTTACGACAACGCCTATCCGGAGGATCAGGCGGTGAAAAACTTTGTCGTCGCCAATATCACCGGCAGCAACTGCCGCCAACTGGTGCATGTGGAGAACGGCAAGCACTTCATTATTCGTAACGTGAAAGCGCGTAACATCACGCCGGATTTCAGTAAAAAGGCGGGTCTTGATAACGCCACGGTGGCGATTTATGGCTGCGACAACTTTGTGATTGATAACGTCAGTATGGACAATAGCGCCGGTATGTTGATTGGCTATGGCGTGATCAAGGGGAACTACCTCTCAATTCCGCAGAATTTTAAGCTAAACGATATTCGCCAGGATAACACCAGCAGTAAATACAAGCTGCGCGGTATCCAGATTTCCTCCGGCAATGCCACCTCGTTTGTGGCGATTACTAACGTGAAAATGCAGCAAGCCACGCTGGAACTGCATAACCAGCCGCAGCATCTTTTCTTACGCAATATCAACGTTATGCAGCAGGCATCTGTGGGGCCGGCGTTGAAACTAAACTTTGATTTACGCAAAGATGTGCGGGGGCGTTTTATGGCAAAACAGGATACGTTGCTGTCCCTGGCGAACGTGCATGCGGTTAATGAGAACGGGCAAAGTTCAGTGGACATCGACCGCGTCGATCAGCACGTGGTGAATACCGATAATCTGAATTTCCGCTTGCCTGCGAAAAAGTCGTAATGGCCGCAAGCCAGGCTTTTACGATAAATCCTGGTGCTTTGCCCCAGGGGTTAGGATTACATCTACTGCTTGCTCGTGACATTCGGCGTAACATCTTTCACTGTCGCACGCTGCGAACCCACTGGCTAAAGCAGGGTAAAGGTTTATAATTCATCCCATTATTTATAGGTGGAAGAAATCAATGGTTAATTTGAAAGCAGTTATTCCGGTAGCAGGTCTGGGAATGCATATGCTCCCCGCGACAAAAGCGATTCCTAAAGAGATGCTGCCGATCGTCGACAAGCCGATGATTCAATACATCGTCGACGAAGTTGTTGCTGCAGGGATCAAAGAAATCGTTCTGGTGACTCATTCGTCAAAAAATGCCGTTGAGAACCACTTCGACACCTCTTATGAGCTTGAAGCGCTGCTCGAACAGCGTGTTAAGCGTCAATTGCTGGCAGAAGTTCAGTCCATCTGCCCGCCAGGCGTGACCATTATGAACGTGCGTCAGGCGCAGCCGCTGGGCCTGGGACACTCTATTTTGTGCGCGCGTCCGATCGTGGGTGATAATCCGTTCATTGTTGTGCTGCCGGATATTGTGCTGGATACTGCGACTGCCGACCCGTTGCGCTATAACCTTGCCGCCATGGTGGCGCGTTTTGCTGAGACTGGCCGTAGCCAGGTGCTGGCGAAGCGTATGAAAGGTGACCTTTCTGAGTATTCCGTTATTCAGACCAAAGAGCCGCTGGACAGCGAAGGTAAAGTGAGCCGCATCGTGCAGTTTATTGAAAAACCGGATCAGCCGCAGACGCTGGATTCTGACCTGATGGCGGTGGGCCGCTATGTGCTTTCTGCGGACATCTGGCATGAGCTGGAAAAAACCGAGCCGGGCGCCTGGGGACGTATTCAGCTGACGGATGCTATCGCTGAACTGGCGAACAAACAGTCGGTTGATGCGATGCTGATGACTGGCGACAGCTATGATTGCGGTAAAAAAATGGGTTACATGCAGGCGTTTGTAAACTACGGGTTGCGTAACCTGAAAGAAGGGCAGAAATTCCGCGACAGCATCAAGAAATTGCTGGTGCAGTAATCAATCGTAAAACGCGTATTTAGAATAGCGAACGCAAGGGCAGTGAAGAGTGGCGATAAGACGATTACGTCTTCAGCATATTCTTACTGCCCTTTTATTTTCGTTATTAAAATCAATCACTAAAAAAGGTAGTGATTGATATACAACGCTAAGATGTCGATGAGATTTTTCCTTGTTTCCAGCGCTGTTTAAGCGGAGAATACGCGTTTAGCATTTTGTGCCGGGCGGTGAGCAAAATTAAGTCGCCGATGGGCGTTGGTGCAACTTTAAATTGTCGAGTCGTACACACAGTATACTGGTAGCTGTAGAGCCAGGGGCGGTAGCGTATCTGAAATTTGGTTGCGAGTGACAGGCCTGGGTTCCTGGTTTTTTTAAGTCAAAACATTGAAAAGCAAGAGCGGATAATTCTCGTGAAAATACTGGTCACTGGTGGTGCAGGTTTTATTGGTTCAGCGGTAGTTCGTCACATTATTAATAACACTCAGGATGCAGTGGTTAATGTTGATAAATTAACCTATGCCGGCAACCTTGAGTCACTGACGGAAATTGAAAATAATGCGCGCTACGCTTTCGAACGCGCTGATATTTGTGATGGCGAGGCGATGGCGCGCATTTTTGCTGAGCATCAGCCGGATGCGGTGATGCACCTTGCCGCTGAAAGTCATGTTGATCGCTCTATCACAGGCCCTGCCGCTTTTATCGAAACAAACATCATTGGCACCTATGTGTTGCTGGAAACGGCGCGCAAGTACTGGTCGCAACTGGATGAACCACGTAAATCCCTGTTCCGCTTTCACCATATCTCTACCGATGAAGTGTATGGCGATTTGCCACATCCGGACGAGGTTCCGGCGGGCGCTGAGTTGCCGCTGTTTACAGAGAAAACGCCTTACTCGCCGAGCAGCCCTTATTCGTCCTCTAAAGCATCCAGCGATCATCTGGTGCGCGCATGGCGTCGCACCTATGGGTTGCCTACGTTGGTAACGAACTGCTCGAATAACTACGGTCCCTATCATTTCCCTGAGAAATTGATCCCGCTGATCATCCTCAGTGCACTGGCTGGCAAACCACTACCGGTGTACGGCAACGGTGAGCAGATCCGCGACTGGCTGTTCGTAGAGGATCACGCACGTGCGTTGTATAAAGTCGTCACCGAAGGCGTGGTCGGCGAGACCTACAACATTGGCGGTCATAATGAGCGCAAAAACATCGATGTGGTCAAAACGATTTGCGCCATCCTTGATGAGGTGATCACTGATAAACCTGAGGGGATGAGTCACTTTGCCGATTTGATCACCTATGTTGCCGATCGTCCGGGGCATGACCTGCGCTATGCTATTGACGCCAGCAAAATCAAAGATGAGTTGGGTTGGGTTCCGCAGGAAACTTTCGAATCCGGCATCCGCAAAACCGTTCACTGGTACTTGCATAACCAGGGCTGGTGGCAGCGTGTTATGGATGGCTCCTACGCAGGCGAACGTCTGGGACTGGCGGATTAATTAAGGAATAGATGATGAAAGGTATTGTTCTTGCTGGTGGTTCCGGAACCCGTCTTTATCCGATCACATTGGGTGTCTCGAAGCAACTGTTACCCATTTATGATAAGCCGATGATTTATTACCCGTTGTCGACTTTGATGCTTGCAGGTATCCGCGATATTTTGGTGATCACTACCCCTGAAGACAACGCTTCATTTGTACGTATGCTCGGTGATGGTAGTCATTTGGGCATTCATATTGAATATGCTATTCAGCCCAGCCCTGATGGGCTTGCGCAGGCATTTATCATCGGTGAGAAATTCATCGGTGATGATTCATGCTGTTTGGTGCTAGGCGACAATATTTTCTATGGGCAGTCATTCAGTAATACATTGAAAAAAATCGTTTCCCGCCAGAGTGGCGCAACGGTTTTCGGCTATCAGGTGAAAGATCCAGAACGTTTTGGTGTTGTTGAATTTGATAGCAACCACAAAGTGGTATCGATTGAAGAAAAACCCACTCATCCCAAATCCAATTATGCGGTGACGGGTTTGTACTTCTATGATCAGCGCGTCGTTGAATTTGCCCGGAAAGTGAAACCTTCGCACCGTGGAGAGCTGGAGATCACCTCCATTAACCAGATGTACCTTGATGAAGGTTTGCTCAATGTTGAACTACTGGGCCGTGGTTTTGCCTGGCTGGATACCGGTACTCACGCAAGCCTGCATCAGGCATCGTCTTTTGTTCAGACCATTGAAGATGTACAAGGGCTGAAAGTTGCCTGTCTGGAAGAGATTGCCTGGCGCAATGATTGGCTCACCCGCGAGGATGTCATCAGACTGGCTAAGCCAATGATGAAAAATGATTACGGGCAATATCTGATGACACTTGTTGGTGAAAAGTAAGAGGCAAAAAAATGCGCGTATTGGTTATTGGTTGTAATGGACAGGTAGGTAGCTGCCTCGTCGCGCAACTAACAGGTAAAGCAGAGATTTTAGCCGTGGATCGTAATCAACTTGATATTACCGATGCCGCGCAGGTGGATGCTCAGGTTACCGCATTTAAACCTGACTATATACTGAATGCTGCAGCGCATACTGCGGTTGATAAGGCCGAAGATGACGTTGAGGCATCCTATCAGATCAATGCCGATGGGCCGAAATATCTGGCTATTGCGGCAGATAAAATAGGTGCTGTGCTGGTCCATATCTCAACTGACTATGTCTTTGATGGTGAAAGCGAAGGCGAATACACGGAAGATATGAAGACAGGGCCGCAAGGCGTGTACGGGCAAAGTAAGCTTGCCGGGGAAAACGCCGTTGCGCAGAATGCCAGCAAATATCTCATCTTGCGCACCGCGTGGGTGTTTGGCGAACATGGCAGCAATTTTGTAAAAACGATGCTTCGTCTTGCCGGAATGCGCAATGAATTGAATGTGGTTGCCGATCAATGGGGAGGGCCGACGTATGCCGGTGATATCGCCAGTGCCATCATTTCAATGATTGAGCAAATTGATCGTGGCTTGTCACCAGAATGGGGAATTTATCATTATTCTGGCGCACCGCATACGAATTGGGCTGATTTTGCCCGCGCGATATTTACCAGTGCCGTAGAACACGGCTGTCTGGATCGTGCGCCGTTGGTGCATAGTATTGCCGGTAGTGAATATCCGACTCGCGCGAAACGTCCTTCTAATTCCCGCCTTAATTGCCAAAAGATTGAACGCCAATTTGGCATCAAACCTTCAGACTGGCGCGTGGCGCTTAATAATATCAAAGAGTACAAGTGAGTTATGAAAGTCATCGATACAGCCATTCCTGACGTAAAAATCATCGAACCAGCCGTGTTTGGCGATGAACGCGGCTTTTTCATGGAAACATGGAATCAGCAAAAATTTGAAGAGTCAGTAGCTCAACGCAAGTGTAACTTCGTGCAGGATAACCATTCAAAATCCAAAAAAGGGATTTTGCGAGGTTTGCATTACCAGACCGAAAATACACAAGGTAAGCTGGTTCGCGTCGTCAGCGGTGAAGTTTTTGATGTTGCCGTCGATATCCGTAAGGGTTCTTCGACGTTCGGCAAGTGGGTTGGGGTGTTACTTTCTGCGGAAAACAAGCGCCAGCTATGGGTACCGGAAGGTTTTGCTCATGGCTTTTACGTGACCAGCGAAGAAGCTGAGTTTGTATATAAATGTACTGATTATTACAATCCACAAGCTGAGCACTCTATCTTGTGGGAAGATACAGACCTGAATATTACCTGGCCTATTAAAGATGACCTGGTTATTTTGTCGGCAAAAGATCAGGTTGGCAAAAAACTTAAAGATAGCATCTTACTGTAAGCCAAAATAACTGCATGAAAAATTATCTATTAGAGTTAGTTAACAACAGAACATTAATATACCAGATGACAAAGCGTGACATTCTGAGCCGATATAAAGGCTCAGTAATGGGGATGGGGTGGTCGTTCTTCACCCCGCTTTTGATGCTGGCAATTTATACTTTTGTGTTCTCTGTTGTTTTTAAGGCAAAATGGGGCGTCGGTGGCGATGGAAACAAAGCTTCGTTCGCTGTAATCCTCTTTGCCGGAATGGTCGTATTTAATATTTTTGCGGAATGTTTTAACCGTTCAGTGACACTGATTACGAGCAATGCTAACTATGTGAATAAAATAGTTTTTCCGCTTTCAATATTGCCCGTGACAGTATTACTGAGCAGTTTATTTCATGCGTTAGTCAGCCTGGTTATTCTGATCATCGCCAGTATTGTGCTTATGAATCAGGTACATTTGACCTTGCTGCTATTACCGGTCGTCTGGCTTCCGTATTTCATGGCATTGGTCGGAATGATGCTCATTCTCTCATCGGTGGGTGTTTATTTACGCGATCTGGCACAGATAACGGGCGTGTTGACAACGATTCTGATGTTTACGTCACCACTCTTTTTTCCTCGAAGCGCACTTCCCGAGTCTTTGCAACCCATTTTGATGCTGAATCCGCTTGCATATTTTATTGAAGTTACCCGTGATGTTGTTATCTGGGGTAAAACGCCTGGTTTGTTAGCTGTTGCGATATCCTATGGCAGTTCGTTGCTTGCTCTTGCCTTGGGTTATTATTGCTTCGAAAAGCTAAAAAAAGGGTTTGCTGATGTCATCTAATGTAACCGTTGAAGTCACTAACGTTAGTAAATGCTATTTTATTTATGACAATCCTAAATATCGCTTGATAGGGCCTTTAGTCAATAAATTACGTAGAGCAACAGGCTTACAGGAAAAGAAATATTATAAAGAACATTGGGCATTAAAAGACCTGAATTTCGTTATTGAACGTGGTGACTCCGTTGGAATCGTTGGCAAAAACGGGGCCGGCAAATCAACGCTGCTGCAAATGCTCACAGGTACACTGTCGCCAACATCTGGAAGTATCAACGTTAATGGGCGGATTGCGGCGCTGTTGGAGCTGGGGGCTGGTTTTAATCCTGAGTTTACCGGTCAAGAAAACATCTATATGAATGCCAGTATTCTTGGTTTAAGTAAAGATGAGATCGACTCCCGTTATGATGACATTGTTAAATTTGCAGATATCGGCGATTTTATTAGTCAGCCAGTGAAAACGTATTCCTCAGGTATGTACGTTAGGTTGGCTTTCGCTGTTGCTGCAAATATTCAGCCGGATATTCTCATCGTTGATGAAGCCTTAGCCGTAGGGGATATCAGGTTCCAGTTGAAATGTCTGAAGCATATGAATGCGTTGAAGGAAAATGGTACGACAATTCTTTTTGTCTCGCATTCTCCAGAGCAAGTTAAACGGTTCTGTAATAAAGCCCTATGGATTGATGGTGGCAGAATTCGTGCCTCAGGCTCAGCAAACGACGTCTGTGATCAATACAATGATTTTATGTATCAGATCCAGCATGTTGACAATAGTAACAATGAAAACCGTCAGCAGAATCAAGGTACGCCTGCAAGAATTGTCTCAACCAAACTTAACACAAATTATCTCAAAACCGGTGAGAGCTTGTCACTCACCATTGAGTATCAGGTTAATGATGAAGAAGTTGAAGGATTGATGGTTGGCGCAGCTTTATATTCTTCAGAAAGAAAATATCTTTATGGGATTAATACAGGGCTGGATAACTTCGTAATTTCTAATAAGAAGGGTATATATACCGTAGAATATAAAATTCCGGTATTGCCTTTACTCCCTGGGTCATTCAGTTTTGATATTGGAGTCATGGGAGACCGAAGTTTAATTGGATTTGATTATATTACCGACGCGGAAAAATTCACGGTTTATAATGACTATGAAGGCGAAGGTGTATTTTGCATAGAGCATGAATGGTTCCAATCCCCAACCGATTAAATGAGATTGAAATGACTGATAATCACAAATATAGCCGGGAACAGCTAGGGAATAGCGAAGATTCGTTATTTGTCGTATCCTCATTTATCAATGATGGTTCTGAAGTGCTGGATATTGGATGTTATGAAGGTGCCCTCGGGAAATATTTAATTTCTGAGAAAGGGTGTGTCGTCGATGGTATTGAATATGAAGACGCAGCAGCTGCTGTAGCGCGTCAATTTTACCGTGATGTCAAAGTTGCCGATCTTAATTCCAATAATATTTTTTCAACGCTTAATACTAAATATGATTGCATTATTTTCGCGGATGTTCTGGAGCACTTATATGATCCAGCGATGGTGCTTAAAAATGCAATGGCTTGTTTGAAAGAGTCCGGTAAAGTCATCATCTCGGTACCAAATATCGGATATCAAGGTGTGATTACTGAGTTAGCTAATGGTGAGTTTTATTATCGACAGACCGGGATTTTGGATAAAACTCATCTGCGCTTTTTTACGCGTAAGAGCCTAAAGAGATTAATAACAAATGCAGGTCTGCACGCTGACATAATTAAAGATATTCGACTCATTAATAATGATTCTGAGTTTTCAGCTAATGTGAACATCAGTAATGCTGGTCGCCTTAATCAACTTATTGACATTTTCCCGGATGTTAATGCCTATCAATTTGTTGCGCAGTGCTCATTTGCAGAGAGTAAAGCTAAAACTGTTGAAAAGAAAGCACAATCGCAGAGCGGAAAGCAGTTTAAATACAGGGCTAAGCTTTACTGGCGCGATCACGATGGGATGTATAGCGATGCCGATAGCATCGAAAAACTGATTCCATATAGTGATCAAAATGCTACTATTAGTCTGGACTTACCGAAAGATCGGACCTTTGAAGAAATAAGAATTGATTTATGTGAAGAGCCGATGTGTTGTTACCTCTTCAATATTACTATCAAATCGCATGCAGATGAAATCCTGCAAGTTATTCCGTTGACGGATATCCAGGCCCAGGATGAGAATACGAAGGTTTGCCAGCTAGATATGGATAAAGCCGTAATCTACTGCTTCCATAACGATCCGGCTTTTACATTTCGTGTAGACAGTTCTAAATTAAAGGGCACCAACGCCAAAGTTGATATTAGTATTGGTGCGTTGAGTAACACGAGTGATATTTCAACCGTCATTGATGACTTAGTCCAGTCGCGCCAGCAGTTACTGGCGTCAACGTCATGGAAGATAACTAAACCATTACGCTTTGGCGTGCGAGTGGTAAAGAAAGTTAAAAGACTGGCGATAAATCTGTTGCGCCAGATAAAAGCGCTAAATCTGCGGGCTGCGCCTTTGCTCGTCGTCCGGACGATCAGGAAAGAAGGGCTTTCTGCGACGCTGCGTAAAATTTTCTTCCGCTTAAAAAGACTAGGCAAAGGAAACATCGAAGTTTCATACGCGGATTTTATCGCGCATGATGAAAAACGAAATCAGTATGAAATAGAAAAAATAGCAAGATCTTTTACTAAGGAAAACAGTCCTCTCATTTCCGTTCTGTTACCCGTCTATAAGAGCGACCTCAAGTTTCTGCAGGAGTGCATTGATTCCGTATTTTCGCAAAGTTATTCCCACTGGGAATTATGCATTTGCGATGATGCATCAAATTCCCCTGAACTGACTCAGTTGCTTAACAAATACGCAACTGACAGTAGGGTAAAGATAATCTGTAACGATAAAAATAGCCATATTTCACATACTACCAATCAGGCGCTTGGGTTGGCTACCGGACAATATATTGTCTTGCTCGATCATGATGATCTGTTGCATACCAATGCGTTGCATTATCTCGCCAAGGCGATTAATGATAACCAGTATCCGGATATTATTTATACGGATGAAGACCATGTCACAACTACAGGTGAACGAAAAGCACCGTTCCTGAAGCCAGACTGGTCACCTGCATTACTGTATAGCCAGAACTATATTGGTCACATTACCTGTATTTCCCGAAATCTGATAAATCAGATTGGTGGATTTACCGTAGGGCTTGAAGGTGCCCAGGATTATGATCTTGTATTGCGCGCTAGCGCTATTGCAGAGAATATTATCCACATTCCACGCATTCTTTATCATTGGCGCGAGCATCCACAATCCACGGCCATGAATGCGGACTCCAAGCCTTATGCCCATGATGCGGGTAAAATGGCGCTGACGAACTATTTTAAAACGGCCTATCCGAATAATTTTATAGAGGTCGCGGATGGAGAGCATTTATTTACCTATGAACCAAAGTTCCGTGTCAACCCAGAGATAAAAATATCATTGATCATACCGATCAGAGATAAAATTAGCCTGCTTGCCGATCTCATTGAGAGCATTAATGCCAAAACAACCTGGACAAATTATGAAATCATCATAATTGATAATGGTTCAGTCGAAGAGCAAACTCACAATTATCTTGCTGAATTAACATCGAAAGGGAACTGTAAGGTTCTGCGGGATGATTCGCCATTTAACTGGTCAAAACTGAATAACAATGGCGCATCCCTCGCTGAGGGCGATGTTTTTATTTTCCTCAACAACGATACGTTGGTTATCACCCCTGGATGGCTTGAAAATCTTGCCTCATGGGCGCTGCTGCCGGATGTCGGTGTTGTTGGACCGCAACTTTTGTATGAAGATGGCACTATCCAGCATGCCGGGGTTGTTGTTGGTATGTTCGGATGGGCAGAACACGTCTTTAAAGGCCAGAGCAATGCGCATCATGTCGGCCCGTTTGTTTCCCCCGCGCTGAACCGAAACGTTCTGGCTCTGACGGGGGCATGTCATGCGATATCTCGTGAAGTATTTACCCGCCTTGGAGGATATGACGAAGAGTTCGAGATCTGTGGCAGCGATATCGAGCTCTGTATCAGGGCATACAATGCGGGTTATCAAAACGTCTATCTGGCTCAGACGAAACTGTTCCATCTTGAATCTAAAAGTCGCAGCAGCTTTGTTCCAGAATGCGATTTTCTACGTTCCAGAATAAAGTACGAGCCATACCGAACAGAAGCTTACGATCCTTTTTATAATATTAATCTCGATAAATTTAATAATAAACCAACGATCAAATTATGATTAACTTTATAGTAAAAAAGTTGTTGTCTAACCGGGTTGTTTACAGGATTGCAAAAAATGCGTATGAATCAAATAAGGCAGCTACATGTAACCCTGCAAATTATGACATACCAGAGATAACGCCATTCAATTTTGTCAAAAGCAATGTTAATACCAGACGTATTAACTTATTTGTTCCCGCATTATCGGAAAAACACGTTTTCGGTGGTATTGCGACAGCGCTACGCTTTTTTGAAGCTATCCGTCATGATTTTCCTCTGGCGCGTATTATTGTTACTGATGAAGTGAGTGTTGAACTCAAAGCAGGGCAGTTCTACTCAGACTGGAAACTCACCGATCTTTCAGGTGCGGATTGTGCGGAAAATTGCATCGTCGTTGCCGGAAATCGCAGTGGTGCTTCACTCAATGTTGCTGAGAATGATTATTTTGTCTCGACTGCATGGTGGACCGCTTATAATACATTCAAAGCGCTTGCATGGCAGAGCGCAATGTTCGGTACACAAGGACGTAAATCAATCTACTTTATTCAGGATTATGAACCGGGATTCTATGCCTGGTCCTCTCGGTTTGCCCTGGCTGATTCAACTTACGCTCATGCGGAACAAACTATTCCTGTCTTTAATACAGCGCTATTGAAAGATTTTTTCATTAATAGCGGCTACGTTTTCAATGAACATTATTTCTTTGAACCACGCATTAACCCTGTGTTATCGGCAGCCTGCGAACAAGCAGCCTCTGTTGATAAAGAAAGGAAAATCCTGGTTTATGGTCGCCCGGGCGTAGAGCGCAACCTCTTTAATATTGTTGTGCTGGCGTTGCGTGCCTGGGCTCAAGCCTATGATAAGGCAGAGCAATGGACCATTGTTTCCGCGGGGGAAAGCCATGCGGATATTGAACTGGGAAGAGGAGTAAAGCTGGAGTCATTGGGTAAATTGACCCTCGATCAATATATTCACCAACTTTCGACCTCGTCAGTTGGATTGTCATTGATGCTTTCACCGCATCCAAGCTATCCTCCGCTCGAAATGGCCAGCTTTGGTATTCGTGTCGTAAGTAATGGTTATGCGAATAAAAAACTGTCAGCCAGAAGCAAAAATATTATAGAACCGGCAAATTTCACGCCTGAATCCATTGCTGAAAGTTTGATAAAACTTTGTGAAGAACATGAGAATGCTTCGACAGTCATTTACGAAGATAATCTGTTTTCAAAAGAAACCGAGTTCAGCTTTGCGAAAAATATCGTTCAAAATATTCTGGGGGAATAAATGGAGTCGGGAAATAAAATCGTACTTTTTATCCCATGTTATAACTGTCAGGATCAAATTTCTCGAGTATTAAACAGTCTTAAAGAAAATGACAACTATAAGAAATTTCATGAGATTCTGGTTATTGACAACAGAAGTACAGACAGCACAGTCGATAGGTCTATTGCGACTGTTCAATCGTTAGGTTTGCCTAATGTAGGAATCTATACTAACAGTCAGAATGTTGGACTTGGCGGAACACATAAAGTAGCGTTTCGACATGCACAACTCACTAACGCAACGCATATTGCGGTACTTCATGGTGACGATCAAGGCAACATTAATGACTTGATCGATATCGTTGATAGCGGTCAGATAAATGATTACGATTGCTGTCTGGGAAGCCGTTTCAGTCGAGCTTCCCGTCTGAAAGGATATGCAAAATTCAGAATATTTGGTAATTATATATTTAACTTTATCTACTCCGTCTGTTCATTCCACGTAGTAAAAGACCTGGGTGCAGGCTTAAATATCTATAAAGTCTCCGCTATTGCGGATTCAAGAATTATCAAGTTTTCTAACGATCTGACGTTCAATTGCTTCCTTCTTTTATTCTCCATCAGTCAAAAACAGAAAATTAAATATTTTCCTGTTGAATGGCGCGAGGATGATCAGATATCAAATGTGAAGTTGTTTTCGCAAGCAACACGCACATTAAAAATCGCGGTCAATTATCTTTTTAGAGGAGTTAATGGATTATTGGCGCTTGGCAATAATACCATTGATTTTGATGATGTAACCCTGCAAGAAAAATTCACATGGAATAAGAAACATGATTAATCTGGTGATACCAATGGCAGGGAGAGGTAGTCGGTTTTCTAAACAAGGTTACACGTTGCCGAAACCTTTAGTTGAACTTGATGGTAAACCTTTTTTTTGGTGGGCTATTGAGTCTGTACGACGTAGCATTGAAATCAGCGAGTTAATCTGTGTTGTTTTAAAAGAGCATGTTGTTGAACATGATATCATTCAGCAGGTTCATCATTTTTATCCGCAAGCTAAGTTTGTTGTTCTGGATAAGGTGACCGATGGGGCTCTGGATACTGCCATGTGTGGCTTAACATTGATTGATAACGACTTCCCGGTTATTTTTAACGATTGCGATCAGGCTTTCGAAATAAAGCACCTACCGTCGTTTATCAGTCAGATGGCGCCTGGCGGTGATGTTATGGCATACCTTTGTAATTTTGAGTCAGACTCGCCGGCGTATTCATACGCGTTGTACGAAAATGAACGATTAGTGAAAACTGCTGAGAAAATCGTTATCAGCAGATTTGCTATTTCTGGCGCTTATATCTTTGCTAATAAGCGTGTGGTCACTGAAAACTATGCTTTATATAAACAAAATTGTAGCTATGATGAAATTTTCATTAGCGGTATTTACAATACATTGTGTGACCAGGGATATACGGTGAAAGGTATTTTGCTGGATAACCATTTGTCTTTCGGTACTCCAGAAGAATTAAAAGAAGCGGAACATAAAAAATTATTCCATAAATGGCTATAAGCAAGGATTAAATAATGATAGCGGTTCTTTATTTCCTGGTTGCAGTATTTTTTCTGATTCTCGGGCATTCTATTCGTGTCAAGCGCTGGAACAATCTTTTACCGGGACGAGATGACACTGCACGCAGCATTCAATTTACATCACTTTCTTTGGGCTATGTTGTAAACTTTTTTGTACCATTGCGCCTTGGTGAGATAGTGCGTGCGGGGGTTTTTTCATATCTGGGGCGGCAGAGCTTTGCATTGTCTTTCGCGTCGGTCTTCTTTGAGCGTGTTTTTGATTTGCTGGTCTGGGGTGCTATCCTGATTTGGTTCAATTCGACCTCAAACCTCAAATTCAATCTGACCGAATCATTGGTGGTGCTGGTCAGTGTATTTCTGTTCTTTGCACTGTGCTCACTTATTGGTTCAAATAAAAATGTAAAGAAAGCACTTAACAGTCTCACTGGCATATTTAACGATGAGATTTCTTATTCGTTGCGACATTTTTTCTGGTGTCTCAATGAAGTCTATATCTGCTTTAGAAAGAACCTTCTTTCTTACATCGTCAATAGCGCATTGATGTGGGCTGCGTACCTGGCCAGTTATCATCTGATTGCCAGATGCACCGGTGCTTCAGCTTCGATGCTCATTTATTCTTTATTTGATACACCGCTCAGTTCAACATTTAATGCACTGCAGGATGTCTATTCCGCGCAGGTCTTTACTGTTCTGACTTTATTCTTTCTTAGTCCGGTTTTGTTTATTTTTGCCTATTATTTAATTAAGAATAAATACAGTTTTGAACCAGGAAAAGTATTGCGTTGGTTTGAGTTTAATAATGATACAGTACCCAACAAACGTGACCTTTTTTATACTGAAGAACAGTATAAAATGTTCCTTGTAAGGAATTTCAGAAACGATGTTGATCTCATCTCTGAGTTTTATAAAAAAGGTATGGGCAATGATGTTATTCTGTATCGCATTTTCCATGGCGGTTCAGATGCGTTAACTGCACTGATTTCTTTTAATAACTCAATGTATGTCAGAAAATTTGCTTCTGAGTTGGGTTCTGGTAAATTACAGGCGCAAAAAAAATGGCTTTGTGAGTACGCCAATGAACTTGTACTGGCAAGCGTAGCAAGTGATAAGAAGCTTGATAATGGCTATATTTATGATATGCCCTACAGCCATACCTCTATTGATTTTTATGAATTCATCCACTCATCATCACTCGATACCTCGTGGGGGTATCTTGCTGAAGTGTTGAATTCCATCAAAGATTTTCATGCCAGAAAAAATACTGGGCTGGCTGATGACTCGATGATTGAGAGTTACATTTCTGCCAAGATGGCTGGTAACTTTAATAATATTAAAAGCTTGTCGTCGATCTTTTTTGATAAGTCGAAAGTTGTTATCAACGGGCGTAATATCGATCTTGATGCTATTTCAGACTGGATTAATGATTCGGCACGCAATCATGATTTCAGATTTAGAGAGACGTCCGTTATTCACGGTGATCTGACTATCGAAAATATTATCATCGATAAGAAACACGAGAATGGTTGGTTTATTATCGACCCTAATATTGGAAACTTTTTCGAGTCGCCCTTGCTGGATTACGCTAAACTGATGCAGTCATTGCATCTTGGTTATGAATCACTAAACCGTTCGATTAACTGTCATGTTGAAAATGACGAGATAACCGTTAGCATTTTCAGATCCTCACAATATGCAGCTATTTACGAAAAATACAAACAATGGATTGTTGAAAACTTTGGTCAGGACTTCCTGAAAGAAGTTATGCTGCATGAAATTATTCATTATACACGACTCGTTCCGTATAAATTCCGTAAGGATAAGGCAACGGGAAATGCATTTACCGCTTGCATGCTGCTGCTCATCGATGAGTATCTGGAGCTTGAGAATACGCTATGATTGAAGCGATATTGAGTGATATGGATGGCACGCTGATCGATACCGAGAAGGCTAACGCGTCCGCATATTGCTATGCCATTGCACAATATGGTGGTGAGATTACCCCTGAAGACTTTCAACATAACTATGCGGGTATGTCGTGGAAGCGATTCTTACCGCAAATACTACCTGACGCTGACAGTGAGATGCATAAAGCAGTGGCTGAACTCAAAAAGAGTAAGTATGCGGATTTTTTCTCACTTACGTCGGTTTACCAGGACGTGCTCGATTTTCTCACACATTCAAAACAGTTTGCGCCTGTTGGCCTTGTGACCACGGCCTCACGGCAGGCGGTAGAGGAACTGCTGCGCTATCACCAACTGGAAGGTTTTTTCGATGTGATTATCAGTGGTGATGATGTGGTTAATGCCAAGCCACATGCCGAACCCTATCTTGCTGCCGCAAATATGCTAGGTGTTAATATTGCTAATTGCATTGCTTTAGAAGATTCTCAAGTCGGGATTGATTCAGCGACTTCCGCCCGGGCCAATGTCTTTATCGTTAAGCATGAAAAGTAAACCTATCCGCTTTATTGTGATTTCAGGAACAGGATGGTCGATTGACTTAGTGACCATGACCATCCTTGTTTATCTGGGACTGGAACCTGTCATCGCCAATCTCTGTAGCGCGACACTTGCAGTAACCTTCGTTTATTGGGTTTCGCGACTTGCCGTGTTCGATAAGAAGGTTGAGCAAAAAGCTTTCGCCGGATATATAGCTTATTGCGCTTATAGTGTTGTCGTTATTGCAGCTTTCTCTGTGTTGATTCAGTATTTAAGCTATTTTTTACACGGAATGTTTGAAAATGTTATATCACTGACCGCATCTGCATTTATAGCAAAGGTTATCGTTACTCCCTTTAATTTGTATATCAATTTTGTGGCTTCAAAATATATCGTTGGAAAAACTTAATGGCGACAGCAAAAATACAGAATAGTGCATATAAAAAAGCGTTGCTTCTTGTAGGATCGCTACTTGTATTGTTCCTCTTGTTCTCACTGAGAAACCTTGACCCGATTCTGTATCCAACAGTCTATGCGGAGGATGCAGTCTGGACAGGGAAAGTTATTGATCACGGTTTCTGGAATACTGCATTCCACACGCGTGTGTTCCCCATCCTTGGTTTTGCTGTTTTTTATAAAATTGCATTAGTCCTGCTTGATTTTTTTTGCAATGGTAATCTTTTCTATCTGCCACTAATATATTTCATTTTATCGAATATCTTTTTTTCGCTGTGTGTGCTGGCTGGATATTTTGCACTCAGGAATTTATTATCCCGAAGTAGCCTTGTATGTCTGTTGCTCGCAATGGTGCTGATGCCAGTGGGATTAGACGGCAACGAAATCTATGGGCGCTTGCTTAATCTTGGTTTTATTTTCCCGGTATTGCAGGTGTTACTGCTTAGCGCATTATTGCTGAATAAGCAATCTATACCCTTGGCCATTGTGGTTATGGTTACGGCGTTGCTATCCTGCCTGACCTTGCCTGTAGGGGTAGGTGTGCAGGTTATTTTTGGTATAGTTTGTGTTTATAACGGCTTTAAAAATAAGTCTCGCTATTTCTACTCGCTGGCGGCATTTAGCGTCGCGATCGTATTGGCGTCCATGATCGCGATATCGGGTAATGCAATCCATGATAGTGGGGGGGCTGATTTTCCTGTCAAAGCATCTGCATTGATTGAGTTTGCCCTGGCGCGAGTATTGTTATACCCCGTGCTTTTTAGCATCTACCACCATCTGAACGACATTGTAGTTATTGCTGTTGTTATTTGCCTGCTGGGTGTTATGTTTTATGCGGCGAAAGGTTTCTTTAATAACGGTAAAATTATTATCGATAAAAGGCTGTTAGCAATTCTGTTCGTTTGGGCTTCGTTCGGTATCTATTATCTTTCTATTGTCGTTATGCGTAGAGGGTTAAGTTCATTATTTTTTGATTATACTGTAACCTTTCCGGATAGATATTTTCTCGGGCTCAATATTCTGTTTGTCGTTGCGTTGTTAATGCTTCTGGATAAAACGGTCTTTGCTAAAATTATATGTGTAATTTTGGTGGCGCCGATGCTGCTTTCAGTTGGCAAAACGTTTGAATTAGGTAAACCTGCTACTAAATTCTCTTCTTCGCCATTGTGGACTGCCGAATATTGCAATTATCTTTTTGCGGAAAAGGACAGTGGAGATGGGTTGCTCGTCTCTATACCACCGGAGAACTGGGTTTTTCATTCAGAATCGTACAGCCTGACAATGGAACAACGGCAGACGTTTCAGCAACGATGCAAATTATCTAACCTGTATTCAATGCCACTGCTGGGAAAACTTGTTCCGCCGGTCCTTGTGCAGCGCAATGCTACCGCTGATATGGGGCAGTTACCTGTACTGGGCGTTGTCTCTGTTCACAATGTTGCGATCACAGCGCTGGAAAATGGTTTTAGCGCCCGGGTGAGTGGTGATGATCCATACATTGTGTTTGGTACTCATAAAACACAAAGTATGCAAGCACATGCTGCCTTCCACTTTTCCGTAGCATCGCCTGTGCCAACCCAGTTTCAGGCTTACTATTTGATGAAAAACGAGCCGGACTACGCTGAACAAAACAGCATTCATTTCCCGGTATTGAAAGGCGAAAATCCACTCTATTTGAACGCCAACGACACGGTTTCTCCCGATTTAATCAGGATCGATTTACCTGACGGCAGACGTGACGAATTCATTTTCACTGGCGTAAAAACGAGTTTAGTTGAGTAAACGTACTGGCTATGATTTCGGCAATTATTATCACTTATCTCCCCGAACGGGAACGTGTGTTATCCCTGGCTGCATGCCTTGCCAGTCAGGTCGATCATGTTTTAATCATTGATAACAGTCCGGCTGATTCACAATTTTCTTTAACTTCATCGCTATCTGAGGTGGTCATTCACCATCTTGGTAGAAATGTTGGTATTGCTCAGGCACAAAATATCGGCATTGCCAAAGCTAAGGAATGGGGATCCCGTGATGTCATTCTTTTCGATCAAGACTCTGTTCCATCGCCAACGCTTGTACAAGACTTGCTGGATGCCAGAGACATCGCGACTCGGGATGGCTTAAACGTTGCTGCTGTGGGACCGGTTCATTTTGATCTTGACTCCGGATCGCCTTCACGCTTTGTTTGTACGAAAGCATTGACATTGAAGCTCGTCACTCCAGATTTTAAATCAGCGTATTTTACCGCCGATTTTATTATTGCCTCCGGTTCTTTGATTAGCATTGAAGCGCTGGATACCATTGGGCTTATGGAAAACGAACTTTTTATCGACTGTGTTGACATTGAGTGGGGTTATCGGGCGCGGGCGAAGGGAAGGGTGTGTGTGGTCGCGCAAGCGGCCAGGATGGACCATAAAATTGGTGACAAACCACTCATTTTGTTTGGCCGGCAGATTACGACCCATTCCCCTATAAGGCACTACTATTTTTTCCGCAATGTTGTCTTGTTACTGAAACGCAAATACATGCCTGTCGGCTGGAAAATGAATGTAAGTGTTAAGTCGCTTGTGCAGGCAATCATTTTTACGTTTTTTTTGTCACCACGCTATACGCATTTCAAATATATAACCAAGGGATTCCTACATGGAATCCTGGGACGTACAGGCCCTTATGAAAGATAACGTATTACTCTATGTTGTAAATGCTGATTGGTATTTTAAATTGCATTGGTTTAACCGCGCTATGGCGAATATCGCGAATGGATATAAAGTCGTTGTTATTTCTTGCTTTGATACACCCGGCCTGAGCAGTGAGTTAGAAAAAAATGGCATTGAATGTCACCATATTAAAATGTCACGTAGTGGTATTAATCCTTTTTTTGAGCTTATGACCCTTTACGCTATCTTAAAGCTGGCGCGTAAAATTCAGCCTGATATTATCCATTCGATTACTGTCAAACCTAATATTTATTCGGGGATTATTGGCCGGATTATTCATCGTCCGGTAGTGAAAAGTGTCACCGGATTGGGTGTTATATTTTCTAATGAGTCACTGTTCTTCAGAACGATCCGTCCTATCGTTACGAACCTGTACAGGATAGCAGGATCTTCGAGACACGGTGCGTTTGTATTTGAAAACAATCATGATCTGATTTTCTTCAAGCGCAACAATATTACTGATTCACAGAGTCTGTATTTCGTGGAAGGTGCTGGCGTAGATCCTAAACGCTTTTTTCCCGTACGGAATGCATTTCAGCAAGACAAGAAACATATTCTCTTTGCTGCAAGGTTACTCAAAGATAAAGGACTTGATACGCTCCTTACCGCTCTGGATGAGCTGTTCATTGGTCGTCAGGACTTTGTGCTCAATATTGCCGGTATCTATGACTCACAGGCGAGGAATGCTTATACTCCGGAGGAGATCGAACAGATAAGCAAACGTGAGTATGTGCACTGGCTCGGACATCGCACCGACATGGAAAATGTCATCGGTGAGTCTGATCTGGTTGTTTTACCCACCCGGTATGGTGAGGGCATTCCGCGGATATTAATCGAAGCGGCATTCTGCGGCGTACCTGTACTGACCACAAATGTTCAGGGCTGTAATGAATTTGTTGAAAATAATATTAACGGGTACCTGGTTACACCTGGTGACGCTAATGAATTGAAGGGCACACTTGCGCATATATTCGAGAATACCGATGAGGCATTGTTATTTGCCGAGCGACTTTATGACAAAGTGCGGTATGATTATTCGGATGAGGCCATTATCAATAAATTTTCAGCTATTTATCGCACCCTGCATCAAGAAATAGAGCATTGATATTAAGACGGGCTAAAATAGTTTTAGCCCGTCTGCATCTTTACTGAAAGGCTTGTGGATTGTCTGCAACAATCTTTTCCCCAATGTATCGTGAACCATTAATATTCAAATGGTGCGTGTCGCGATACATTAGTTTCCCATCTTTTATCATACTGCAGCTCGCCGTATCGCATAGATACTCCCTTTCAGCGAGCAACTCAACGTTTACGTTTTTGCTGGCAATCTCCTGGAGTTCAGGCAGGTATCTCTCCTTTTGTTTATCCGACTCCGCACGCGTAATTACGCAGGTGCTATCGCTAAATGATAACCAGCGGCGCCCTTTGCATTTATCTGGTGTGAAGGGAAAGTCTGCCACATCATCAGTTAAAATGACTTTCTTCCCGGCATCGGTGAAGCGTTTTGCTGTTGCGCCAATCTCTTTTTCAAGCGAACTTCCTGGGGGCGTTTCACCATAACGACCGTGCCAGTACATGGTCAATACCACGGTTTTAATATGTGGGTTACGCAATATTTCTTCGTAAAGTCTCGCAAACTTAGCATTACTCAGGAAGGGGGAACCATCTTCGATATAAAAGGCCACATTTTTATTCTTAAGCGCCTCGGCCATACCAATAAAGAGATGTTCGGCATGGCTGTCGCCCAGCAACACAATATCAATATTGTTGCCTTCTTTTGATTGCATACAACGCGTGTAATTGTTCCATTTCAGCGCTGTCGTAGCGATGCTTTCTGGCGTACAGAGTACAAAATGCGTCGCAATATATTTATGAAATTCATCATGGCCAATATCGCCCGGGTATCCCTGGAGCGTAGCATTCTGACGCTGCGGTAGCCCCTGTCTGAAATAGAGGGTGCAACCGGCAATACTGGTGACGATAAGCACCGCGACAAGACTGAAAATAGCGCGCTGCGAATAACTGGATTTTCTGAATGGCTTTTCAACGATGTGGAATGTCAGCCATGCCAGAAGAAATGCAACAAAGATCAGCGCTATTTTCATGTTTGTTGCCGGATCGCTACCGTTAATAATCCAGGCAAATGAGATTAACGGCCAGTGCCATAGGTACAACGGATAACTGATCAGACCCACAAAGACCATTACACGGGAAGATAAAAATGCCTTACTGATAACGTTTTCAGACTGCGCGAAGATAAGCATGCAGGTTGCTACAACCGGGATTAGCGCATACAGACCGGGGAAATTTTTTGTCTTATCAATAAAATAAAGACCAAAAACGAGCATGCATAACCCGCTGGCAGCCAATAGCGTATCCAGTCTGGTTACTTTTCTGATGCTCCGGCTACCGCTATGAAACCATGCCAGCGCCGCACCGGCCAGCAATTCCCATGCACGCGAGTCCGGCGAGTAATACGCAGCCGATGTGAAACCCTTATGCAAATACCACAACCCGATGAAAAATGAAGCAAACCCGGCAAGGGCTATTGCAGCTATTATATTTTTCTTGTGGCGGGTGCAAACATAAATAACGATTGGCCAAATCAGATAAAACTGCTCTTCAATACCAAGACTCCATAAATGAAGCAGTGGCTTAGTTATGCTGGCGTTATCAAAATAATTTGCTTCCGAGAGCAGCATGAGGTTCTGCGCAAAGAGCGTACTGGCGGCTACATGTTTTCCGAGCTGTCTGTATTCATCGGTCAGCAGGGCAAACCAGCCAAAGACGATACAGGTAATAAGTACCACGGAAAGGGCCGGGAAGATCCTTTTTATACGTCTGGCATAGAAATCAAGGATACTGAAGGTGTTGTTTTTACTTTTATTAAGAATAATGGATGAGATGAGGTAACCGGATATCACGAAAAATATATCGACACCGATGAACCCGCCGGGCACCAGGTGGGGGAAAAAATGATACAACACAACCGAAACAACGGCGATGGCTCGTATTCCATCAATCTCTGGGCGATAACGTATAGAATTATCAGTTTTGCGCGACGACGACATGTATTTGGCTTTAAAGTTATAATGTTGCGTGGATGCTACTATAGCAAGCAATTATTCTCAATTATATGGAACACGAAGGTGATGCCCTTTCATCAGGCAGGGTTGCTGCGTGTTTGCTTTGTGCTTTTCCTGCCAGACACTCTCGTTCATTACGCATTTTTAGGCTAACATACCATTCACTTACGACCCGCCGGATCCGTTGACGGCAGGGTAACCACACCTGACAGGAGTATGTAATGTCCAAGCAACAAATCGGCGTTGTTGGTATGGCCGTGATGGGGCGCAACCTGGCGCTTAACATCGAAAGCCGTGGCTATACCGTTTCCGTTTTCAACCGCTCCCGCGAAAAAACCGAAGAAGTAGTTGCCGAAAACCCAGGCAAAAAGCTGGTTCCTTACTACACCGTTAAAGAATTTGTTGAATCTCTGGAAACCCCGCGTCGCATCCTGCTGATGGTGAAAGCGGGCGAGGGTACCGACAAAGCTATCGAGTCCCTGAAACCTTATCTGGCAAAAGGCGACATCATTATCGATGGCGGCAACACGTTCTTCCAGGACACTATTCGTCGTAACCGCGAACTCTCTGCGGAAGGCTTCAACTTTATCGGCACCGGGGTATCCGGTGGTGAAGAAGGCGCGCTGAAAGGCCCGTCTATCATGCCTGGCGGCCAGAAAGATGCTTACGAACTGGTTGCCCCAATTCTGACTAAAATCGCAGCCGTTGCTGAAGATGGTGAACCGTGCGTGACCTATATCGGTCCGGACGGCGCGGGCCACTATGTAAAAATGGTGCACAACGGCATTGAATACGGTGACATGCAGCTGATTGCCGAAGCGTATGCACTGCTGAAAGGCGGCCTGAATCTCTCCAATGAAGAGCTGGCGAAAACTTTCAGCGAGTGGAACGCTGGTGAGCTGAGCAGCTACCTGATCGACATCACCAAAGATATCTTCACCAAGAAAGATGACGAAGGTAAATACCTGGTTGATGTGATTCTGGATGAAGCAGCAAACAAAGGTACCGGCAAATGGACCAGCCAGAGCTCGCTGGATCTGGGCGAACCGCTGTCGCTGATCACCGAGTCCGTATTCGCACGCTACATCTCCTCGCTGAAAGAGCAGCGTGTTGCGGCATCTAAAGTGTTGTCCGGTCCGCAGGCGAAACCGGCTGGTGACAAAGCTGAATTTATCGAGAAAGTCCGCCGCGCACTGTACCTCGGTAAAATCGTCTCTTATGCGCAGGGTTTCTCCCAACTGCGAGCTGCTTCCGACGAGCACAACTGGGATCTGAACTACGGTGAAATCGCGAAGATTTTCCGTGCTGGCTGCATTATCCGTGCGCAGTTCCTGCAGAAAATCACCGACGCCTATGCGGAGACACCGGCCATTGCTAACTTGTTGTTGGCGCCGTACTTCAAGCAAATTGCTGATGATTACCAGCAAGCGCTGCGTGACGTTGTTGCTTACGCGGTACAGAACGGTATCCCGGTTCCGACTTTCTCTGCAGCCGTCGCTTACTACGACAGCTACCGCTCTGCGGTCCTGCCTGCCAACCTGATTCAGGCGCAGCGTGATTACTTTGGTGCGCATACCTACAAACGCACTGACAAAGATGGCGTGTTCCATACCGAATGGCTGGATTAATCTGATAATCAGTCGCCTGTAAAAGTAAGCCCGGTTACTGCAACCGGGCTTTTTTTTGCGCTGAATCGCCGCTGTTGCGGGAAGTCCTCTTCATTTTGCTCTCTGCTGCCTGCTAAACCGCGCATAAACGCCGCTGTTGCCCGCCGTTTGACGCCTTGACAGTTCCTCAACAGAAGAGGTAAAAACCCCAACAGTTATTGATATTAAGCGGTGGCGGCGGTATCGCCACCTCCGGTTCATACACTCACAAAAGTTGCTTATCGAATGAAAATAACAATCTCCGGAACAGGTTATGTTGGTCTATCGAACGGGATCCTGATCGCGCAGCACCATGAGGTCGTGGCGCTGGATATCGTGAAGGACAAAGTCGATATGCTTAACAAGAAGATTTCTCCCATCGTTGATAAGGAAATCCAGGAGTATTTGCAGAATAAGCCGCTGAACTTCCGTGCAACAACGGACAAGCACGATGCCTATCGCGGCGCGGATTTCGTGATTATCGCTACACCGACGGATTACGATCCGAAAACCAACTACTTCAACACCAGTTCAGTAGAAGCGGTGATCCGCGATGTGCATGAAATCAACCCGCAAGCGGTCATGATCATCAAGTCCACCATTCCGGTCGGCTTTACCGAATCCATCAAAGAAAAGTTGGGTATTGATAACGTTATCTTCTCGCCAGAGTTCCTGCGAGAAGGCAAAGCGCTTTACGACAACCTCTACCCGTCGCGTATCGTGATTGGCGAACGTTCTGAGCGTGCGGAGCGTTTTGCTTCCCTGCTGCAGGAAGGTGCCATCAAGAAAGATATTCAGGTGTTGTTTACCGACTCCACCGAAGCAGAAGCCATTAAATTATTTGCTAACACCTATCTGGCGATGCGTGTGGCCTACTTTAATGAGCTGGACAGCTATGCAGAAAGCCTGGGACTGAACAGCCGCCAGATTATCGAAGGCGTTTGCCTCGACCCGCGTATTGGCAACCACTACAACAACCCGTCCTTTGGTTACGGTGGCTACTGCCTGCCGAAAGACACCAAACAGCTGCTGGCGAACTATCAGTCGGTGCCGAACAACATTATCTCGGCCATTGTGGATGCGAACCGTACGCGCAAAGACTTTGTTGCTGACTCAATTCTTGCCCGCAAACCGAAAGTGGTGGGCGTGTATCGTCTGATTATGAAGAGCGGTTCTGATAACTTCCGCGCCTCTTCTATTCAGGGGATCATGAAGCGCATCAAAGCAAAAGGCGTGCAGGTCATCATTTATGAGCCGGTGATGAAGGAAGATGAATTCTTCCACTCCCGCGTCGTGCGCGATCTGGAAGCATTCAAGCAAGAATCCGATGTGATTATCTCAAACCGCATGGCGAAAGAGCTGGCGGATGTGGAAGAGAAAGTCTACACCCGCGATTTGTTTGGTAATGACTGATACGAAAACGGCCCGTCAGGGCCGTTTCTCTTAAGCGTGATAGTATGCTTTATACCACTCGACGAATTTCTTCACGCCTTCTTTGACGGATGTCTGCGGCTTAAAGCCAATCGTTTCATACAGCGGCTGTGTATCGGCGCTGGTTTCCAGCACATCGCCAGGCTGAATCGGCATCATATTTTTCTGTGCTTCAATACCCAACGCGTCTTCCAGCGCAGTAATGTAATCCATTAATTCCACCGGCGAGCTGTTGCCGATGTTATAGACATGATAAGGCGCAGAACTGGTTGCCGGGGAGCCGCTTTCTACGGTCCACTCCGGGTTTGCCTGTGGGATCACATCCTGCATACGGACAATGGCCTCGACAATGTCATCCACGTAGGTGAAGTCACGCTTCATCTTCCCGTAGTTGTAAACGTCAATGCTTTTGCCTTCCAGCATCGCTTTGGTGAACTTGAATAACGCCATATCCGGGCGGCCCCATGGACCATACACGGTAAAGAAGCGCAGGCCGGTAGTGGGCAAGTCATAGAGATGAGAATAGGTATGCGACATCAGCTCGTTGGCTTTTTTGGTGGCCGCATACAGCGACACCGGATGATCCACGGAGTCATCCGTGGAGAACGGCATCTTGCGGTTCAGACCGTAAACAGAACTGGAAGAGGCATACAGTAAATGCTGCACCTTATTGTGGCGGCAACCCTCCAGCACGTTGAGATGACCAATCAGGTTGGAATCGGCGTAAACATGCGGGTTTTGCAGGGAATAACGTACCCCCGCTTGCGCGGCTAAATGGATGACGCGGTCGAATTTCTCGCTGGCGAACAGGTGGCTCATGGCTTCGCGATCGGCGAGATCGATTTTGTGAAAGCTGAATGCAGAAGAGCGGAGCAAATCCAGGCGCGCCTGCTTCAGGCTGACCTCATAGTAATCATTAAGGTTATCAATCCCTACGACCTGATGACCCGCTTGCAGAAGACGCCCGCAGACGTGAAAGCCGATAAAGCCGGCTGCGCCGGTGACCAGAAATTTCATCTTCAACCTCAATGTTTGGTATGCATAACGTGTAATGCGTAAAACTGTGGGGGGATCATACCTGCTGCGGGAGAGAATGGTAACTGCTTTATCTCTGATAAATAAGGGGAGCGCGTGGTGGCTCCCCCGGATACCTTATTTATGACGCTTGCGTAAATTCTCAATCACCGTGGTTAAATCAAGCTGCTGGTCTTGCAGCAATACCAACAGGTGATACATCAGATCCGAAGCCTCGTTAACCAGCTCTTCGCGGTCATTCACCGTGGCGGCCAACGCGGTTTCCACGCCTTCTTCCCCCACTTTCTGCGCGATACGCTTGGTGCCGCTGGCATACAGTTTTGCCGTATAAGAGCTTGCCGGATCGGCGGTCTTCCGCGCGGCTAACAGCTCTTCCAGCTGATACAGGAACAGCCACTGATGGCTGTTATCGCCAAAACAGCTCGACGTACCGGTATGGCAGGTTGGGCCGATGGGGTTAACCAGCACCAGCAGAGTATCGTTGTCGCAGTCCGGCGCGATACTGACCACATTGAGGAAGTGCCCGGAGGTTTCGCCCTTGGTCCACAGGCGGCCTTTGGTGCGGGAGAAAAAGGTGACTTTGCCGCTTTCCAGCGTTTTTGCCAGCGCGTCCTGATTCATGTATCCCAGCATCAGGACTTCACCTGAAACCGCATGCTGCACCACGGCGGGCAGCAGTCCGTCGGTTTTTTCCCAGTCCAGTTGGGCCAGTTGTTGCTCTGTTAACATACCCTTATCTCCACGCCCTGGTCCGCCAGGTACGTTTTCAATTCGCCAATATTGATAATTTGTTTGTGGAATACCGACGCGGCCAGCGCGCCGTCGACATCCGCATCCCGGAAGGCTTGCAGAAAGTGCTCCATCGTACCGGCGCCGCCGGAAGCGATCAGCGGAACATGGCACACTGCACGCACTTTCTTCAGTTGCTCAAGATCGTAACCGTTACGTACGCCGTCCTGATTCATCATGTTTAACACGATTTCCCCGGCGCCGCGTTTTTGCACTTCCTGCACCCAGTCCAGCGTTTCCCACTGCGTTACCCGGGTGCGACTCTCATCGCCGGTATACTGGTTAACGTGGTATTTACCGGTTGCGGCGTCAAACCAGGTGTCGATACCCACCACAACACACTGCACGCCAAAGCGATCCGCCAGCCGGGTAATCAACGTCGGATCCGCCAGCGCCGGAGAGTTAATCGAGATCTTATCTGCACCAAAGGAGAGGATTTTCGCGGCATCATCCGCAGATTTAATGCCTCCGGCCACGCAGAAGGGGATATCAATCACTTCAGCGACCCGCGACACCCAGCTTTTATCCACCACGCGACCGTCGCTGGAGGCGGTGATATCGTAAAACACCAGTTCATCCGCGCCTTCTTCAGCGTAACGCTTCGCCAGTGGGACGATATCGCCAATGATTTCGTGATTGCGGAACTGCACGCCTTTCACCACCTGGCCATCGCGCACGTCAAGACAAGGGATTATCCGTTTTGCCAGCATTGAATGGCCTCCTTCACAGTGAATTTACCTTCCAGTAGCGCTCGCCCGACAATCACGCCGCGCACGCCCGTACCACGCAGAGCGGCAATATCATCAATACCGCCGATACCGCCGGAAGACTGAAACGCCACCTGCGGCCAGCGTGCGCAAATTTCCTCATACAGCGAGACATTGGAGCCGGCTAACGTACCGTCGCGGGAGATATCGGTGCACAGCACATGTTTCAGACCGACCGCAAGATAGGTTTCCACCAGTGCTTCGAGCGTGACGCCGGAGTTCTCCTGCCAGCCGCTGACGGCCACCTGTTTGGTTCCCTGTTCGTCAATGCGTACATCCAGCGCCAGCACCAGCTTGTCCGCGCCAAAGCGGGCAAACCAGCCTTTGACCGTCTCCGGTGATTTTACTGCCGTTGAACCGATCACCACGCGGGCAACACCAGCATCCAGCAGGGCTGCTACGTCTTCTTCGGTGCGCACACCACCGCCAACCTGCACCGGAACATTCACACCCGCCACCAGCGTTTTCAGCAAAGGGATCTGTCGGCGCGCCGGATCTTTGGCACCGGTTAAGTCCACCAGATGCAGCACTTCTGCGCCCTGGGCTGCATAATCCTGCAAGCGCGGCAGCGGATCATTACCATAATCCCGTTGCTGTGCATAATCCCCCTGATGGAGACGCACCACGGTGCCATCAATTAAATCTAATGCGGGAATAATCATCACATCTCCAGGAAATTTTTCAGCAGTTGCGCGCCTGCACGGCCCGAGCGTTCCGGGTGGAATTGCACGCCGTAGAAATTGTCTTTCTGTATTGCTGCGGTAAAGGGTTCACCATAATCACAACGGGCAATGGTGCTCTCATTTACCGGCATGGCGTAGCTGTGCACAAAATAGAAATACGCGCCATCCTCAATGCCCTGAAACAGGCGGTTACTCGCCTTCGGGTAGACCTGATTCCAGCCCATATGGGGAAGCGGCAGGCCGACATCCTTCATTTTGGGCACATCCTGATCGATGATACCCAACAGCGGGACGCCGTTGTTCTCTTCGCTAAAACGCCCGAGTAACTGCATGCCAAGACAGATGCCGAGTACCGGCTGGGTGCAGGCCTTAACCAGTTCAATCAGCTCACGTTCGCGCAACTGATCCATCGCCGCCTGCGCGGTGCCCACGCCTGGCAGAAAGAGTTTATCGGCACGCAAAACCACGTCCGGATCGCGACTCACCAGCGGATCATAGCCGTGGCGGGCAATGGCTGACTTTACCGAATTCAGGTTGGCGCAGCCGGTATCGAGGATCACCACATTCATCACAGCACTCCTTTTGAGGAGGGAAGGGTGTCGCCTTCCACACGAATGGCCTGACGTAGAGTGCGACCGAACGCTTTGAACAGACTTTCCACCCGGTGGTGGTCGTTTTTGCCTTTGGTTTTCAGGTGCAGCGTCACGGCCATGGTGTAAGAGAGTGAGCGGAAAAAGTGCTCAACCATCTCGGTGCTCAGATCACCCACGCGTTGATAGGTAAACTCGGCTTTATACTCCAGGTGCGGACGGCCAGAAATATCCAGCGCACAGCGTGCCAGACATTCGTCCATCGGCAACACGAAGCCGAAGCGGTTAATGCCGCGCTTATCGCCGAGCGCCAGTTTCAGCGCTTCACCCAGCGCCAGACCGGTATCTTCCACGGTGTGGTGATCGTCAATATAGAGATCGCCTTTGACGGTAATCTCCATACGGAAGCCGCCATGCGTGGCGATCTGGTCCAGCATATGATCGAAGAAGCCGACGCCAGTGTGAATTTTGCTGCCGCCTTCGCGATCCAGCCACACTTTGACATCAATTTGCGTCTCTTTGGTGTGACGTTCCACGTGTGCATAGCGGTCGCGACGGGTGAGTTGTTCGCCAATCATCGCCCAGTTCAGCGTCTCACGGTGATAACGCAGGCCAGCAATGGCCATATTGTTCGCCAGCTCGATATCCGTTGCACGATCGCCAATCACGTAACTGTTGGCTGCATCGAGCACGCCTTCCGCCAGCCAGCGTTCTACCAGCTTCACTTTCGGTTTCCGACAATCGCACGCGTCGCCGGGGAAGTGCGGGCAAATCAGTACCTCTTCAAAGTCGACGCCCTGAGAGGTGAAGACCTGCATCATCAGATTGTGCGGGCCATCGAAGTCTGCCTGCGGGAAACTGCTGGTCCCCAGACCGTCCTGGTTGGTGATCATCACCAGTTTGTAACCCGCTTTTTGCAGCTTCAGCAGCACCGGGATCACCCCGGGCTCAAACGCCAGCTTGTCGAATTTATCCACCTGGTAATCGGTTGGCGGCTCGGAAATCAGTGTTCCGTCACGGTCAATAAACAGGTACTTCTGGCTCATACTTGCTCCGCACGTAAAGCGTCAATGACGCGCTGGCTCTCTGCACGGGTGCCGATGGTGATGCGCAGGCAGCCGCTTAAAGAAGGTTGCTTGTTCTGGTCTCTCAGGATAATGCCTTGATCCCACAGAGATTTAAATACCGCGCTCGATGCCGTAAAGCGCACGAGAATATAGTTGGTTTCGGAGTCGAAGACCTGTTCAACACACGGGATCTCTTTTAACGCCGTGACCAGGTACTGACGCTCGGCAAGGATCTGCGCCACGCGTTCACGCATCGCCACAATACCCTGCGGGCTGAGCGCTTGCGCCGCGATGTCCGCGACCGGCGTTGACAGCGGATACGGTGCGATCACTTTCAGCAGCAGGTTGATCACCTCTTCGTTAGCCAGCGTAAAACCGCAGCGCAGGCCCGCCAGCGCAAAGGCTTTCGACAGCGTACGCAAAACAACAAGGTGCGGATATTCGCTCAGCCAGCCTGCCAGCGTTGCCTGCGGGCAGAACTCAATATAGGCTTCGTCCGCCACCACGATTGCTTTACCGCGGGTCATTTCCAGCAGTACGCGCAGGTCTTGCGGGTTGATAATCTGCCCGGTGGGGTTGTTCGGGCTGCAAACATAGACCACTTTCACGTTGTCCAGCTTGTCGGCAATACCCTGCAGATCCAGTTGCCAGTTCTCCAGCGCCTGCACGGTGCGATACTCAACGCCAAAGGTTTCGGCGCTGACGCTGTACATACCGTAGGTCGGCGGGCAAAACAGCACCGCATCTTTCCCCGGCTCGCAGAACGCACGGATCAGCAGTTCAATACCCTCATCCGCGCCACGACTGACCAGCACTTGCTCCGGCTTTACGCCCGCGTACTGCGCATAGTTTTCAATCACCGCTTTCGGCTGGCACTCCGGGTAACGGTTCAGGGATTGCTGCGTGAGATCGAACGCGACAGCCGTCGGGAATTCGTTTGCATTCAGCCAGACGTCGCCTTTACCGCCAAGGCGGCGGGCCGACTGGTACGGCGTCAGTTCACGCACATTTTTGCGCGCCAGTTCTTCGATGCTCATGCTTGCTCCTTCAGCGCATTGACGCGCAGGGTGACGGCGTTTTTGTGAGCGGTCAGGCGTTCGGCCGCCGCCAGTGTTTCAATGGTGCTTGCCAGTGCGGCAAAACCCTCGCGGGAAAGCTCCTGGACCGTCATGCGTTTCTGGAAATCCGCCAGACCCAGGCTGGAGCAGGTAGCGGTGTAACCGTAGGTCGGCAACACATGGTTGGTGCCGGATGCGTAATCCCCGGCGGATTCCGGTGACCAGTCCCCCAGGAACACGGAACCGGCGCTGGTGATGCTCTCCACCAGTGAACGGGCGTCGCGGGTTTGAATAATCAGGTGCTCCGGACCGTACTGATTCGAGATAGCGACGCACTGGGCTAAATCCCGCGCGACAATCAGACGGCTGGCGGACAGCGCCTGGCGCGCCGTCTCTGCGCGCGGCAGATCGGCCAGTTGACGATCAACGGCTTGCGCCACGCGGGTCGCCATTGTGCTGTCCGGCGTCAACAGGATCACCTGTGAGTCCGGGCCGTGTTCGGCTTGCGACAGTAAATCGGAGGCGACAAAGTCCGGCGTTGCGCCGCTATCAGCGATCACCAGGACTTCCGAAGGACCGGCAGGCATATCAATGGCCGCGCCATCCAGACGCTGGCTGACCTGGCGCTTCGCCTCGGTAACATAGGCGTTGCCCGGCCCGAAGATTTTATCGACTTTGGGTACGGAATCGGTGCCAAAGGCCAGCGCCGCAATCGCCTGCGCGCCGCCCACTTTAAAGATCTCCTGCACACCGCAGAGCTGCGCAGCATAGAGAATTTCGTCGGCAATCGGCGGCGGTGAGCAGAGCACCACGTTCTGGCAACCGGCAATACGCGCCGGGGTCGCCAGCATCAATACCGTCGAAAACAGCGGGGCGGAACCGCCAGGAATATAAAGGCCAACCGACGCAATCGGGCGGGTAATCTGCTGGCAGCGCACGCCGGGCAGGGTTTCCACATCCACCGTTTGCAGTTTTTGTGCGTTGTGGAAGGTGTCGATATTTTTCACCGCCACGGCCATGGCCTGTTTGATATCGTCGCCCAGACGGGCGCTGGCGGCGCGGATCTCGTCATCGGTGACTTTCAGCGCATCAACCTGCGTTTTGTCGAATTTCGCGCTGTATTCACGCAGCGCATCATCGCCGCGGGCTTTCACGGTGTCGAGGATCTCCACCACCGTGCGGGTAATGCTGTCAGACGCGGAGATCGCCGGGCGCATTAATAAGGCGCGCTGCTGCTCTTCGCTACTGCTGTTCCAGTCGATTACGGTATTGAAGCTCATGCCCTTACTCCATCATCTTCTCAATCGGCAGCACCAGAATGGAGCTTGCGCCCAGCGCTTTCAGTTTTTCCATGGTTTCCCAGAACAGGGTTTCGCTGCTCACCATATGCATTGCCACACGCTGCTGATCGCCCGCCAGCGGCAGAATCGTCGGGCGTTCAGCGCCTGGCAGCAGGGCGATCACCTCTTCCAGACGTTCACTCGGCGCATGCATCATGATGTATTTGGATTCGCGCGCCTGAATCACGCCCTGGATGCGGGTCAGCAGTTTGTCGATCAGCTGTTGTTTGGCATCCATCATTTCGCCATCACGCTGGATCAGGCAGGCTTTGGAGCGGTAAATCACTTCCACTTCTCGCAGGCCGTTAGCCTCAAGTGTCGCGCCGGTGGAGACCAGGTCGCAAATCGCGTCGGCCAGACCCGCACGCGGGGCCACTTCAACGGAGCCATTCAGCAGACAGGATTTAAAGGAGACGCCTTTCTGGTCCAGATAGCGTTTCAGCAGGTGCGGGTAAGAGGTGGCGATGCGTTTGCCATCCAGCGCCGCCGGGCCGTTCCAGCTTTCATCGGCGGGGGTCGCCAGCGACAGGCGGCAGCCGCCGAAATCCAGGCGACGCAGCGTGAAGTAGCGCGGGTCTTCGCCTTGCGCACGGCGGTTCAGCAGTTCCTCTTCCAGTACGTTTTCGCCAATGATCCCCAGATCAACAACGCCGTCCATCACCAGGCCCGGGATGTCGTCATCGCGTACGCGCAGAATATCAATCGGCATGTTTTCGGCCAGGGCGATCAGTCGCTGTGTATGCAGGTTGATCTTGATGCCGCAGCGTGCCAGCAATTCGCGTGAGTCTTCGCTCAGGCGACCGGATTTCTGAATAGCTATGCGTAAACGCGAGTTATCTAACATTCTGTTGTCCTCTTTATCCTGCTGAATTTGGTTCAAAAAAAAGCCCCCGGAAGAAGATCTTCCGGGGGCTTTCTCTGCGTTCATGCACCACTGGAAGATCTGAATGTCTTCCAGCACACATCGCCTGAAAGACTAGTCAGGATGATGGTGATGATGGTGGTGTTTAAATTGAACGCGTGTCATAAAATTCTCGATGAATGCTTATTCATATGTTGTCGTTTAACCTAAACCACTTTGGTCGCCTAAGGCAAGGGCTTTTTTTTATCTTTAAATCATTTCATATACGCTCTATGAATTGTCAGTTATCCCTGGCTGGCGTAGCCTTGAAAGGTCGGAAGCAAGAGAACAGGGGATCGCATGAAAAAGGTCGCAATTATTGGTCTGGGGTGGCTGGGTATGCCGTTAGCGCTGTCATTAACGGCGCGCGGCTGGCAAGTCACCGGCAGTAAAACCCGCCAGGACGGTGTGGAAGCGGCGCGCATGTGCGGGATCGAAAGCTATGTGCTGAATCTCAATCCCGAGCTGGTTTGCGAACCAGATGACCTCGATGCGCTGATGAATGTGGATGCGCTGGTTATTACGCTGCCCGCGCGTCGTAGCGGACCCGGCGAGGATTTCTACCTGCAGGCGATGCAGGAGATTGTCGATAGCGCGCTGGCGTACCGCATTCCGCGTATTATTTTTACCAGTTCCACCTCGGTATATGGTGATGTTTCCGGCGTGGTGAAAGAGAACTCGCCGCGCAATCCGGTCACCGCCAGCGGACGCACGCTGAAAGAGCTGGAAGACTGGTTGCACAATCTGCCGGGCACGTCGGTGGACATTCTGCGGCTGGCGGGCCTGGTTGGCCCGGCCCGGCATCCAGGCCGCTTTTTTGCTGGCAAAACCGCGCCGGACGGCGACCACGGTGTTAACCTGGTGCATCTGGAAGATGTGATTGCAGCGATTACGCTCCTGCTGCAATCGCCAAAAGGCGGCCATATTTATAATCTCTGCGCCCCGGAACACCCGACGCGCGCAACGTTCTACCCGGCGATGGCGCGCCAGCTTGGGGTGGAGCCGCCGAAATTCACCGCCTCCCACAGTCAGGACAAAGGTAAACAGGTGGATGGCAGCCGTATCTGTAATGAACTGGGGTTTGAGTATCTCTATCCGGACCCGTTGCAGATGCCGCTGGAATCCATTTTTTAACAAATAATGCTATTGCTGCGATGAATAATTCAGCGATAGCCTAAAAATCATGCGCTTAGCGATGATAAATAAGTGAGTTACGTCTCATCGTATTGTCATCGCGCTCCAATCTGGTGCAAAATATGTCGCTGCAAAAATAGAAGAGATTAACCGACGCCAAACACGTCGGTTATTTTTTTGCAGGCAAAACGTCATTCAATAAAAGAGGCCGGGCTTCGTACCGGATAGATACACATTTAAAAACCGACAGTCGTTGTCGCTGAGGAAAGAACTAAAATGGGGCAATTATTTGCTTTTGCGCCGGCTCTCGCCGTACAGGGGGAAAGCCATGACGCATAACGTTACTCCAAAAACCTCTCGCGTGGAATTACGTAAGACCCTTACGCTGATTCCGGTTGTAATGATGGGCCTGGCCTATATGCAGCCGATGACGCTGTTCGATACGTTCGGTATCGTCTCTGGCCTGACCGATGGCCACGTGGCGACCGCGTATGCGTTTGCGCTTATCGCTATCCTCTTTACTGCGCTGAGCTACGGTAAGCTGGTGCGCCGCTTCCCGTCAGCGGGCTCCGCTTATACCTATGCGCAGAAATCCATCTCCCCGGCCGTGGGCTTTATGGTGGGCTGGTCATCGCTGCTGGACTATCTGTTCATGCCGATGATCAACATCCTGCTGGCAAAAATATATTTCGAAGCGCTGGTGCCTTCCGTTCCGTCGTGGATCTTTGTGGTCGCGCTGGTGGCCTTTATGACCATCTCCAACCTGCGCAGCATCAAGACCGTGGCAAACTTCAACACCCTGATCGTGATTTTGCAGATGGGGATTGTTGCGGTGATCGTTGGCCTGATTATCTACGGTGTGTCACACGGTGAAGGCGCAGGTACGCTGGTAAGCTCGCGTCCGTTCTGGTCTGAAGGCGCACATGTCGTGCCGATGATCACCGGGGCGACAATTCTGTGCTTCTCGTTCCTCGGCTTCGATGGTATCTCTTCCCTTTCAGAAGAGACGAAAGATGCAGAACGCGTGATCCCGCGCGCCATCTTCCTGACCGCGCTGCTCGGCGGGGTGGTGTTTATCGCAGCGTCTTACTTCCTGCAACTCTACTTCCCGGACATTTCACGCTTTAAAGATCCGGACGCATCCCAGCCGGAAATCATGCTGTACGTGGCCGGTAAAACCTTCCAGTGGGGCGTGCTGATTTTCTCCAGCGTGACCGTACTGGCATCCGGTATGGCGGCGCATGCGGGCGTTTCCCGTCTGATGTATGTGATGGGCCGCGACGGCGTTTTCCCGACCCGTTTCTTCGGCTATGTGCATCCGAAATGGCGCACACCGGCGTGGAACGTGCTGCTGGTTGGCGCGATTGCGCTGCTGGCGATCCGTTTCGACCTGGTCACCGCAACGGCGCTGATTAACTTCGGTGCGCTGGTGGCGTTCACCTTCGTGAACCTGTCGGTGATTTCCCAGTTCTGGATCCGCGAAAAACGTAACAAAACGCTGAAAGATCACTTCAACTACCTGGTGCTGCCGGTATGCGGCGCGCTGACCGTGGGTGCGTTGTGGGTGAACCTGGAGCAGAGTTCGATGATCCTCGGCCTTATCTGGGGCGCGATTGGTCTGGTTTACCTGGCTTGCGTAACCCGCAGCTTCCGTAACCCGGTGCCGCAGTACGAAGATATCGCGCAGTAAGTTTCACTCTGTTGCACATAAAAACCGGAGGTCATGCCTCCGGTTTTTTTATGCCTGTCTGTCAGGGGAATAGCCTCACACGATCTCTTCGGCGTACTGCCACAGCGCTTTCAGCAGCACCTGTTTTTCGCTGTCGCCATCGTGTTGCTGGAACAGCGCCTGTAGCTGGTCGGCATACTGTTGCAGGTACTCAGGAGTAAAGACATTGCGCCGGTGCTGAAGCCAGCGCTGCTGCTCGTTTTCATCCAGCGTGCCAGGGAAATTACGCGCACGGTAGTTAAACAGCAGCTTCTCAATGCGGTTATCGGCGAAGGTGATATCCAGCGCGGGCAGATTGCGCGGATCGGTTTCCAGCAGAATTTTCATTGCCGCGCGATCGGCGTCGCTGAAAAAGCCGTTGTAGATTTGCGCATCAACATTCTCTGAGGGCGTAAAAGGTTCGGCCTCGGCGAAAATCGCCACCACTTTTTCCCGCACCTGCGGGTTATCACGCAAGAGTTGTAGATTATCGAGACACTGCTGGCGGTTGATGCCCAGCCGTTCCGCATCCTGTGGGCGCAACGTATTGGCCTGCGCCAGAACAGGGCACTTGTTCAGATGCACCAGTTTCACTGGCACGGCGGCGTTATCGCCCAGCTCGGCTTTCGGCGTGTAGAGCCGCTCGCGCAGTGCATCGGCATCCAGCGTCAGTAACGGCGACATATCGCCCGCCAGGTCGACCATGATCACCGCATTACGGTTTTCCGGGTGCCAGGCCAGCGGCGCAACCCAACTGGTATTGCCGCGCCACGCGCCAAACATGCCAGAGACATGCACCAGCGGCTTCATTTGCGGCACATCAACCAGCGCCGCCAGCTTCTGCTTGTTGCGGTGGCTGAACAGATAATCGAATAACTTGGGCTGTTTCGCTTTGACCAGCTGCGCCATGGCAATGGTGGCATAGACGTCGGCCATCGCATCATGCGCATTGCTGTGTTCAATGCCGTTGGCTTTGGTCAGGTGTTCAAGGCGAAAGCTCGGCAGGCCATCCTCATTTTCCGGCCAGACAATGCCCTCTGGTCGTAGCGCGTAGCAGGCGCGCATCACATCCAGCAAGTCCCAGCGCGAGTTGTTGTTCTGCCAGCTCCACGCATAGGGATCGTAGAAGTTGCGATAGAAAATGTTGCGCGTGACCTCATCGTCAAAGCGCACATTGTTGTAACCGAGCACGCAGGTTTTCGGCACGGTAAACAGGTCATGAATACGTTTGGCAAAAGCGGCTTCATTGTCGCCTCTGGCGCGGGCTGTCTGCGGAGTGATACCGGTTATCAACACCGCTTCCGGCTGCGGCAGATAGTCGTCGGCGGGTTTACAGTAGAACACCTCCGGCTCGCCGATAATGTTGAAATCCGCATCGGTGCGGATGGCGGCGAACTGCGCCGGACGATCCAGCGCCGGGCTGGTGCCGAACGTTTCGTAATCGTGAAAGAGAAAAGTGGGTGTTGCGGTGGAATCAGACACCAGAAGCTCATCCTGTCAGTAAATATGCCGTCTATGGTAAACCATCCCGCGCAGTGTGCCGAAGAAAAACCCGCGCAGATCCCGTGCTGCTTCGCAAAAACAGGGGCTTAAATCTGATGCATGTCACATTTTTTTGCAATTTAAACAGGTAACGACACACGAAGTTCCGTAAAAAGAACGGCGATTTTAGATGCTTATGAGGATATTTCATTGAAACGCCGTTTGTTTGCTGCTTCTTTGCTGGCGGTCTGTGTTAACAGCGCCCTGGCCGACGACTTACCTTTTGCCCCGCAGCCTCCGGCGATTCAGGCCGGTTCCTGGGTATTGATGGACTACACCACCGGGCAAATCTTAACGGCGGGCAATGAACATCAGCAGCGTAACCCGGCGAGTCTGACCAAACTGATGACCGGCTACGTGGTGGACCGGGCGATTGATAGCCACCGCATCAGCGCTGACGATGTTGTCACCGTAGGCCATGATGCCTGGGCGAAAGGCAACCCGGTGTTTGACGGATCTTCTTTGATGTTCCTGAAACCCGGTGACCGCCTGACGGTGCGCGACCTGAGCCGTGGTCTGATTGTGGACTCCGGCAACGACGCCTGTGTGGCGCTGGCGGATCATGTCGCGGGCGGGCAGCCACAGTTCGTGAACATGATGAATGAGTACGTGCAGAAGCTGAACCTGCGCGACACCCACTTTGAAACCGTACACGGGCTGGATGCTCCAGGTCAGCACAGTTCAGCTTACGATCTGGCGGTGCTTTCTCGCGCCATCATTCACGGTGAGCCGGATTTTTATCATATGTACAGTGAAAAAAGCCTGACCTGGAACGGCATCACGCAGCAAAACCGTAATGGTCTGCTGTGGGATAAGACGCTGAATGTTGACGGTCTGAAGACCGGGCATACCTCCGGCGCGGGGTTTAACCTGATTGCCTCCAGCACCGATGGTGAGCGCCGTTTGATTGCGGTGATCATGGGGGCCGATAGCCCGAAAGGCCGCGAAGATCAGGCGCGCAAGCTGCTGCACTGGGGTCAGCAAAATTTCGACACCGTTGAAGTGCTGCGTAATGGCAAAAAAGTGGGCAGCGAACGGGTCTGGTACGGTGATAAAGAGCAGGTGGATGTCGGTACCGATCAGGATTTCTGGATGGTGTTGCCGAAAGCGGAACTGGCGAACATCAAAGCCAAATACGTACTGGACAAGAAAGAGCTGGACGCTCCGCTGGCGGCGCATCAGCGGGTGGGGGAGATCCAGCTTTACGACCGTGACCAGGTGGTGGCCCACTGGCCGCTGGTGACGCTGGATAGCGTCGGCAAAGGCGGCTGGTTCTCCCGTTTAAGCGATTACCTGCACCATAAATCCTGACGACGCGCGGGCAGAGTGGCGAGGGTGCGAGTCTGCTCGCATAATTGAGCTGGCCTGCGTGGCACTCCTCTGCGAAGTAGCTATACTGTATGTCTAAACAGTAATGGTGAGGGAGGCAGCATGGGCTACAACGTTAAGCAGCTTGAAAAACGCCGTATCGCCGGTTTCCATCTGGTGGGGCCGTGGGATGAAAAGGTTAAGCAGGGTTTTCAACAGTTGTTGATGTGGGTGGAAAATAATCAGATCCAGCCGCTGGAGTGGGTGTGCGTCTATTACGATAACCCGGACGAGGTGCCGCCGGAAAAACTGCGCTGCGACGTGGCCATTACTGTCGACAGTGCGTTCCAGGTTCCGGCTAACAGCGAAGGGGTGATCACCACTGAAATACCTGCCGGGCAGTATGCGGTCGCCCATGCCCGCGTTTACAACGAAGAGTTTGAACAGTGCTGGGATCTGTTTTTCGATGAGTTGCTGAGCGACCAGTCGTTGCAGATTGCCGCCGGGCCCTGTTTTGAAGTCTACCAGAACGACGGGCAAAGCGACGGTTACTGGGACATCGACATGCATATCCCGGTGGAACCGAAAGTACTTTAAGCGGTTATGCGGTGAAAAAGAGGCGGTTGCGCGCGTATGCCCGCCTCTTTTTTGTTTTAAAGAGTGACTTTCGCCACAGAAATATCGCTACAATTGCGCCTTCGTCGTTTGAATGTGGAGAGCGGCTGTGCGTCGCGACAAATCACTGAGCCCGTTTGAAATTCGTCTCTATCGCCACTATCGCATCGTGCACGGTGCGCGCGTGACGCTGGCGTTTATCCTGACGTTTCTGATAATTCGGCTGCTGAGCGTACCGGAAGGAACCTGGCCGCTCATTACGCTGGTGGTGCTGATGGGGCCGATCTCCTTTTGGGGCAACGTGGTTCCGCGTGCCTTTGAGCGCATCGGCGGGACTATCTTTGGCGCGGCATTGGGGCTGATTGCGCTCAAGCTGGAACTGATTTCTTTGCCGCTGATGCTGCTGTGGTGCGCGGCGGCGATGTTTCTCTGCGGCTGGCTGGCGCTGGGTAAAAAACCGTATCAGGCCTTGTTGATTGGCATTACGCTGTCGGTGGTGGTCGGTGCGCCAGCCGGGGATATGCACACGGCACTCTGGCGCAGCGGCGATGTGATCATCGGTTCACTGTTGGCCATGCTGTTTACCGGTATCTGGCCGCAGCGCGCGTTTTTGCACTGGCGCATCCAGATGGCGGGGTTTGTCACCGCGTTTAACCGCGTCTACCAGGCCGGGTTTTCCCGCAACCTGGTGGAGCGCCCGCGGCTGGAAAAACATCTGCAAAAAATTCTCAGCGACGTAGTGAAAATGCGCGGTCTGATAACCCCGGCCTGCAAAGAGACGCACATTCAGAAAGCGATTTTCGAAGCTATCCAGACCGTCAGCCGCAATATGGTGTGCATGCTGGAACTGCAAATTAATGCGCACTGGAGTTCTCGCGCCAGCCATTTCGTGATGATTAACGCCAACACATTACGGGAAACGCAACAGATGACGCAGCAGACGTTGCTGACCATCGCCCATGCGTTGTATGAAGGCAACCCGCAACCGGTGCTGGCGAATACGGAAAAACTGAATGAGATCGTCGCCGAGCTGCGGCAATTAAGTGGTGAGCACCAGGGGGACGCTGTCGCGGAAACGTCTATCCACGGCTATGTCTGGTTGAGCATGGAGCTGGCGCGCCAACTGGAATTATTGTCGCATTTGATCTGTCGGGCGTTGCGTAAATAAGCGGCAGATAACCACTTGCCACTGTCAGGTTGTTTCGATTCAGCTACATTTGAGGTTATGATAGGGAAAAGGAAAAATCATTGTCAGATGCAACGGCTTTGGGTTAGGTTTGCCTCCATGCCGTTGCTTTAACGAATCCGAATCTCACATAATCAGGGGTGTAAAAATGGAAACGAGTAAGCCTTCATTCCAGGATGTTCTGGAGTTTGTGCGTCTGTTCCGCCGCAAGAATAAACTGCAACGCGAAATTCAGGACGTTGAGAAGAAGATCCGTGATAACCAGAAGCGCGTACTGCTGCTGGACAACCTCAGCGACTATATCAAGCCGGGCATGAGCGTTGAAGCCATCCAGGGCATCATTGCCAGCATGAAGACCGACTACGAAGATCGCGTTGATGACTACATCATCAAAAACGCCGAGCTGTCGAAAGAACGTCGCGACATCTCCAAAAAGCTCAAATCCATGGGCGAACTGAAGCCGGTTGACGCCAAAGTAGAATAATCCCTTCAGCGGTGAGAGGTTCGCCTCTCACCGTCCTGCCTGATCCCCCCGGCAACCATTTTCAGCAAATGATTTTGCGGCCAGTGCGCCAGCAATTTCAGGGTTTTTAACCCCTCCCGAACTGCATCCACATCGTGCTTTGCACTGTCGAGTAACAGTCCGACCACGCTGCCGCTGTGGGCGACATTCAGACCGTACAACCCGTAGCGCTCCACCACTTCCAGCAGCGTGTTGAACGCCGGTTTCGGCAATAATGCCTGGCTGGCAATGGCGCTGAGCGTGGTGGCCTCGCCGAGCAGCGAAGGGTCGTTGCGATCGCACGCCTGCTGTAATTTTTGCCACGCCAGATCCAACGCCCTGGCGTTATCCTGCAAAATCTGCTGGCGTGGGAGACGGTGATAATCCGCCGTGGTCAGCGTCAACGGGCTTTCCAGCACCAGCACTTCCGTCTGCGGCAGGCCATTGCAGGCAATGTGCGTTTCTGCGTCATTATGGTCGAACAACGTTAGCGCGGAAAAGAGGGTGCTGTCGGTAGGCTCCAGCGCCACGCACAGTTTCGCCAGCGTCGGCTCATCCAGCGGCTGCTCAAGATGGCGGGCGGCGGCAACGGCGGTGGCGGCAATGTCGGCGGTACTGCTGGCCATGCCTTTGGCGACAGGAATGGTGGAGCGGCAGTCAATGCGCAGCGCGTGTGTCAGGCTTGCCGGTAACTGCCAGTGATCAAGCAGCAGCCGAATCATGGCGCGGGTAAGCGGGCGCTCATCCGCCAGCGGTGCGCCGGAGGTGACCTCCACGCTGCTGTACCAGTCCACCGGGCAGGACACCAGTTTTTCGCTGCCCAGGATCCAGCCCTGGATAAGTTCACCGCAGGATGCGGGACATTGTGCCTGCGCCACGGCGCTGCTCCTTTAAATCGAAAGCCCGGATAGTGTCACTTTGGCCCGGCGAACGCCAGAATTTCCCGCAGCGACACCACTTCCCCCACCACAATCAACGCCGGCGCGTGGCATCCGGCCGCTTCACTGGCATCTGCCAACTGCCCCAGCGGCGCACTGACCACCTGTTGTAACGGCGTGCTGGCATGCATTACTACGGCGGCAGGCGTGTCGGCCGGTTTTCCGCCGGCGATCAACGCGCTGGCAATCTCCCGCAATTGCGCCATGCCCATCAGCACCACCAGTGTTCCCGGTACCTGCGCCAGTGTATGCCACTGTTGCGGCGCTTTACCGTCGCGCAGATGCCCGGTCACCACGTGAAAGCTGGAAGCATAATCGCGGTGCGTCACCGGAATGCCCGCGGCGGCAAGTCCGCCGATAGCTGAGGTCACGCCAGGAACCACTTCGCAATCGAAACCGGCTTCCCGCAGCGCCTGCGCTTCTTCGCTGCCGCGGCCGAAAACAAAAGGATCGCCGCCTTTCAGGCGCACCACCTTCAGACCCCGGCGTGCGCAATCAATCAGGATCTGGTTAATTTGTGGCTGTGGAATCGGGTGGCAGTTGGCCTCTTTTCCCACATCGTGGAACTCGCAGTGCGGTGGCGCTTCTTCCAGCAACACCGGGTTGACCAGCCGGTCATAAACCACGGCTTGCGCCTCGCGCAGGCAAGCCAGCCCCTTCACCGTCATCAGCCCCGGATCGCCCGGCCCGGCGCCCACCAGCCAGACTTTGCCGCTCATACCGATACCTCCGCCGCCTGAGAAAGCCCAATCCGCATCACATCGCGGGCAATCATCAGCTCTTCATTGGTGTTGATCACCGCCACTTTGACCAGCGCATTATCCGCCTGAATAAAGGTCGCGTTACGCTGGTTTTTCCCGTCATCCAGCTCCAGACCAAGGAAGTGCAGGTCACGGCAAATTGCCTCTCTGGCGCGGGCGGAGTTTTCACCGATACCGCCGGTAAACAGCAGCGCGTCAATCCCGCCAAGTTGCATGATGTAGCTGCCGATGGTGGCGCGAATGCGCCCGGCAAACAGGGTTAACGCCAGTTCTGCACGCGGGTTGCCTTCTTTTGCTGCCTGCTCCACATCGCGATAATCATGCGATACGCCGGAGACGCCAAGCAGGCCGGATTCGTTATTCAGCAGCGTGTTGAGCTGCTGCGGTGTTTTGCCTTCCCGCTGCGCGACCCACGGTAAAATTGACGGATCGATATCGCCGCTGCGGGTGCCCATCATCACCCCGGATTGCGGCGTAAAACCCATCGACGTATTGACCGAGCGCCCGCCTTTAATGGCGCACAGACTGCTGCCGTTGCCCAGATGGCAGGAGACCACCCGCAGCGCGCTGAGCGGTACGCCGAGCTTCTCCGCCAGCAACTGGCTGACATATTTATGGCTGGTGCCATGAAAACCGTAACGGCGGATCCCCAGCTCCTGGTAGTAGCGCCACGGCAACGGGTAGATAAATGCGCCTTGATCCAGCGTCTGATGAAACGCAGTATCGAACACGGCGACCGCCGGGGTGTGGGGCAGCACCGCGCGGAAAATACGGATACCGGCGGCATTGACCGGATTGTGCAGCGGGGCAAGTTCCGCCAGTCGTTCGATTTCAGCCAGCGCCGCATCGGTGATCAGCACCGAGTCTTTAAAGGTTTCTCCCCCGTGCGCCACGCGGTGGCCCACGCCGTCGATGGCCTCCAGCGACGGGATAATACGGTGCGCGAGCAGCGCCTCCAGCAACAGGGTCGCTGCCTGCTGGTGATCGGCAATGGCACGGGTTTCCTGCCACTTCTGTTCACCTTGTTTGAGGGTAAACACCGCGTCGTTCAGGCCAATGCGTTCAATTACCCCCTGGCACAGCACGGTACCAGCAGGCAGGGTAAGGAGCTGAAACTTAAGCGAAGAGCTACCGGCGTTAATCGCCATTATGGTGCGTGACATGAGGACTCCTGGTGTTGAAGAAAAGCGACCACCTCGTCAATACCGCTTCCGGTTAGTGCGCTGGTGATAAAAAGCTGCTGAGCGCCGGATTGCCGCAACCACTCACGGGCGCGAGCGATTTGCGCGTCGCTCGCCACGTCGGCTTTGGTGACAATACCGACCGTTGGCCGGTTCATCGGCAGCGTGAAACCTGGTGAAAAGGGGCACCAGGGGGCGTTGGCATTCAGCACCAGCGCAATCACCTCCGCCTCGCAGGCGCTGGTCAGCAGCGCGCTATACAGGCAGCGGTTTTCAAGATATTCGCCGGGGGTATCAATGGTCTCGGGCAACCAGACGATCGCCTGGGTTTTCTGATAATCCATCGCTTCACCGCGCAGGCGCTGGGTCAGCGAGGTTTTCCCGCACTGGCTGGGGCCAATCAGCATCATCCGTTTCATGGCGTCAGGTCCGGGTCACCGGGCAGGCGGTAAAATGGAGCATTTCGCTGAGGGTGCGGGTGACCTGGCGTAGCGCATATTCCACGGCGGAGACATCGCCGGTCAGCACCACGGCTCCGGTAAAGCGATCGATAAAACCGATCTCGACCGCCCCGGATTTGGTGGCGATATCGCAGGCAATGATCGACGCTTCGCTGGGCGTAATCGTCAGAATGCCAATGGCAGAAGCGGCTTCGCTCAGCCCCAGTTTCTGATACAGCGCCTTTCCAGGGTTGGCGATAAGATGCGCCAGCGTTACCTGCTTGCCGGGCACATACTCCTGGATCATGCGTTCAGTGGTGTGTTGCGTCTCCATTAGCCCTCCACAATCTGTCGCCACATCGCTTCATGCGGGCGCGGGATCACGGCACGGTAGACCAGTAATCCTTTCTCACCGGCGCTGTCGCTGGCCACGGTGACCGCATTCTCCACATCAGAAATCTCCCCGCTGACCACCATGTAACATTTACCGCCAATACCGAACGCCATATGCACGCGCACCAGCGTCACGTTCGCAGCCTTCACCGCGCGATCGGCCGCACCGATACAGGCGGCAACGCTCCATGTCTCGACAATCCCCACCGCCTGGCGCTGTTCCACCGGGTTAAGGCCGCTGATGGCGGGCAGGATGCTGGCGTGAATGTTGGGTAGTACGATACTGTCCACCAACATCTCTCCGGCTTTGCTGTCGCCCGCGGTAATAGCCTGCTGAACAGCGCCAACATCACCGCCGATCATCAGCAGAAACTTGCCCGGGCATAACGTCTTGCTGACCAGCAAGCTCACATTGGCGCTTTTGAGCATCACATCCCCCAGCTCCATCCCTTTTGCGATGCTGGTCAGTTCTAAAATTCCAATTGCCTGCGACATGCTTATCCCCGAACTAAGGTTATGGCCTGTTCCGTCACAGACGCGACAGTGCCGTCGATACTGGCGTGGATAGGGGCGCCGAGTGCGTCCTCAGGGAGGTCGGCAATACACTGTCCACGGGTTACGGTTTCGCCTTTTTGTACGCAGGGCGTTGCGGGTGCGCCGATGTGCTGGCGCAGCGGCAGAACCACCTGGGCTGGTTGGGCGTCGTAGATTTTGAACGGTGCGTCCTGATACCACGCGTTCAACGCCAGCTTGCCGATCAGCCGTTTCACCGGGTTCAGGCGATAGCGCGCCATCTCATCGGCTTCGCGCAGCGGGCCTTCATAGCGTGCACCATGCTGGCGCAACTCTGCTTTCAGCAGACGGTTAACGCGCATGGGTGAAATGCCCACCGGGCAGGCAACGCTTTCACAGACGTTGCACTCCGAACAGGTGAGGGCACTGAGTACGGTTTGCGGGGTGGCGACGCTCTGGTAATTCACCGCGCGTACCAGCAAGTGGGGCGACAGTTCATGACCAATCAGATGCCGCGGGCACAAATCCGTGCACAATCGGCACTGCTCGCACACCGTGCGGGCCAGGGCGAGTACCGTGCGGTCATCCTGCATGCGCCGCTGAATTAACGGGTGCGATCGCGGCAGCACCAGCAGGCCGCCGGTGGTTTTGGTCACCGGTTGATCCAGGTCCGGCAACAGCGCTCCCATCATCGGCCCACCATTGATAAAACCCGGCTCGTCGACGGTTGCACCGCCCGCCAGCGCCAGCACTTCGCGCAGCGACATGCCGAGCGGCACGGTAACGGTAAGCGGATAACGCACCGCACCATTCACGGTGAGTGTCCGGCGGGTCACCGGGTATTGCTGTTCTACCGAACGGGCGATGTTCAGTACCGTCTGTACATTGTTCACCACCACGCCAACGCTGACCGGTAGCGCAGCGGGCGGGACCCGACGCCCGGTCGCCAGCCAGATAGTGATCACCTCGTCACCCGCCGGGTAGACATCCGGCAGGATATGCAGCCGTACCTGCGGCGGCAGCAACGGCGTCAGGGCGTGAACGGCGGCCTGGTACTTCTCTTTCAGCGCGATAATGCCTTCGCGCGCACCCGTCGCCTGCATCGCGTAGAGCACGCCGCGTACCAGGCGGGCAGCCTGTTGCGGCATCAGTTGCTGGTCGACTTTTAACATCGGTTCGCATTCCGCAGCATTGACCAGAAAGATCTCCACCTGCGCCTGCAGTTTTACCCAGGTGGGGAACCCCGCGCCGCCCGCGCCTACGACGCCCGCATCGCGCACGCGCTGGCGGATCATCTCAGGTATCGCGGGTGTCATTTCTCCCCACGGGTGGGCAAGGATCGCGGCGTCGCTCACAGTAATTCCTCCAGTAACTCCCGCACATCGTCAGCGGTTGCCGGGCGTGGCGTGGTCTTCATGGTGGCATCCGCCAGCGCGGCCTGCACCATCGCCGGGATCCGCGCCCGCCAGTTGGCTGCATCAGCGCCCAGCGCGGTGCTCAGAGTTGGCAGCCCGCACTGTTGTTTAAGCTGTTCTGTCTGGCGGATCAGGGCGTTCACCGCGACCGTTTCATTGGCACCGGGCGGGCAGAAGTGGCAGGCTTTGGCGAGACGGGCATAGCGTTTAGCGGCGCGGGCGTCCGCGGCGTTGAAGCGGATCACCGCGCTCAGCAACAGGGCGTTCGCCAGCCCGTGCGGCAGATGAAACTGACCGCCAAGCTGATGGGCAATCGCGTGGTTAATCCCCAGTCCCGCCTGGCTGAATGCCATACCGGCAAGGGTGGCGGCATTGTGCATTTTGCCGCGTGTGGCCAGGCAGTCGCCTTTTCGCACCGCAACCGGCAGATACTGAAACACCAGCTGCGCGGCCTTTTCCGCCAGCGCGTCGGTGAAATCACTGGCCTGCGGCGATACACAGGCTTCCAGCGCGTGGGTTAATACATCCATCCCGGTATTGGCGGTAATCGCGGGCGGCACGCTGACCACCAGCGCCGGGTCGAGAATGGCGATGTCCGGGTAGAGCGCGTTGTCGAAGAGCGGATACTTGATGCCCTTGTCCGGATCGCTGATCACGCAGGCGCTGGTGACTTCCGAACCGGTGCCGCTGGTGGTGGGGATCGCCACGCAGGTTTCAATGTTGATATCCGACTTTTTGCTGAACCAGACAATCGCTTTGGCGGCATCCAGCGCGGAGCCGCCGCCAAAGCCAATCACCACCTGAGGCTTTAAGTCCTGCATATACGCGATACCGGCCACCACGGTGGCAATGGTCGGATCCGGGGTGATATCGCTGAATACGCTAATCTGGTTATCCTGCGGAATGGCGTCGCGCAGCATCGCGAGCAGCGGCGAGTGCGCGAGGAAACCATCGCAAATCACCCAGATGTGCTTGTGGCGAAAACGCTGTAACACCTGCAAGCTTCCCGCGCCGCTGTAGAGGCGTGTCTGTAGCGAAAATCTGTTCATCATGACTCCGCTTAGCGAATCGAAAAGCCGTTGGTCAGCACGCAACGGCGCGAGCGGGCAAAACTCTTCGCTGAGGTCGTGCCTTCCCCGGTTGGGGTGGCGATGGTAAAGGTGGTAAAGCCTTCACCGCCTACGCCTATTCCGGCGTAAGACGGGCCATTTTTCACAAAAATGGAGGTTTGCAGGCGGCGGGCGGCAAGATTAAGCCGCGACACGTTTTGTGAATGCATCACCGCCGTATGGTGCAGGCCTTCCTCCACCTCCAGCGCCAGTGCCAGCGCGGCGTCGAAATCCGCGACCCGCACTACCGGCAGAAGCGGCATCAATTGTTCGGCGGTGACCAGCGGATCGTTTCCGTTCACTTCGGCTATCAGCAGCCGTGGCGCTTTAGGCGGCACGCTTAACCCGGCCGCCTGTAAGAGGGCGGCCGGGCTTTTGCCGACCAGCTTTTTGTTCGCTGCGCCGTCAATCACGCACACCGCGCGCAGCGTGTCGATATCGCTGCCGGTGATGCGCAGCGCGCCAAACGCCTGCATCTGTTGCAGCAGTTTGTCGGCCACGCTGTCAACCACGATCAGGCTTTTTTCGGCAATACAGGGCAGGTTGTAGTCAAACGCAGCGCCGTTGATGATGTCTTCCGCGGCTTTAACCAGATCGGCGGTCTCATCGACGATGCAGGGTGGGTTCCCGGCTCCCGCGCCAATCACTTTTTTACCGCTTTTCAGCCCCATCATCACAATGCCCGGCCCGCCGGTAATCGCCAGCAGGGCAATTTTCGGGTGCGCCATCATTTGCTGCGTGGCCTCGAACGTTGGTTCGGCGACCGTCACCACCAGGTTACGAATGCCGGTGCTGCGAAAGGCAATCTCTTCAATCATGCGGATAAGCTTCAGTGAGACATTCTTCGCGCGAGGGTGTGGGCTAAAGTAGACGGTGTTGCCCGCGGCCAGCATGCTGATGCTGTTATTGATAATGGTCTCCGTGGGGTTGGTACTTGGCGCAACCGAGCCAATAACGCCAAACGGGGAGTATTCGAACAGCACCATGCCGCCGTCGCCGGTCAGGGCGGTGGTGGTGAGATCCTCAATGCCTGGGGTGTTTTCCAGTGCGGCTCTGTTTTTCAGAAACTTGTCTTCTTTATTGCCCATGCCGGTTTCGCTCGCGCTCTCTTCAGCAAGCTGTGCCAGATGAGGGGCCAGCTCCTCGCGAAGGCTGCTGATAATGGCGCTGCGGGTTTTTAACGGGCACTGCTGATACCGCAGGTAGGCCTGGTGCGCCGCCTCAATGGCCTGGGCCGGTGTGGCGAAAATGCCCTTATCACCGCTGTTTTTGGCCTGGGTAGGTTCAAGCTGTTCGCTCAGAATGGTGCGAATAAGGGTTTCCAGTTCTGACGTATTCATTGATCGTTTCCCATGTGAATCGCCGCCAGTGCGGCCTGAGCAATATCCATGTCCTGTTCAACGGAACCGCCGCTGATACCAAGACCACCAATAATGTTGCCGTCGCGCCACAGCGGGAACCCGCCGCCAAAGGTCACAACGTTGCCCGCCATCTGGGCTTCGAGGCCATACAGCGCGCTGCCCGGTTGCACCGCGTCTGAAAGCTGATGGGTGGCGGTTTTCATGGCCACTGCGGTCCACGCTTTTTTCGGCGCCAGAGTGCTGCTCACCAGCAGCGCTTCCGGCATGCGCCAGGTCAGCATGCCGATGCCGTGGGCATCAACAACGCTTATCACCACCGGCACGCCAAGGGCACTGGCGCGCGTCATCGCCGCCCGGACAAGCTGGTGCAGTTCATGAAAAGAGAGAGACATGCGCGTCGGCTCCGTCGTCGTGCGGGTGGCGGCGCGGTAACGGGTCGCCACCTCGGTAATAATCTGTTGCTGGTGGGCGAGGTGATCCTCCAGCCGCGCCAGCGCGTATAAACAGTCGGAAAGACGGTTGATGTAACGCAACAGCACCTGACGGACGTTGACCTGTCCGGCCAGTTCCACCAGTCGGCGCTCGGCGCGGCGGGCAAGCGTTCGGGCCAGATGCAGCCGCGCGGCGGGTTCGCAGCGACCGGGAAGAATAAAACCGTGCACCGCATCCACCTGTGCCATCGCCTGGTCGATGGCCTGTTCCAGCGCGTCGATCTCCGCCGTGCTGATGTAACGCTGCGACGGCGTGGGTGTTCCGTTTTCGCTCGCCAGCTCCGCACTGAACCAGAACAGTTGCTGTTGCACGCCTTCGAGAAAGGGCTTCAGTGCGCCGGACTGCACGGCGCAGACGCACAGACTGAGCGCCGCGTTCAGTTCATCCAGCGTGCCGTAAGCTTCCACGCGTGGGTGGGTCTTGCTGACCCGTTGCCCGCTGAACAGCGAGGTTGTTCCAGCATCGCCTGTTCGGGTGTAAATCGCCATCTCCGCTCCTTAACGCGCCAGCGTGTCGACAATGCCCACCACCGCTAAATCGATGGCTTCGTTCGGGCCGCTGAAAACGTGCCGTGCGCTGGAGCCGCTGCTCAGCAACACCAGTTCACCCACACCCGCGCCTACGGAATCTACCGCCACCTCATCACCTTGCAGTGGGTTGACCGGCAATTCGCCATCAAGCGTGACCCGGCGCACCAGCAGCAGCTTTTTCCCCACCAGCGACGGGGATTTTTGTGTTGACACCACCGAACCTGTTACGCGTGCGAGATGCATGATTTACTCCTGTTTAACCAGTTGTAGGTGTTGCGACAGCGCCGCCTCGCGGGCCAGCGCCGTGATCACGGTCTTACGCGAGGTGACCAGCCATCCGTTGCGCAGTCCCCGGATATCCCGGTAACTGAGTACGTTGTTCAGATGCAACATTACGGCGTTTCCCTGCTCATCGCGCCACTGGCAGGGCAGGCGTGCCAGCGCCCGCAGTGGCAAATGCGCCAGCGAACGGCACGGCAGAGAGATGCAAACCGGCATGCCGAGCGACAGGGCTTCAAACAGGTTCGCCACGGCGGTGTTGTCCCGGTCGCCTTCCGCTAACTGGAGGAGAAAGGGCAAATCCGTGTGTTCGACCTGTAGCCTGTCATGGTGCAAAAACAGCCGGAGTGCGGATGCGTGGCGCAACTGCTCCTGGCTGAGCACGGCGGTATGACCGCTGCGCGCCTGTAATCGCGCCACAATCAGCTCGACTATCTGTTGCATCTGCGCGTCGGTCATGGGCGTGGCGCCAGGTGTGCAACAGCATGCGGATCGTCTGCGCCCGCGGCATTGGCTTCATCGGTGTCGATATGCATTTCGAGGCGCATATCCGGCGCAACACGCACCGCCACGTCGTCAAAAAGGGTGCGCCGCCCGCTACCCTCAATCACCACGCTGACCGTATCGCCGTGGGCAACGCGCAATACCAGCGCATCCAGCGGCGACATATGAATATGGCGCAGGGCGACAATCAGCCCGCTGTCCAGATCGATTTCCGCCCACGGGCTAATCAGCTTCACGCCAGGCGTTCCGCTGAGATTGCCGGACATGCGCAGCGGCGCGGTGATGCCAAGCGTGCGCGCATCGGTACGTGAGATTTCCACCTGGCTGACGCTGCGCAGTGGCCCGAGCAACCGGACGTTGTGTAACTGGCCTTTCGGGCCCGCCAGCGTCACCGTCTGTTCTGCGGCAAACTGCCCCGGCTGCAACAGGTTTTTTTTTGCGGTTACCGGCATACCGGGAAACAGGCGGTCATAGTCCTGCTGCGAGAGATGGATGTGCCGGTTCGAGATACCCAACGGAATGGGGCGCATACGCATCTCATCCAGCACCTGGGTAACCACCTGTTCGACTAACTGCTTATCCATCGTTATTCACCTCGCTGGCCGCTGTGAATGCAGAGTGTGCGCGGCTCCCCTTTTTGTCGCGGACAGGCCGGGTCAAGGCAGAGATTGCAGGTCACCCGTGCTTGCGTAGCCTCAGCCGCAGCAAGAGGCTCTGGGGTAACGGGCATCTCCTGCACCGTCTGCGCGGATACCGTGTTGGTCACTTCTGACCGTGGCCGGGTCGGGAAAATGCCGTTTGCCGGGCGCGCAATCACTTTTTGCGCCACCAGACCGCCCTGCGTTTCGGCCAGGCTGGCACCGGTGGCAATGGCCGATTGAACCGAGGCCACGTCACCGGCAATGTTGATAACCGTCCAGCCTGAGCCGTTGGTTTTTTCCAGGCCCAACAGCGTGATGGATGCGGCTTTCGCCATGGCATCCGCGCAATTGATGGCCAGCGCCAGGCCGCTAACTTCAAGTAAACCCAGTGATTGCTTCACGCTGTACTCCTTCCGTCCGTCAGGCGGATTTCGGCAAAATGGCTTCGACGTCGCTGTGCGGGCGCGGGATCACATGACAGGACTTCACTTCCCCCACGGCGCTGGCGGCGGCTGCGCCCGCGTCAACGGCGGCTTTCACCGCACCGACATCCCCGCGCACCATCACCGTAACCAGCCCGGAGCCGATTTTTTCGTAACCCACGAGCTGCACGTTTGCCGACTTCACCATGGCATCGGCGGCTTCGATTGCGCCCACCAGGCCTTTTGTTTCAACCAGTCCCAATGCGTTGTTCATACTGCGATTCTCCTGTAGATGGATAAGGTGGTTACCGGAACGGTATCCCTTTCACCAGCCGGGCGGCATTGCTGCCTGCACGCCGCTGCGCCGGGTTTTCTTCGTGTTGCATCAGCGTAAAAAGCGCGCTGGATGCGGGTAAATTGCGGTAATGGATCACCAGCGTTTGGCTGTCGCAGGCAATGCCCACCAGCAGTGCCGACTGGTTTGCCGCCTGCCATGCGCTGTTCACCACGTCGCCATCCGTTGCGGGTTGCCAGCGCCACGGGATCCCCTCTTCTTCAATGCCCCACAACACCTCCTGCCACAGCGTCTGGCAGTCGCCATGGGCGTGAATCACAATGGCCGGGCTGTTTTGATCAGCGTGCATTGCGGGACTCCTTATGCCAGGAGAGGATCAGGCCTGTGGCGACCGCATTGCGTGGGCCTTCCACGCCGCGAATGTTTCCCCGTCCCGCCACCAGTCGGTAGTGGGCGAGCGCATCGGTCACCAGTTGCGGGACTTCAAAATCCAGCGCGGAGCCGCCCACCAACACCACAAACGGGATGTCGCGGATATTGCCGGTCGGGCTGACCTGACGCAGGGCACGCAGGGCGTTGGTGACGAACACGCGCTCCTTGGCGCTGCGGCGGGTCAGCCTGACTTTTTCCAGCGACAGATCGCCGGGCAGCGGTACCAGCTCGTCGGGTTTCACGACGCAAACCCGGGCGAACACCTCCGGCGGTAGTGGGGTGGGGAAGAACTGCACGTTGCCGTCTTCATGGCGCAGGTGGAACAGGCTTTCGACCTTGGCGAGGGGATACTTTTTGATCTCTTCCGCCAGATAGCGATCCTCCAGTCCCAGCTCACGGGCAATGATCATGGTGACCATATCCCCGGCGCCTGCCAGATGCGTGGCGACAATGTCACCCTGTGCGTTAATGATCGAGGCATCGGTGGAACCCGCGCCGAGGTCAAGGATCGCCAGCGGTTTGGTGGTGCCCGGCGTGGTCAGCGCGCCCAGAATGGCGGCTTCTGCTTCAGCACCGCCCACCTGCACGTCGATATGCAGTTTTTGCTCGATATCCTGCGCAATCATCGCCATCTGTAAGCGATCTGATTTCACCATCGAGGCAATGCCCACCGCCTGCTCCAGCGAGAATTCACCCGCCAGCCCGCCCGTGACGCTGACCGGCACGGCGGTATCCACGGCCAGTAGATCCTGGATGTAGACATCGCTGCTCGGTTTGTTGGTCAGTTCCGCCATGGTCTGGCGTACATGCTCCAGCATGCCGCCGATATTGGTGCCAGCTTCCCCTGTGACGTTGTCCAGCCGGGGGCAGGCATCGACCGCTTTCATGATCGCGTCGGCCCCGGCGGCGACATCCACCCGCACGGTGCGGCCGTGGGTCACCAGTTCGATGTTCCCTGCAGGAATCGAACGCGCCTTCACGTCCCCGGAGGGGGTTTTCACCACCACGGCGGAGCGGTTGCCAATCAATGCGCGGGCCACCGGTACAATATTTTTGGTCTCTTCCGCGCTGAGCGAAAATACGGTGGCGATACCGTAAGGGTTGGAGAGACTTTCAATCACTTTGCCGGGCATCGCCACTTCGATGGCTGCCAGCATGCCGAGTGGAATGCGGTCGATATAGCGGACTTCATCGACAATCGGCACCGGCTTGTCGAGACGGTTATTCACCAGTACGCCATCGTCACGCTGCAATATCACGCCGTTAATGCGGTAACCCGCATGGGAAGCGGCATTGACCATGCGCGCCACGTCGGCAAAATCGAAGGCGGCGGAAACCACCAGGATGTAGGGCTGCTCCGCCGGACGGGAGAGCAGCTCTTCCGGTGTGATGGTCAGCCCGACGCCGAGACCGATGCCGCCCGGCGTTTTGGGGTTATGACCAATCATCGTGGATTCGGTGATGATGGTTTCGGTAATGGTCTCCATTGCCACATCACCGATGACCGGCGTAGCTTCATTGATGCGAATAAGCGAAATATCGCTGACCGTGAGACCGGCAGCCGCCACTGCGCGTTGCACCGCTTCCTGAATGCCGAATACGTTGCGCAGCGTACCTTTGATGCCGGTGGTTTCCGCCAGTGCACTACTCACTACGGTCAGCGCGCCGTGGTCGTCCAGCCGGGCGAGCGCGACTTCGGTGGAGGCGTTGCCAATATCAATGCCAGCTATATAACGCATACATCACCCTTGCGGTTAGTCATCGCCTTTGAGTTTTTTACGCTCGACATATAACGCGGCGGCTTCGCGGACAAACGCTGCGCAGATTGTCGCGTTGTAGTGGCTTTCCAGATCTTCTGCGATGTCCAGCAGTTCCTGTTTGCTTGAGCGGTAAGGGCGCAACGCGTTGTAAATCTCAAGAATGCGATCGTCCGGTACGGCGGTCAGTTCAGCGGCGCGTTCAAAGTTCATCGCCAGCCTGTCGCGCCCGGCATCGCGGGCGATAGCCGCCTGGATGCGCAGGGTTTCCGGGGTGATGCGCATATCCTGGGCGGTGATTTTGCCGCTCAGCACGTTTTCCAGCGTCAGTTCATCCAGCGTTTTGCGGGTGGCGGTTTTCACCCATTCCGGGTGCTTATTCGCCAGCGGATAATCGGTCACTTTTGCCTGATGCTGGCTCCCACCGGAGACGGGCGCAACCACGTTCGGCGCTGCGCCTTGCAGGCTGTTCATCCGGCTAAGCACATCACGAACCATCGATTCAATGGCCTCTGTATTCATGGTGTTGTCCTTTTAAAGCGCAACGCGCAGCTCTTGCGGGTTTTTGCCCGTTACGACGTATTTGGTTTCTTTGATGTGCAAAATGGCCGACTTCGCCTGATATTTCGGGCGCGCCATCTGGTCATTGAGCGTCGGCACCGGCTGTGGCGATTCGCGCTTGGCGTAACGCGCGGCGTTTTTGCCTATCTGCCGGTAAGTTTCCAGCGTCAGCAGCGGGGCCTGTGGGAACAGCTCCAGGTTTGAGAGGGGCGGTAATCCCTGCTGGTGGATAACCGTCGTGCCTTTCGACTGGATGCCGACTGAAATTCCGGAACCGCTCAGACGGTTGCCTTCAACGGCGACAAACGCCACGTCCGACGATTTAAAGCAGCGGATCACCCGGGCTTTCACGCCTTCCTCTTCGATGCCGGCAATCACTTCGCGCAGAATGCTTTTGTGCGGTAAGCCGACGATGTTTACCGTCTGCGACAGGCCAAAAGCAGGACCGACGGCGATGATCACTTCATCCTGCTGCGTACCGGGTTTGGCCTCGCCGATTTCGGTCAGAAAGCCGCCGTCCGCAGAGGCAGTCGCTGTCGGTGCGCTTGAAGTGGGGGCGCTGAACGACACGGTTTTGTCGCCGATTTTCATCTCTGCCAGCACGTCTTCAATAATCTGACGCAGCAGCTTTTCATTGATTTCCATGCTTCACCCCTTAACCCAGTTCATTCGGATCGATGGCGGCCGGGATGTTTTTAATCTCTTCCCAGCGTTCGCCCTGCAGGCGATAGCCTGTTGCCGGACCGGCATAATCATTGACGTCATTGACGGCCGACAGCACCTGGCCGTCGCCAACGATGATGGCGGAGGTGTGCAGGTAATCCCCGGTCAGCTTGGCTTTCTGAATGTTGAGCATGTCCTGCGCCACATCGTTAAAGCCGCCCTGCGCCAGCGCTTTCACCACTTCCAGCCCGTTACGGTTTTTGTTGATGATCTCCTGCGCAAACTTGATGTCTTCGACGATGTTGCGCTCCGGCATATCTTTTGAACCGTGGGCATAGGTCGCGGCTTCTACCTCTTCATCGGTGATGGGAGGCAAGCCCATCCCGGCAAAAACGGCCTGTAACGCGCGGGCCGCTTTATTACGAATGGCGATCACGTCCTCTTCGCGCACCGGGCGCAGGCCACCGTCAACTTTCAGATCGCGTTGTAAGACGTTGTAATCATCAAAGTCTTCCGCATCTTCATTGGAGCCGGCGAACATGTTGTCGTAGTTCGGCACGGCGGAATAACCGGACGAAATAAAGTCGGTGCCGGGCAGAAATTGCATCAGCAAACGTGCGGTACGCCGCATATCGGAGTGGGTGAAGGTCTGGTCGTTACTGGAGGCACATTCGAGATCCAGCGATGAGCAGATCAGGTTTTCCGCCAGTACGGCACGGATACCGGACGGCACCGCCGACGGCACGCCGATACAGCTGACCGAGCCATTTTGCAGCCCCTGAACGCCAGCCGCTTTGGTGATGTAAATACAGCGTGCTTCGAGGTAGAGCATCGATTTGCCTTCGGCGTAGCCCATCTGCACTTCGGAGCCGGAACCGGAGGTAAAGCGCATTTTCAACCCGCGCGAGGCGTATGAGGAAGCGAGGAAACCTTTGGACCACGGGGTGTCGTCACCGTCGGTGAAGACCGGTTCGGTGCCGTACACCGAGATGGTCTCTGCGTAACAGGTGTGACCCAGCATGCCAAGCTTCAGCTCGGTGGCTTCCTCCAGCGAACACTGGGTTAACACGCCAGGGCGACCCACCTGGGAACCCACCAGTAAGGCGATGGCGTTAAACGGTGCATAACGCGCAACAGCAACGGTGGTCTCCTGTTCGTCAAACCCACGCCACGCCCCTTCGGCGGCATCGGCGGCAATTTGCACCGGGTTGTCTTTCACGTTGGTGACGTGTGCCTGCTGCGACGGTGTGCGACGGGCGCGCATTTTCTGCATCGCCATCATCATTTCCACCACGTTCATGTGCGACATCACCTCGACAATTTTCGCCGGGGTCATTGCCGTGGTCAGCGGCACAATCGCGCTGCGCTTGATGTTGGGATCGCACAGCATATTGGCGAGTTTGACTGAATCCATTGCCATCACTTCTTCGGCGCGATCCAGATTGATGCCATAGCGGGCGATGAAGTGATCAATCAGGTCGAACTGGCTGGCGGACTTGCCATCAAGCTCGGTGACCACACCGTTGACGATGCGGATGGAAGGTTTGGGATCGTTCGGGCTTTCCATAGCGATAAAGCCTTCTTCAATCCACTCCTTCACAAAGCCGTCCTGGTTAACAGGGCGTTTCGCCAGCGCTTCAAATCGTTTCGATCTCATGAAACAGCCTCTCTGTTATCAGATGTAGGACGGGCGGTCGTTTTTCGGCTCTGCGCCGAGCGTGCCGAGCACGGTTTTGCCAATTTCGCGGGCGGAAATCACCGCCTGGCGCACTGCGCCGGAGTCACCGGAGATGATCAGGATCGCCTCGTTACTGAAGCTGGTGCCTTTTGCCGGCGAGCTGTACGCCACCACTTCCACATTGGCGGACTTCAACGCGGTATCCGCCATCAGTACGCCAACCGATGCGGGCGCGCCGACAATCACCCCGCAGGAGCGGCCCACCGGGGCGCCGAAGGCTTTTTCCAGCGCGTAGCTGGCGCGGGCGGTGTATTGCAACTCGATATGCCCGGCCTCGTTGGCGTAGACATCGCCAAAGGTGCGGTCCAGCTCTTTCAGCGCCACTTCAATCGCGCGTTTTACGTCGGAGACATCGTTGCCACCGAACAGGATCAGCGAACCGTGGCCCGCGCCGCCTTTGGTATCGCGCGGGAGTTCAATGCTGACCACTTCGGTATTGGTGGCTTTGACTGCTTCATCCGCCGCCATAATGTGCGGGCCTGCGCCGGTGCGTGCCCCTAAAATGCCGATGGAGCGAAAGCGTTTTTCCAGCTTCATTGCGTCGAGCAGGGCGCTGTCTACGTTGGCGATCACCAGGCCAACGGTGTCGCCAATCGCCGTGCCGACAAACTCCGTTAAACTGCAGCTTTTTTCTGCCATAGCCGTCTCTCGTTTGGTGTGGGTTGCAGTGGGGGAAGCCTGGGGAGCCGATACGCGCGCTACCACCTGAGCCATGATCTGTTCCACCAGTTCATTGCTGCTCATTGGCTCATTCCTTTCGGTAAGATTTTTTCAACGTCAGTGTGCGGGCGCGGGATAACGTGTACGGCTTTCACTTCACCCACCTGTGCGGCGGCGGCGGCACCTGCATCGGTTGCGGCTTTTACGGCGCCAACATCGCCGCGAACAATAACGGTCACCAGGCCGGAACCTATTTTTTCGTAGCCTACTAACACGACATTGGCCGATTTCACCATGGCGTCCGCCGCTTCAATTGCGGCGGTTAGGCCTTTGGTTTCCACCATTCCTAATGCTTCTTGTTGCATAAAAACCTCGGTAAGGTTGCCCTGATGGTCGGACTATACAAATAAGCGAGGAAAAAGAATGGCTCTCTTGAAAATACGTTAAAAACTTCCTGGCGATATCAGGTGAATAAATTGTCTGGATAAAATTCATCTCATTGAAATTGCTGGTTATTTTATATTTTATTGAATAGTAAAATATTGCTATTGCTCCGTCAGGTTTACATTTTTTAGCGTGACAAAAATAAACAGGGTGTGTTATTTGCGCGTGCGGAAAGATTCTGTGAGCAAGGCTGTAAATCAGCGCAGGGAAAATAACAATAATTTGTTATTTGTTTTCCCTAAATAGCGGTATTGGCATGCGCGGGAATAGTGATAATAAAGAAATGGCGAGAGCAAAATAGTGTTATCGCGACACGACTTTTTTGGGGTTTTGCGCCTGAGGTTGCCAACACTTTTCATGCGCGGATTTCTATAGTGAGCGGCGTTGTACTCTGCCGCCAGCTTCAGGGGTGCTGGTGAGGTCTGACTCTACCTGGAAGGTGACATAATGAATGATTCGCTAAAGGCACAATGCATCGCCGAGTTTTTAGGTACCGGGCTGTTTTTGTTTTTCGGGATCGGCTGCCTCTGCGCCATGAAGGTCGCCGGCGCGACGCTGGGATTGTGGGAGATCTGCATTATCTGGGGCCTGGGCATTTCGCTGGCGGTATACCTGACCGCCGGGATTTCGGGGGCGCATCTCAACCCGGCGATCACCATTGCGCTGTGGTTGTTTGCCTGTTTTCCGGGGCGCAAAGTGCTGCCTTACTGCGTGGCGCAAATCGCCGGGGCGTTTGGTGGCGCGGCGGTGGCCTATCTGTTGTACCGCAATCTGTTTCTCGAGTATGAAACTGCGCACCAACTGGTGCGGGGCAGCATTGAAAGCCTGCAACTGGCGGCGTTGTTTACCACCTATCCCGCCGCGGCGCTGAACGTCTGGCAGGCGGGGCTGGTGGAAGTCATCATCACCTCGATTCTGATGTGCGTGATCATGGCGTTGACCGATGACGGCAACGGCGTACCGCGTGGGCCGTTAGCACCGTTGCTCATTGGCGTGCTGGTGGCGGTGATCGGCGCGTCCATGGGGCCGCTCACCGGGTTTGCGATGAACCCGGCGCGTGACTTCGGGCCAAAACTGTTTGTCTTTTTCGCCGGTTGGGGAGAAGTGGCATTCACCGGCGGGCGTGAGATCCCGTACTTTATCGTTCCGATTGTTGCGCCAATTATTGGCGCCTGCGGCGGTGCGGCTTGCTACCGATATCTGATTGGCAAAAATCTGCCCTGTAATAGCTGCAAGCTGGAAGGTTAAAACGTATTTCGTGATCTGCTTTCCCGAAAGCAATAAATGGCCTCCCAGGGATGGGAGACTTTTGTTATGTTGATTTCAGTTTAGCGACATATCTTATGAAATATATGTTATTGACGTTATCAGTCGCGTAAACAAATAGCCTGTTTATAACAATAAATTAAAATTCACTGAGAGGTTTTATCATGATTTCTGCGAGTGCGCTCAACTCGGAACTCATTAATAAAATCGCCCAGGATTTTGCTCAAGCCACCGGGTTGGCCGTTGTTGTGGTGAATATCCACGGCGAAGAGATCTCCGGGCTGTTTAATTTCACTCCGTTTTGCCAGCGTATGCGCCAGCATCCGCAGCACAGCGATCGCTGCCGCATGAGCGATCGCTGTGGCGGGTTCGAAGCGTCGAAATCCAACCAGCCCTGCATCTATCGCTGCCATGCCGGATTAACCGACTTCTCTATTCCGTTGGTGATTGCCGGGCATCTGGTGGGATTTGTGCTCTGTGGACAGGTGCGTTTGCGCGAGAACAGCGGCGTGGAACTGGTGGACATTCTCAATATTGATGACCGCTGGCAGGCCGATCCGGTGCTGATGGACGCGTTCCACAGTGTGCCGGAAATGGATTACTCGCGGGTTATTGCTTCGGCGGATCTGTTGCAGCTTATTGTTGATAACTGTCTGAAAAAACAGATTAATTTTGTGGTTATCAAAGATCAGCAATCCTCTGACGCGAGCCATACGCCGCGCAACCAGGGGCCGCATGACAGCAAAATGAAAAAAGCGCTGCGCTACATTGATGCGCATCTTTCCGATGAGCTGCGGCTGGAGGACGTAGCGGCGCACGTTTATCTCAGCCCTTACTACTTCAGTAAATTATTCAAAAAATATCAGGGTATTGGCTTTAACGCGTGGGTGAACCGCCAGCGTATGGCCAGCGCCCGCGAAATGCTGTGCCACAGCGACTGGAGCATCGCCAGTATTGCGCGCAATTTAGGATTTTCGCAAACCAGCTATTTTTGCAAAGTATTTCGCCAGACTTACCAGGTGACGCCGCAAGCCTTCCGTTTGCAGAATAATGCAAACTATGACGGGGATTAAATTTCCGATAGCAATATTTTGTTATTCGAATATGGCGTAATAATCATCTGAATCAAGACTGCATAAGGCTTTAATCAACGGGGTGAGCAATAAATTGTTATAGCGCAACAAATTATTGTTTACGTCCCGATAAACTGAACCAGTTTTTATTTCCCTGCTGCGATATAGTGCATTCAGGGACTACATTACGGTGATAATTGCACACCGTGATGAATAATCCATCCGGTTACGCCGCACGCTGTTGCGGCAGGGAAGGGGGTGAAAATCCCCCGCAGCCCCCGCTGCTGTGATGCTGACAACCCCGTAATCACCACTGATCGCAGGATCGGGAAGGACGGGCGAGGATGACGCTAAGCCAGAAGACCGACCTGATGGGCAGTTATCAACAACTTCGGTGGGAAGTGGGTTGCTCAGAAGCGTACAGTCGACAGACTGGGCAGACGCGCGTCCTGACTTCACCTTTTCCACCCGCTACGGGGCTTCAGGAATGTCAGACAGGCGCAGCGCCTTTATCCTTGCCGGCACGGGCAGTGGCTGTGGGAAAACCACCGTCACGCTCGGGTTGCTCACCGTTTTGCAGCGCCTCGGCCTGCACGTGCAGCCTTTTAAAGTCGGCCCGGACTATATCGACACCGCCTGGCACAGCGCCGTTACCGGCGTTCCTTCCCGCAATCTCGACAGTTTTATGCTGCCGGAACCCACGCTTAATGCCCTGTTTACACAGCATCTGCTCGCCGCTGACGTTGCCGTTATCGAAGGCGTGATGGGGCTGTACGACGGTTACGGCACCGATCCCCACTATTGCAGCAGCGCCGGGCTGGCAAAACAGCTTGGCGTGCCGGTGATCCTGCTGGTGGACGGCAAAGCGGTCTCCACGTCGATTGCCGCCACGGTGATGGGTTTTTGCCATTTCGACCTGCAGTTGCCGATTGCCGGGGTGATTGTTAACCGCGTCAACAGCGACAGCCACTATCAACTGCTGAAACAGGCCATCGAACATTACTGTGCGGTGCCGGTGCTGGGATATGTGCCGACCGTGCCGGGCGTGGCGCTGCCCGAACGCCACCTTGGGCTGGTCACTGCCCGTGAATCCATCGTGGATGCGCAACCTTGGCGTGACTTTGCCGACCGCCTGGCGCAGACCGTGGATATCCACCGTTTGCTCGCCCTGAGCGCCATTACCCGTCTGCCGGGAGGCGATATCCCTTCCTGTGAGCAAGAACAGACCGGAGCCGGGCTGACGCTCGCGCTGGCGGACGACGAAGCCTTCAACTTTTACTACCCGGATAATCTGTTGCTGCTGGAACGCGCTGGCGTCCGTATTGTGCGTTTCAGCCCGCTGCATGACCGCGCATTGCCGGCGTGCCAGATGGTGTGGCTGGGCGGGGGGTACCCGGAACTGCATGCGCGTGCACTGTCGGTCAATCAGCCGATGCGTGACGCCATCCGCGTCGCCCACCAGCGCGGCGTGGCGATCTACGCCGAGTGCGGCGGTCTGATGTACCTTGGCACCACGCTGTGTGATGCTGACGGCCACTGCTGGCCGATGGCGGATGTTATCCCCGGTCACAGCGTGATGGGCAAACGGCTGACCCGTTTTGGCTACTGTGAAGCCCGCGCCACGCAACAGACGCTGCTCGCGGCACCGGGCGAGACCCTGCGGGGGCACGAATTCCATTACTCCGACTTTACCCCGCAGCATGCTGCCGTGCTGGATTGCCACAAAACCCGCGATGGCGAGGTGTTGAAACGCTGGCAGGGCGGCTGGCAGGTGGGGAATACCTTCGCCAGCTATCTGCATCTGCATTTCGGGCAACGCCCGCAGATGCTCAACCACTGGTTTCGCGCCGCCAGGAGCGCCTTATGACGTTACTGGCATGGTGTGCGGCGTTCCTGCTCGATCGTCTGCTTGGCGACCCGCCGCACTGGCCGCATCCGGTGCGCTGGATTGGCGCGCTGATTACGCACATCCAGCGCGGGGTGCGCCAGTGTTGTCACAGTGATGTTGCGCTGCGCATTGGCGGCGGTGTGATGTGGTTGCTGGTGGTGGGCATTACCTGGGCGGTGAGCTGGGGCGTGCTGACGTTGGCAACGACGGTCCATCCGTGGTTGGGCTGGTGTGTGCAGGTGTGGGTAATCTACACCACACTGGCGACGCGCTGCCTGGCGGATATGGCGCGGGACGTGGAAAACGCGCTGCGCCATGGCTCGCTCAACGACAGCCGCGAAAAATTGTCGTGGATTGTCGGGCGCGACACGGCGCAACTGCAACCGCCGCAGATCACCCGCGCGGTGGTGGAAACCGTGGCGGAAAACACCGTCGACGGTGTGATTGCGCCGCTGTTCTTCTTACTGATCGGCGGCGCGCCGCTGGCCATGGCCTATAAAGCGGTCAACACGCTGGACTCGATGGTTGGCTACAAGCATGAAAAATACCGCGCCATTGGCATGGTCAGCGCCCGGCTGGACGATGTAGCGAACTTCATTCCGGCGCGGCTGAGCTGGTTACTGCTGAGCGCCGCGACCCTGTTGTGCGGCTATAACGCCCGCAACGCATTGCGTATCGGTTTTCGCGATCGGCGCAATCACAGTAGCCCCAACTGTGCCTGGCCGGAAGGCACCGTTGCCGGAGCGCTGGGTGTACGCCTTGGCGGCCCGAATGACTACTTCGGCGAACGCGTCGAAAAACCCTGGATTGGCGATGAACGCCGCGCCATTGAGGTGGATGACATCCCACGAACCATTGGCCTGATGTGGGTGGCCTCCACGCTGGCGCTGGCGTTGTTTGCACTGACGCATTACCTACTGGCGGGAGCCTGAGGATGGAAAAAATGGATTACTTGCAGCAACCGCAGGCTATTGAGGCCAAAAGTTTTGTCATTATCGGCGAGATCATTCATGAAACCCGTCCCGATTACCGTTTTGCCAGCCCGCTGCATGAAGCGGTGATCAAACGGGTCATTCACACCACCGCCGATTTCGACTGGCTGGATATTCTGCACTTCTCCCCGGATGCGCTGGAAAGCTTGTGTACGGCGATTACACGCGGTTGCTCCCTCTATACCGATACCACCATGGCGCTCTCCGGCATTAATAAAACGTTGCTGGCGCAGTTTGGCGGCGAGGTGCGTTGTTATATCTCCGACCCGCGTGTGGTGCGCAGAGCCAAGGCGGACGGCATCACCCGCTCTATGGCGGCGGTGGATCTGGCGCTGGGTGAAGAGGGGGAAAAAATCTTTGTCTTTGGCAATGCCCCCACCGCACTGTTCCGCTTGCTCGAACATAAGGCGCAGGTCAGCGGTGTGGTGGGCGTGCCGGTCGGTTTTGTGGGCGCGGAAGAGTCGAAAGAAGCGCTGGTGGCAAGTGGTTTACCGGCGATTGCCGCCCGTGGTCGCAAAGGGGGCAGCAACGTCGCCGCCGCCATTATCAACGCCTTGCTCTACAACCTGCGGGAGGCGCAATGAGCGAGCCCGCCTTCGACGACCCGGTGTGGCATAACGGTAAAGCGTTACGCAAAGGCTACACCACCGGCTCCTGCGCCACGGCGGCGGCAAAAGTCGCCGCGCTGATGGTGCTGCGCCAGCACATCATTCACCAGGTGTCGATTGTCACGCCTTCCGGCGTCACGCTGCGTCTCAACGTGGAATCTCCGCATATTGAAGGCCAGCAGGCGATGGCGGCTATCCGCAAAGACGGGGGCGACGATGTGGACGCGACGCATGGCATGCTGATTTTTGCCCGCGTGACGGTAAACGACAGCGGTGATATTACGCTGCGCGGTGGCGAAGGGGTGGGGCGGGTAACCCGTAAAGGCATTGGCCTCGCGGTGGGCGAAGCGGCGATCAATCGCACGCCACGCCAGACCATTGAAGCCGCGGTGCGTGAGGTGATTGGCCCGACGCGCGGCGCGGAGGTGGAAATCTTCGCCCCGGAAGGGGAAGAACGGGCGAAGAAAACCTACAACGGGCGGCTTGGCATACTTGGCGGTATTTCAATTATTGGCACCACCGGCATCGTGACGCCGATGTCGGAAGAGAGCTGGAAACGTTCGCTGTCGCTGGAGCTGGAGCAAAAACGCGCGGGCGGGATGGAGCGGGTGATCCTCGTTCCCGGCAACCACGGCGAGCGTTTCGTTCGCGAACAACTGGGTGTCTCCGGCGAGCTCGTGGTGACGATGAGTAACTTCGTGGGCTACATGATTGAAGAAGCGGTGCGCATGGGCTACCGGCAGATTGTGCTGGTGGGCCACCCTGGCAAGCTGGTGAAAATCGCCGCCGGTATCTTTCATACCCACAGCCATATTGCCGATGCGCGCATGGAAACCCTGGTCGCGCACCTTGCGCTGCTCGGCGCGCCGCACGCGTTGCTGCTGGCGGTCAGCGACTGCGATACCACCGAAGCAGCGATGGAGCACATCGACGCCGCCGGGTTTAACCATCTCTATGACCATCTGGCGCGGCGGATTTGCCAGCGCATTGAGCAGATGCTGCGCTTCACGCAAACCCCGCCACAGTGCGACGCCATTATGTTCTCTTTTGATAACAAAGTCCTGGGCGCTAACCGCTCGCCAGAGGCGATTGCCCGGGAGCTGCAATGCTGACGATAGCGGGTATGGGACCGGGTCATCTTGCCCTGATGACGCCGCGGGCATTAGAGGCCGTGGCGCAGGCGGATGTGCTGGTCGGCGGTAAGCGCCATCTGGCGCAATTCCCGGCATTTCGCGGTGAAGTGCGTGCGCTGGATAGCGATATCCCCGCGCTGCTTGCCTGGCTGGAGCAACAGACGGCGCGACGGGTGGTGGTGCTGGCCTCTGGCGATCCGCTGTTTTACGGCATCGGCACCCGGCTGGTCGCGCACTTTGGCATTGAACAGTTGCAGATTATCCCCGGCATCAGCGCCGCGCAGTATCTGTGCTCGCGCACCGGGATCGACATGAACGACATCTGGCTGACCAGCAGCCACGGGCGTGAGGTGGATTTTGACCGGCTTGCCCGCGAGCCCAAAGTGGCGATGGTCACCGATGCGCGCTGTGGTCCGAAAGCCATTGCCGATGCGCTTATCGCCCGCGGCGCCGCCAATTGCTGGCTGGTGATTGGTGAGAATCTTGGCATGGACAACGAGCGTATCCAGCGGTTGCGACCCGCGGATGTTCAGGCGCAATACGAGATGAATGTGGTGGTGATCCTCAATGAAAGATGAGCTGTTTATTCGTGGCGAAAAGGTACCGATGACCAAAGAAGCGGTGCGTGCGCTGGCGCTGTCAAAGCTGGAGCTGCATCAGGCGCGCCACCTGATTGATATTGGCGCGGGAACCGGCAGCGTCAGCATTGAAGCGGCGCTCGCCCACCCACAACTGCGGGTGACCGCCATTGAGCGTAACCCGGCAGCGCTCGGGCTGCTGGAAGAGAACTGCCTGCATTTTGACTGCCGCAACATTGCCATTGTTGCCGGGGTCGCACCGCTGTTTGTTGAACAACCGGCGGACGCGGTGTTTATGGGCGGCAGCGGCGGCAACCTGACGCAACTGATTGACTGGTCACTGGCGCAACTGCACCCCGGTGGCCGACTGGTGATGACCTTTATCCTGCAGGAAAACCTCAACGCTGCGCTGGCGCACCTTACCGCCCGCCATGTCGCCGCGCTAGATTGCCAGCAGATCCAGGTCTCCCTGCTCACCGGGCTTGGCAGTGGTCACTACTTCAAACCGAATAATCCCGTTTTTTTGATTTCCTGCGAAAAGGAGAAACACCATGGCTGACACCGTGGAGGCGCACACCGTCTGGTTTGTTGGCGCGGGGCCAGGCGATAAGGAGCTGATTACGCTCAAAGGCTACCGGCTATTGCAACAGGCGCAGGTGGTGATTTACGCCGGATCGTTGATCAACACCGAACTGCTGGACTATTGCCCGGCGGATGCCGAGTGCCACGACAGCGCTGAACTGCACCTTGAGCAGATTATCGATCTGATGGAAGCCGGGGTAAACGCCGGGAAAGTGGTGGTGCGGCTGCAAACCGGTGATGTCTCGCTGTATGGCTCGGTGCGCGAGCAGGGGGAAGTGTTAACCCGTCGTGGCATCCGTTGGCAGGTGGTCCCCGGTGTCAGTGCGTTTTTGGGCGCGGCGGCGGAACTGGGGGTGGAGTACACCGTGCCGGAGGTATCGCAGAGCCTGATCATCACCCGCCTGGAAGGGCGTACGCCGGTGCCGCCGCGCGAGCAACTGGAGTCGTTCGCCAGTCATCAGACCTCCATGGCGATTTACCTCTCCGTACAACGTATTCACCGCGTGGCGGAGCGTTTGATCGAAGGCGGCTATCCGCACACCACGCCTGTCGCCGTTATTTACAAAGCGACATGGCCGGAGAGCCAGACCGTGCGCGGCACGCTGGCTGATATCGGCGACAAGGTGCGCGAGGCCGGGATCCGCAAAACTGCGCTGATCCTCGTGGGCGCGTTTCTGGGGGAGGAGTACCACTACTCCCGACTCTATGCGGCGGACTTTAGCCATGAATACCGTAAAGCCTGAATCCATTGCGCTGTTTTGCCTGACACCCGGCGGCATGGCGCTGGCTGAACGCCTGAAACCGGCGCTGCCGATGACCTGCTTTACCAGCGAAAAGCTGCAAAGGGACGGGTTTGCGCCCTTTGAAGGCGGTTTTGCACAGACCCTGCGTGAGGCGTTCAGCCACTATTCGGCGGTGATTTTTATTGGCGCGACGGGCATCGCCGTGCGCGTTATCGCGCCGCTGGTCAATGACAAGTTTATTGATCCGGCGGTGATCGTGATTGATGAGCGCGGGCAGCATGTGATCAGCCTGCTTTCCGGGCACTACGGCGGTGCCAATGCGCTGGCGCGCTACCTGGCCGGGGTGCTGGACGCCGATCCGGTGATCACCACCGCGACCGATGTAAACGAACTGGCGGCGCTGGATACGCTGGCAAGCCAGCTTGACGCGCGGATGGACGGGTTCCGCCCGGCGGTAAAGACCATCAACCACATGCTGGTGAGCGGTAAACGCATCGGCCTGTGGTGCGACGCGGCAATGCGCGAAGAAGTCGCGAACTGCGACACGCGCGGGTTTATTGCGGTGGTGGATCTGGAGGTGCTGCCGGCGCTGGATGCACTGGTCTGCGTGACGACCCAGGCTGAGTTGCCTGCGCTTTCGCTGCCGGTCTACAAGTTGGTGCCCAGGCGTGTAGTGGCAGGCATTGGCTGCCGACGGGATACGCCGTTTGCGCTGTTGTCGATGCTGTTGCAGCGGCAACTGCATGCACACGCTTTTGACCCGCTGGCGCTGCGGGCCGTGGGTAGCATCACGCTCAAACAAGACGAGCGAGGGCTGGTGCAGCTTGCGCAAAGCCTGCGCGTGCCGTTTGAAGTGTTCAGCGCTGACGTGCTGCGCCAGCACGAACACCATTTTCCCGCCTCCGAATTTGTGCGGCAAACCGCCGGCGTCGGGAGCGTTTCCGGCCCGGCGGCCTGGCTGATGAGCCAGGGGCAACTGGTGGGCGAGACCCTGCGCGAGCAGGGCGTGACTATTACTTTGGGAGTTTCACACTGATGTTAACGGTAATCGGGATTGGCCCAGGCTCACAAGCCATGATGACCATGGAAGCCATCGACGCGCTGCAAGCGGCGGACATTGTCGTTGGTTATAAAACCTACACCCATCTGGTGAAAGCCTTTACCGGCGATAAACAGGTGATCAAAACCGGCATGTGCAAAGAGATCGAACGCTGCCAGGCGGCGATTGAACTGGCGCAGGCCGGGCATAACGTGGCGCTGATCAGCAGCGGCGACGCCGGGATTTATGGCATGGCCGGGCTGGTGCTGGAGCTGGTCGGCAAGCAGCAACTGGATGTGGAGGTCCGCCTGGTGCCGGGCATGACCGCCAGTATCGCCGCCGCCGCATTGCTTGGCGCGCCGTTAATGCATGACTTCTGCCACATCAGCCTCAGCGATTTGATGACGCCGTGGCCGGTGATTGAAAAACGCATTGTTGCTGCTGGTGAAGCAGACTTTGTTATCTGCTTCTACAACCCGCGCAGCCGGGGCCGTGAAGGCCACCTGGCAAGAGCATTTGAACTGCTGGCGGCCAGTAAACACGCGGATACCCCGGTTGGCGTGGTGAAATCCGCCGGGCGAAAAAAAGAGGAGAAGTGGCTGACCACGCTGGGCGCGATGGACTTTGAGCCTGTCGATATGACCAGCCTGGTGATTGTCGGAAACCGCGCCACCTATGTGCAAAACGGACTGATGATCACCCCGCGAGGCTACAGCCTGTGACGGCGGGCGACGTGCTGGTGATTGGCGGAACCAGCGATGCGCGGCAGATTTGCCAGCAACTGGACGCAGCGGGCGTGGGTTACACGCTGTCGGTGGCGACACCGACCGGGCAACAACTGGCGGGAAATATTCGCGGTCAGGTGCGTTGCGGTCGTCTGGAGTTGGGCGAGATGGTGGCCTGGTTGCAGCAAAATCGCACCCGCTGGGTGATTGATGCCTCTCATCCTTACGCCGATGTGGTAAGTCGCAATATCGCCCATGCCTGTGAGCAGGCGCAGGTGTTGTTAAGCCGCTACCAGCGCCCGGAGCAGGTGCCGGATTTAACGCATCCGTTGCTGTTTTATGTCGCCTCGCTGGAAGCGGCCTGTGAGCAAGCCCGTGAACTAGGCGAGCGCATTTTGCTCACCACTGGCAGTAAAGATCTGGCGCGCTGGCGCGCAGGGCTACCGGGTAAAACGCTGCTGGCGCGGGTGTTACCGGTGCCGGACGTGGTGGCGCAGTGCGCGGCGCTGGGTTTTGGCGTTGGCGACATTGTTGCGCTCTGCGGCCCGTTCAGCGCGGAATTTAACGCAGCCTTTTACCGCCAGTACCGGGTCGAGGTGATGATCACCAAAGCCTCCGGTGCAGAAGGGGGCTACCTGGAAAAAATAGAGCCTGCACTTGCGGCCGGCATTCCGTGCATTGTTATTACCCGTCCGCAGACTGTGGTGGTGGGCGAAGAGAGACTGGACAGTCAGGACGCATTTTCACGGCGGTTGCGACGCTGGCTGGCGACACAGTGAGGAGAACATAATGAAAAAAGCACTTTTAGTGGTGAGCTTCGGCACCAGTTATCACGACACCTGTGAGAAAAATATTGTTGCCTGCGAGCGCGAGCTGGCGGCCAGTTGCCCGGATCGCACGCTGTTTCGCGCCTTCACCTCCGGCATGATCATCCGCAAACTGAAACAGCGCGACAACCTGCACATCGATACCCCATTGCAGGCGCTGCAAAAACTCGCCGACGCGGGCTACCAGGATGTGGCGATCCAGTCATTGCACATCATTAACGGCGATGAGTACGAAAAAATCGTCCGCGAAGTGCAGACCCTGCGCTCGTTGTTTCAACGGCTGGTGATTGGCGCGCCGCTGCTCAGCAGTCATGACGATTATCTGCATCTGATGCAGGCGCTTTCCCGTCAGATGCCGCAGGTCGGCCCACATGAACGGGTGGTGTTTATGGGCCACGGCGCCAGTCATCATGCGTTTTCTGCTTATGCCTGTCTCGACCATATGATGGCCGCTCATCGTTTTCCTGCGCGGGTTGGCGCGGTGGAGAGTTACCCGGAAATCGATTTGCTGATCGATGGGTTGCGCCATGAAGGGGTCAACGCCGTCCACCTGATGCCGCTGATGCTGGTGGCGGGCGATCACGCGATTAACGATATGGCGTCTGACGATGACGACTCCTGGAAAACGCAGTTTGAACGGGTCGGTATTGCCGCCACACCGTGGCTACAAGGCCTGGGGGAAAACGCTGATGTGCGGGCGATGTTTGTCCGCCATCTGCAACAGGCGCTGACGCAGACGCTGGAGGCCGCAGCATGAGTGGCAAACTTTACGCCCTGAGCACCGGCCCTGGCGCGGCGGATCTGATCACCGTGCGTGGCGCGCGTATCCTCGGCAGGCTGGATGTGCTCTATGCCCCGGCCGGGCGCAAAGGGGGCGACAGCCTGGCGCTCTCCATCGTGCGGGAATACCTTGGCGAACAGACCGACGTGCGCTGTTGCCATTTCCCGATGAGCGCCGACAGCGCGGAAAAAGAAGCCGTGTGGGATGACGTTGCCGCCGCGCTGGACGCGGAAGTGCAGGCCGGTAAGCAGGTCGGTTTTATCACCCTTGGCGATGCGATGTTATTCAGCACCTGGGTGTTTTTGTTGCAACGCCTGCAACACCCGGAGCACGTAGAGATCGTCCCGGGCGTGACGTCGTTTGCCGCCATCGCCGCGCGCACGCAGACACCGCTGGCCATGGAGCAGCAGTCGCTGGCCGTTATCTCCTGCACCGCGCCGGAAAGTGACATCCGCCTGGCGTTGCAGCAGCATGACAGCCTGGTGTTGATGAAAGTGTATGGCCGTTTTGCCCGTATCAAAGCGTTGTTACATGAAGCGGGCCTGCTCGGTTGCGCCCTGATGATGGCGGAAGCCACGTTACCGGGAGAGCAGTGCTGGCGGCAACTGGGTGATGTCAGCGACGATCAGCCGCTGCCCTATTTTTCGACCATCCTGGTCAATAAACAGTGGGAGAGGGTATGAAAGTGCAACAACTGAAACAGCTGTCTTTCAGCGGACTCGCCGCCGCTATGTTGCTGATGGTGGTGCCGCAGGAGGCGTTCGCCATGCACATCATGGAAGGTTTTCTGCCGCCGATGTGGGCGCTGGCCTGGTGGCTGCTATTCCTGCCGTGCCTGTGGTACGGACTGGTGCGTTTGCGCCGCATCGTGGCGGACGACACCAACCAGAAAGTGCTGCTGGCGCTGTGCGGCGCGTTTATTTTTGTCTTGTCGGCGCTGAAGATTCCCTCGGTGACCGGCAGTTGTTCCCATCCGACCGGCGTGGGGCTGGCAGTGATTTTGTTTGGTCCGGGCGTGGTGGCGGTTCTCGGCGCGATTGTGCTGCTGTTCCAGGCGCTATTGCTGGCGCACGGCGGATTGACCACGCTTGGCGCTAATGGCATGTCGATGGCGGTGATTGGCCCGGTGGTCGGCTACCTTGTGTGGAAACTGGCCTGCCGTGCGGGGTTCCGCCGTGATGTGGCGGTGTTTCTCTGCGCCATGCTCGCCGATCTGGTGACCTATTTCGTGACATCGGTACAACTGGGCGTCGCCTTTCCGGACCCGCAGCACGGGGCGACCGGGTCGGTGGTGAAATTTATGGGCATCTTCTGCCTGACGCAAATCCCGATTGCCATCGCTGAAGGGTTGCTGACCGTGATGATCTACGACCAGCTTACCCGGCGCCAGCTTATTACTGCACAGGAGCGTTAAGATGAAAAAGACCCTGATTCTGCTGGCGATGGTGATTGCCCTGGTGATCATGCCTTTCTTTATCAACCATGGCGGCGAATATGGCGGTTCCGATGGGGAAGCGGAAAGCCAGATCCAGGCCGTTGCGCCGCATTATCAGCCGTGGTTCCAGCCGCTGTATGAACCGGCAAGCGGCGAGATCGAAAGCCTGCTGTTTACGCTGCAAGGCTCGATAGGTGCGGCGGTGATTTTCTACATTCTCGGGTATATGAAAGGCAGACAGCGTGATAGCGAACGGTCTTGATCGGCTCAGCTACCAGAGCCGTTGGGCTACGGTCGCACCGGAGCGCAAGTTCTTCTGCTGGCTGCTGCTGATGGCGCTGGCCTTTTCCCTGCCGCCCATCGGGCAGGGGATCTTGCTGGTTTTTGTCGCGGCGTTCACCTGTTGGCTGCTGCGTATTTCACTGTGGCGCTGGCTGCGCTGGATGGCAATCCCGCTGGGATTTTTACTGATGGGCGTCGTGACGATCCTGTTCAGCATTACCCGTGAACCGGTGCATTTGCTGTTCGGCGTGCCACTGGGTCACGTCTGGATCGGTGTGATGCCGGAAGGGCTGGCGGCGGCAAACGCCACGCTGTGGCGTAGCCTGGCGGCGCTGTCGGCGACCTTCTGGCTGGTGCTGAACCTGCCGTTTCCTCAGTTGATTTTGTTGCTGAAGCGCGCGCGTGCGCCGCGCCTGTTGACGGAACAGATCCTGCTCATCTGGCGCTTTATCTTTATCCTGCTGGAGGAAGCGGCGGCGATTCACCGGGCGCAGACGCTGCGTTTTGGTTACCGCACCGTGCCGCAGGGCTACCGCTCGCTGGCGATGCTGGTCAGCCTGTTATTTACCCGCGTGCTGCTGCGCTACAAAGCGCTGGCGACCACGCTGGATATCAAACTTTATCAGGGTGATTTTCACCTGTGAGGATGTGGCATGCTGGTCACCGATAACCTGTGGTTCCGTTACCAGGATGAACCGATACTGAAAGGGCTCAGCCTCGACTTTTCTCGCCAGCCGGTGACCGGGCTGGTCGGTGCTAACGGCTGCGGCAAATCCACGCTGTTTATGAACCTGAGCGGCATTTTACGCCCGCAACAAGGGACGGTGCAGTGGCAGGGGAAACCGCTGGATTACAGTAAACGCGCACTGCTGGCGCTGCGCCAGCAGGTCACTACCGTGTTTCAGGATCCCGATCAGCAAATCTTCTATACCGATATTGATAGCGATATCGCCTTCAGTTTGCGCAATATCGGCGTGCCGGAAGCGGAGATCGTCCGCCGTGTGGAGGAGGCGTTGACACTGGTGGATGCGCAGTCGTTTCGTCATCAGCCGATTCAGTGTCTGAGCCACGGGCAGAAAAAACGCGTGGCTATCGCAGGCGCGTTGGTGTTGCAGGCAAAATACCTGTTGCTGGATGAACCCACTGCCGGGCTCGATCCTGCCGGGCGTGCGCAGATGCTGGCCATTATTCGCCGCATCGTTGCGCAGGGAAATCATGTGGTGATTTCCAGCCATGACATTGATTTAATCTATGAAATCTGCGACGCCGTGTACGTGTTGCGGCGCGGCGAGTTGCTGACGCACGGTACGCCAGGCGAGGTGTTTGCCCGCCGGGCGCTGATTGAAGAGGCCGGGCTGACGCAGCCCTGGCTGGTTAAACTGCACAGCGAGTTAGGGTTCCCGCTGTGCAAAAGCGAAGATGAATTTTATGCCCGTATGCGGGCGATGCCGGTGAAGGAGGCGTTATGACGCAGGCCATTATGCTGCAAGGAACCGCTTCGGATGTGGGCAAAAGCGTGCTGGTCGCCGGGCTGTGCCGTATTTTTCACCAGGACGGGCTCAAGACCGCACCGTTTAAATCGCAAAATATGGCGCTCAACTCGGGCATTACGCCGGACGGCCAGGAGATGGGGCGCGCGCAGATATTTCAGGCAGAGGCCGCAGGTATCCTCCCCGATGTGCGGATGAACCCGGTGCTGCTTAAACCCACCAGCGACCGCAAGGCGCAGGTGGTGCTGATGGGCAAAGTCGCGACCGATATGGACGCGGTGAGCTACCACGAATACAAACCGCGTCTGCGCCAGCAGATCATCGAAGTGTATCAAAGCCTGGCGCAGGAATATGACGCGCTGGTGCTGGAAGGGGCGGGTAGCCCGGCGGAGATCAACCTGCGCGACCGGGATATCGTCAATATGGGGATGGCGGAGATGGCTGGTTGCCCGGTTATCCTGGTGGCAGATATCGACCGGGGTGGCGTGTTTGCCGCGATTTACGGCACGCTGGCGCTGTTGCAGGCGCATGAGCGCTGGCGGGTCAAAGGGGTGATTATCAATAAATTTCGCGGCGATGTGGCGCTGCTCACCCCCGGCATTAAACAGATTGAAGAACTGACCGGCGTGCCGGTGATCGGCGTGATGCCGTGGCTGGACGTCGACCTGGAAGATGAGGACGGCGTGGCGTTGCAGCGCGGTAAATACCTGCGCACCGGTGAGCGGGCGATAGATATTGCCGTGGTGCAGTTGCCGCACATTTCTAACTTTACCGATTTTAACGCGCTGGCGGCCCAGCCGGATGTGCGCGTGCATTATGTGCGCACCCCGGAAGCGTTGCGCAGCGCCGATGCGGTGATCCTGCCGGGCAGTAAAAATACCCTTGGCGATTTAACCTGGCTGCGTGAGAGCGGGCTGGCGAAAGCAGTGCTGGATGCCCATCGTGCGGGTGTCCCGGTGATCGGCGTTTGCGGCGGTTACCAGATGCTTGGCGAGACGATCGTTGATGAGGTGGAGTCCGGGCTGGGGACATTGCCGGGACTGGGGCTGCTGGATACCGTCACCCGTTTTGCCCGTGACAAAACCACAACGCTTGTGGAGGCGAGCTTGCAGGAGACGTTACCCGGCTGGCTGGCGGGCTGCGCCGGGCTTGGCTTGCGCGGTTACGAAATCCATATGGGAGAAACCACACTGCACAGCGGGTGCCGCCCGGCATTGTGGCTGCACAAAGCGGGGCAGCGCGTGGCGGATGGCGCGGTCAGCGACGATGGGCGGGTGTTTGGCACGTATCTTCACGGTTTGTTTGACAGCGATGCCTTTACCCGCGCGTTCATCAACGGCCTGCGTCAGCGTAAAGGCTTGCCGCCACTGGATGCCGCCGTCAGTTATGCGCATTATAAAGCGCAGCAGTTCGATCTGCTGGCCAGCGCCATGCGTGAGCATGTGGATATCAAACGTATTTATCAGATTATGCAGCAACATCAGGAGCCAGCATGTTAACCCTTGTTACCGGCGGTGCGCGCAGCGGCAAAAGCCGTCATGCCGAGTCACTGGTCGCCAGCGCCGACGGGGTGTTGTATATCGCCACCTCGCACATTTTCGATGAGGAGATGGCGGCGCGTATTCAGCATCACCGGGACAGTCGCCCGGCACACTGGCGCACCGAAGAGCGCTGGCAACAGCTCGCTGAAATTATTACCCCTGACAATGCCCCCAATGAAGCAGTGTTGCTGGAGTGCATCACGACACTGGTGACCAATTTACTGTTTGCTTATGGCGAAGGCGACGATGCCGATAGCTGGGATTACACGGCACTGGAAGCGCAGGTGCAGCAAGAGATCGAGACGCTGATTGCCGCCTGTGCGGCTTGCCCGTCGCCGGTGGTGCTGGTGACCAATGAAGTGGGGATGGGCATTGTGCCGGAAAACCGTCTGGCACGGCACTTTCGCGATATCGCCGGGCGCGTGAATCAGCGACTGGCGCAGGCGGCGGATCATGTCTGGCTGGTGGTGTCCGGTATTGGAGTCAAAATCAAATGATTAAGTTGTTTTTCGCCACGCTGTCGTTTATCAGTCGTTTGCCCGTGCCTGGCCGCTGCGTACAGGGGCTGGATGTAGCGGATTATGTGCGTGGTATTGTGACTTTTCCGCTGGTCGGGTTGTTGTTGGGCTCGCTCAGCGGCATCGTGCTGGTGGTGTTGCAACCCTGGTGCGGTGCACCGCTGGCGGCGCTGTTTAGTGTGCTGGCGCTGGCGCTGTTAACCGGCGGTTTTCACCTCGATGGTCTGGCGGATACCTGCGATGGCGTGTTTTCCGCTCGCCGACGTGAGCGGATGCTGGAGATCATGCGCGACAGCCGCCTTGGTACCCACGGTGGTCTGGCGCTGGTGTTTGTGCTGGTGGCGAAGATCCTGACCCTCAGCGAGTTGCAACTGCGCGACACCAGCATGATTGCCGCGCTGGCCGCCGCCTGTGCAGTGGGGCGCGGTTTTGCGGTATTGCTGATGTTCGGCCATCGCTACGCCCGCGAAGAGGGACTGGGGAATCTGTTTATTGGCAAGGTTTCCGGCCGGGATACGCTGGTCACGCTGGTGATAACGGGGCTGGCGGTTGTCGGCCTGTTGGGGACGAAAGGGGTTATCGCGCTGGCGGTGACCCTGGTGGCTATCTTTGTGCTCGGCCAGATGCTGAAACGCACGCTGGGTGGGCAGACCGGTGACACGCTGGGCGCGGCTATTGAGCTTGGCGAACTGGTATTTCTTCTGGCGCTGTTATAAACAGCCCGCAACATAATGAGAAACACTATGCAGACATTGACGGCATTACTGGCAGCTATCCCCACGCCCGATGACGTGGCGATGGCACGGGCGCAGCAGCATCTTGATGGCTTACTGAAACCCGTTGGCAGCCTGGGGCGGCTGGAAGCGCTGGCGGTTCAACTGGCGGGCATGCCAGGACTGAACGGCACGCCGCAGATCGGGGAAAAAGCGATTGTGGTGATGTGCGCGGATCATGGTGTATGGCACGAAGGCGTGGCGGTCTCCCCGCGCGTGGTCACGGCTATTCAGGCGGCGAATATGACCCGGGCAACCACCGGCGTGTGTGTGCTGGCGGCGCAGGCCGGGGCAAAAGTGCATGTGCTGGATGTCGGTATCGACGCCGATCCCATCCCCGGTGTGGTGAATATGAAAGTGGCGCGCGGCAGCGGCAATATCGCCACTGGCCCGGCGATGAGCGCGCAGCAGGCAGAAGAACTGCTGTTGGAAACCGTCCGTTATACCCATGAACTGGCGCAGCAGGGGGTAAAACTGTTCGGCGTGGGCGAACTGGGGATGGCGAACACCACGCCAGCGGCAGCGATTGT